>CAYWRU010000005.1:0-85944 GCA_964460795.1 uncultured bacterium | reverse complement strand
GCTTTGATCTGGTAAAGAAGAACGCCCTCCTCTTCGGCTTTTTTATCAAGCCGAGGATCTTCAAGGCGCTGATGTGACAGGATATATTTCACATTGAGAAGGCGCAAGGTATCGAGGTGAGCGAGGAATTTTGCCGGATTCATCCACTCGGTTTGAAAGGAGTCATTCAGATAACCGCCCCACCCCGCTAACTCGGTTCGGTAATGTTTCATGATGAGGGGTGAATAAGCGCCCAAATCATCGAGTTTCCACAAAAGATTGGAGCTGGGAAGAATGGGATAGCGGATGTTTTGGCTATCAAAGGAAACATTTTCGATCATTCGGAATTGCGAATGATCCGAGCGAAGGACTTCACCCAATGGAGTCGTCGGCACAGGCGGAGGGATGGAGGTGAAAGGTTCCTTATTCGCTTGAATGCTTGTAAAGCTGTAAAAATAAAGATCCAGCAATAACGCCATAATAACGGCGAACTTGAGTCGAGGAGAAATTCGGGTTTGAACACTCAGCCAAAATAAGAATCCAAGCGTAAGCAAAAGAACAACCCATTCGATCTTAGTATTATGAGAATTCAGTGAGAGAGCGTCTTGAATCGAGCGGTAAAACTTTTCGGTTTTATCCCGGTAATAATCCAAGCCGTGGGGATGCCCGGGTTTCCCGTGGATGTTATGCTCTACGTACGAATGGAAGGATTTCAAGATGAGATTTTCATGGCGCTTAAGCACGGTAGAGCCAATCATCGGAACCAGTATCATCAAAATTGCGACGCCTAGCGCCACCCTCATCTTTTTATGGTGAATCAAAGGAGCGCGGGGGTTTTCCAGGATCTTAAAGAAGAAATCAAACCCGAATCCCGCTAGAACTGCAAGCGAGAAGGAAACGTAGAAAAGAAATTTGATGGGAGTTCTGAAAGAATAAAAATGCGTCATATCGACCAGCGCGGCATACACAAGACCGACTTTCCCCAGCGCGAGTAAAAAAAAGAATGCTGCAGAAAATAAAAAGAAATTTCGGTGAGCATTGCGCGGATAATTTAATGCCAGTACTGCAAAAAAAAGACCCAAAATGCCTACGTAAAGCTCGGAACCCAGAAAGCCATCCCAGGACGGATAAAAAAGGGTCAATATCCCCGCGGGATTCATCGAACCGATAAAAGCCAGATCTCGAACCGCTTGGGCTCGGGAAGAATATTGAGCAAGCTCAAAAGTTGGAGCAAGCTGAACCAGTGAGAAAAAAACAGCCAGGATTCCGGAAACCACAAAAACAATGAGGGCTTTAGGCTTCCGTGTTTGTATCCAGAAAAAAATAAAATAGACCACCGCAAAAAAAATTGTATAAACAGCCACTTGAAGGTATCCGCCAAAAATTTCCAATGTAAAAAGAAAGGACACGAGGAGGCCGTCTTTAAATCGGGGCTGTTGGATCAGTCGGTCGATAAGCATCAAAGTCAGCGGAAGCCAGATGACCACTTTTTGAGAGATAAAATTATAGTAGAAATAGCCTCCTTGCGCGGAGCCAAATAGGTAAATCAAAGTTGAAAAAAGTGAGGCGAAGGTAGAGAGCTTTATGCTCCTCGTGTAGAGATAGAAAAGAAAGGCTCCTAGCGCATAATGAAACAAGATGCTGTAGTTGTATGCCCATTTCATAGGCATAAAAAAGAAAAAAATCCAATTGAGAGGATAAAACGCACCGATCTGTCCTTCAGCAAGGAGCGGAAAGCCTGCGTGGATGGAAGAGCACCACCAGGGCAGGCGAAATTGCCGGATTTGAGACTGAAGAAAAAAAGCCCAGGGGTATTGCTGCTCCCGGTGATCTCCGCACAGAAAGGCTGATTTTAAAGAAAAAAGATCCCCGAACCAAACGCCAAAAGCAAGCAGAATAAGCGCAAGCGCAATGAAGTCAGCTTTTTTCAGCGGCATGGACGGGATTATCCCCCGCGGCGATTGTTGTAGGTCACTATAAGATCAGCAATCAGTCCGAGTGAAAAAATCATGATCGCGGCCATGAAAATGATGATGTCCGATTCTTGAAGCGTTGCGGTGTAGACAAGGCTCAAAATAGACTTCACAATTGCAAAAATAAAAAGTCCGACGGCTGTGGGCATAAAGATCCGTAACGGCCGGAAAT
The DNA here is from genome assembly GCA_964460795.1 of uncultured bacterium. GTDB lineage: Bacteria > Omnitrophota > Omnitrophia > Omnitrophales > Aquincolibacteriaceae > CAZOOM01. Next base: position 83,820 of record CAYWRU010000005.1, on the reverse strand, counting down.
ACATGACCATACGGACAATCGTGCTGAGATAGTTGAGACTGTCTTTGACCGGATGGAATTTCGATTTTCCAATCCGTTTGTGGTAGGTCGTGGGGATATATTTGACGGCGTAACCGTTAGTCAAAAAGGCTAGCGTCATGGTGGTAACACAGGAAAACCCATCGGGCAGAACCCAGAGATAATTCATCATGACGGACTTTTTAAAGGCTTTAAGCCCGGTATTTAGGTCCGGAATATGAGTCTTGGTTAAATAGCAAGCCAACCGCCTTAAAAACCATTTAGCGGGGGTTCTGAGGAGCTTTAAAGTTCCCTGCTCGCTGGTCCGAGCCCCGTTGACCTGGTCGTATTCGGGGAAGAATTCGATCAATTTAGGGATGTCTGAGGCTTCATAGGAGCCATCGGCATCCAACATGACGATGATTTCGCCTTCGGCGTTCAGGATGCCCGTCCTGCGGCTGGATCCGGAACCTCCCGTAAAGGGGCGGCGAATAACGCGGGCACTCAGCGATTTGGCAATTTCTGCGGTGCGGTCACCAGAATGATCGTCAATGACAAGAATTTCAAATTCATAGGATACATTGGAAAGTGAACGGCGAACATCTTCGATCACCTTGCCAATGGCAAGTTCTTCATTGTAGGCCGGAAGCACGACACTGACATATGGTTTAGGCAAGGCGCCCTCCTTTGGGAGTGTGTATCTTATCAAGTTTTATCAGCTTCGCCAATGCCTCACTCAATCTATTTCAAAAATAGCGTCCAAGAGGCAGGATTGACACCAGGAGCGGAAATAAATAAGCTAACGCATCATGTCGATCCCCTTTATCAGTTTCATAGTCCCTGTCTATAATGAAGAGCTCAATATTGCGAACATGCTGCGCAATCTTCATCAAGTTTTGAATGCGCATCCGGATTGGAATTGGGAAGCCATTATTGTTGAGGATGGTAGCAGGGACGGAACTCGTGCGGTTTTAATTGAAGAAATGAAGAAGTATCCACGCAGTCAGCTGATTATCCATGAACAAAATCAGGGTTACACCCGGTCTTTAAAAGACGGAATAGCCAAGGCGCGCGGCCGCTATTTGATGTATATCGGGGCGGATGAGGAATTTGACAGTTCTGAACTCCCGGCATTTATTGAGATTCTTCAGAGCGGAACCGCTGACGTTCTTTTAGGGGTTCGGTGGCAGAGAAATGCCTATCAGCTTTTTCGTTTTTTTCTGTCTGTAATTTATATTTTTCTTTTGAATTACCTTTTTCGTATGCGGGTCAACGACTATAACTGGTCGCAGGCCTGGAGCCGGGAAATTCTTGAGCGCATTGAACTTCGATCCACTTCCCTTTTTGTGCTTCCGGAAATTATTGTAAAAGCCCATGATCTGGGCTACCGGATCCGGGAAATTCCTTCCAATCACCGGGGACGTCAGGCCGGCAAATCGTCTGTAAATATGCGTATCATGGGACAAGCCTTGTGGGAAGGTCTCAATTTTGCTTGGCAGCGGCGGTTTGGAAAATACCGCGCGGATGCTGTTAAAAATACTCCTCTGCTTTCCTCGCTTAAATAACTTTCCTGAGTTGTTTAAGAATGAATTTTGTAAATCTCTAAAATCGGCCCGTTGCGATTGCGCTTCAGCAGTTCGGTCATAATAAAAGGGCCTCCGGTCATAGCGCTTTTATCTAAGACAGAAGCTTGGGATGGATCTCGGTACGGTGAAAATCTTGCCACAAGATTTGCACGATCTTTCAGGGTGCTATAAAAAATACTGGGCTCGGTTTGAGGTGTGTCGGTTTGGAGTACCAAATATTGAATCCTTTCTTTGGTCATAGCCTCCCAGGAACTTATAATCAAGGGTTTGGCGTAAAGAAAACGATCCTCCGCCTTTTGTCCTTGAATCATGAAATAAATAAAATAGCCATTCTCAGAAGCAGCTTCTCGGATCAAGAAATCAAGTTTATGCAATTTAATGGATCCAGCGCCGAGTTCCGATAGAACATCCTTTCGCTTTTCTTCCAATTGGTTTTTTGAAAAACGAAGACGGGGCATAAAAAAATCTCCTGCCAAAACAATCCGTGAATCCTTGGGAATGTGGGATTCAATCCAGTCGCCGGCCTCGGTGCGGGTATCTTCAGCAAGCATGATCCGGTCCCATAGAATGCACCGCGCCAAAGATGGAAGCGAAACAAGCAGAAGTGAAGTAATTAGGATCCAGGTTTTCAGGCGAAGAATACGGCTCAGGATATTCCAGAGAGCATGCGCTGCGAGGATGAGGAGAAATGGCAGTATGGGCAACACATAACGCTCATAAGCTTGCCCGGATCGCCATAAGATGACGTAGTAGGCCATGACAAAAATGGCCATGGAAAAAGATCGGGTCGATCGACGCCGGACGGCCTGGAAGAGCCCCACAAGACTTAGGCACCAAAGTGGAGTGCCCATGCCTTCACGAAGGGAATAAAAAAGATGATGAAAAAACGGAGTGCCTCCCTGATGAGCCATGGCCTCGCGAAGGATGTCTTCGAGAAAAAAAGAGCTATCCAAAATGGAGTAAGGATTGAGTCCGGCGTACATAAAAAAAGCGGCGACGGAAAACCGAATTAGGTTTCGAAATAAATAATCCGCACGGCGCCATCCTCGGGAAGCGAGATAGAGGTAAGGGATAACGAGAACGATTCCGTTGTATTTAATCGCGGTGGCGAGACCTACAAAAAGGCCTGCAATCAGATGATCTTGGCGAGAAGATGGACGACTGGCAAGATTCCAAAAAGGAAACCAGGCTCCAAGGAGTGCCCAAATTAAAAGGATGTCAGAATAAATATAGTGGCTGTCTTTGACATGGAGATAGCAGACGGAAAAAAAGAAAGAGGCCATAATGGCTTTGATCCTGAGATCATGGCGGTCCATTAAACGATACAGGGTATAAATTGAAAAAGTTCCGGGGATCACGCCGAGTGCGAGGCGGCCAAGAAAATAGAGAAGTGAAGGATCTCTGTAAAAGGAAAATTCAAAGGCCTCCAGCGAGGGAAAGTGACCGATGATCTTTCCCACCAAGAAAGCAAGTCCATAAATACAAAAGAGAAGATAGCTTGCAAATGGCGGGATGCGGAAGAAGTGCGGATTAAAGTCCCAGGATCCGTAAGCAAGGGCATGATTCACCACAATCGGTTCATCCGCGTGATATAGATGAGGAAGTCCAAATTGAACTGCCATGATACGCAGCAAGTAGCCGATGGAGAAAATAATGGTCAGGACTCCGGGCGTGGAGCGGATGGGATTTCGCCCTATCGGAAAATTTAAGTAGTCTTTCGATGTATCCATCGTATTTTGCACAAATCAATAAACATGCGCAGGGGGTCTAAGAGGACGTGAACCCTGCTTTGAGGTTCATTTCGCCACAAAACTGGTTTTTCAAGTATGCGGCAGTTTCGTTTCTGTGCGATATAAAGTATTTCGGCATCAAAGGCAAAACCGTTAAGTTTCTGTTTTGAAAAGAGATCGTGGGCTGTTTGGCGGCGAAAACATTTAAATCCGCATTGGCTGTCCTGAATGCCGCGAAAAGACAGCAGCCGGGCGATTCGGTTAAAGACTTTGCCCATAAATTCCCGCATCCAGTTCTGATGAATTTCAACGCGTGATTCTGATAGAGCCCTCGAGCCGATGACGATGTCGTAGTTTGATTCCAAAAGAGGAAGAAAAGACAAGACTTCGGCAAGCGGGGTCGAGAGATCGGCATCGGAAAAAAGGATGTACCGGCCTTTGGCTGTCAACATGCCTTGGCGCACCGCGCTCCCCTTGCCCTGATTTGAAGGATTTCTTAGTAAACAATACGGAATGGTTTGAAGATTTTGCGCAAGGATGTCGGTCGAGGCATCGGTGCTTCCATCGTCCACAAAAATCAATTCACATTTTTCAGGAAAGGATGAAAAAAAACGACTAATTTCCGGGAGGGTTTTTGTGAATCTTAACGCTTCATTGAAGAATGGAATGACGAGACTAAGAAGGGCCTCTTCGCTTTTTTCTGTGTTTTGCATTTAGCATATCCGCGCAGTAAGCTGGAATTCTTAAGCTTGACGAAAGTACTCAATGGTTTTTCGAAGTCCCTCGTCCAGGGTAATGCGGGGCTCCCATCCCAATTTGGATTTTGCTTTTGTAATGTCCGGCTTTCGCACTTTTGGATCATCGGTGGGGAGCGATTTATAGATGATACGGCTTTTGCTAGGGATCTTGGCCAAAATGGTTTTTGCAAGATCCAGGATGGACATTTCGTTAGGATTTCCAAGATTGACGGGCTCATTTAAATTTGAAAAAAGCATTTTCACAATCCCATTGACGAGATCATCGACATAACAAAAACTGCGGGTCTGTGATCCGGTTCCAAAAATAGGAATATCTTCTCCTCGGAGGGCCGAGGAAATAAATTCCGGAATGGCCCTTCCGTCACGCGGACGCATCCGCGGTCCATAAGTGTTGAAAATCCGGACGATTTTCACATTCATATTATGGAAATGATGGTAGGCCATGCTCATCGCCTCTGCATATCGTTTGGCTTCATCATAAACCCCTCGGGGCCCCACGGGATTGACATTTCCCCAGTAATCCTCAGTTTGAGGGTGGACGAGCGGATCACCATAAACTTCGGAAGTGGAGGCCAACAAAAAAGCAGCCTTCTTGGCTCTTGCCAGACCAAGGGAATTATGGGTTCCTAAGGCGCCCACCTTTAAGGTGGGAATGGGAAACATGGCATAATCAATGGGACTGGCAGGAGAAGCAAAATGGAGGATAAAATCTACTGAACCAGCCACTTCAAAATGTTTGCTGACATCTTTTTCAATGAGTTCATAGGCTGGATTGGTTTTGAGGTGCTCAATATTCTTCTTATTGCCGGTAATAAAATTATCGACTGCAATGACGCGAAAACCATCCGCCAAAAAGCGGTCCGTCAGATTCGATCCGATAAATCCAGCGCCGCCTGTAATGACAATGGTTTTTTTCGACATGACGAATTACTTCTTCTCTTCTAAAAACCAAGCCACGGTCTTTTGAAGCCCTTCTAGAAAACGTGTTTGCGGTTTAAATCCGAGAAGACGGCGCGCTTTTTGAATCGAGGGAAAGGTTCGGCGGACATCCCCGGGACGTTTGGTTTTAAAAATAGGTTTTAATCTTTGATTGCCCAGGATTTTTTGAATGGACTGGAGGACATACAGAACGCTTTGTTCATCATGACAGGCAATATTGAAAACCTCTCCATCAATGCCGGGTTTGCTCATGGCTAATAAATTTCCATGGACGACATTATCCACATAGGAAAAGTCTCTGGATTGTTTTCCGTCCCAATGAATTTCGGGACGCTGCCCTTTCACGATACAGTCAATAAAAATGGGAATCACGGCCGAGTATTTTGATTCCGGATTTTGACGTGGTCCAAAGACATTGAAGTAGCGGAGACTGACCGTACTGAGACCGTACAGCTGGTTAAATAAACGGCCGTAATACTCCCCCATTATTTTCGAGGCTGCGTAGGGTGAATCCGGCATGGGACGATCGTTTTCTTCGCTTGGAAATTTACTTGTATTGCCATAAACGGATGAGGAAGAAGAAAACACAAGGCGTTTGACGCCCGCTTCCTTGGAGGCCATAAGAAGTTTCAAGGTTCCGGAGACGTTGACTTCGTTGGTTTCCAGAGGATTATCCACTGAGCGTAGAACTGCACGGCAAGCCGCGAGGTGAAAGACGTAGTCGATATTCCGCACGGCTTTCTTTAAGGATGCTACCGAGCGAAGATCTCCTTTTAAGAAATCAACATCTCCTTTTAACGCCTGGACATTTCGAAGAAATCCAGTCGAGAGATTGTCAAAAATTCGAACGCGATATTTTTTCTTGAGCAGAGCCTCGGCAATCCAGCGCCGCCAGTGACTAAACAAGTTGGTTTACGGCTCATTTTAAAGTCTCACAATATGTTTTTCCTGAAAATTTTTCAAGACATTGCGGGTATCATAAATCAGTGAGGCGTGTTGAATGATGAATCGATACGGCAATTTGGAATGATCCGTAGCTAAAATGACAAGATCCTGATGCGACAACACCTTCTTGGTAAGCGGCACGGACTTATATTTGTTTCCATTATGTTCTAAGTCAGTTACATAGGGATCATGAAACGAGACGTGCGCTCCCTGGTTTTGGAGCTCATGCAAAATATCCAGCGACGGAGATTCCCGGGTATCCGGCACATTCTTTTTATAACTGACGCCCAGGACCAATATTTTGGAGCGGCTAATGGCTTTATGGGCATATTCATTCAAAGCGTTTGCAGCTTGGGCCACCACGTAATGAGGCATTTCCGAATTAATACGTCGAGCGAGTTCAATAAAATGAAGATCATGACCCTGGATACGCGCCTTCCAGGATAAATAGATCGGATCAATTCCAATGCAATGCCCGCCGATTCCTGGACCCGGATAAAATGGCATAAATCCAAAGGGTTTGGTTTTTGCGGCTTCGATGACTTCCCAAATGTTCACTTTGAGGCTGGATGCAGCACGGGCGAGTTCATTAATGAGCCCGATATTTACAATGCGAAACGTATTTTCAAGAAGCTTTGCCATTTCAGCCGCTCGAGTTGAGCTCACGGGATGAACCGCAACGGTAATTTTAGAATAAAGGGCGGCGCCAAGTTTTGTGCAGGCCGCGGTCACTCCCCCGACCACTTTGGGAATATTATTGGTTTGAAAATGCGGATTTCCTGGATCAATGCGTTCAGGAGAAAAGCAGAGAAAGAAATCGCGACCCACTTTCATTCCAGATTTTTCTAGGCTGGGGAGAATCACTTCTTCTGTTGTTCCGGGATAGGTGGTGCTTTCTAAAACCACCAGCTGTCCTTTGTGGAGGTTTTGGCAAATCGAATCTGCTGCTGAAACGATAAAGGAGATATCTGGATCTTTGACCCGGTTAAGCGGGGTTGGAACGCAGACAATAACTACATCCGTGTCGCTGAGTATGTCGGTTTGAGTGCTGGCCTTAAGCTTGCCGCTTTTTACAAGGTTTTTGATGACAGGCGTGGGAATGTCGGGAATATAAGATTTCCCCTTCTGCAGAGCTTTGATCTTTTCCGGATCCAGGTCAATGCCGGTGACTTGGAACCCTTTTCCTGCAAAGGCTGCGGCCAAAGGAAGCCCCACATAACCGAGACCAATAATGCCAATGTGGGCTTTCGATTTCGATATTTTGAGTGCGAGTTCCTTTTCTGTATTCATCCGGTGATCCTTTTGCGCTCTTTGAGATAGTCGTTGAGTGCGTCCTCCCAAGGACGCAATTCTAATCCTAAAGTATTTCGACTCTTATCGAGCGAAAGTACACTATTGCGTGGTCGCGGTGCCGGCCGGTTCAGTTCTTTACTGGACATGGGAATGACCGGAATGTTTTCTTTGCCCGATAATTTTAAAATAAGTTTAGCATATTCAAACCAGCTTGTAATCCCTGTATTTGTAAGATGATAGATCTGATTTTCAGTGGAATGTTTCGTGGTCCCCTGACGCATGAGGAAGTCTTTCAAAGCCACTGCTAAATCCTTGGAATAGGTGGGGCATCCCTTTTGGTCATCCACTACTCTAATTTCAGATGAGCGCGCCGCAGCTTCCAAAATGCTCTGGGGAAAACACCGGCCATAAACTCCAAAAAGCCACGAGATGCGGAAAATATAGTATCGGTGACAGACATCGGTAATGGCGCGTTCACCCAAGAGTTTTGTTTTTCCATAATAGCTTATGGGTTCAGGCCAGTCTTCTTCAGTGTAGGGGCTTTCTTTTTTTCCGTTAAATACGTAATCCGTACTGAAATAAATCAGGAGTGCGCCGACAGCATTGGCAGCTTCTACAAGATAACGCGTGACTTCGACATTTGAGCGATTTGCCTGATCCTTTTCTGTTTCACATAAATCCACTTGGGTCATGGCAGCAGTATGGACAATGACATCAGGGCGAAAAGATTGAACCGTGGTCAGGGTTCTAGCTCGGTCCGACAAATCCATAATCTCAAAAGGGATAGAAAGACGAGCCGGAGCGTTTAATCCAACGCCCAAGATGGTCTCATTTTGGAAAGCTGCGGCAAGGTCGGTTCCAAGCATACCGCCTGCACCGGTAAGAAAAATCTTCATTATTTCAGCGTGAACTTGTCTTTTTTAAGAGGATTCCACCACTCCGGGTGATTTTGATACCATGCAACGGTTTGCTTCAGTCCTTGGTCAAAAGTCCAGGAGGGTTTAAATCCAAGGCTTTGAATCTTTTTGGTGGAAATAGAATATCGGAAATCATGTCCGAGGCGGTCCTGAACGGGTTGAATCTTATCCTCTCCGGCGCCGAGAGATTTTAAAATTCTAAGCGTTAGCTCCCGGTTGGCAAGCTCATAGCCGGTTCCTACGTTGTAAATTTCACCGGGCTTTCCGCTGTCAAAAATAAGTTCCAGAGCTTTACAATTATCTTCCACGTAAATCCATTCTCTACAATTTTCTCCAGTTCCATATAGAGGAACTTTTTTCCCCTCCAAGAGATTGGTGATAAAAAGCGGGATCACTTTCTCAGGATATTGGAACGGACCATAATTATTTGAGCTGCGTGCAATCATGACCGGAAATTGATAAGTCTTCCAATAGGAACGCGCGAGGAGATCTCCTGACGCCTTGGCTGCTGAATACGGACTGTTGGGGGCAAGCGGGGTCGTTTCGTTGGCCGAACCTTCAGCGAGTGAACCATAGACCTCATCGGTTGAGATTTGGAGAAATTGCTTGATCCCCTTTTTCATGGAATGATCCAGCAAAACTTTTAAACCGAGAATATTTGTAGTCAAAAAATCTTGGGAGTTATCGATCGAGCGATCGACGTGGGTTTCTGCTGCAAAATTCACGACGGCATCGACGCGGGCGATGATCGGTTCAATGCATTTAGAATCGCGAATATCTCCTTGGATGAATTCATACCGGGGATTTTTCTTAAAATCTTCTGTGTTGGCCGGATTTCCTGCATAAGTCAGGAGATCAAGATTCAGGACGCTCCAATCGGCGTGAGATTTTAAGAAACCACGGATGAAGTGGGAGCCGATAAATCCCGATCCGCCTGTGACGAGCAGGCGTTTCATAGACAGGAGGCTCCTGATTTGTAGGCGAGGCAGTTGGCGCGGTAAAGAGACTCAAAGGTCCCGGCATCCGTCCAATAACCTTTTAGGATGTCGTATTCCAAGTTTCCATTTTGAAGGTAGCGGCTATTTACATCTGAAATTTCAAGTTCGCCCCGCTTGGAAGGTTTTAAAGTCCGGATAATGTTAAAGATTTCTGAATCGTACATATAGAGTCCAGCCACGGCAAAAGAACTGTCCGGTTTTTTGGGTTTTTCTACAATCTTGGAAATTTTTCCATGGTTTAAAGTCGCAACTCCAAAGCGCTCGGGATCCGGGACTTTTTTGAGAAAAATCCGTGCACCGGAACGTTGTTTTTCAAAGCGCTCAATAAAGGGATGAATATTATCTTGGATGATATTATCACCCAGGATGACGACCATTTTATCTCCTTCAGCAAAATCTTTGGCCAAACCCAGAGCATCTGCGATTCCGCCCTCACCTTCCTGATAGGTGTAGTGAATATGAGTTAAGCCGAACGATCGCCCATTGCCCAAGAGTTTTAAGAAATCGCCGGCCGAGTTTCCTCCGGTGACAAGTAGAATATCGCGAATGCCTCCGCGAACGAGGGTTTCAAGCGGATAGTAAATCATGGGTTTGTTATAAACGGGTAAAAGATGTTTGTTGGTGACTTTAGTCAAAGGAAGAAGCCGTGTCCCGAGTCCGCCCGCTAAAATTACGCCCTTCATGCCAAACTCCCCTTGGGTTTTTCGAGGTGCCGGCCGATGGCAAAATACTGGAAACCAAGTTTTAAAATAGCCTTGGAGTCCAAGAAATTGCGGCCGTCAAAAATAATCGGCTGGCGCAGCAGTGTTTTGACTTTTTTAAAGTCCGCATTTTGGAATTCTTTCCACTCGGTGACAATCAAAAGTGCATCCGCTCCGCGCGCGGCATCATAAGCGTTTTTCGCCAAAGTGACATCCGGCAGCAGGGTTCTGGCTTTAGTCATGGCTTGGGGATCATACGCGCGGATTTTGGCTCCCTGGGCCTGAAGCATGGCAATAATATCAAGGGAGGGAGCAAAACGAATGTCATCGGTTTCCGGTTTAAAGGCAATGCCCCAGACTGCGAGCGTTTTCCCTTTGAGATTCCAAAGATGGCTTTCGATTTTTTTTACAAAATAGGCTTTTTGATCCTGGTTGATCTGGAGGGCGTCTTTTAATAAATGAAAAGGAACACCCAGTTTTTCCGACATGGAATAAAAAGCAGAGAGGTCTTTAGGAAAACAAAATCCGCCGAATCCAATTCCGGCTTTCAGGAAATGAGGGCCAATGCGGGGATCAAGTCCCATACCGAGCGCAACATTCTCCACATCCGCACCGGAGGCGTCGCAAATACGGGCCACGGCATTAATGAATGAAATTTTGGCCGCAAGAAAAGAATTAGAGGCATGTTTGATCAATTCTGCACTCTTAATATCCGTCACTACGATGCGGGCTTTCAGAGGCTTGTAAAGATCACGCAGAAGTTTCTCGGCTTTGGCGCTGGAGACACCCAGAATAATTCGGTCAGGTTTCAGAAAATCTTCCACTGCGCTGCCCTCGCGCAAAAATTCAGGATTGGAGGCCACGTCAAAAAGACTTTCATCCTCGCGGATGGATTTGACGGTTTTGTAAATCCATTCTCCGGTTTGAACAGGAACCGTGCTTTTTTCAACAATGAGGCGGTAATCCTTTAGATTCACAGCGATTTCTCGCGAGACATTTTCGACAGCCGAGAGATCGGCTTCGCCATTTTCTTTGGGCGGCGTATTTACGCAGATAAATAAAACCTCAGCGCGCTGGACAGCTTCTTTGATTTGAGTGGTGAATCTCAGGCGGCCATTTTTTTGAAGGCGCTTCAGGAGTGATTCAAGCCCCGGTTCATAGATGGGCGTTTTGCCGCGCTTTAGGAGGGAGATTTTTTTTGGATCATTATCCACGCAGATGACGTGATGACCAATATGCGCAAGACAGGTTCCTGTCACCAGTCCAACATAACCTGATCCAATAACGCCAACTCTCATAACCGTATTCCGTCTAAATTCAGTTGAGCGATAAAAAAATATTGAAAAAGTACCTTATCAGCGAACATTACTTGGTGCAATAAATTCCGATTGATTTGAGCCTGCCACCGTGTCCCCGATGCGCGGAGCCTCAAAAGAGGCGCGTCCTCCGCCGCCATGAATCCCTAGATTTGGAAAGGCCTTCATGTAGAGTTCAAAATAGAGCGTGCGATTATTGGACTCAATCTGAGAATTGCGGACGTTGTACCCAAAATTAAGAATAAAATCGTGAAGATCGCGGCGCGCACCGAATTGCCATTCCTGAAGATCATCGGCCTTGGGATCCCAGCGGACATAGCCGTTTAATCCCCACTTATCGTTGATCGTATACGAAGTATCAAACACAAACTGATTGCTGTCTGCAAATTCAGGAATATCTTTGACGTAACGGTGTCCCAACACAAATTTCCATTTCTGTCCGGGACGCAGCACTACATCCTGCGTAAGCATTTTAAAATCCTCAGCCCGGGTATCGTAATCGCCCCGGAATTGAAATTGGAGCCACTCATAAGGTCGAAGCGTTAGTTCCTGGCCTAAAATTCCAAAATCACTTTTTGTGTACCGGGTGATATAAGGAGAAAATAAATTCTCAACCGCTCGGCCATCTGGATAAGACTCATAGCTTAGGAAAGTATTCATGCTGACCAAATCAACTCGCTGCATGCGTCCCTGAACCGTCCGCTTGGTTTGAATACGGTTTTCAACACCAAACGTCACCACATTGGAATCATCGAGTCGATCTGTAGAATCAAAATAGGAAAGTTTTTCATCGCTGACGGTAGAAACTCCCCATTTATATTTCGTATAGGGCTCGAGCACATGGCGCAGATCATTGATTTCCATTCCAAGTTTGTCAAAATGGGCTTGAAAAGTGCGGTAAAAATGAGTACGGAAGTCTGCTCCGAGTTCCCGATAAAGACGAAATTGGTCATCATCGGATTCAAGATTACGGCTGTAATAAGTAGGACGTAAAGTGAGATGAGGGGTAAACTTAAATTGATGCCATTGGGTCGGAGCCGACCACTCATTTAGGAAATCACTCCGAACCACGTCTTCATTAATATCCGTTCTTCCATAGCGTTTTGTCATGTTGTTAAAACTGAGTTGATTTTGATAAAAAAGCCAGGGCTTTAGAAGCGGCTGTGTTTTCCAATCGAACTGAAGCTGAGGCAGGCGCTCAACGGTTCTCTCAAAATTGTTCATTTTCTTTTCCGCATGGGCTAGGAGGGCCACGTGATCCGTATTTCGTGTAAGAGAAACAAAGGAATTGGGTTCAATTTCTGAGCGATATTCTCGTTCAAAGAAATCCTGGAGCACATACTCATCTGAGAGGTGGTTGTAACGCAGCATGAGAAAGGTGTTCGGATCAAAATCAGTACGATGCCGCCAGGTGACACGGCCGCGCGTCCGCTCTTCGTTTTGCTTGAATGGATTTTCTTCTCCAACAATGGGGGCTTTTCTGTCCTGAGCTACGTACAGATTAACAATCCCAAGGCCAAGACGTTTGAAATCGTAGGAAATATCTCCGCCGCCTCCGATCCCCCGCTTGGAACGCCAATCAAGACGAAATTTTCCATAAATATTTTTGGTTAAACTGAATCCCTTCAAAACGGAGAGGAAAGCCCCATGCCGGGAGTTGTATCCGACCAAGACTGCAAAAGGAAGATTATCATGCTGAAGCGGGATGACCAAATAAGGCCACCAAAAAACGGGTTTTCCAAGGACGTAGAACGCAACATTGCGAGCAATCATTTTATCTTTATCATAAATCGTCACTTTTTTGGCTTTGATTTGGTAATGAGGTTCTTGGCGGTCGCAGGTCGTGATGCTTCCGTGGTGAACGAGTTTGACTCCGTCGTGTACTTGGTCGATCTGCTGTCCATTTGAAAACCAAGGCGGGTTGACGCTGCGTCCATCCGGAAAGCTGCCTGATTTATTTTCAAAGTCGTAATGGATTTCTTCACCCTTTGCCATAGCCTGACCATCTTCAAAAATAATGACATGCCCGCGGGCATAGGCTTTCTTGGACTCGGTTTCAATCTCTGCGTAGTCCGAAGTCAGGATGGTATTTTTATAGGTAATGGTCACATTTTTAGTGGCGACCATTTTCTTTGTATTACGGTCATATTCCAGACTGTCAGCCTGGGCCTCGACTTTTGCTTTTGAGGTAGAAAAAATATCCGAGAAAGGAAAAGACTGTTGAGTGCCGGACGTAGAAACTTCGGCGTCTTTTGAAGTGTCTTCTTGGCAAAAAGCCGCGGGGATCAGAAGGAGAATGAGGAGGCTTGCGATCCCAATGCAGCGATTCATAAAACCATCAACCTGCTTGATAAAGCACCACTTGGTTACGGCCTTCTTCTTTGGCCTGATATAGAGCCTTGTCTGCTTTTTGCATCAATTCAAAAGCCAGCTTTGAAAAATCATTTTCCGGCCTTTGCGATGCGGGGTCGGGAATGTATCCTACCAATCCCAGACTTACGGTCACGCGGGTTTCAGTATTGTACAGCGTAAATGTGTGCCGCGCGATGCTGGACCGTATACGTTCACAAATTTCTAGTGCGCCTTCCTGCTTTGTCTCCGGAATTACCACGACAAATTCTTCGCCGCCATAACGGCCTACAATATCCACCTTACGAAGACTTTGAACAAGAAGATCGGCCACTTGCTGCAATGTGGAATCGCCTGCAATGTGACCGTAATCGTCATTATATCTTTTGAAATGGTCGATGTCTAACATTAAAACGGCTAAAGGGATGGAAAATTTAAGGCTGCGTTTAAGTTCTTCTTCGAATCGTTCCATGAAATGCCTGCGAACAAAAACATGCGTAAGGCTGTCGCGAATTGCAAGTTCATGAACCGATTCATAAAGGTGAATTTTTGAAACTTGAAGGGTCAAGAAGGCGCTTAACACTTCGTATTTTGCAAGATCATCTGGAAGTCCATTTTCAACGATCAAAAGCGATTGAAGTGATTCATCAAAAAGTAGCGGAAAAATCCATCGGGACTCCAGATGCATAACAGATTTATTTGTTTTGAGTTTCTCTAGGGCTTCTTGTTCCATCGGAAGCAGAGGATCTTCTACAAGCTTTACGCCACTATCATCAATGCTGTAGCGATAAAACTTCTCTTTGGCGTCTGGCTTCAAATTGACAAGCAGCAGTGTTAGTGACTTAAAAGGGAAAAGAGGCTTGACGCGTTTTGATAGGATGTCGGTAATGCCCTGGTAACTTAAATATTCGCCAAAATCCTTGGCAATTTCAAAGAGATCAAGCAGTCCCGCCACTTGTTTTTCAAGATGCTGCAAACTGCTCATACGCGAGTCGAATTTCTTATTAAATGTCTCCAAATCACGGAGAATAATTTCCTTTTGATCGATGGCATCCCTGAGTTGAAAAATCCAATGACGGCGATAAAGAATCATGATGAAGGCAAAGCTGGCTTGAAGAATTCCCAAAACTATCATTTCGATTGAAAAGTGGAAAATTAAAAAACCGATGTAGGAAAGTCCGGCAAAAACCAGGAAAATGCGGTCCAATTTCGGCGATCGATCCTGAGTTGGAAAAAAGTAAGGAAAAAGGAAAAAAGGATAAAGAATGAAAAAAGTGAGAACTAATTTCGAACTGAGGGCGAATACAAGTAAAACCGTCAGCAATCCCAAACTGATGAAATAGAATCGATTTAGCATACTCGATTCCTCCCCTTATGTTTGGCGTCATAGAGAGATTTGTCGGCGATTTGAACCAAATCATCGACGCTGAGAGTGTCTTGCGGAAGATTGGCAACACCAATCGAAATGGTCATCTGAATTTGTTCACGGCGAATTAAAAGCGGTGTTTGTTCCACAAGCAGACGCAGGTTCTCGGCCTGGCGGAAGGCTTCTTGTTTGTCGGTCTCGGGCAATAAAACTACAAATTCTTCGCCTCCATAACGTCCCACCAGGGCGCTCTCTGAAAACGTGGAAAGAATTTTTCCAAATTCGACAAGCATCATGTCCCCTACACCATGCCCGTAGCGATCGTTGCATTGCTTAAAATGATCGAGGTCACACATTAAAATGGAAAGCGGACGTTTGGTCATGAGCGATCGGCGGTGCTCTTCCCGCAAGCGATCAAAAAAATATCGGCGGACATAAAGTCCGGTCAAGGAGTCTTTAATTGCAAGTTCCTCGGTTTGGACAAATAAAAGGGCGTTGGATAAGGCGGATGCGGCAAGTACGGCAATCGTGTCTAGAAGTCGAAGATCGTCGTGGGTAAATGTATTGACCTGAATGGAGTTAATCCGAAGGGTTCCCATCACCTTGCCTTCTTGAATAAGCGGCGCGGCAATAAGGCTCCGGATAAGGCCATTTTGCATGGATCCTGCATCAAAGCGGAAATCTTGGCGGGCATCCATCACAATGAGTTGGCGGCGGTTTTTGATCACCCAATGATCAAAAAGATCTGGTTCATAATGTTTGTTTCGTCCCTGCGAATTTTTAAAGGTCTCCACTTCGTGAACGGCGATGACCGGGAGTTTGTTTGTGTCCTTTTCAAAGAGAGTCATTAATGCAAAGTCCCCGCGTAAAACAAAATCAAGACTGCGCACGACGGTGATTTTTCCAATACTGGAAACAGAAAGCGTTGCGGCCAGTTCCTCGGCGAGTTTTCGCATGTTGTAATAGGTGGAATATTTTTCAAACAGAATGCTAATGGCTTCACCTTTTGACTTATAAAGAGTGGAGCGGTCATTTTTTTCGATCTGGGCTTTTTCGCGGTCTGTGTGGGCGAGGGAAATTCGAACCGAATAAAATTGGTCGAGCGCGTAAAGTGTCACTTGGAGTAAAGCATAGGCAATAATGAGCCAGAGAAAAAGCTGGCTTTTTGTGACGCCGACAACAAAAAAAAGAACCGCGACAGTAAAAAAACTAAAACTAAGTCCTCCGATGATCCGGAAAGCATACCACCCGCCCACAATCGGAAAGAAAAGTGCGGTTAAGCAAAGCGCAATACGGTATAAAAAAATCTCAGGCGTTGTGCTCGTTTTGAGTTGAGCTAAACAGACTACGACAAAAAAAGGAAGGTAAATACAGGCGGCAAAGGCTGAGATAAAGACTAATTGTTTAGTGGATTTTGATCCCATGAGCTCAGAAGATGGCTTTTTCTGTCTCAGGATCAAAAAAGTGTGCTTTGCTCATGTCAAAAACCATTTGAAGATCTTGATTGGCATGGGCGGTGTCTTGATTTGAAACGCGGGAAACGAAATTGTTGGATCCGGCGCAGAGATGGAGAAAAATATCTGCACCCATGGGTTCCACCATTTCCACCGTAGCGGTAATAGTGAATTCGGGGCGAGCGTCCTGGGCAAAAATCTTGTCATAGATATCTTCCGGACGAATGCCAAAAAGAACGGGTTTATTCCGGAAGGGAGAAATTTTTGAATTATGCTGCGGAAGAATTCTGAGTTTGCTGGTGCGGTCCTGAAAAAAATAATCTCCGTTTTCAGCCACGATAACGCCTTTTAAGAAATTCATAGGTGGTGAGCCAATAAATCCCGCAACAAACGTATTTGAGGGATTTTCATAAAGACCGATAGGATCTGCGACCTGCTGAATCGTGGCTTTCCGCATAACCACAATTCGGTCGCCTAAAGTAAGCGCCTCCGTTTGATCGTGCGTGACATAGATCATGGTGCACTGAAGCCGGTTGTGGAGCTTTTGAAGTTCCAGGCGCATCTGGACGCGGAGTTTTGCATCCAAGTTGCTGAGAGGTTCATCAAAAAGAAATACTTTGGGTTTTCGGACAATGGCGCGTCCTACCGCGACGCGTTGGCGTTCACCTCCGGAAAGCTCTTTGGGTTTGCGGGTCAGCATGCTTTCGAGTCCAAGAATGTCCGCAGCTTCCCCTACCCGGCGTTCAATTTCTTTGGTGGGATATTTTCTAAGTTTAAGTCCGAAGGCCAGGTTTTCGTAGACGCTCATGTGAGGATAAAGGGCGTAATTTTGAAACACCATGGCCAGGTCGCGGTTTTTTGCCGGGACATGGTTGACTACTTGATCATCAATCCGAATTTCACCCTCCGAGACTTCTTCAAGGCCGGCAACCATTCGAAGCGTGGTGGATTTTCCGCATCCCGAGGGACCGACTAGAACCAGAAATTCTTTATCCGCAATTTCAAGACTCAGATTCCTGACGGCGCAATGAGGGCCTGGATAATACTTGGAGATATTACGAAGTGAGACGGTAGCCAATTAAGCACTCTCTTTTTTAGTCTTTGAAAATTCAAGGAGTAAAAAGAGTTTATCTTTGAGTTCGCTGCGGTCCACGACCATATCCAAGAGACCATGCTCCAGCATAAATTCCGACGTTTGAAAATCAGATGGAAGTTTTTGACGAATCGTTTGCTCGATCACCCGAGGTCCGGCAAATCCGATCAAAGCGCGCGGCTCAGCTAAGATAATATCGCCCAAGGATGCAAAGCTGGCCATGACGCCTCCCATAGTGGGATTGGTCAGAACAGAAATAAAAAGAAGCCCGGCCTTATGAAGACGATTCAGTGCTGCAGAGGTTTTGGCCATTTGCATAAGGCTGAGCGCTCCTTCATACATGCGCGCTCCTCCGCCTGAGCCGGAGATAATAATTAAATGAAGCTTCTTTTCAACCGCATATTCAATAACCCGCGTCATCTTTTCTCCGACTACTGAACCCATGGACCCCATGATGAACCGGGAATCAGTGACGCCAATGGCAACCGGTAGTCCGTGGATTTTTCCCTCTCCGGTCAAGCAGGCTTCTTTGAGGCCCGTCTTTTTTTGATCTTGCTTGAGTTTTTCAATGTAGGATTTGGTGCCTTCAAATTTCAAAGGATCGAGCGTCTTGAGATTCGGATCAATTTCTTTAAAGCTTTCCGCATCTAAGAGGTGCTGAACGCGTTCCTGCGCACCCACGATAAAATGGTATTGGCATTTTAGACAAACCGAGTAATTGTCTTTAAGTGCTTTGTTGAACATAACATGCTGACAGCTAGGGCATTTTGTCCAGAGTCCAGCAGGAATGCTTTTCTTCTTAAGTCCAGTCTTGAGATGGTCGGCTACGACCGGATGCCCCGAGGATGCATTCACAGATTTATCAAGTGTAGTCATGATGAGTGATGCTTTGAGATAAGTGGTTTTGTTATATGAGTTTACAAATTCTAAGCGAACTTCAAATGCGTGTCAATTTATTTGAGCCCTCGGCGTTATTTATCTCTACAAACGAGGGCTCATCCCGAGTGAGCGGAGCGAATCGAGGGATCTGATTGATGAGATCCTTCGACTCGCCCGCCATGTATCTTGGCGGACTCGCTCAGCACTGGAGACGGACTTCAAGGCCGACTCAGTGCCGCACTTGATTATAAGATCAAGTGCAGGATGAGTGGATCGGGAAAAACTTCCCGACCCCTCATTTATTTCAACTGCTTGTGGGAGCTGGCTTTACATTCCGGGATGCCCATGTTATGTTTCACTCTATGGAGCATCGATTAATCCAAAATCAGTCCCAGAAATTAGTGTTGTCTCCTCAGATAAGGCAGTATTTAAAGCTGCTTCAGATGCCGGTTGCGGATCTTCAAAGTGAGGTCGAGGCCCTTCTTGAAGAAAATCCGGTGGTGGAGACTAAGAATGATGATTCTGGGCTTAGGACAGGATCGGATGATTCGGCCGCTATTCCCGAGAATCTTTTTAAGAATGACGCCCGGGAGCTTCAGTTTGGCAAAGGAACCGAGGGTGAGCGCCTCGTTCAGATGCAGGATGATCCTAATTCGTGGGTGGAAGACGGCGATTCTTTGGAGGATCCGGACACACTTCAAAAAAGCCGCAATTTTCAAGAAGGAGCCCTGACGAAGGACGAGAGTCTTGAAGATTATCTTTTAACACAGATACGGACCCAGGATTTCTCAGAAAAAGAATTAAAAATTGTCCCAGAGTTTATCGGCGATTTGGATGCACAAGGTTTTTTAGTCTCTCCGCTGGAGGATTTAGCTGCGCGCGTACATGTCTCTTTGCCGGAAGCCGAAATTCTTTTAAAAAAACTCCAGCAGCTTGATCCCCCTGGAATTTTCGCTAGGAATTTGCAGGAAACGCTCATTTTGCAGCTCGAGAGAAAAGAGCCTGTTTCAGAGCTGGCGATTCAAGTTCTGCGTCAGGGTTTTGCGCTTTTGGTTCGCCGGGATTTTTCAGGACTTGCCAAATTAATGGGAACTGACCAGGAGAGTTTAAAAACGGTTGCCGAGATCATTCAAAAATTGGACCCTCGGCCGGCGCGGGATTTTCAGCATCATCCAGCCGCCTCCATTGTGCCGGATGTTTCCGTGATTGCCGAAGAAGTAGACGGTGAGCCCCACTTTCGCGTTGAGGTGCGGCAGGAGTCGTTCCCGGAGCTTCGTATCAGCCGCATGTACCGAAATCTGCTAAGGAATCCTTCAACTGATGCAACCACACGGACTTTTATCCGGGAAAAAATACAAAAAGCTCAAGATTTTATCAGCGGACTTGAAATGCGCGGATCGACTTTGAAAAATCTTTCCGAATTTATTGTCAAGGCGCAGCGAGATTATTTTTTACAAGGATTCACCCATCTAAAGCCGCTTCGCATGAAAGATGCCGCCGAGGCTTTGGGGCTTCATGAATCTTCCATCAGCCGCGCGGTCAGCGGAAAATATATGGCAACCCCTCAGGGCGTTGTTTCGATGCGTAGTTTCTTCTCAAATCGAATGGATACGGACTCAGGCGAGAGTGAATCTCAAAGAAGTATTATGGAAAGGATCCGGGTGATTATCGCTGCCGAAGATCCCAAAAAGCCGCTCAGTGATCAGGCCTTGGTAGGTAAACTAAAAATGGAAGGAATTCCTATTGCCCGCCGGACTGTGGCAAAATATCGTGAGTTACTGAAAATTCTGCCAACTCATCTTCGCCGCAAACGATAATTTTAATTTTTGAGTTGAGATTTTCGATTTTAGATTTAAGGCAGCCCGCCCAATCTAAAATCTACATTCAAAAATCTACAATAGTATATGGAGCTGGTGGTCAGAATCGAACTGACGACCTGCTGTTTACGAAACAGCTGCTCTACCGACTGAGCTACACCAGCAACAACGAATTCTGAATGCGGAGTGTTGAATGCGGAATCGAGAGTTTTATTATAACAGGTGCATGCACCTACAAAAAATCCGCATTCCGAATTCTGCATTCCGCATTAGGGAATGCGTATTATAAGCAATTCAGGCTTTCTTCCCAAATAGTTCTTTTAGATAAAAATATCCGACAATCGTCTTCGCATCTTCAATTTTGCCATTTTGAATCATGCGTCCGATTTG
Source organism: uncultured bacterium (assembly GCA_964460795.1). Taxonomy (GTDB): domain Bacteria; phylum Omnitrophota; class Omnitrophia; order Omnitrophales; family Aquincolibacteriaceae; genus CAZOOM01. Next base: position 63,292 of record CAYWRU010000005.1, on the reverse strand, counting down.
CGCTAAAGAAAAAACTTGGGTTTGAATATCTTCATCATGATCCTGAGGCGCAGATTCCGGGACGAGCTTTTCTGCAAGAAACAAATGCATGATCTCACCTGAGATTCCAGGTGTGGGATAAAACTCAGTTACTTTCGTCAATTTTCGGGGACGATAACCCGCTTCTTCCATTAGCTCTCGTGTCGCCGAAGCCTTAAGGCTCTCCCCTTTTTCAATCCCGCCCGCCGGCCATTCCGAGAGCCATTTGTTGGCAGCAAATCGAAATTGCTTGATCAAAATAAACTTATCTTGCTCGAGGCGCGGCAATATCACTACGGCGCCGGGATGCTCAATGATTTGACGCGAAGTGACGAGGCCGCTTCGGAGTCGGATGAGGGAGTCTGTCAAATGGATGGGGCCTTTGGAAAATACAATTTTTTTCTTCAAGAGTTTGTAGTAGGATTTCATGATGTAGACTCCACAATGACCCGATCTTTGATTTTAAGCTGGCTGCGAGCTGAACCTGACGGTCGTGCAATTTCTAAATGATTCTCACTATTGATAAGTGCGCACATTTTAACTGACTTAGGACCATAAGTCTTCTCCAGGCTTGAAATCCGAATGCTTCCTGCCTTAATTTTGCAATGCTCCCAAGAGTCATCCGGCCAAAATGATTTTTCAAGATTGGTGATTGCATTTCCAAAATGGTCAAAGAAAAGCACTTCCCCTGCAAGTTTACGATTGGTTTTAGTTACGTCCGGCAATTCAAGACTTTGTATTTTAGAGATCCTGGGACCGATTTTAGAAAAGGAACGAGGGTTTTTGGCGAGTTCTGCAGCCCAAGGCGCTAAAATATCCCGGCCATGAAAGGTAGCGGAAATCGGAGCGCTATGAAGTGATTTTGCAACGCGCCGGATTATATAGGAAGAGCTCCCTTGCAGCGTCCACTCCAAGACACCATTGTCTGGAGCTAGAAAAAATGAAGTTGGGGTTTGAACGGCGAGAAGGGGCCGCGAAGTCCCGACTCCAGGATCGACCACAATGACAAAAACAGAGCCTTGGGGAAAGTATGCAATACTGGATTTCAGCATGTACGCAGCTTGAATCGTTTGAAAAGGCGGAACTTCATGCGAAAGGTCGATGATAAGGGCCTCGGGAAATCCCCGGTAAATGACTCCGCGTAGAATTCCGGCATAGGCATCTGAATTTCCAAAATCAGTGAGAAGAACGATGGGGCGTTTATTTCTCAAATTCATTCTCGAATTTTTTTAAAATGGAGTTACAATACGGCAAAGCGAGGGAAATCATACCATGAAATATGCAAAAATCACGGCGACATTTCTAATCAGTTTGCTCTGTCTTGGCGGCTGTGCCACCGGCAGAGATATGACCTCAAAATACTACCTTCCGGAATGGGAAAATAAACTGGTGAATGCACCCAATCCCACGGAAACCTCGGCCGGATTCTGGGTCGTGAAGGCCACGGAAAAGACCGCGTATGTGACAGGCCGGACCTTGCTTGTCCCCTTTGCGGTGGTGGGAAATGTTTTGGTGAATGCCTATCTAATTCCAACCTGGCCGATTCGTTGGGCCTTCCGGGGAGATAAACGCCTTCTTGTCTGGTATCCCATTTTTCATGTGGGAACTGAGGTTGGATCCTCTGAATTTTCCAAAGAGTGGAACCGGGACTTAAAATAGCAGCTTGTCCCTGAAATTCCAAATCCCAAAACCCAAATACCAAACGGATTGTATCCAAGCATCATTCAATTGGATTCTGGAATTTGTTTGGGATCTGGTGCTTGGCATTTGGGATTTTAGTCGGAATCTTTTTCCGAGCCGGATTTTAGCCGCACTTCATCTTCCAAGGTTCTTAAGTATGGGCCGATGGCTCTCTGCGGCAGAATTTTTCCTCCGACGCCAATTGAAGACTCCGGATGAGGGAGCGGATTGGACTGATCACGATTGGATTTCTCAAGGTTTTCTGCCGTGCAAGACTCGCAGCAAAAAGGTTTGAGTAAAGCAAATTCGAAATTGCTTTCCAGGACACGCATTGAAAGTAGCAGATTTGGCTCTACTTTTTCGGTCCAAATCTGCAAAGGTTCCGTCATGCGCGGGCCGTACGGTGTGTGATCCGAAGGATCCTCCCCTACGCTTTGTAAAATTCTCTCCTGCAGAGTATCGAGAAATGATTCGGCTTTAAAAAAGTCTCCTTTGACGCTTTTTAAGTCCTCAAGTGTTTTCTCTGCCCACGGATGGAGACATTGTGTATAGGCCCATGCCGAACAGCAGGCGTTCAGCGAATCTAAAAGATGGATTAAGGATTCTAATTCTTTTTTTACCGAGTTGCGTCCACGAAGCGATTCTTCCCATAAACGATCCGCTTGAGCCTCGACATGACCGGCTTCCACTTCACCCTGGGTTGAGCGGGCATCCGAAAAAGGATCAGACTTTTTTTGCACAGCTTCCCACTGGCCGTTGTACCGGACTTCCCAAGATTGTCGGGACCGCCAATAGATTTGAGCAAGGTTCGAATTGATCTTATAAATTTCATGAAGGGCTTTGTCTCGCAAAGCATCTTGATTTTTCTGGCAATCACTTGCTGGATTGGAAGAAACAGCTTCTTGATTCGCGGCTTGAAGTGTGCAGGCAAAAGCGCTGGTCAGAAAGAGGACCGCAAGCGTGAGGGCCTGGAGAAAATATTTAAACGTGTACGGTTTTAATTTTTTGATCATAGGATGAAGCTTCGGGTTTGAGGCAGCAATGCGATTGTAAAAGATTTTGTGCCGCAAAATATCGGAGCGCTTCAAAAAAACGCATCATGGCCAAATCCTCTTCATATCGCTTGGCACCGCGTTCTAGTTCAAATCGTTCGTAAAGATCATCATGCACGCCTCCCCGCTCCACCGTATCCTCAGGATATTGACCGGATTCACGGCCGGCGGTGGCTTTGACTGCGGTATGGTAATCCCGTTCCGTTTCCTGAATGTGTGAAAATGAGGTGAGAGTATCGCTTAAAATAGTCTGAGCCGGATGAAGGGCATCTTCGTAGCAATCTTGATTCACCGGATCTTTCGAAACTTCATCAAAATAGTTTTGCCGGGACCCGAGTTTTCGAATCAGAGCCAAAATCTGATTGGCTTTATCCACCGATAGTTTTTCCAGCTCCCGAATACGGTCACTATAATAGGATTCACGCGCTAAGCCGCTAGCGCGTAGCTCTTTATCTAGTGGATTTGAGCTGTCGACGCGGCTCTTCCATAAAGGTTCGTAATAAAGCGCCCGGATTTTGGCCTGGATCGCCCGGTATTCAGTCCAGTTTTGTTCGCACTCATTTAGATCCTGAACCCATTTTTCAGCGGATTGCTTTTCTTTGGCAAAACAGACATCCTTTTGATCAAAGGCGAAAAGAGCGGAAGTTATGAGCAGGATGGATGGGACAAAGAAAAGAGAGATTAGGAGATGATGAGTCCGCTGCGACTGTTTTAAGTTCACGAAGGTGCGCAGTTTTTACAGATCCCAAAAAGACGGTGATCGTGGAAGATAAGTTTAAAAGTGTGTTGCTTGGCCAGTTCTTCCTGGATGTTTTCGAGTTCCGGAGAAAAAAATTCAATAAAGGTTTGGCATCGAATGCAGACCATATGGTCATGGTGGCTTTGCGGGCTGGTCCGTTCAAAGAATTCCCGTTTTCCGTCGCCCACTGATTTCTGAATGATGCCGCTTTCTAAAAGGAGCGGCAGGGTTCGGTACACGGTGTCGCGGGCAATCTTCAGTCCCCGCTTCTTAAAGCGGTCGTAGAGACTATCGGCATCAAAATGGGCAGCAAGACGCGAGACTTCTTCCAGAATGGCTCGGCGCTCATAGGTATACTTCAGTTTTTTTTCAGAAAGAAGAATCTTAAATCTTTTTGCGGAATCATCCAAACGTTCATTCATACAAACCTCAATACAGCCTCCGGGGTTATCCCTTCAGGAGGCGGGAGGAGAAATCTAAAAAATCATCCAGATGTTTTTCGATAATGGACCGGACAATTTCAAGTTTCAGATTTTGATAGTCATGGACGGCGATATTCCGGAACCCCACCATGGACTTCATTTTGCGGGCCAGATCAGGCGGTAAAACGTCTCCGTTTTCCAGAAGGTCAAAAAAATCACGGCTCGTCTGCGGCAGGCCCAGTTTTTTAATACGGACGGTATGCGCAGCCATATCAAGGACTGCCTCACAGGCCCGCTGCAAATTCAAAATTACGATATCTTGAAGGTTGAGATCCTGGTGAAAATTTGGGCTCGCGGACTGATAAACATCCCGGATCCGGCGAATGCACCGTTCAATGATTTGGGCTTTATTGAGCAAAACATCATCCATCAGAAGATCTTTCCTCTCTCTCGGATATCTTCGAGGATCCCGCTTCGTTCTTCATTAAGCTGAACATACATGCGGTAGGTCAGGTCCTCAAACTTTTCGCACGCTGTTTCATCCCACACGGCGATCCGTTGTCCCGAGCTTACGACTTGAAACTGCAGGACGGTCGAACTCTTTGCAAGATCCACGAGATCCACATCCTGGTGAAGAAGCGCGGCAATGTCCTGGCACAACTGGAAACGATCCTCAGCTCCAAGCGGCAGGTGCGCGAGGACCGCCAGATCCACGTCACTATCCGGGCGATTTTCTCCGCGGGCCCGGCTTCCATAAAGGTAAAGGCCCTGAACGCCCGGCCATTTTGCCTTGATCAGGTCTGGGACTGCTTTTGGGATTTCCATTCGAAAAGTATAGCACACTCTGTTTTTTCTTTTATTTTTTCTTCGTATGCCCGGGAGGGAGCATGCCTTGTCCTGCTTTTGTACGAAGAATGGGGCTGAGATTGACCTGGTTCTTGACTACCCGCGGGACGAAAACGGGCCTTGATTAAAATTGAATCAGCCGACCGGGTGGACGAGGAAGATGTCCGGACTTTAGCGAGAATGAGGCGGGATATTTCCCGAAGCGAGTCTTTTTGTTTTTCTCAGGACCGGATCGCTAACGCATCGGTCCGGTCGCCTGCCTTCCCTGGCAGAAGGGCCTTGAGGAAATCGACTTGTGAGAAACCTCCGCGAATAAACTTTATAGCTTATACGCTATAAGGAATTTATCGGGCAACCCATTCAGAAGACACCGCAGATGATCTCAGTGATGATCAGTGATTTTCTTACGCGGACTCGGCCATTCGAAGTTCAGAGCGGAAGCGCTCAAGAAGCTGGGTGATGCCCAGTTCAGAAACGGCGCGGGTAAACATTCCCGGAGTAGCTGGAATCAGGTTTCCTTCCCCACCAAGGGCTTGAATATAAGCAGCTTTCAGGGCCTCGTTTTCTCCGCCTACAAGAGCAAGGATGCGCGAGGGTTCCCACTTTTTGCCGTGGGTTTCAATCCAGGTTTTAACCTTAACAATGGCATCCTTCACATCGGATGCTATAAGAATTTGGGTGCGGAGTTTGGGCCGCGAAAGGTTATAGGCTTCAAGCGCCCTGATGTCCTGAGGCGAAGTTGCAATTGCAACGAGCGGCGTGTCTTTAGCACCAAAAATAATATCCACAGCCGGAAGCCAGTCTTTCCAGATTTCCGGAGCGATTAAAACGGCGTCGCGAATTTCTGTGGATCCAAGTACGGACTGGGCTTTGAGACGATCGCTCAGGTCAATGGCCGGGAAAAGGGTTTCAGGAAGATTAAACGAATGATATCCCGGAGCCGATACCAAAGCTGGGGAAGATGTAATAAAACGAGGTTTGACATTGGCCGCTTCAATCCGTCCGGTGGCTATGTTTAAACCCGAAGAGTTAACCCGTGTGCTAGTAAGCCTGTTTGGCTGTGTGGTTGTAATGCGTTCCGGAGCTTGTGCACTCGCAAACTCGCTAACCGGTACACTCACATTCCGCGTTTCAGAACGGCGGCGACGCAGCTGATTCCCTGTAACAAATTCTCCAAGTCGGTTGTCCCACAAGGAAACTTGGCCACGCTTATCCTGTTCAGCTTTGATGTCTGGAACCGTAGTTCCGGTTCGCGAATCCCAGACGGTGCCGTCGCTCCTTGCTGTAAGTCCCTCAACAAATTTTCCTTGAGTCGAATCCCACACACCTTGATTTCTCAACTCCGAGCGTGCGGGAGCGCTTAAAGTAATAGAAGCGGGTTTATGACCTTCCAAACGGATCGAAAGCTGGTTTCCTTTCAGAATCATTGAACGAGACCGGGTGCTTACAAAAGAGGCACCGCCAAGACTTTCAAGCGTATTTAAATGAACTACGACGACGCCTTCGGTTCCGGCCGCTCCGCTATTTCCGATCAGATACCAGTCGCCATTCTTTTCAGGTTGAAAAAAGAATCCTGATAAAAAACCGTATTTCGTTTCAAATGTCTGCTTCAAGGTGGCAGCGTTTTGTGGAGCAATCTCCGTAAAAACTTTGTCCAAAATCAAACTGTGATCATAGGCGCTCGCACTCCAGACGTCGAACAGTCCTCCCCGGACATTTTCATAGTCGAGCGCCCAGGCATTGTCGGATGCCGCACCCGCGCGAAAATCTAATTGGTGGACAGGTTTCCCGCGATTAAAAATAATGTAGCGTTCCCCTTGAGCCAGTAAAGATTCCACATGGAGCATTTCATCGGGTCTCCGGACTTCAGAGCGTGTGGCGCCGGACCTGTTTTGAAATTCTGAAATCAGTTGAGCAAACGCTGTCTTTAATAATAATGCCTCTGAATTTGATGGAGAGTCCGGTGAAGATTCCTGGAGAAGTTCAGCGGCTTTTGCTTGACCGGATCTCAGAAGGCCTAGGGTTGATGCAATTTCTTCGTCCGTCATTCGCTGGCCCATCGTGTGCGACAATCCGCTTTCTATTTCCAGAGCATCCTGATACTCACGCTCCATTTGATCTGAATCAGGATGCTGACTAAGAATAGACTCAGCGCGTTCTCTCACCAATCGAGCTTGGTCGTATGCATCACGATCTCTAAGGCGCTGCAATTGCTGTTCGCCATAATTAAGAGTTTCGCGAAGCTCATGCAGTTCTTTAAGAATCCCTTGCTTTTCTGCGGATAAGATTTTAACTGATCGTCGGTCGCTCCCCACCTTAACTTTCAAATTGATGGTTTGATCGGAGACAGAAATAGAAACAGATTTGTCAGATACTTTTGCATCAAAATTTCCGGCATGGATAAAACTGATTTCATAATGTTTTCCATCATGCCAAAAGTAGACATTCACGAGCCGATGCGTTTCAAATGAAGGATCCTCGGGTGTTAAATTCTCATCCGCCATATAAACATGGATGGCTTCATTTTCAGGAACAGCCTTTAAAATTTTTTCGACGCGGACATAGTCCGGGCCCGTTAAGACGGAACGCAAGATCTGCATTAAAGCCGGTTTGACCGCCGTGCTGCTAGGCGCAATGCCTCCATCGGCAAAAAGCCTCTCACTTGCGGATGTGAAGATTGGAGGATCAAACTCCGCCCGCACTTCAGAACGTTTTAAGAACCGTTCGGCAAATGCGCGGAATTCCTGGCTAAATATGCGACCTGCTTTGATGCCAGCTACTTGCTCTCGTTTCGAATCTACGCCGGCTTTATAAGCTCCGTAACCACGATCCTTGACGGGATTAAACCGTGATTCCAAGGCCGTGGCGTTTCCTGCTTGATAATCGGCTACCGAGGATGTTAAAGCAACCAGCAAATTCTCCAAAACACCGTCCCCTAACTGAACATCCCATGCCACGCCCTCTTCAGGGATTACAGCAATCAAATCATTGGGGCCTGGATTTTTAATAAAAGGATCTTTGACGGCTTTTTTCGAGACAAACCGGGTCATGCGCGATTGCATAATAGGTGCTAATTTTTCAAGTGCATTGTAATCTCCTTGAAGACCAGCTTGAATCGCGGCTTCCAAAGCATCTTTGCCCACCAAGGCGCTGTAAGCATCGCGGCCGGTTAAGTGCCCCCCGGTATCATCCAGGATAGGCATAAAGGCGGTCACGGTGGCGTTATTCACAAGCATATCTTTATTATTCCGAACGGCCTCTCCCTTTGCGTTATAAAGCTGAGAAAATGATTTTCCCGTAGCTCGATTGACTGCCGTGGAGTCCTTGATCAATGCAAACTCTGCCTGGCGGAGTGTTGCAGGAACCGTATGGGGCAGCGGTTTTCCTTGGTCATCAATCGGATGAATTTGATGCTTGCCATTGGGATCACGAATCCAAACATTGGCACCACCGCCTGAACCGCGTTCCGTGGGTGGTTTTAACGAATCTTCAAGAGCCACAAGAGATCCTTCCTTGAGCATTTTCCCTAAAATAAGCATAAAATACTCATCGAAGAGAGCGCCGTTATCTGCGTTATGAAGAAGATCCAAAGCAATTTTTCGACGGATCATGCTGATCAGGAGCGGTTCTTGGCGGGTGCCAACGCCGCTCATGAATCGGGAAAGATGCGTCCAGCTGTGGCCTGCGGGTCTCATGGCTTTGGGATCTCGAATGGCTTTGCCCCCAAGTTCATCGGACCTTTTAAGGGCATATTCATAGGCAGCTTGATTTCCTACGAAGTACCTAGATTTCAAAAGTTCATCGGACTCATTTTGCAGTTTAGTCTTGCGTTCCTCGTTCAATGAAACTGCAGGCTGATTGGGCTCATGATTGCTGGCTATAGCCGCAAGTATTTTCTCTGCTTTCTCGGTCTTGGCTAAATCATCCCGCCACATGGACTCAACCACCGAACGAGGTGCGCCGGTGACGGGCTTAAGCGGCTGGTTGTAGACCAGAATCTCGTTATCTAAAGCATTATGATCGATATCGATATGCTGCAAATACTTTTGGAGCTCCCTTTCATCCAAAGATTCCAACTGTTGAATATTAGGAAGTACTTCACGGCCCGTTCTTGTATCGATAAAATGCATTTTAACGCCTAATTTGGCGCTGTTTAAAAGGGCATAGCGCACAAAATTGGGATAAAATTTCTCATTTTTCATGACGCTGACAACCACCATCCGGCCGAGACCCAGCGATTCAAGAAAGTCGTTTGCAATTTTAGCATTCAGGAACGTGACCTCAGTCAGTTGAGTTTCATCATCTGCCGGTAAAAGGGCGCGGTCCTCATGAAAAAGTCGATCCAGTACTTTATGATTCGCCATGTCTTGCGGGGTGGCTGGGATGAGTTCTTTCTTCCCTTTTTCTTCCACTTCTTTAAAGGCAACAGTCAGGCTGCGGACATACGCTTTCCAGTCGCCCTTAAACTCACCATCGATCACTTTCCAATCATCGTCATTAAGTTTTTCGGTATTCACAAACTTATCCGGAGATTGATGCATGGATGCAATAAAAAATGGGGCCAGAAAACCTTTGCCCATGCGCGCGGCTAAACCCGCTGCCGGTATGGTGATCATAATTTTTTGGTTGAGCGCTGCCATTCGGCGCAGAAAATCTAAACTGAGTCCCCAAAGCTCTTGTTTTTGTTCCAGCGTGAGCTTGCTAAGTACAAATTCAATATCTTCAAGACGATGTTCTCGGATGATATCTAACCGGTCGGCAGGTAAATCACCTTTATTTTGATCGGCATATGCTGCAATTTCGACGGCTCGATTATCAAAATAGTCTCCTTCCCGCACTTCAGAGCGGGCGGAAGGTTTAGGAAGAGGAATCGCATCGGAAATATCGCTCATTGTGACTAGGCGATTACCGTTAATAACCGGCGTATCCGGCGTTGAAATCAAGGTTTCAATGATTCCACTATAAATATCAAATAAAAGGCCATTCTTAGATAGGACTAGGGGGATACCTTCCGAATTAAGGATCAGCAAGTAATCATTCCCTCCCCGATGGTCGCGAAGCACACTTAAGATTTCAATTTTCTGCGGCCCGCCATTACTATCCAGTTCCTCTGTCATTTCTTTCGGAAAACGTGCCGTATAAATGTGTGTTACGCCTCTTTCGCTCAAAGTCGCCAAAAATTGTTCAGCTTCCGGATGAGTCGAGAGCATTGCGACTCCCTGAAAGGAGGGGCCTGCGATTTTCTTCGGATTAAGAGATACTGTGATTTGTTCATGGGGGCCACGATCGAATAACAGCTGGCTGGCGCGATAATAAGGACCAAAACCGTCTTTAACAGGATCGCGCACAAACATTTCGGCAATCGGGACAAAGTCAAAAGTGCTGCGGATAACGGCCTGGACATCTTCCGGAACTTGTCCATCCGGTGTAACAAAGGCGCTGCCCTTCAATACTTTGATAGCTGCTAACAAGGTTTCGCGATTGTGGTAAGATGCAATAGCGGACTTTGTAAATGGATGTTCATCAAGAAAATCTGCCAGCCGCTCAAGCGCCGTGTTTTCCTCTGATTGTGCCTTCTGTAATGCTGCGATAGCCCTGAAAACTTTTCGGGCTGTCTCTATGGGAACTTTTGCGCCATTTTTCCGCAAAAGCACCGTGGGTTCATTTCGCACTTCAGAGCGGGTAAAGCGATATTGAAGATAGGCGCTCCGCTCAGAAACAGTAGATCCACCATCCTGAAGAATAAATCCATAATCCGCGATTAAGCGCTTTAATACCCCGCTTTCAAAAGACTCCCGATCCTCAAGAGAAACTAGCACTTCTAATTCGGGCACGTCTAGATCAACTTGCGCGGCCATGGCTTGATCAGGAGCTAAAGGATCCTGTAATCCGAATTTTCCATCATAAATCAGTTGATGAACCCGTGTATCAGAGCGGTTAGAGTGAGCGAGTGTGTCCGTGAGTCCGTGATCCCGACCCGATTGGGTTGCAATCCCGAGCTGTCTGAGTTCGCTTCTTAGTTTTTCAAGGACAGGAGCCACTAGTTTTGTTCCTTCAACCCGCGCTGCATAGCTTGGAGGTGGCATCAGAAGGACAAGGGATAAGGCGCCGGAAACGATGCGATTCAAAAGGCGAAGACTGTTTTGTTTTATTTTTAAGCCTTTCAGAGGATTATTGCGATTTGTGATTCGGTGCTAGTAAATGATTAAAGGAGCGCCTACAGTTTCTCCTAGATTCACCTAGATTCAAACCTCAAGCCTCTGCTCATCTCTATGCCGATTGCTCCATCCTTGCCTCTGAACGGAGTTTCGTTTCAATGAATTCAGCAATCAGTGATGACAGATTTTGGGGTGCTTTTCCGGCCCCCTGAATCACAGCCTCTCTTCCCAGAGTAATAACGCGTCCTTTGATTTGGGCCAAACCTGTGATGGTGTCCTCGCGCAGCTTCCTGTTGTCCGGGCTTTCTGGAAGCTGATCCAAATCTTCAATGAATTGCAACGGATCTTTGAGGATCCCTTGCTTGTTCGCAGTAAATCGGCGGATCTCTTGATCAAGCCTAGATGCCTGGATTATCTCAGAGCGGGATGCGCCCTGTGTACTTCTCAATTCTGCCAAAGCGGCAAGGGCGGCTGCAGTTACTTGAGGGTCCCCTGTTTCAATGGCAACAAATAGTTTTTCGTTGTCTTTTTTGAAGCCTTTCTCCATCAGCGCCTTAAGAACGCTCAGATTATCCTGAACATCTTCGGGTTTCATACTCCACACAAAAAGCTGGGCATCCGTTGATTTTTCAGCCGGGAAGACTTTTGCCAAATGGGCTTGAAATGCCTCCGCTGAAAAAGCGTCCCGATGTTCCGCCATGAGTGCCGCAAACTCGACTCCCTGGCGCTGCTCAGTTGTGCTGGTTGCAGCTTTTGCGAGCGGAGTGGATTCAGTGCGCAATTCCGACCGAGGAGTTGCATACGCTCGGCTATAAAATGACACATGCTCATCCAAGTCTCTTTCGAGGGGCGCTACGATCTGAGTAAAAAACCTCTGCTTTAATGCACCCTCAGGAACGTCCTTTAAATAAGCTTCAAAAATATTTGTGAGTTTTTCATGATGTTTGATGGCCTGTGCCGCTTTATGAATTCGCATCCAGACCGAATGATCATGTCCCTGAATTAATTGGGCTCGGTAAGCCAAACGATCCGCAATGTGAAGCGCATTTGAAATCTTTGATTCAAGCGCAGCATCCCGCAATCGGTAAATGGATAAGATGCCTGGATTTTCATAAACCGATGGCATGTATCCGCCATGGAAGCCCTTGAGCAAAAACTCTGAAGAATCAAAAACTCGAAGATTGGGCCGGAACGGAAGCGCGGTGTCATGAAGCACAAAATGAGAGAAGTTCTTTCTTTCGATAATTAAAAATAGATCTGTGTTTGCATCCGAAAAGTACTCAGGTCCCCAAGGTAAATTGAGGAAAAATAATCCGCCGATCTCCATTCGGGCCATCAAGCGCTCAACCACATGCTGCTGGGTGTGTGTCAAACGGTAGCGAGGGGTGATGGAATTTCCAATCGAGTTTTCCCAAAGAATGGGGGTTGCCGTCTGCATGACAGAGGGGTTGTCGAAAAATTTTTCGGCTAACGGGAGTGATCGATTCATCTCACCTCGGTTCTTTAAGAAATGAAGGGTCATGCTCATGGTAATGATCCAAAACCGTTTTGTCAGGTCTTCAGGGAGACTTAAGAAGCTTTCCGACATGGGATCATTGGCGGGGTCTGAAGAATCCCAAAAAGTGGTGCCTTCGACGAAATATCGCCGGTGAGGCTGGTTAGCAATGGCTCTAAACGGGCTCTGAGCAAATTCACCGAAGGGCTGATTGTCTCGAGGACCTGTCCAGGTTGAATGCGGAAAAAAATTATCAATTCCTACCATGAACAATCGTTCTGCTAAGTCCGGCCGAAACTTTCGGATCGCATCTGCAATAACCATAAAGTTGGGAGGAACATTGTTTTTCGGGGCGACGCCGACATCTAAAATATTGAGGGGGCCATTGTGTGAAGGCGGATTCAAATGCACGAGTACCTCAGGAAGCGGCAAGTCCCATTCAGAAGAAATTTGAAATGGATTATTACCAAAGACCGCGTATTCCTTCCTCAAGTGATCCGCGCCGGGAATTTGCATCATCTCGCCCAAGTGTGCTTGGCTAAAAAAGGGTTGGCCCGTTAATGCATTTGAAATGACCCAAGCAATAGGAACATATCGATGTCGGGCTGAGGAATACCATGTCGCTGATTTTAAACAGGCAACAATTTCATGAAGCAGGGTCATGCGGGACGCCAGAGGCAGCTGATCAACGGCTTCTAAGAGTTTTCGAGCATCAGCATGGCGTTCCATGTCATTGGAGAAATTTCTCCCAAAAAAGGCTGAAACCACTTCTAAAACAATAACGCCATCGGTTGCATGCAGAAATCGAGGGTTGGCCTCTTGCCATAAACCTCGAACCAAGTGGCTTGTCAAAAACTGAAGGCTTGAGCCAGGCAAGGGGGCTGTTTTTACAGGCAGTAATGATTCTAAATCCAGATTCCCCATTTTTAGCTTCTCAATAAGTTGATTCGGATCATCGACGATTTGATTTTCCAACTGTTGAAAGAAGCCAACGTCGGTAATGTAACTTCCGTTGGAAACTGCCAGCGTATGCTGAATCGCCTTTAAAATAGGCCGCCAATAGGATGATCCGACGAGATAAACGGGTATAGAGGCCGCAGAATTCCGGGCTCGTTCCAGCATTAAATTAAGAAATTTGGAAAGAGTGGCTTTCCCTCCAGGGAGAAATACAAATGCCGCTGCATTCGTGCTTAACAGAATGGGCTCAGCTGTTAAGGTTTCGTAATAAATTTGCTGAGCTTCGTCGAGCCAGGGATTTCCTTTATCACCATTGCGACGATGAGATAGCAATTGGATATTCTCAAGAGATGGATTGCCCTGCTGAAGCACCGCGAGTGAGTCAAGGGAGTCATCTACGCCAAAACGAATAGGGATGTTATCGCGTAACAATTTATCAAGCGCGGCTTTTAAAGCACCTGCATCTATAGATTTTGCATTGGGATTTCCAACGACCGTAATTGCTGCCGGGAGTTTCAATAGTTTGCGATACCCATGCGTGAGATCTGTCCGCAAGGCTTCGATAGGAGCTTGAGAAGTATTCGAATTTTCTCCTGTTAGCAAGGCTACATTAAAATGAGCTTTTGCAGCACTAATGTCATCGGGGCTATAAAACTTAATGCGCTCGCTAAAACCTTCGGATTCCAGAATGTGGTTAATTTCTGCAATGAAGGCCGTAAAAGGGGCATCGGAAGTAAGAATCAAAGGCATGTTGCGGCGAGAAATATCCAGGAGTTCAGCTGTTGTCCCTGCCCCCCCTAAAGAGATAATGGTCAACAAGGAATTACTATACAGAGCTTCCTGCCGGACGGGTACCAGTCCGACAAATTGAAACAAATTTCCTGCATCGATAAAGCGATTGGGGGTTAAACTGGGCTTAGATGGGAAGTTGATGGGTGCACCTTGCATCGGAAAACGAGCCTTACGATCTTTCCTGGCTTGAACCCCGGCTTGAAGCGCTGTCGACATGGTGCCGTCAAATCCTCCTGTGCGAACGGCGAAACCATCGGTGGAGGTGTCATCATGAATAAATTCTGCCACCAAACCTTCTACATCTTTGGCTGTTTGAGAATCTGGAGGAATCGAATTGCCACCCATGACGACCAGGGCGGGTTTTGATTTTCGAATCGCCTCAAGCGTTTGTAAATTATGTTCAAGAGTTGAATCCCACAGTGTGATTGCATTCAAAAAATATGCTTGAATCAGGGGCATGGCCTCTAAAAATGCACTCCGCAGTATTTTAGATTCGGCAAATTGACCGTTGCGAATTGTTCTTAAGTGGCGCAGGGCATTTGCTCCAGCAGCGCTGACTTTAGCCGGCTCCTCTGATTCCATTAAAATATCAATAGGAACCCAGGAGATATCCTGCAGTTCAGGAGAATCAGGGATCTGCGGAGATGTGGATGTCGCGGGATTATTATCAATATAAATAAAAAGACTGACCCGCCAGTCTTTTTTAACAGCGTTTTTTTCCGGATCAGTTCCTGCAAAATCAGGCAAGCGGCCGACGAAATCGCTGATGCGGAGCGGAATTCCCAGCTCTTCAGTTCCGCCTTCACGCGCTGCCGCTCCGGCTAAGGATTCGTGAGTGATGGCGCCGTTGGCATTTACGGTGGGCATTTCGGCTTTGCTGAGCATGCCGAGATTAATCAAATGCTCAACTTCACCGTGGCTTTCAAAATTTAAAGTGATATCGGGCTGTGCTTCAACAGCCCCTGCGGGAAAGGACCATTCCCCCGCATGAAAGTCTGGAGTCAGTGTAGAATCAATGCGTCTTCCCATTGCAAAGCTCCAGCGCCCTTCAATCTTTCTAAGAAATAGGACGCCGCTGGCACGATGATGTTTACCATGCTCAGGTTCTTGAGTGACATTTTGAATAAATCTTCTTCGATATAAATCCAAAAATAGGTGTTGAAGCTCATCTGCGGATAAGGCATTAAGCGATGCCGCAGCTTGCGCTTTCTGCTCCTGTGTAAATTTCGCACTCGTACGAACTTCAGATCGGTTTTGCTGATGATTTGGCGGCTGATAAGAAACAAATTTATTCAATTTTCGCTGGAAAAGGAGGTCATTGAAAAATGCACGAAATCCCATATTGTAATTTTTAAGGAAATTGATAAGCCATTCCCCTTTCCAAAGAGGTGTGTACAGCTTGGTGCCGTAGAAGTATGGGATGAGCGAGATCAAAAACGCGGTGATCTGAATAATGGGGAGAAATGCCATAATAGAGAGAAGTGAATTCGCAAAGTAGCTCCACCCTAGAAAAGACAAGTTAGTAAGGGCAATGTAAAAACCCCATCCGGCAAGTCCTGAGAAAAGAACCAATCCCAGAACAGCTCCCGCCATGAAAAATCGATTGCGAACCAAGTCCATTTTTGCCTTAGTGATAAG
This sequence comes from uncultured bacterium, assembly GCA_964460795.1. GTDB lineage: Bacteria > Omnitrophota > Omnitrophia > Omnitrophales > Aquincolibacteriaceae > CAZOOM01. The sequence continues at coordinate 47,495 of CAYWRU010000005.1, read as the reverse complement.
GATGGGCGCATTGTCTAAAGCTGTCTGTAATGTTTGAAGATCAGTGAGCGCTTGGCGTAGACGTTTTTGGATGACCTCGGGATCAGGCGAGAAGACCAGTCGACCCGCTGCGTTTGTCAAAAGCTCGATCCGGTGATCATTCAGTAATTTAGTGCGATGCTGCTCAAGTGAAGCCGGAGTTATTGCTGGAAGCCCGTATTTTTCAGTCAACATCGCTAAAGTAGCATGGATTCCAAATTTACTGCGAATTAGTTCCTGATCTTGCTGTGGAAGAACCCTGAGATATAACTCAACACTTTGAATCTGATCAAAGATCTTTGCCGGAATGCCAGTCAGAGCTGTTTGGGTTTTGGTCAGAGAGTCTCTAAGAATTTTTTCATCATTCATTACTTTTAATTTCAAGCGGCCATAGAATCGGCGAAAAAAAGGAAGTTGATTCACTTTAGCTTCATCATTGGAATGGAGTTTAGACATAGTCCACAGCCAGCGGAACGAAAGAGAAGCGGATAAAATGGCAAATCCGCCAAAGAGCATGGGCCACATATGCGTATAATAAAAAATTGCGGCCAGCGATGGAATCAGGATGAAAACCAGGCTGAAGGACTGCATTGAAGCCGCTCTAAACAAGGTGAGTTCTCCAATTGACGCTGCGGTCATGAAAGTATTCCATGGCTGGGCATCGTGCATCGTTCCACTGCTTTTATCCATGTAATGGACATGCAGCCATTGAGATAATTTGCCCCAGATAAAAAACACTAAGGGCGCTGCAGCGAGAATCCAGAGACCGCCCGAAAGCGATTGCCAAATAGTGTCCTGAAGCTGAGGATCCAGGGCGCCTAAGGCGAGTGGTTTTCCAATCCAGTTTAGAAAAGAGAACACAAGATTAATCAGAAAGGGAAAAGTAGTTGATGGATCTAGAAATAAAAGAGGGACGATCACAAGCCCAGCCATCAGGGCCGCTGAAAGGAATGAAAAAAAGTTCCATCCCAAGGGAACGTAGCGTCTTAAACTTCGATGCATAAAATGGGCGGTCACAAATAGGGCTGCGACACTTAGCGGGATCGAGTGAAAAGATATCCAGAAAACAATATTTGCAGCAACCGCAATTGCGGCAGCCGTCATCAACCATGATCGGGTGACGGGTTTGCTGCGGGCTGTGGGGTGAAAGCCTTGCGCCAACCCCCGCGGAAGATAGTTGGTAAACAGCTGCTGAGTCCCCCAAAAGGCATTTTGCTGGTTCACCATGAGAGAGTCGATGGTTTCCTGCATGGCCTGGCGGACCGTAGGAACGCCAAGTTTGTAACTTTTATAATTCCCTTTTAATTTTGCATAAATGAGACCGCTGAATTTCGTAAGGAATATTGTTACAACCAGTGTGCTGACCAGAATCCAAATAAGAATCTTTGTGGGGACAAATTCAAGCAGGCGTGTAACAGGAAACACGCGGTCTGCCAGTGAGGATGAGACAGGTATTAAAATTAATCCAAATGCTAAAAACAGAAACATGACAAATTCATTGAGATACCCCTTGGTACCCCAGGAGGTAATGAAACGTGTCGAAAAGGAAATGCCGGGAGCAAATAAAAATGGAATTCGGAAAAAGGCATCCGATCTTCCCCACCGGAAGTTGCGCGTGTTTCTTTGTTCCTGGTTCGTGTTGGCTTCTTCAAAAATGGCCTTGCCAAAAAAAGGTCCGGTGGGTTCCGCATAATCGTGCGAAGGATCCCCATAGGTGATGGCCGCCATCCCTGTTTTATTAAAAGGGGCTTCAAAGGCGCCGCCAATGAGCGCGCCAAGGATCCAGCCTCCCAGTCCTAAATATCCTGCCAAAGCAATGGATCCGGGTGCTAATAGAAAGAATGCGAGAGCTGCTCCAAGAAGGGCTCCCAGAATGGACCCGATGGCAAAAGCAAAAGGCAGTTTTCCCTTGCGTAGTGATTCCTTGGGTCCGAGGAGAGCATTATCGAGAATATAAAACGCCTTACCGTAGAATATTTGGTTGTTGTTGGAAAATCGAATCATGTTATCCCCATGAAAAGAGCCGAGCATTTGTGCGGCGCGGGCATTATCCGAATCCCGAGATTGTTTATCAGGATTTAAAACCTCTATATCCGGCACCGATGTGGTAGCCCAGGCCAAATTATCCGGATGAACCGCAGTTCGAAAGGCTTCCATGATCACTTCGTAATGGCGATAATTCTTAAGCGCCTCAGTTTGTCCATGGTCCGTGACGATTTGATAAATGGAATCATTAAATTGGGTAATCGCATGTGATGCAATTTGAAATTCATGATGTGAGCGCTGGGCCACTGCGCTGGTATCTCGCGCTGTTCTTTCCTGTTGAATCATTTGAGCCAATTCCTGGTTAAGAAACTGCTTGTATTCATCGGTTGTTTTATATCTTTTACGGTTATCATCGTTGACCGCGATTCCCGCTGCTGCACAATAGGCAATAGTCATTGCTTCGATGGTTGATTCACGGTGCTGAGCAATGATATTTTTTAGATTTTCTTGTTGTTTCTTGACGCGCTCTTCAAGAATTAACTTTGCAATAAAATGTTCACGGAGGGTTGCTTCTTCATCCTCTGTAAGACGTGCTGCCGCCGATTGTGTTTTAAAGGTGTTGATTCGGCCATTGTGAACTTGAATCTGCTCCTGATCCGATAAGACCTTGCTGACCGTGTCTGACAAAATATTATAGTGATCAACAATTATGTAAAGTAGGCGCAGATTTTTCTTTAAGAGGTCAATAGAGTCATTTTCAGGGGCGTAGGCAGCTAATTGATTAAGAACAGTCGCCAACCCTGCATTTTCTACCGGATCTACTGCCTGGAGGCCGTTGATGGCATTCTGTAATATAGTTTGCAGAGATTGCCGGACTTGTGTGCGTACTTCTTTGGGAAGCTTTGTTAATTTAACATCGTCATACATTTTTTCGATAATTTCAAAAAGCGGATAACCAATCCAGTTTTTATTATCCACAAAGAAAAATCCGAATAAACGTTTGTCGGGTAGTGCGGCCGCACTTGGAGCATTTGGAGATGAGCGAAGCTCGGAGCGTTCCGGTGCTCTTAATAGGAGTGTATCCAAGTTTTTGGGGTTGAAATGTTGGAACCCTTCCTCTACGTCAAAGCCAATGGACTGAAAATCACCCGCCGCATAGTCAAAGAAATTAAGATTATCAAAAAGTTCTTCTAAAACTCCGATTTCAAGATTGGTATTTTGTAATAATCCATTGGATTGTAATTCTTTAATTTGCGCTTCAATCATGGGGTCATGTGGAATTTTTACTGTGCGTTTGGTGGTTCCTGAAAAGAAAAGATGTCCAATAAAATTCACAACAAAGGCTGTACCAACGCCTGCAATAAGCATCATGAGAGCCGGAGGCCAGGCTGTGAGAGATGCGAGCAGTCCTGCATTAGTCAAAATAAATGCCGTAACTCCTACCACCACGCTCGCTGCGGCCGCAACTACCGGAACTTTATAATTGTAGTGTCTTCCTGGATAAGCCAGACGCTCACTAAAAGGACGATTGACGCCAAACCTCAGAAAAGGCGCCAAAAGCATGAAGGCTCCATATTTTTTCTCATGGTTGATGTTTCCGTAGATCCAGCTGCGATGGAAGTAAAAGACTCGCCGGTTGATTTTTTTAGAAAATATTTCAACCGCTTGAGCTTGCTGAGCTGCCATCTTTTGGGTAACGATGCCCGTGTTATAGACAACGAATACCGTATTGGGCTGAGTATTGGACTCTGCTATTTTTTTCAGGTTTTCAAGGGGAACCGCCATTCCCTCGACCGAATCCGTCATGTCTGGCTGAATGAGTGCGATCTGGTGCGTGTCTGGTATTTCCTTGATATCTGCTTTTGGATTTTCTATTTTCGTGCCTCCAAATGTCCAAAAGCGGTCCAGTATGACTTTCGCAGGATCTTTAAGGAGATAAGCACCGAGCATGATCATAGAGATGCTTCCTAATGGATGTGTATTGGCCGGATCCACAAGATAAAAATAAACCCAATGGCCAACTCCCCACGAAATGGATAGCACGCCAAGGACCATCACCAAAAGCTGCCAAGGAAGACCCGTCGGTTTTTTCTTTTCGGCGTCAGGAGACGGCGCGCCAATCCCCTCCGTGCGGGCGTAGCCGCGGTCTTTAAGCGCTTGGATGCCCCGCAGAATGGATTGCCGCATTCGATACCAGTGATAATGCGCAAATAGCGTGATCGATATAAAGGCAAGCGCTGCTATTCCGGCAATGCCTCCGCCAATCTCATAGGTTTTTTGGCGGTTTTTAGAGCCTTTTTCAATGGGCTGTTCCCGGAAAGACACGATTTGTTCAAGCGTTTTCCCTTGTTTGCTCCCCCAGAATTCTTCCATGGCTTGCTTGGCGTTATTTTCCGTATCCATAATGACAGCGCCGCGGAGGGCGTAAAAGATAGCCATCTCACTCTTCGTCAAGCGAGACGTCTGACGGATTAATCCTGCTGTTTTTAAAATCGGTGAACTTGTAAATCCGACTACGGACAAGAGATCGCGAAATCCAGTGCTGAGATTCGGGAAGGTCTTTAATTGGTTATGCAGAAAATGAACATCGCTTAAAACAGTAAGCGCTTGATCGGGGGTTAATTCTCCTCGAGCCAGCAAGGATCTGAAAGTTGAGTAATCTTGGGGCGAAATCATGATGAAATCGCCTGCTGCATTACCTTGAGGACCGGACGCATCGGCTATACGGATGTTATGGGCCTGAAGTGCCGATTGTAAAAAGCGTTCAGTGTCCTGTGGAACAGGCGCCGGATTTGCGGCCGGAATCAGGAGGCGGGTAAGAAAACGTGCGGAAACAGCGTCCGCGGCTATTTTAAATTGTTCCCTTAGATTGCGTGCCCCATCTGAAAACTGAAGGCGGTATAGAGTATTAAAAAATGAGTCGGAATTTTGGGAGATGCTGTAAATATCTCGCAGGTCTTTACGCAAGAGATGAAACGCATTCATGAGGGCTTTCATCTGTGGCGCGGTGATTTCCCCTGAGGAGAGTTTGAGGGCCCAGTCGCTGATTGCATTATCCGATATTTCAAAATGGTTCTGTTGGTTTAAGCGCTGGATAAATTCAGAATATTTATTTTGGCTTAAGAGGAGCTGCTCCTCGGTGGACAAGGAGATCGTATCGGGGAGCGCCAAAAGTCGCTGCTGGATCAGGGAATTAAAACCTTCTTCGGTATTGGCGGCATCAGCCGAAAGCGGCTGTTTCCCAAAAACAAGTTCCTGGAGGGATTGATTGACGGGTTGAATGGCCTCAAAGGCGGATGCGATTGCCCGGGGTGAATTTGCTGCCGGTGATTTTTGTATGATGCCGCTGAATTGTTCGCGTGCAGCGTCAGTAAAAATGCGTTCAAGCCGCCGCTGGCCTTCCCAGAGTAAAATGCGCCGCTTCTCCTGCTCAGGTCCGGCAGAAAGATTGTAAATCATATTTGGATTGGTCGAATCGGCCAAAATATTTTTGATCGTATCTTCCATGCGCATGATCGCAACACTGTCAGGTGTTTGAGTGGTTAAATAACTTGCGATTTGTCGTGCAGAAAGCGACACATCCCAGACGTAATGCCCGGGATTAAAATAAAGGTACATCAGTTCATAAAAACGGAAATCGCGGTGAAGATGTTCACGTGCAAAAGTTTGCATATAGCGACCCGCGCGAAATAAATCATCTAACTTATCTTTGTCCATGCCTTCTCGATTACTCAGTGATGCGGCTTCATCATTGGAAAGTGTAAGGTCGGCGGCTTTCCAAAATTCCCGGTAAGCTTCCCAAACCAGCCGCCGGTTTGTGATCGAACGAATTATCTTATCCATATCCGGTGTATCTACCGCATTGCTTCGGAGCGGATTCATCTGATCCAACCAATAGGAGGAGATCCCTTCGAGATATCGGTAAAGAAAACTATGTTGAAGAATTTTGACATTCTCTCGATTGGTAATGTCGACATTATTTTGCGCAGCCTCCTGTCGAAGACTTTCATGGAATCTATATATTTCAACCTGGTCGCTAATTTCTTCTGCGGCTGGATAGTTCTTGAGCGCAGACAAAAGCTGTTTCGAGTTGGACAGATATTGGATGATCTGGTTCTTTTCTGCTTCTGTGATGGGTCGTGATAGGTCAATATCCATCCCCTTGAGATCCGATACAATATGACTAACTCGGCTCTCGAGGAAAACGCGATCAAACTGGCTTTTCAGATTATTTTCAACGACGTCATTCCATAAAAGCCCTTCACGATTGTACAAGGATCTGCTTTGAAGGAGGTAAGATGCAAGCTCGGCATCATAAGCATTAAGGACATTTCCTGATGCATCTTGAAACGTAAGGTCTTGATAAAGTAATTTGGTTTCATCAACAAAGGTTTTAAGCGAACCGTAGTTGGATTCAAGAAAATCCAGAAGATTTAATCGGCTCGTTAAATCACTTTCCATGTCAACAATGGAACTATAGTGGCGGCTGAAAAATGATGCTTTCCCGATTTGTTCAAAAAAATCCTGGCGGTTGCTGGTTTGTTCCAGTTGGATGTAAGCCTCGCGCAAGGCAAGTCGGTATTGATAGTCGGGCGTAAAAACTTGATGGATACGATCAATATACTGGCTGACGACACCAGAACGCAGAGTTTGATTAAAGCGAACAGGGTCCCCTTTGACCCAGGCGCTTAAGAAACCAAGATGAATATTGTTTGTGCGCGGATTAAAGGAGCTTTCCGCGGCAGGAATTTGTGGAACAGACCTTGTGACTGGCGCCGTTGGCGCAGCCTCAGAATTTTGGCGGGGTGCAGTATTTTGTGCAAATTGTAAAGCGTTGAGATCCGGAAGACCCACCGCGCCCATCATGACGCGAGTCGCAGGGATACGGCTCGAACGCTGATTTCTTGGACGGTTTGATTCTCTTGGCTGGCGTACAGGCTCTCGGAGAGATTCCGGTAATTGGGGGTTCATGATAGCATCATGAATGTTTCTTACGGGTTCCAGATGATCTTTCATAATTCTCAGATTCTCTTTTTCAAGTTCAATCAATTTATCTTGCAGATCTCTGTCACGAATTAATCGCGTGAGAGAATCTTCTTGAAGAGTTCCATCATCATCGAGCTCAAGGCCATAACGTTCCGCTATTTCTCTTAGATCTTTGACATCTGTTTTAGGAATGACCCCATCATTGTTTCTCTTGACCGCAAGAAAAATGGCAGATCGAATACGGCCCAAAAGAATACCAAAGTCCTTTCCTTTTTGATCCTCAGAAACATCTCTTTGTTGAATATCAATCGCGCCAATCACGCCCTCAAGATCAGTTTTAGTCTCCCGCGCCATTCGAAGCATGACTTTATAGACTTCCACGCGCTTTCCGGGAGCGATGGACATCCAATGATTGCGATTAAAAACGGCCTCTTGTTTTATGACTTTTCCTCTGCGGCCCAGAGCTTCATCCCATCCATCAACTCCGAGAACATTGCCCGCGTTGGCAAGTAAAAAGCCAATATTTTCCGCTTTCATCAAATCAAGTTCAGTTCCGCTCGGGTTTAAGACAGAGGTTGATTCCGGAATGAGTTCTGTAACTACTTGGACCAGCGTTGGCAAGTCGTTAAAATCTAAATTTCTGACTTTCATGTATTCATACCAAGCCCGGATGACGCCCTGGTGCTGGTTATTTTTAAAATCGAGTTTTCCGTAAAGAGGCTCTAAGGCGCTGATCAGGGGTTCAACATGGCGTAAATAATCGTGGATGCGGTTGAAGATTTCTTCTTGATCCTTGGGGTTGAGGTTTCTTGCTTTGGGCTCCTTGTGTTCCCTTGCCAGGCGGTCTTGGACGGATTTCATTTCAAGCTGCCGGTCGATTTCAAAGCGGACAAGATCCAGAACAAGTCCCATGCGCCAGCCGTTATTCAGATTGGCTTCTTCGGCCTGAATCGGGTTTTGAATTGTGAGGCTGAAAGGCCGCGGTCTTCCGGTCAGCGGATCCACAGTATCGGTGCCAAGCATTTTGAGTAAAATGGCATCCGGCATCCCGCGGAGTTCTTCAGAGCTCATCCAGGCAAAGGTATTTCCATAGGGGGAGCGCGTGCTTTCGGGTTTTAAAGACTCCCCTAGCTGGGTGCCAAAACGTTCCTGCTTTTCATGGGGAAAGTAATCAAGGACTTTTTTCATGAGAGTTGCAGCCACAAGAACATTTTGTGCGCGGTCATCCTCTCGTTCATCAAAGAAGGTGTTAAAGGCCCGCTCGATAAAAGCCCAGTTCGTCAAATCTCCGGAATGGCTTGTATTTCCTTCATGGATGGTGAGCCAGGGAAGAAGGGGCGCGATGGCGTCTTTGATTTTAATAAAAGCAATGGGAACGTTGACGTCCCGGAAGAACTTGAAGAAAATATTTTTACCGATCCGCTGATCGTACTGGCTGAGCCAAAATTTGAATTTTTCACGAAGGAATTCGCGGGCCAGAAACTGATCAATCTCCGCTTGAGATGCTCCCCGGGCCCGAAGAGCCTCCACAATGTTTTTCACATCAGATTGATGGATCCACGGTTCCCAGTCGGGATCTCCGGCATCATCGGAAAAAGTCCCGGTCCGCTTAAGTGCATTTACCCAGTCCAAAACCTGCTTCGGTGTGACGCTGCGCGGAATCCATTCGGATTTCTGAAAATCCGTTTGATGACGAATGCGCAGGGCCAATTCTAAAAAGAGTAGATCTTTTTCCAGTCTATCTTTTGTCTGAGGATGCGCAGTTTGAATTTTTTGTGCGAGCAATTGCCCCTGAAGCCGGATCTCCCGATCCAGTACCGCGATTTGTTCCTCAAGGTTCTTTTTTTCAGTAGCGTCCCGGCTTTGGACGAACCGAAGACGAATCTGGTCCCTCTCGCGGATGCGTTCATTTAAAAGCCAAAGCATTCCGGCTTCCCGGCTCGCAAGCCGTTGAGTGAGCCGGGTAATTTCAATTTTCACGGCTTCATTAGGATCTTTCACGCGCTTAAGTTTTTCAAGATTCTGGATATCCTGGTTGTCTTCCGGAGACGCCTGAAGCTGCGAGAGAAGCTGCATCGCGGAATTTTCAAAGAAGGCCCAAAACTCGATGAAAAATTTCCGGTCATTAGCGGAAGCACCTTCAGCGTTCATCGCAATGCTCTGAGCGCGTTCAAATCCCGACTCGGTATACCGGCTGAGATTCGAGGCTCCAAGACGTTCCGAGGGCTGATGGTTAAGTTCCTGAAATAGCTTCATAAAATGCTTGGGAGAACCGTCAAGCCAACCCTTTCCATCGGAAAGCGATTCCATTAAACTGAGCATAACGCGGATCTCCGCCGGATTTAGTTCCCGGGATTGCGCCATGCGGTTTATATTATTGAGTAAAATCGGCAAGTTAACGACATCGTCCTGGCCAATTTTGATCGGATCGCCGGGTTTAGGACCTTCGTTCCAAGTCACATCAAAGAGATTTGACCCAATGGAAACAACGGTTGGCTTTAGATCGTTGAGAGCCGAATTTTCGATTTTCGGCTGCTTAATTTCAAAAGGTTTTACCATGGTGGGCTGGTCCCGTAGTTTTTGTGTGAGCGTTTGAGCTCGAGTTCCAAAATCTGCTGAGGTCTGTTCGACCGTCAGGGGTGCGCGCTCGGGTAATTCAGAATTTAACCTCGCTCCTCCGGGCTGTGCTAATAAACTTCCTACGCCGACCGCTGCCGCCGTGGTGATGGAGAGGAGCTTTTGACGCTGCCGCTGGACGGCCGTTCGCAGTGCATCAACTTTAGCGCTTAAGTCCCCTGCTTCTCTCTGGTCATTTTCGGTTCGCGGTAAGTTTTGGGTACGAGGCAGCTCTTCAGGGGGCAATGATGCCTCAGAAAGATTTAGATTCTGAAGGCTAGCACGTAAATCAACTCCTGCTTTTTGCATCCCATAATAAGAGTCAACGAGTTGGAATCGCGCGTTATCAAGCTCTGCCCATGCATCCCTAACTCCGGGATAAGAATATTGACCCCGGGGCTGAGCAAACGTTCCGTAATAGCCGTCCTGAATTTGATCGGCTAATTTATCGGCATCCGTATAGCGAATGAGATAATTTAAGTAATGTTCCCGCGCAGTGAGGTAAGCGACATAATCGTTGAGGCTTTTATAAAGGAGATCATTTTCAATAGTTCCCTGTTTTGCGCGAATCTCCATCATGGCTTCGCTGGCAGCGGCCATCCGGTACTGAGTTGTTTTTAGTTTGTTCAAAATCGTAAATCGGGCTTCTGCGCCAGCACTAATGGGATAGGCCCCTCCAAGCCATTCTTTCCCCATGAATCCATCTAAGCTGGTTTCAAGACGCCGGGCGAATGCAGTCTGCGTCGTTCTCTTGCCGGCAATCATGCGGTCCTGCTCACTATTCTTAAACAGAGGGTGATTGCGGATAGCCTGGATTATCTGATGCTCCATTGCTTTTATTTCAGAGTCCTTGAAGGGTTGAATATCCCGGATGACGGACGGAACAGAGTCGAGCGAGACCGATGATGCATCTGAACCAATCTGGTTCAGGAAATGGAGTTTTGCAATTTCGAGCGACCGGCGCTCCGAATCAAGAAGTGAACGTGCACTCTCAAGCTCTTGCTGGGTCAAAGCCAAGAATTTCTCATCATTCTTCCGGGCATTTGCGGCGATCTTTTCCATTTTAGCCACATTCTCTTCGCGGATTTGTACCTGCGACTGAACTTTTTGCAAGTCATAGTAGGCATGACGGATGTTTTTTTCGCGCTCTCGTTCTTCAAAGTGGGCTCGGGTTTCCATCTTCTCGCGGTGGATGCCGGCGATTTGCCGGTCAGGATCCCAAATCATCTGCTGAGGGTTCGCGATACGTGCATATAGTCCGGAGGTGAAATGATAAGCGGTACTATACCCCACTGGATCTGCCTCCGTATCGGGAATGACTTTCCAGGATTGCGTGACATCGTCCCATACGCCGATATTAGGATATTCAGGCTGTGCATAGGGTCCCGTCATATTGACAATTCCGAGAAAGAGCGGAAAGCGCTGCTGCTGATGGACCCGGTAAATATTTGCCGCAAGATCCGCGCTGAGCGCTGCTTCCGGATCATTGATCCGGGAAAGATAATCTGCGATTCCCTTCGGGCTGGCTGAAAATTCCTGGGCGGATAAGGCTTCAGCAGGATTTTGTATTTGGGGCGTAAATATTTTATTGAGCGAGGTTAATTGATGGCCCAATTCAGAGATGAGTGCATAATCGGCAAGCGACTCACGGTCAATCTCCCGGGCCGAGTAAACCAAGGTTGCCTGGACGCTATTATCCTGCGTTCCTCGGGCCAATTGCCGCCAATAACTTTCGCGCCGGTCGGCATTGACCGTTAACTCACGAAGGCGCTGTTCGTGCTGTCGTTCCGTGAGTTCTTCGGCTTGATTCAGAATTTGATGAGTTCGTAAAGCTTCATGCTGGTAATTTATAAAATTATTATAACTGATTTGGAAATAAGTTTCCGCCTCGTGGCGACTTATCTTGATAACTTTTTGTTTCGAGAGGTCCATCGTTTCCACCAAAGAATACATCCCAGGACCCATTCGAAAATATTGCGCAACTAGAGTATAAGGAATTCCCTGATGGTCGTAAGCCATGCGCCGGATGGCCCACTGCTGGGTCAGCTGGCTTGCCATGCCGTCGGAAATCGATTGGAGATCAAATCGAACTGGATAGGTACGGTTAGGGTTTTTGTTCGCCGCTTGGACTGCTGATTGAATCTTGGCTTGAATTGACTCAGATGAATCCAAATCCGGCGCCAAAGCCCTGAGTTCCTGGGTCAGTTGTTCGGGGGCGTCGCCCTGTAATTGAACCAGCGGAACCAATGCCATGATATTTTCTACGGTGAAAGCCTTCCGCTGCTCATACAAATTCCGCAGGATGGTTTTAACTGACTCGGGTGGCATCCGCTGACTCAAAACCGATTCTAATTCTGCGGGGGAAATTTCGGCATCCAACGGAGGCAAAAGAGTATCATCGGTAAAATTCCGGAAAAAATGGCTTTCGTCATCGGGTTGCAGCTCATAGCCCAGACTTCGTAAGTAGAAACGCGCAGCCCTCAGCCGCTCAGCCCTCAGGGAGGTGAGGGATTCGCGGGCACTTTTAATGGAGACTTGCGTGGCAGTATAATCCGCTTGATTTTTCTTGAGTTCAACGACCTTTCCTAGTTCTTTGAGAGCTTTGAGAATTAAAAATTCTCCCGGCTCTTGGGCATCCGGCGTAAGGCGAAGACTGGCGGTGTGGGTTTCAGGATGCGCGAAGGTTTCCTCGTTTTCCCGCTGAAGCCGAAGTTCGAGCTTCAAAAGCTTTTGATCCAAATTGGGCAGCTGATTTTGCTGTGCTAAAATGCGGAACTCTTTCACAGAATCCCGCATTTTTTTGATCCGGAGATGCAGTTCAGAGACTTCAATATCAGTAGGAAATCGTTCCAAATCTTTTAAGAGCTCCTCCGTCTCATCAGCGAGCCCCTTTTTCCTTGCCTCATCCAATCGGCTGGCTTCCCCATTGAGCGCGATCACTTCATCGCGCAGCTGAATGAGAAGAGCTTTAAAATCCTGATACTCCCGCTCACCGCGCTGGATCATTTGATCGAGCTGAGTAATTCGATCTTTGACCAGAACTTCATGCCGTTCGAGACGTTGCAGGAGATTTTCGCTCACGTGGACACGGGCATGAATTTGACGAAGCGTGATATGGTTTTCAAAAGCATTTTTTATATAAAGCGTGTCGCTTGCTGCGGCCTGAATGTCCAGCCCCCTCAAGGCCTCATCCATGAGGAGGAATTGTCCCTGCATTTCCCGTCCGACGGAGCCTTCAATTTGAAATCCGATGTGACCATTGGGGCTTGGGGTCCCCCAAGTTCCAATTTTAGAGCCGCTTCCCTGGGTAAACTGATCGTAAGCGGAAATCACAACCCCCATAGACTGAGTCGCTAGTTTTATATTTTGAGTCAAACGGTCATAATTTTCCTGATGAGTTTTTAGGGCGTTTTTTAGGATTTTCTGCTCCTGTGGCGTCGAACGGGTTTGCTGGCTCATGGTGTCTATTTGAGCTTTCAGTTCTTGGGCCTCGTTCTGCCAGGTATCACGCAAACGGGTCAAAAGAATTTGGCGGATTTGTTCATAGCTTCGGATCTGTTGATCCGAGAGAGAAATCCCCTGGGTCAATCGAAGAAATCCAAGGAAGCGGGTACCCGGAGCTTTATTCGTTTGCAATGCTTTCTCAATATCCCTGAGCTCACCAATCCAAATGCTTGGCATGATCTTATTGCGGATTTCCTTGAGGAGAAGCTGTTTTTCAGCCCGAATAGCTTTGATTTGTTCAATGGGCGGCTGAGGCGGGGTTTTGCCTTTTTCCACAGCTTTCATATAAGATTTCTGATAGTCCTGGACAAGGCGATCCTGCCGTTTCTGGAAGTTTTTGAGCTCTGCGGTTAATTCCCCTTGATAATGGAATATCCGTCCCAAGAGCGGGATGTTTTTTAGGAGGAGGACGCCTTTTGTGTCGGCCTGCAAAAGAAGCTGGGTTAATTCTTCATCCGCAAGGTTTTGCTCCACCTCGATCCGGAACCTCTCACGATTTTCTGCCGCCGAAAGGTCCTGGCTAATTCCCTTGGAAATTCCGGGCGCTGCCGGTGATGCTTCAGCAGATTCTGCAAGTTTTCGTGCTTGAGCCATTCGATTAAAAAGATCCTGATAAAATTTGTCTCCGAATAATAGATCAGGATATTTTTGCCGCAAATCCTTGTTGTTTTGTTCAGTTTCTTGAAGGGCGCTCGCGGTTTCCTCCGCCAGCACAATCTGCATATTGGCAATATCTCGTGCATTGTCCTGGACCCCGTGGGCTTTATTAAGAAAAGTTGCGATGGCGCCTTGTGTGACGCGGTCAATGGGGCCGCGATTGGCGACGCTTTGGATCTGCTGCTTGAGATTTGTCAAAGCAAGATCATAAGATGTATGGCTCCCCCCGGTTGCGAGACTCCCTTGCGTGACGCCGTTGACGGGTCCATGATTTGCAAAACTGCTGAGATGCTGTTTGAGATTATCCAGGGCAGATCGATACGTGTCCTCCTCCTGCTTCTGACCATTTTTTTGAATTTCAAGGTACTGTTTCAGCCGTGAACGGGCTTCTTGAATTCGAACGTGGTGTGCCTCGGTGAGATTGAGTGTTTGCAATAGAACCAAGGCTTCTTGATCCATGTAAGTTCCGGAAGAAAGTTTGGGCAATCCCCGTTCAAAAGTAATGGGCCAGAGGGATCCGGTATAAAAAAAGCTGGCGGCAGAAAAAGCTCCGGGTGAAAAGAAACCCCTGAATCTTAAAACCATGTCCGCTTTCTCGGACCAATAGCGGTAATTTAAATACGCGTTTTCGGTGGCGCTATGAGCCAGAAGGATAGCAAGTTCTAAATCCTGGTCGTCTCCGACTTTATCCAGAGAAATGTGGTAATTTGCCAGGATGTCCTTTGTTGCAGAAACTAGATCCTGACGCGGAACGATCCTTGCTTTTTCCGGAGGAAGCTGATTTTTCTCATCCTCGAAAGATCCGTAGGATGGATCCAGGGAAATTTTATATTCTTTGCCCGGGTCCTTGCCTTGCGTGGCTTGCAGGAACAGAGTGATTTCGCGGAGTAACTTATCCCCCTGCTGTTTCAGGGCAGCTTTTTGCAGGCTCAGTTCATTGAGCATGATTTCAACTTGAAGCGGGGCCCGGGGTTGGCGGCCAGATTTTCGATTTTCATCCGCCATTTCTTTTAATTGAGATTCTTTCAGTAGATTTTCAAGTTGGACAATGTTCTGATACTTGCTCGCCGTTTGTTCATAATCATTGACTAAATGCGCGGCGCGCATGACACGATCTAAAATGGATTGGCGGTATTTTAAAAGTTGCTCTCCTTCAAGGGATTCTTGATAAGGTTTTGACCAAGCGGCCGATTTGTCACGCAGGCGGAAAGAAAATTCCACTCCGAGCGATACCCCTTGGTCGGTTAAGTTAAATTCTGGAGATTTTTCAAGTGATCCCCAGCTGTATCGGACCACGACATCAAGCTTGAATTTTTTATCTGCTCCGATGAGGTTGCGCTGCTCGTTTAAATATCGCTGATAAGCATGTTCATAGGCCTCTTTCAGTCCGGGCGTCACCGCATAATCCAGCTGGAGGTTGGCATCGATGATCCGGGAAAGGGTCATGTTTTGATACTGCTCCTCAGGATGAGGTTCTCCATGGGTCGTAATGTCAATTTGACGGAGTTTTAAGATTTCTTGGCTCCGCTCATCCGGGGATTTATGGAACCAAGCGATTTCACTTTGGAATGCTTGGTGGATAGCCTGAAGCGCAGTTACATTCAGCAAGGCAGCATAGGGTTCGTAGTGTTTCATTTTAGGCAGTTCTTTCCTTGCCCAGGTCAATGTTTCTGTCCATGCTTTTTGATAATCTTCTTCAGATCCTGCAATTCCTTGCGTAGATTTTTGGAGTGTGCTCATCCAACGGTCGATGAGAAATGAGACGGGCCCGAGATTTTCTCGTTCCGCAATTAAATTTGCGACAAAGGCGTCCGGAGCTGTTTGATTTTGAATCGATGATTTAATTCTAAAATTGATATTGCTGGCAAACCAGGATTGAACAGCTCGCGCGGTTTCCTCCAACGGTTGATGAAGAAGCGGGTCAAGCTGGATGGCATCGCGCTCCGCTTTTAATTCCGGAGAAAGTTCAGGAATAGCGTTTAACATAGGAGGTAAATCAGCAGCTGCCAAGTTTTTTTCAGGGCCATCACTCTGGAGGGGCTTGTGAGGCTCTGGAGCAGGAGTTGCGATTTCGGACTGCTTTGATGTGAGAGTTGAAACCGCCGGCGTGACAGCAGCCGGTTCGGGTTTTTCTTTCAGAGAAGAAGTGAGCGCAGGGTCCTTGGAGACCAAAGGCACGGTACGCGAAACCGCGGCAGCTGATTCTTGCTGGCCCTCTGCATTTTTCTGATCAGTCAAAATGGCCGCTGGTTTAAAAGGGGTTCGGAGCAATTGAGCGCCTTTGACGATTTCCCGTGTACCGAGGGAGCGGTGTGCCATGGAAGCGACATAAGTTTCAGCTACGTTCTTTGCTTCGATAAGGTCAGCAGAAGGCTCTTTGACCTCTCGAAAAGCAAATTGAGCCTCGGCCAGTTTTTTCACGGCCTGCTTCCGGTCCTTCATTTGCCGAATCTCATTAAAAAGTTGCCGGGTCTGGGTTTGAAAGACAATTTCAAGTTCCTGAATTTTGACCGCCGCCTCCTCCTTTGCACGCGCAGCTTTCTCCTCTTCTGCGAGCTGAATTTTCAGTTGGTTATTTTCTTCTTGTAATTTTGCCTGTTCCTGAATATCGGACAGTTGGGCTTCGATTTCCCGGCTCTTTTGGGCTGCTGCCTGGATCTTTTGATCCAGAGCCTTGGATTCTTCGAGCAGAATTTTTAAATCGGCAAGCGGCGCTTTTTCAGCGGCTTCGGGTTGAACCGGCGGCACGGTTTCTCGAACTTCATGAGCTGATTCTTGGGCTTCCGAATTTTCTGGTTCCGCTTTCGTGACAGCGGCCGGCGGAACCGATTCCAGGACAGCAGCAGTCACATTGGATGCAGTGTTTGTTTCCGGGATGGCCGTGGAATCAGTTTGCGGCTCAGGTTTTATCTCCGATGCACTTGGCAGATTGGCGGCAGTTGTTAAAAGCGTAAAGGGCTTGGCAGCGTCAACATTTGCCACGGGTGAGGATGACGGCGATACTCCGGCCGCGGTTCTTGTCAAAGTTGAATCTGCCAGGGCTGGTACATATGTCTGACTGATAATCGCATTCGTTCCCGTCAACACCGGTGCATTGGATGCAATGGATGGGGGCGGGTTGGTAGCGGCTTTCAGAGCCGCGCGCCGGGCAATTTCCGCTTCAGTTTCGCGGAGTTTTTCCCGAAGCCAAGCCAGTTGTGCCTCGATAAGCTCCGGGGTCGCAGGTTTCAGAAGCTCCTCACGCGACAAACGGGCAATGGGGCCCCACTTCTCTTCAGGAGTCATGTCACCGTCCGCATTTGTCGAGGAAGTATTGAGTTCGGGAACCCCCATTACCGGACTTAATTTTGTCGCTAAATCAATTTTTTCAGTCACTGTTTGTGCGAGCATAAGACCTGCGGTGACAGCGCGGAGATTATTTGTCGCATTCGCAAAATTCATAATGCTTATCCCGGAGGACTTAACTTCCTGCTGAAGTGAAGAATAGGCTGCCAAGCGTTTGGCGTTCTCCCGTGTGGGTGTTATGGCTTTTTCTGCCATGATGTTGCCAGCAACTGCCATTTCAGCATTCCATTGACTTGTCACATAAGGCCGCGAGACTTCTTCCGCATGGGTCAACAGATGCTGTTCGGTTGAAGTGATGGAATGCGTATTGAAAGAGGCGCTGAGGTCCTGAGTGAGTCCCAAAGCATCTCGCTCGATGGCATGTCCGAACATGGACAAACCCGTGAAATCCGTGGCGTGATGGGAGGCGCTGTCAACAAGGTAGGCTGTTCCTGCAGCCGTTCCATTTTCCTGCGCAATTTCCATGGCATGAGGAAGCGCATCCACGGCCTTTTCAATCAAAATAGATTCCTCTACCGTGACGCCATTTTGCTGAGCAGCATTAATCATTCGGCTTACGGCCTCAACCGGATCTGAGGCCGAATCTCCCGCATCAATCACGGCTTGTTCTTCCGAGGTTACGATAGTGTGAATGCCGACTGCAGAAGCCAACTGATCTCCCGCACCGAGAGTTTTGAGTGCGGCGGCAATTTCCCAATCCAGCACAAAAGAGCTGTTGATTGCTTTGACAAAAACGATATCAGCCCACGTAAATAAAAACTCCTGATTCCAGAAGGGGCCCTTCCCGCGGAAATAACGGATCGGATGAAAGGGAACAAGATAAGTAGCAGCTGAAATTGATGCGATTTTTCGATATTTAAACCACAGCGCAACAAACTGAACGACTCCGCCCACAAACGGAATTTTATAGATCCAAAACAGAGGTCCGGTTTTTGGCTCAAAACCAAGAGCGCTAAGCATGGTCAGAAAATAATCGCGGTCATCTAAATTAACATAACCCATTTTGATTAATCGTAGAAAAAACCCATCAAAAAATGCTCGCGCTTTTTCGTTCTCGCTGCCCTGGAGGAGAGTTTTTACATTCTTATACTCCTCCGTGGCTAAAAGGCTGAGAGGAAGTCCGGTTTTTGCGCCTCCCCCTTTCATGGCAGAAACCACAAATGAAAGCAGGGTTTGCTGGGCTTCTTTGGACAGACCGGAGCCCGCAAGCGTTTTCTTGGCCTCTTCGGCCAGTAGCTGGGT
Source organism: uncultured bacterium (assembly GCA_964460795.1). Classification (GTDB taxonomy): domain Bacteria; phylum Omnitrophota; class Omnitrophia; order Omnitrophales; family Aquincolibacteriaceae; genus CAZOOM01. Next base: position 29,141 of record CAYWRU010000005.1, on the reverse strand, counting down.
TTGAAGAACATGAATTTTTTTAGGCAGATACATGGCGGCCATGGTTCCAATAGATGAAAGCCATCGCTGGATCAAGGGAATATTTCCGATGAGAGCCATAATGCCAAGGATACCGAGAATCTTCCCGCCAATGATTCCGGCTATAAAAAGGTAACCACGGCGTTTGCCAAAGGTATGAAATCCCTGGCTTGCAAAGTTATTTGTCCACAAAAGGTCGGCGGCCAGCATGCGGATCTGACCTAAGCCGTTTCGATCCAGGAACCGGCTGAGCGGCCGGCTTTTGACTTCGTGCGAAAGGGATGCCGCCATTTTGGAATTAATTTCCTCATCCGACAAACGAAGCGACAGGCGTTCTTCTACCTTCATATTATCCCACGCAGCCGCATGGCGAAAATGCGAGAAAACAAAATCGTCCATGATGTGATACATGATAAGAAAAGGCATGCGGATGATACGTGCAAAATTTTTAATCGCATGCCATTTTTCTTCTTTATGAAAACCTTGAACCAATAGGAAATCCGTAAAGCCATTTCGAATGGCCTTTTTGAGAGATCCTTTAGGCAGGGATTGGTTTATTGCCCTAGCCTCTTTCTTAAGATCTCCATAAGCTTTTTTGATTAGCGGTATCAGCCTTGTCGATTCATGACTTTCCTGTTCACGAACTCGGACCGTATCTTTCACATTATTTTTCCATGCACTATAAAGGGGCGCAGCACGTTTCTTTAATAGATAAGTCGGAACCGCATCCAGAGTTTCATAACGGAATTTATATTCCTGCGCCAAACGTTCTGGTCCATATCCCATGACTTTGAGATAGGCCAGGGTCTGAGCCCGGGAAGAGAAAAGGTTCGGTTCGGGGATATAAATTTGTGCTGCAAGTTCAGCATCAAGGGAGCTAGACAGAACTTCCTCGTAAAAGGCATACGCTCGTTTTTGGGACGGGGTCCGAAAGGCCGGAACTCGCGAGATTAAGGTGATGATTAGCTCCAGGACTCGAATGAGTATGCGCGAGACGAAGAATGAAAGGACGCCTACGGAAAAAACAGAGGTCAAAATCGTGATAGTTTTTACAAAAATCACAAGACTCAATTTACTGATGAGCCAGGCCTGAAGGAATCCGATGACCGTTGTATTAGCAACGGGGACAAATAAAAGCGCGCCTATAAACACCGCAGCCAGGATTCGCACGGTCCATTTCCGTACTTGGCTGGATTTATTGAGGTCGGTATTTAGCTTTGCCGAAGTCATGAGAAGCTCTTCATACTGCCTTCTAAGATCAAAAATGCGGACCTCAGAGCGTTTTGAAGACTGATTATATAATATTTTCAGCTGCCGGATTTGCTCTAAAAGGTTTGTTTTCTGTTCGCCGAGAGCCCCATTTTGCAGCCAGCTAGGTCTTGTATATTCCATCTCGGGCTTCATCAAAATAACGGGTATGGAAACGGAATTTGTTTTTACCGGATGGGCTACAGGAAGTCGAGGGCTTAAGTCATGCTTCATCCAATAAGAAATGCTAAAAGGGCCGCTGATCAAGATGAGGACCGCGCTGATCAAGATCACCTTCCGAAAGCCTGATAATTTTAAAAAATCTTTGACGCCTTTTATGTTCAGGATTTGATTCCATCGATTTTGGCTTGCTGCGACTTGAGCAGAAGCCGCGGGCGGTTCAGATTGTGGCGATTTTTCACCGGGTTTTTTCTCTTTCAATTGGACTGCGCTCAAAAACGCTGCCGGTGAAGTGCCGAATTTCTGCTGAAAAGCGTCTTTAAAATGAGCCTGAATTGAAGCCACGCCCTTTGCATCCAGCGCCGCTCGGAAGTTTTTGCCCCCCGAAACGTCTCCGGTTTCATATGCATCTACCCAGGTGTTATATTCGTCTCCCTTACCACGAATCTTGGAAAGTAATTCCTGAAAATTCTCGATAGCATCAAGATGTTCAATGATTTGGGAAATAGCAGTCCAGATTTTCTTATAGAGAATAAGTGCTTCTTCCGAGGCCTTCCGGTGGGCTTCAGAATCACGCACTCCATCCCGGATGACTCTTAACTCCTCCTTTTTCGCGGCTACGAATTGGTCAAGTAATGCCTGAAACTTCGTTTGATGCATTGTGATCACGCGGCCGCTGACCAAGTCCTCATCGGCTCGCTGGCGCTGTTTTTCAAAGTTCGTCTGCATATTATCGATATCTTTATGCAGAGCACTTAAGTCAGCAGGATTTAATCCTTCGTCTGTGGGTTGCGGCTGGACCTCCGCTTCAGGTTTTGAAGTGGCTGATGGCGATGAAGATATTTCAGAAGAGGCAGGGGGAGGCTTTTTGGTTTCGGAATCTGCCCGAACTTCGGAGCGAAACTGTGGAAGTGCTCGGTTAGTTAAAATGAAGTCAGAAGCGCCAAATGGAATTCGAAGTTCACTACGGCTTCTCGGAAGGGACACATCTGTTTTTCGATGCGGCGATAAGCTAAATGAAATGCCATTATTCAGTCCATAAGCCTTCTCCCCTAACTTCTTTGCAGAGCGAAGAGGATCGAGAAACTGAAGGGTAGGCTCACGAAGATTGGCATCGAGTGTGTTCGCGGCTTTTTCAAGCTCGCCACTTGATCCATTCATGGCGAAACTCAAATAAATAATAAGGCTGAAAAGCAGGCGCCGCGCTTGATTTTGCGGAGTAATGTCGGCGAGATTAAAAATCTCCCGCATTTCAGAGCGCGTGCCAATTAACGCCGGAACCGCCAATTGAAACTGAGGATCACTCAGTGAAGATCCCTGCCGGGCTGAAAAGAAAGCATCAATCAGCGTCTGCTGGAGTGCCATGGGTTTCTGCTTCATGGCTTCTTCATAAAGATTATTTTCATAACGCTCATTCAGAGTTTTCTGAATGGAGGGCGTGATGACTAAAAAGGAATACCCCTCTTGGGTTAAACGAGTTTCGATTCCGGGCGTATGAAAACCGCCGGTAACAAGTGCGGCAAAGGGCTCTAGCTCCATATCAAATTCTTTAAGGGTGTTTTCAATCAAAATGGGATCGCGTTGGAGCGCGCAGTCATAAAAGGCGCGGATTTGAACGAGAAGCGTTTCAAGCGAGCTTAGATCGGAAGGGAGATTTGATTCAAAATGAAATTTTCTTAAAAGCGGAACAAGATAAGCTTCTATGGAAGAGGCGGAAATTTTCGATTGCTCTGAATCCAGCAAAGCAACATCTTGGGGTGTTAATTTGAAATCTGCCATGTTCATCAGTGTATCCATGATGCGAAGCCAGAGTTCAAGGGTTCGCTCATCTTCATTGCGGAATAACTGGTTTTTGATCTGTGTCTCAAGGCGTTCCATTTCAGAAAAGATATCCACGCCAATTCGGTCCACCACTTGGACATAAAGCAGATAATGACTCATGAGATGAGCACGCGACTTTGCTTCGTCGCTCGTAAATCGCTCTGCTGGAACTTTATCCAGAAGGGATGATAGATAGCGATAGTAATCATTGCGGGTTGTTTTTTTGAGCTGATAGGCGACCGATTCGGTTAAGAATCGGTTCATTTCCTCCCGAGGCAAGACGGATTTGAGGTCATTTAAAAAGGGCGCAATTTGATTTTCAGGATCTTCAACTTTCAGTTCTTTTTCGAGACGGAGCATTTGGGCAAAGGCTTGAATGTTGGGGCTGGATTCAAGGGAAATGCCAAGCCGTTCTGACTCACTCATGAGATGTGTCAGGTAACGGTTAAACTCAGTCCCACCATTTTGCATTTGCCGGCGTAGACGAATTATTTGTTGAAGCGATTCTGAAAAAATAAATCGGCCAAGTTGCTCAAACAGCTTGCTTAAAGGCAAAAGTATTTTTTCAAGCTCGGGCTTGATTTGAAGCGCAGACAAATAAGCCTCGCGGTTTTGCTGGTAGAGGCTGGTCTTTTCAACGCCGAATAGCCGCATGTCGGGATCGTCAAGCAGTGCAAGATATTGGGGGCCGCTTAATCGCCCCACTTTTAAATAATAATCTGCAATGAGGCGAAGCGCCTTCTTTTCCGGAGTGAAGCGAAAAAGTTCGGGATCAAGTTTTCCTTCTGCACCTTCGAGGTAAACGGTTTTGAGTCCATAGCGTTCACCTAGATAACGGAGAATTTTTGCAATATTGCGCTGAGCCTCCTCGTTGATGTGCGCGTCTTGGATATGAATTAAAACTTTGTTTCTTTTTCCTTGGTATAAATTCTTGATTTGTCCCAGCTCCTGCGGGATCCGGATAAGTGTGGGGTCTTGCGCGGCCTGCGACTGTAAAAGCTGGGCGCGCTGGGCGCGTTGAAATTCTTCGGCAGCGAGTTGACGGGCATTGCTTTGCAGTACATCGGACCAGCCCAAGCTTTGTGAGGAGAAAAAGAAACATGTGAGCGCAGCTGTCAGTCTCAAACTTGCCGAGAAAGACTTCGCGCGTCCTGAAGTTTTAGGAATCTCAGTTTCCTTTTTCATATGAGTTCGTAGAATGGCATCCCTATAAATCTATTTAATAAGGCTTAAGCTAATATAAGAATACAGTACGAATACAGGAGAGTCAAGCGGAATTAAATATTTTTAATTGCTATAACATAAGCATTATCATATAGATACGACTAACTTTGTTATGTTATAAAGAATTCTACGATGAGTTATTTAATACTTAATTAAATTTATTACCTTTAATTATTGATCGAAGATGTTGTAAATGCTCAAAATGCTAGAGGTGCATAGAGGAGAAATTGGGAAAAAACTAGCGTGATATAGCGCAGGGTAGAAAAAGATGGATATATTTCAGGCAGTTGCTTCTCGGAAATTTTCCTGCTCGGCAATCCTCGCCAGGGGCTGCGGAACTCGCAGAGAAAATTCTCATCGAAGCCATGAGGCTGTTGTTTTGAGAGGATCTCTCCGGTGAGTTCGCGAGTCTGCGTGTCTGAGCCGGGAGAGTCACGAAAAACAACGTCCAAAGCTCATTTGCTATCGTGGACGAGCCTCGCTCATTCGCCACTTCGTGGCGAATGAGCGGGATACGGGAATCGAACCCGTCTCAACAGCTTGGGAAGCTGCCGCATTACCACTATGCTAATCCCGCACAATTAAAAAGCCACGGAGGATTTAAAATTTCTAAAACGCGAAAGGAATTTTTCTTTTGTCACTTTTCTAACGGCTTCAAGTCCAAAATCTTGAACCGTAAATGAAGCGGTGATGGTGGCAAAGGCTAAAGCCTTTTTCATCGTAGCAAAATCAGTTCGGCGAGTCCATGCCAAATATCCCATGAGGCCGCCGGCAAAGGTATCGCCGGCACCGGTCGGATCTAAGACTTTGTCCACGGGATATGCGGGAAGCAAAAATAATTGATCCTCGTATCGCAAAAGCGCGCCATGCTCCCCTTTTTTAATGATGATATGGCGCGGTCCTAGTTTGCGGAGTTGAGCCGCTGCTTTGATCAAATTGTGCTCCCCGGTGATCATTTTTGCCTCTCCTTCATTCAAAACAAAACCGTCGACTCGGGCTAGGACTTTTTTAAATTCCGGCAGTTTAGTTTGGATCCAGAAATTCATGGTGTCGCAGGCCACATATCGCACATTTCGATCCATTTGATCCAGCACTTTGAGTTGCAGTGTCGGATCAATATTCGCCAAAAATACGTAAGAAGGCATCGGCGAAAAATTTAGCTGGGGATCAAAAGATAATAGCGTATTAAGATGCGTGGCTAAAGTCTCTGCCGAATTCATATCCCCTGAGTACCGCCCCTTCCATGCAAAGGTTTTGCCCGGTAATGTCTTAAGATGCGAGAGGTCTATTTTCCGTTCTTCCAGAATTTTACGGTACTCCGGAGGGAAATCCTCCCCTACGACGGCAACAACCGCGACACGAGACCAAAGACTCGCTGCGCAGGAAAAATAGGCGGCTGAACCTCCAAAAACTTTGTCTCTTTTGCCATGAGGGGTTTCAAGTGCATCAATGGCTACGGTACCTACAACCATGAGAGGAACGTGTAACTTCTTTTTCATTTCAAAATCTCCTTATCCATAATCGATCGTAATGTGGCTGCGGATTGCAGAGGGTCGGGACTTGAAAAAATGGCCCGGACAACTGCGATACAAGAGGCCCCGGCTTTGATGACTTCGGAAGCATTCATGGAATCAATACCGCCAATGGCAACAAAAGGGATTCGGATTTTTTGCCGCACGCGGGAAACCAGTTCAAGTCCCACCGGAACATAATCCGGTTTTGTGGGAGTTGAAAATACGGGTCCTACACCGATGTAATCCGCGCCTTCGGCTTGAGCCTGAAGCGCCTGCTCAAGACTGTGTGTTGATTTGCCAATCAAAAGATGTGAATTTGTTTTTTCAATCAGTGCACGAAGGTGTTCAAGCGGCATATCTTCCTGCCCCACATGAACGGCATCCGCATCAACGGCTAACGCAAGATCCGCTCGGTTATTGACCACAAAACCACGGCCGTAATGGCGGGCAATTTCTCTGACTTTTAGGCCGAGACGGACAAAATCATGATCGCGGACTTGCTTCATACGAAGCTGGACGATCCCGGCACCCCCCCGGTAAGCACGGTCGATTAGATTAATGATGTCCGGACTTGCGGACTCAAAATTAGTGACGGCGTAGAGGCTAAAATTTTCGAAGAACTGTTTTTTCGAGATCATAAAGCTTAAACCGCAGGTTTTGAAATTGAGCCGAACTCCTTCGGCTCTGGAATTTTGCACACTCTTCGAGAACCCGGAGGGATTCTTCCGCTCGCTTAAAATTTCTGACTAAAAGCACACTTAGGGTAGCGGGGATTTTCTTTTGATAGCGGACGCTTTTTTTTCCTACATCGTTCTGGCTTTCACGGGAGGAAAGGAGTTGTTGGGTGGTGAGCCCAAGGGAAAGGACGCTTTCAGTGACTTGATGACGAATTTTCTTTAACAGAGAGGTTAGCCGGGAATGATCTTTACTGAAACGGACTGAGTCCTCAATGACGCGAAGCGCTTCACGGGTCCGGTTCGCATTGGCATCTACCATGCGAAGTAAATCCCGGTTCACTTTTCAAAGCCCAATAGTTTAAGGAGGCGCGTGGTGGATCGGTTCGGAACTAAAGGAACGCGAACGACTTCTCCGCCCCATGACTCCACTTCCTGCGCTCCCGCAATCTCTGATTTTTTCCAATCCGATCCTTTGACAAGTACGTCGGGCTTTAACTGAAGAATCAATTTGAGGGGCGTGGGATCAGAAAATAAAACCACATAGGAAACTGATTCCAGGGCGGCAAGGAGTTTCATACGATCGTTTTCGGGATTGAGCGGGCGATTTGGGTTTTTATAACTTTTCACAGAACGGTCGCTATTTACGCCCACGACGAGCACGTCTGCAGTTTGCCGAGCTTTTTCTAAATAAGTCACATGCCCGAGGTGCAGTAGATCAAAAGTTCCATTGGTAAACGCAATCGTCTTACCCTGTCGCTGCAATTTTTTAAGGAGGTTGGAGAGGCGCGAGGGTGAAAGAATTTTATCGCGGATCATGAGGGGTGCTTCCGAAAAGAACTTCCTCGACCGCTTCCGATAACGCGTGCAGAGCCACGATGTGGATTTCCTGAATATGCGGTGTAAGCTTAGAGGCCGAGCAAAAGGTTTTGTCAGCGTCCTTTCTGAGTGCGCCGCCCTCTTCGCCTGTAAAACCTAAGGTGGCTATACCCATGGATTTAGCGCGAGTCACCGCCTTGAGAACATTCAGCGAATTTCCGCTCGTTGAAATCGCAATCAAAACATCTCCTTTTTGTCCAAGAGCTTCGACTTGCCGGACAAAAATTTCTTCATACGCATAGTCATTGGCCACGGCGGTGAGAATAGAGGTGTCCGTGGTGAGGGCAATAGCAGGAAGGGCCTTGCGTTCGCGGTGAAAGCGCCCCACAAATTCAGCAGCAATGTGCTGGCTGTCGGAAGCGCTTCCTCCATTTCCACAAAGCAGAATCTTACGGCCTGTTTTAAGACAGGTCACAAGCGCTTTTTCCATGAAATCAAGAACATCAAGGTGCTCGGGTGAAAAGCTTTTCTCCACGGCTTCCTGATGATTCTTGCAGGCTTTTAGGTAAAGATCTTTCATATCAACCAAAAAAGATTTTTGCCAAATTATAGTAATCTTTGGGAACGAGCTTTAGTTCTCCCACCGCATCCTGGAGAGGAACCGCGACAATATCCCGAGCTCGAAGGCTTACCATGTAGCCCCACTTCTTCTGCTTCACAAGCTCAAAAGCATGAACACCAAAGCGTGTTCCCAAGACCCGATCAAAGGCAGAGGGTGATCCGCCCCGCTGGATATGACCGAGAACCGTAACGCGTGTTTCAAATCCTGTCTTTTTTTCAATTAATTCTCCGATGGTTTGGCCAATGCCGCCTAAACGCACATGGCCAAATTGATCCACGGTTTTATCGAGCGTAATATTGGCATCTTTTAAAACACATCCTTCGGCAACCGCAACAATACTAAAGGTTTTTCCACGGCTGTGTCGGTGCTTGATGTGCGCACAAACCTCTTCAATATCCACAGGCACTTCCGGAATAAGGATAATATCCGCTCCTCCGGCGATTCCAGATTCAAGTGCAATCCATCCGGCGTGACGGCCCATAATTTCAACCACCATGACGCGGTTATGCGACTCAGCGGTGGTGTGAAGACGATCAATGCATTCCATCACGATGTTGATGGCCGTGTCATATCCAAATGTATAATCGGTGGCATTCAAGTCATTGTCGATGGTTTTGGGGACGCCGATAACGTTCACGCCTTCTTTGGCCAATTTATTGGCCACGCCCAGGGTATCTTCTCCACCGATGGCAATGAGCGCATCGAGTTTATTTTTGGCAATGGTTTCTTTAACTTTGGCGACTCCGCCCTCAACTTTATAGGGGTTGGTACGCGAGGTGCCAAGAATAGTTCCCCCGCGAGGCAGAATCCCAGAAACTGACGACATTCCTAACTCAATCGTTTCATTTTGGATGACGCCCTTCCAGCCGTTTTTAAATCCAATCACCTCTCCCTGTTCGGTGAAAGCACGCCGAACAATGCCACGAATGACTGAATTAAGACCTGGGCAATCGCCCCCGCCGGTAAGAACGCCGAGTCGCATAAAAACTCCTTCTAATCTGGTTTGTTGATAACAAAATTAATGAGCAGAAATAGCTTCGCCCGGAGCCGCAGATTCTTCAAAGTGCTCTAGGTCGGATTCATGATCCTCAATATGGCGAACATCGCAAGCAATCACGAGTTTTGTTGTTTTTCCTACAAGCTTAATCAAACGGGATCGGACTTCCTCCTGAATCTCGGTCAAAAGATCTTGGATGCGCCCCCCTGACCACAGAACTAATTTTAGAAACACTTTGATTTCCCGCTGATGGATGACGGCTTCAACTTTGGTTTCTTTTACCAGATGAAAACGCTTAAGGACTTTACGAGTCACATCTTCAATCGCTTGAGTAGAAATTACCACCGGACCCAATTCGCTTTGCAGAATCACAGCCTCGACCTTGCCTTTTTTGACCAGATTCTTGGCAAAAGAAAGGCCAATGGTGATGAAAAGAAGGCCGGTCATGATGGTCTGAGTTGATTTCCATGAGCTCGCGTAAACTTCCTGAATACGTAAGATGGCTTCATCCATGGACAAAATATGAACTCCGAAAATAACCAGCAGACTTCCTAATGTGAGAAAAGCAAAAACTGTGAAGACGTGAGAAAAAAAGTCAAAGACCTTCATTTTGATTCGCCCTTCTTGGCGGCTGCGGGATCATGGACCTCTTGACTCATGTGGGTATCGATAAATGTCGTATTGACGGCTCCTTGACGGAATCGGGGGCGATTCAATATCTTTTCATGGAGTGAAATCGTGGTTTTAATCGGACTAATGGTGGTTTCTTTGAGAGCTCTCAGCATGATTTGGATCGCATCATTACGATCTTTTCCGTAAGCGATAAATTTTGCAATCATGGAATCATAATACGGCGGGATCACGGAACCTTGATATCCATGCGTATCCACGCGAAACCGTGGTCCTCCAGGAATAATCCAGGTATCAATTTTCCCAGGGCTTGGCATAAAATTATTATCCGGATCTTCAGCATTGATACGGCACTCGATGGCATGTCCCCTAAATTCTAATTTATCCTGCGTGATTCCTAGTTTTTCACCTGCCGCAATTCGAATCTGTTCCTTCACAATATCAATCCCCGTCACCAGCTCGGTGACCGGATGCTCAACCTGAAGACGGGTATTCATTTCCATAAAATAAAAATTCTCTTCCGCGTCTAGCAAAAACTCAATGGTTCCAGCATTTTCATATTTCAAGGCCTTCGCAACTTTCAGTGCGCAATCTCCCATGCGTTTACGGAGTTTGGCGCTAAATCCCGGCGCCGGAGATTCTTCGATGAGTTTTTGATGACGTCGCTGGACAGAGCAATCTCGCTCTCCCAAATGAACCACGCTGCCGTGACCGTCGGCAAGAATCTGAATCTCAATATGCCGGGGCTCTTTGATGTACTTTTCCATATAAACATCACGGTTGCCAAAGGCTGCTTCGGCCTCAGCTTGAGCGGTTAAAAAAGCATTGATGAGTTTGCCGTCATTGTGCGCAACCTTGATTCCCTTGCCACCACCGCCGGCAGTGGCTTTAATGGCCACAGGATATCCAAATTTTTTGGCGAGTTTTAAAGCCTCTTCTTGATTTTTAATAATCCCTTTGCTTCCTGGAATAATGGGCACACCCACTTTTTCTGCTTCAGATCGTGCCGTTGATTTATCTCCGGCAAGACGGATGCTCTCGGGTTTAGGCCCTATGAATTTGATTTGGCAGGATTCACAGATTTCAGCAAAGTGTGCATTCTCGGCAAGAAAGCCATATCCCGGATGAATGGCCTCCACATCCGCAATTTCAGCGGCCGAAATGAGCGCGGGAATATTGAGATAACTTTGGGAGGAAGGACTTTCGCCGATGCAGATAGCTTCGTCAGCAATTTTAACAGCCAAGGAATCGCGATCGGCTTTTGAAAAGACAACGACTGATGTGACGCCTAATTCGCGGCACGCGCGTACAATTCGAACCGCAATTTCACCCCGGTTAGCAATTAAGATCTTGGAAAACATCCGTCACCCGCCGTTTAATTCAGGTTAAACTTTTTTGACTTTGAATAGCGGCTGGTCGAATTCCACCGGCTGGCCATTTTTTACCATGATCTCGATAACTTCGCCTACGCTCTCCGACTTGATTTCGTTCATGAGTTTCATGGCCTCAATGATGCAAAGGACGTCCCCTTCCTTTATTTTGGCTCCAACTGAAATGTAAGGGGGTTGGTCAGGGGCTGGAGCCGCATAAAAGGTTCCCACCATGGGTGATTTGATTAGAACGACATTCGCAGGCAAGGCATTAGCGGCAGGAAGTTGCACAGGGGCTGATTGGGGCGCCGCAGCATCTCCTCCCCCTGACTGAGCTGGGAGGTAAATACGAGGTGCAGGTGCCAATGGAAGGGCGGTATGAAATTCCTGGCCTTTTTTGAATTTAACCTTCAAACCTTCTTTATCAATCTCAAGTTCTGTAAGGTCATGTTCAGCCATCATTTGAAGTAATTCTTTGATCTCTTTCATATTCATAGTAAAGGTTCCTTTTTTGATTATGCGGCAGAATAAGCCGAGAGATAAATGCGTTATGCCGTATGGGGTGGCATTTTAACCGCATTTAAGAGTGCTTGCAAGCCTAGGGTATAGCTGTACTTACCGAATCCTGCCACTTGCCCGATACAAGCAGGGGCGGTGAGTGAATGTTGGCGAAATTCTTCCCGCCGGTAGATGTTGGAAAGATGGACCTCTACGGTAGGGATATTGGCTGCTAAAAGCGCATCGCGAATGGCAACGCTGGTATGGGTATAAGCCGCCGGATTAATAAGGATTCCCGAAAAGGTTTTCGGCGAACCCCCAATCAGATCAACAATCTTGCCTTCGTGATTGGACTGGACAATTTTAAGCATCACACCCGATTGATGGGCTAATTTCTGCAGCTCCTGATTGATATCCTTAATGGTGGTCTTTCCATAGATGGCTGTTTCACGAGAGCCCAATAAATTGAGATTGGGTCCATGAATCACCAGGAGCTTTATCTTCATAGAAAATTAGCCTTTTGCTTTTTTAGCTTCAGATATCAACATTACCGGAATATTATTTCGGATGGGGTATTCTAAGCGACATTCGGGATTTTGACAAACAAGAGAACTCGCAGTTTCTTTTACCTCACTCTTGCAAGCAGGACACACAAGAATTTGTTTTAATTTCTGATCAATTGGCACGGACATCCCCCATTTCCTTTATTGATGGTTTCTTTCCTTGATCCATAAAAGCGAACACCAGACCACCGACAAGTCCGAAGCTATAGATAACAAAATCAAATAAAACCGTAAGAGCTACTGCTCGTTCCGAGGGCATGTACTGGCTAAAGAGGTAAACAGTTCCCGCTTCCCGAACTCCCAACCCGCCCATCGAAGGGGCCATGCTGATAATAGAGGTAACAGGGACAATCATAAAGAAAATGTTGGGATTTAGATCTACGGACAATGATTCGCCGATAAAAAAATACATCAAAACAATGAGGCACTGAATCATCAGAGATACAAGAAGCCCATATCCGAGCAGCGGCAATTTGTCCCGGTATTGATAAAAAGCCCGAAAGATCCGCTTGAAAATCTCAAGGATCCGCTCAGAAGGCAAGAATCGTGATAAAAAGCGAAACCTTAAATTAATTCGTCGGCTAAAAAAAAGAAGGCTGAACGCAAGGATGACAAAGGCAAAAATGCCCAATGAACCATAAATGAAGGGGTCATGAATGGTGCCGCGCTGGAGCATGATGGCGGTAACGCCCATGCCAATGATGATAAGAAAGCCGAGAAGTCGATCCATCATAACGGACGCGGTAGCGGCCACTTTATCGTGTCCTTTGCGGGAGGCATAGAAGATTTTAATAAGATCTCCGCCTACGGCAGACGGAAGAAAAAAATTAAAAAAAAGTCCAGCGTAGCTGATCTGGACTGTTCTCCAATAAGAAAGCCCAATGCCTTGAGACTTCCATATTATCTGAAGTCGATGGCTCAGTAGGAAGAGAGCGATTCCGTAGCATGCAAAGGCCCCAAGCAAATAAATCCCGATGACATCATGGCGAAGGATTCTAAACGATTCAGAGAGTTTATCCCTTAAAAAAAAAGCAATCAGACCCATGGCAAAAAAGCTTACAAATACGCGAAACAGGGTGCCTGCAAGTTTTTTCATGAATGTCCCGCATATTTCATCTGCAGTTCAGCCAGCAATGCGGTCAGCATTTCCGACTCCTGCGAAGAGAGATTTCCTTCGGTTTTTTGTTTGATAGCCATTAGTAAATTAATCACTTCACGAGCGCCGTCAAGATTGGCTTCAGCTAATTGCCCGTTGGGATCAGGGATTTCTCCAAGCTGCATGAGCGCTTGATAACCAAGCGAGGAAATGAGGTTTAAAAAATCCTTTGAAGTGGGATGTTGTCCCGCCTTTGATTCGTTTTTTGGATGATTAGAAGCAGGGTGAGGATCTGAACTTTTAGCGCCTGCATTTGACGGCTCCACTTTTAAAGGAAGCGCTGATTTCCAGTCTGAGTCTACCTTCTTTTCCGGAAATCGTATGTCTTTTTCCCAAGTCATTGGCAAGCGTCCGTTGGTTATGAATCGCGCTTATGGTATAAAAAAAGAGGCTCCCGGTCTAGTGGGGATAATCATTTGACCGAGAACCTCTCAAGGCGAGTCTAAAACTGATATTAGTATATGCCAGTTCCTTTGCGCGTCAAGGAATTTGAGGCTAATTTTCTTATCTCTTAAGACGCAAACTGAACGGCAACGCCTAACTGCTTCTTCTTCAACTCTTTGCGACGAATGCAGCCCTTTAAGTGGAGCTCTTCCGGAAAATTAGCGCTGGCATGGAGCGTTAATTCAACCTCAAGATCAAGGACGTTTTCCAAGGCCTCAATGTCCCGGCATGCATCCAAATTCAAATACTCCGCAAAAAGCCCACCTTCACTGATATTGGTGGCAATGGCCTCCGACGAAATTAGCTTTCCCTCAGGAAGAAATATTTTTAAGCTTAGCGGTAAGGCAACATGCATGCGCTTACTACGCCGGCGCTCAATCATATTTCCTGGAGATTCTTCGCCGTCTTTGGCGTTGGAAGCAAATTCCTTATCCTTGTTTTTATCCATCAAAAAAGGGCCCAGATCTTCTGCAACCTCGGTTTCCGTATTGCATATTCGGACATTTCGAGGCATATAGGTACTCTCCAACAGATTTCTAACTCCGGTTGAAGCTCCAAAGATCAGGCTCTGCTGCGGGCGAATGCATGCAGCGAGCAGCTTCCTGACCCCTAAATAATCCAGTTCTGGAATTTTCTGAAGATTCAAAATGATCCGCTGGAGGCGGTGGCGCCGGATATTTTTCTGAATTTTCCAGGCAATTAACTCAAGACTCTCCTGAGTTGGCTCACCTTCCAAATCAAAAACCATCACACTACCAATTTCACGGCTGCTAAGTCGTAGTTTGCTCATAACTTCCCCCTTTGAATAAGGCCATTTTCCCCATCCGGGGATTGTTCAGATGGAAGTGCCAGTTTTTCCAAATACTTCTTCAGCTGCCATTCCACAGGTTCTGTCATTTCATAAAACTCCACGCCAAGCCCTTTGTGGCGAAGATCAACATGAACAATTTTGCCTTTAATCGTGACCACGTCACGCTTGGAAAATCGAATTTTGAAATCTAAGACTGTTGAATCAAACGAATTCACGGATTTTCGAAGGATATTTTCCACTCCCGAATCCAAAAACTGGATAAACATGCCATTAAAACTGAGATTGGTCGCACACAAAGTCGAATCGCTGGTTTCTTTAACGCGAGATTCTGACAAAGATGCCCACACCGGCAGTGCCACCTGAAGGCGAGGGTGAATGCGCCTTTCACTGGGCATGACTTCAGGCATGCCCGCAAGCTCCTGACTCAAATATTGAATAGCCTCTTCAAACTTTTCGAAAATAATAGGATGGAAACTAGGCTGCTCAAGCAAAAGCTCGGCCGTATGAGTATCGCGTGTTATCACTGCGCTCTTTTGTGCTTGTCGGCTGTTTTCCAAAATAGCCTCAGCTCCGGTTCGGTCGATATCGGTCAGACTTTGCGTGTTATACAGAACCGAAAATCGCCCGTTTGATTTTTTTAGCAGTGTTTTTGTTTCCAATAGAAACTGCCTCGATGCTGCACCCGTAAGGTTGCCAAGCATCTCGTAGACGTCTACATCCCCAATTTTGTTGCAATGTATTTTAGCTTTCATATCCATCAATTAGAAGCATACACGAGGACTTTATAAAATTCCAATCTAACAGCACTTATTTAATGCTATTTAGGAATTCAAATAACTGATTTATAGCATTAGCTATCAGATCAAGCGCCCCGGACAAATGGGGGCTTTTCTAGCGAGATTTGCTGCGTAGCTGTTTTAAGCGCTCGGATAAGGTTTTCTCAAATCCGGACTCTTTGGGGTGGTAATACTGAAGATCTTCAGACAAATAGGATTGTCCTCGAGGCATTGGGTTTTCGGCCTCGCCCGCCTTGGCCGTATGGCTGTGGGGATATTGATATCCTTGGCCATGGCCCAGCTTTTTTGCAAGATTTGTGTGGGAATCCCGCAGATGCGCTGGAACTTCCAGGGTTTTTCCCTCTAGGATATCCTGAGTTGCTTTGGAGATGGCTTCATAGCTGGCATTGCTTTTGGGAGCGAGGGCCATATAGGTGACCAACTGAGCCAGAATGATTCTTGCCTCCGGCATTCCGACAAATTCCACAGCCTCCAGGCCAGAGGCCGCTAAAATCAAAGCCTGTGGATCGGCATTCCCAATGTCTTCGGACGCCAAAATGAGGAGGCGTCGGATGATAAATCTCGGATCTTCGCCGGCATAAAGCATTTTTGCAAGCCAGTAGACAGCTGCATCGGGATCAGATCCGCGAATGCTTTTAATAAAGGCGCTGATGGTATCGTAATGATAATCCTCATCATGATCATAATGAACCATGCTCCGCTGACAGGATTCTTTGGCAACTTCAAGGTCAAAAAGAATTTGTCCGCTTTCAGATGGCGGTGTGGTCAGAACGCCAACCTCGAGAGCGGTCAAGGCCTTACGCGCATCGCCTGCTGCATGGGCGGCTAAAAATCCCAGCGCTTCTTTTGTCAGTTGAATGGAAAGATGGCCCAGCCCCCGCTGCGGCAAAGAAATGGCTTTTTGAATCAGGATTTGCAAATCCTTATCGGCAAGCGGCCGAAGTTCGCAGACGAGTGATCTGGAAATGAGCGGTGCATTCAGAACAAAAGAGGGATTATGCGTTGTGGCACCCACGAGAATAAAATCGCCGTGCTCAACTCCGGGCATTAAGATGTCCTGCTGGGCTTTATTGAAACGGTGGATTTCATCAATGAAGAGAATCCCTTTTCGTCCGGATTTAGAACGGCCTCGCTCGATTTCCTCAATGAATTTTCTAAGCTCAGCTACATTGGAAGTTACGGCATTCAATTTAAAAAATGGCGCCTTGGATACGCGGGAAATGATCATGGCCAGCGTGGTTTTGCCCGATCCTGGAGGTCCGTAAAAAATGAGGGAGGTTAAACGATCAGACTCAATTGTGCGGCGAAGGAGTTTCCCGGGAGCCAGCAGATGATCTTGGCCCAAAACCTCTTCAAGCGTTTCGGGCCGCATGCGGGCAGCCAGAGGCAACTTTAGGTTTAATGACTCTGGTTTTATGGAAATGGAATCTTGGAAAAGATCATCCATGATGACTTTCACCGCTCCGAGTCCTTACTGAAAGGAGGCTTGAAATTTATCCTGAATCAGATGAGCAATTCGAAAATGGAGTTCATGCACTTCTTCGGCAAGCAAGGTTCGTTCCGGCGACTGGTAAAGAATACGGTACGCGACATTCTTTTTTCCTTTAGGGATTCGGCCGCCTTGAAAGCAGTCAAAAAGCTCAACGGAGCAAACAAGATCCCCACCCTGACGGCGGATTTCATCCGTAAGAGCACCCGAGGGAACGGTTTCATCCAGGATAAAAGCAATATCGCGCTCAATGGCGGGGTATTTTTGAAGCTCAGTGACGCGGATTGATTTTCGAGCTTGCGCCACAATCTGCGGCCATGAAAGCTCTGCGTAATAAACCGGCTCTTCCAAATCAAACCGCTTTGTCAGAGAAGACTGTACTTGCCCCATCCATCCGAGCGGCTGATCCCCTGCCAAAATAAGTTGATTGATGTTACTGACAAGCCAGGGATGTTCGGGTTGGACTTGGAAGTTAATATTTGAAATGCCGCATAGCTCCTTAAGAAATACATCGATTAGCCCCTTTAAATCAAAAAAAGTTGCGGAGCGAGCTCCATCCGTCCAATTCGCGGGCCTCAATTTCCCCGTCAAAGAAATTGCGATGCGCTTCTCTTCGATGAGTGATTTATTTTTTAAACCATAAATATTCGCGATTTCATAGATTCGAACCGAATCAGCCTGTTGACGAATGTTGGTACTAAGAACTTCAAGGTGACTATGGAGCAAGGTTCGGCGCATCTCGGTAAGCTCTTGAGCCATGGGATTTTTCAAAACAATGGGGGCATCCGCGGCAAGATTATTAGGAACAACTCCGGGATTGGGAACAAAGCTAAAGGTCACGGTTTCAAAATAACCTTGGGTGGAAAAGAAATTACGGCTGGAGTCTTCCAGGCGCTGGGCAAAATGATTTTTAGGGTCCTGCAAAAGCGGTGAACCCAGGTGAAGGGTCTCGGGAATTTTGTCATAGCCATGGATACGAGCCACTTCTTCAATGAGATCAATCGGCCGGGTTAGATCGGTCCGAAAACTGGGGGCTTTTACCTGCAGCGACCGGCCCTTCTTTTTTACGTTCAGTCCAAGCAGTTTCAAAATAGACGCTGCTCTATTCAGAGGAATGAGAAGCCCCACATGACGCTCAATCTCATCCGCAGTAAGTGAAAGAATAAGTTGTTTTGTTGCCGGAAGTTTTCCAATGCGGTAAACCGCGCTCACACTTTCAGGTTTTGCATACTGGCAAATAAGCTGAACGGCAAGATCCCGTGCTTTGTCCACCATATCCGGATCGACTCGCCGCTCAAAACGGTAAGAAGAATCGGTTTTAAGGCCTGTTCTTTGAGAAGTTTTCCGGACCCAGGATGGCGTAAAAAATGCGGACTCTAAAAACACGTTCTGTGTTGCATCTGAAATCTCGGAGGATTTTCCGCCCATAACCCCCGCCAAGGCTACCGCCTTATCGCGGTCCGCAATAACAAGATCTGATTTTTGGAGTTCGAGCAGATTGCCTTTGATCGAGATGAGTTTTTCGCCGGTGTGAGCTGAACGAATTTGAATTTCTTTACCGCTGAGATGATCGGCGTCAAAGGCATGAAGCGGTTGTCCTGTGAGGAGCAGTACGTAATTCGTGACGTCTACGAGAAAGGAAATAGAGCGATGACCGCAGGCCTCAAGGCGTTTGACCATAAAATCAGGGGTAGAAACTTTGGAAACTCCAAATAGGGAAACACCGGTGTAATAGGGACAAGCCTCAGGGCTCTGGAGGGTTAATTTCCAATCGCGCGTCGTATCTTCTTTCCAGGTTTTTGAGATCCGGAGGGGTGCGATAGATTTTCCGGTAAGCGCTGCGATTTCCCGGGCCACACCAAGGTGCGAAAGCCAGTCCGCACGATTTGAAGTAATCTCGGCTTCAAAATATTGACCCGACGGAGTGTCTCCAACGGATTTAACTTCTAGACCTGCCATAGTCAGCCGGTCCGCGAGCGCAGAAGGTTGAATCCTAAACGCGGTGAGCTCCTTCAGCCAATCTACAGAAAGTCGCATTAGAATTGCCTCAGAAATCGCAAATCGTTTTCATAGAAGGCTCGGATATCGGAAACGCCGTGGCGCAGCATGGCAATGCGCTCCACGCCAAGGCCAAAAGCAAACCCCGTAATGTTTTTAGCCGGATACCCCACAGCCTTAAAAACATTAGGGTCCACGCTGCCCGCCCCCAGAATTTCCAGCCAGCCTTTTTTTGACCAGGCAATATCAACTTCTACGCTGGGTTCGGTAAACGGAAAATAATGCGGCCGAAAACGCGTCTTGATGTCCGACCCGAAAAGCTCACGCAAGAAAAGATTGAGCACTCCTTTTAAATCTGCAAAAGTCACTCGGGTATCCACATAAAGTCCTTCAATCTGGTGAAACATAAACGAGTGGCTGGCATCCACGGTATCCGGACGATACACGCGCCCGGGTGCCACAATGCGAAGGGGCGGCTTACGGTCTTTCATGACGCGAATCTGAACCGTAGACGTCTGCGTACGAAGAAGGTGTCCGCTTTCCGTATAAAAAGTATCCTGAGGATCCCGCGCGGGATGATCGGGAGGGACATTCAAGGCTGTAAAATTATAAAATTCAGACTCGACTTCCGGACCTTCCACAGATTCAAATCCGAGGCGAGAAAAAATGCTGAGAATTTCGCGGATGGTTTGTGTGAGCGGATGCATCCGTCCGTACACAGGACGAATGGCCGGAAGCGTGTGATCAAAATAGTCTGCAGATTTTGGAGTAGACCCAAGCTGTGTTTTAAGTGCTTGAAGCGAGGATTCTGCAAAATTCTTCAGCGCATTGACGCTTTGTCCAAAGGTGCGTCGCTCGTCCTGCGGAAGGTTTTTTAAAAGCTCAAGCAGTGCGGGGATTTTACCTTTTTTCCCGAGAAACTCGATCCGAAACCGTTCAAGATCATCAGTCGTACGAATTTCTGATATCCGCGCTTTGGCTTCTAATTCAACCTCGGGTACGGATGGCGTCATGAGAGATTTCCAAAGCCCCGATTGCTCGGGACCTTCCTCTTAGGCCTTCCGAGATGTTGGTGCGGCCTTTACAAGATCCATGACCTTTTTGAAGGCTTCGGCATCTCGAATAGCAAGCTCTGACAAGGATTTCCGATTCAACTGAATGTTAGCCTTGGCAAGCCCATCAATCAGCCGGGAATAGGAAAGCGCATGCTCACGGCAAGCGGCATTCAAGCGGATGATCCAAAGTTCACGGAATTGACGTTTGCGCTGTTTTCGATCGCGAGTGGCAAATCGCTCGGCGCGCTGCACAGTTTCTAACGCGGTCCGCAAGAGACGGCGGCGTCCGCTAAAAAAACCCTTGGCGCGTTTGAAGAGACGATTCTTTTTTCGTCGGGTTGCGGGATTATTCGTTGACCTCGGCATAAGAACTCCTTAATTCATGATTTCGTCTTACAGAATTTACCCGTAAGGCAGTAATTTTTTAACATGTTTCGCATCGAACCAATCCAATTGTTTTGGATTTCTCAATTGGCGTTTCTTCTTCGATGATCGATCGGTTAAAAGATGGCGCTTCATCGAGGAGGACCCAATGACCTTCCCTTTTTTCGTGACACGAAAACGTTTTCGAATGGACTTGCTTGTCTTTAATTTCGGCATAATTTCCTTCTTCTCTTTTTAAGCCTTTTTTTCCGGCGCCGGAATTTTTCCGAGCGCTTCTTCCTCTTTTTTTGCCTGGAGCGCTTTCTTTAGAGCAAGTTTCTTTGCTTGTGACAAGGGAGAAAAAAGCAAATGGATCACATTACCTTCAAGGTGACCGTCTTTTTCCACTTCCCCCACATCTAAAAGATCTTCTTTGAAACGCGCTAAGATCTTCCGGCCTAAATCCATATGCGCCATTTCGCGTCCGCGAAACATCATCGAGAGTTTAAGCTTATCTCCGCGTTCAAGAAAATTCCGGCCGTTACGAAGTTTGGTCTGATAATCGTGCTCTTCGATTTTCGACGTCAACTTAATTTCTTTGACCTGCGCCTGCTTCTGCTTTTTTCGCGACTCTTTTTCTTTCTTGGTCAGCGAATACATATATTTACCAAGATCAATAATGCGGCACACGGGAGGTTTCGCAAGCGGTGCGACTTCCACGAGATCCAGTTCCTGATCCATGGCCATCTGCAGTGCATCTTTGATGGCTAAAATTCCGATCTGCTGTCCTTCAGCTCCAATCAGCCGCACTTGCGGGGTGCGGATCTGCTCGTTCGCCCTTACTTTCGGCTGATTTGACGGCATCGGTCTAAAAAAAGGGCTGCGGTAATACGGATTCAGTGCCAATTCGCCTCCTTGTGGGATTGGATTTCAAAAGGTGAAAACAGGGGGCATATCATAAGGATTTTAGGGATCTTTGACTAGTGCTAAATTAAGGCCTTGGTAATGATTTCCTGGCGCAGCTTTTCAATGAGGCTGGGAAGATCCTGGGCGCCGAGGTCCTGCCCTCCCCGGCGTCGGACATTGACCTGGCCGGAGGCGAGTTCCTTATCCCCGATCACAAGCAGATAAGGGACTTTCTGGAGCTCTGCATTTCGAACCTTTTTCCCAATTTTTTCATCGGACATATCGACCTGGACCCGGATCCCGCTCTTTTGCAAGAGATCCACGACTTCTTTGGCGCGCTCCACTTGCTTCTCGGAGATGGTGAGCACCATGGCCTGGATCGGGGCCAGCCACATCGGAAATGCACCGCTGTAATGCTCGACTAAAACGCCAAAAAATCTTTCGATCGATCCGAATACCGCGCGGTGGACCATGACCGGACGCTTGGGAGTGTTTTCACTTGAAATATAGGTTAAATCAAAACGCTCCGGCATTTGAAAATCGAGCTGAATAGTTCCGCACTGCCAGTCACGGCCAATGGAATCTGTAATTTCAAAATCAATTTTAGGACCGTAAAAGGCGCCGCCTCCAGCGTTCACCTCATATTTAATTTGATTATGCTCCAAAGCTGCTTTAAGTCCCGCCTCGGCTTTTTGCCACATTTCATCCGACCCCATGCTGTCTTTGGGGCGAGTGGAAAGTCCAATCCGGATTTGTTCAAATCCAAAAGTTTTGTAAAAACGGAGAATCAAGGCAATGACCCCTGAGATTTCTTTTTCAATCTGTTCTTCTGTACAAAAAATATGCGCATCATCGATCGTGAAGGTGTTGACCCGGAAAAGTCCGTGCAAAACACCGGACCGCTCGCGGCGATGGACTTGCCCAAGCTCGGCCATGCGAAGCGGCAGCTCGCGGTAGGATTTTTGATTGGTGCTATAGATGAGCGTTCCCCCCGGGCAATTCATGGGCTTGACCGCAAAAGTTCCTTCGTCTACTTCCGAAAAAAACATATTCTCTTTGTAGTGATCATAGTGGCCGCTTTGGCGCCAGAGAATATCTTTCATCATCATCGGAGTTTTGACGACTTGATAGCCCTCTTTGCGATGTTCTTCGATCCAGAAATTGACGAGTGAATCATAAACCAGCATTCCCTTGGCGTGATAAAACGGCATGCCCGGAGCTTCGGTATGAAAACTAAAAAGATCTAATTGCTTGCCGAGTTTCCGGTGATCGCGTTTTTTGGCTTCTTCCAGCTGGTGGGTATATTTATCCAGTTCCTTGCGGTCAAAAAAGGCGGTGCCATAAATTCGCTGGAGCATTCGGTTGTGCTCATTACCCCGCCAATAAGCTCCGGCAATGGAAAGTAATTTGAAAGCTTTCACATCCGCCGTGCTAGAAATATGCCCCCCCCGGCAAAGGTCGGTGAACGGGCCATTTTTGACGTGAGTAATTTCACCGTCCTGAAGCGCGTCCACCAGTTCAACTTTATAAGGCTGCTTGCGTTCCGACCAATATTGACGGGATTCTGATTTGGCCACTGGATATTGGGAAAAATCCTGAGCAGCATTAATGATTTCCTGCATCTTGGCTTCGATTTTGGGGAGATCCTCTTCGAGGAAAGGTGTTTCGCAGTCAAAATCATAATAAAAGCCGTCTTTAATCGTGGGCCCAATCGCAATCTTGACGTCTGGATAGAGATCCATGACCGCCTGAGCCAGAATATGGGCGCAGGAGTGGCGAAGCTTTTCGATGTCAGATACTTCGGTTTGATTCACATTCATTCTCGATTAGTGACGGGTATTGTACTTGGGGATGAGGAGAGAATCAACTCCACCGCCAGATGGAGCTAGAAACGGCAGGATTGAGGAAATCTTGAGGCGCGATGGAGAAGATAGAGGTTAGAAGCGAGAAGTTAGAAGAAGCAAAGGACTGATTCTGCTTTTATCTGACTTCTAGCCTCTAACTTCCACCTTCTAACATCGATTGTACTTATGCCGACTGCAGCATACGCAGCTCAGCGCGGAAGTTTTCAACCACACTCGCCAGTCCTGTGACTTCCAAAACTTTTCTGAATTGAGAATCAAGAATTGTTTTCACATTTCCTTTACCGAGGATCTGTTTTAATCGTTCGGCGGTAATTGAAAGAACATCTTCCACGTAGGCTACGATTTCCACATCATGTGAAAGACCCAGAACAGCGGCTTGAGTCCGGGCCTCGCTTCGAGCTAGATCCACAGCCGCTTCTAACGACGGCACAATCCTTAAGCGTTTGTTTTCAGGAAGCGCAGCGTTCAGAGCTTGGAGCGCGCGCACTTCAGCGCGTGAGGATGCCACGACAATCACAGTCCCGTTTAATATCGTGCCCGCAACGGGTGCAAAATCCAGCATTTCATTTCCCAAAATACTCACCGCACCCGGCTGACTGGTAA
Source organism: uncultured bacterium (assembly GCA_964460795.1). Lineage (GTDB taxonomy): Bacteria > Omnitrophota > Omnitrophia > Omnitrophales > Aquincolibacteriaceae > CAZOOM01. The sequence goes on along the minus strand of CAYWRU010000005.1, from coordinate 5,476 downwards.
ATATTCCCGCTGCCTGGATCTGCTGTGCAGGCGTCAGCACGGGAATTTGAATCGGCGCAAATCGCACTTCAGAGCGGACAGAACTATCCCCTCTAAATTTTGCGGCCAGGGTCACAGTATGCTGAACAAATGCGGCATGATCGACGCTCGATTTGCCATGATTACCGTAAGTGCCGGGAGTCGTGAAGCTTCTTGTGCTAAAACCGGGGGCATCTCCGGGTGTGGGAAAGAAAAATGGTTTTACACGACTATGCGCAGCCGTGAGACGCTCGGTTTCGGCAACAATTTCTTCGAACGGCAGCACGGTGGGCTTGGAAGACCGCACTTCGGAGCGGAATTCTTCGGAAGGGATTGCCTCAAGTCCGACTTGGTTTCCGTCAACGCTTATCACCCGTGCAAATGGATGTTTAATTGTATCGCTAGGAGATGAAAGGTTTTCCCCTGCAGCAGCGTCAACCACGTTACTTTCTGAGATCGTGCCTCCAGTATCGGCACCTCCTGCGGTGCGCGGGTAAGCACCAGCTGGGTATCTGAGACTTATGTAGGCTTTGTCGCCTGCAACCCGTAGAAGTTCAACATCGTGGCCAGCAAATTCCATTGGCTGACCGCTTCTCAATTGAGCATGCTCTTTAATCCGCACTTCGGAGCGTTTAGGAGAAACGTCGACAATGCTTAGTTCAGCGGGCCCTTCTGCTGAGTATGCATTGAATAAAATAACCTGGTACAAACCCGAAGAATGAAAGTTTTCCTGGGCGCTAATGGCATTGACAATGCCCTCATGGTGATTGGGCTCAGCGGTAAAGAAAACGTTTTGGTTAAATCGCACGCTTATTTGTTTTTTGTCTAACCCCGGAATATTCGATAATTCATCGCCAAGCTCTTTGGCTAAATGGGCGCCTAGTTTTTCCCACATAGGTGAAAATGTAATCTCAACCCTTTCCTTAGGATTAACAAATATATCATGAGCAGTGAAGGCTAGTTCTCTAGCGACGTCCGCGCTGTCCCTGAGCCTAATTTTTTCGATATGACTAATATCGCGTCCAGGCTGAAGGACCAAAATTGCGGTGATCACCCGGCTAAGCAGCACCGGATGCTGCACCTTGGGTGCGAGCTCGTATTGTGCGTGGATGGGAAATGGAGACTCAAGCATGTCAGCATTATTCTTGGGCACAATCAATTGTCGTGCCTCGGCCGTCGTCATCCGCACTTCGGACCTGTAAAGACGCTTCGCGTCCACAGGTCTCGAATGCTGGGCCGTGGCCGAAGGCTTTACGACCCGCACTTCAGAGCGAAGGGGTGCGCGAGTTGTTTGACCTGAAGAAGACGGGAGTCGACGCGGGCTAATGTATTTTACTTCCTCACCTTGAAGAGTAACTTTTCTATTGTTTCCAGCCTGTATAACAATGCTTTTCTTCGTTATCTTTATCAGATTGCCAAAAATTACTTCTCTGTCAGTAGGCTTAACGGCCACCGCCAATCCTTTTTTATAGACTGTTCCGCGCTGAAAATCAGCCAAAGCATTCGCAAAGGTGTCCCTCCGGTATTGCTGGCGACTTGGATCACCCGGCGAATGGCGAGAATTGACTCCGAATACCGACTTGTCAACCGCCAAACCGCCACGCACTTCGGAGTGGGACAGCAATTCTTGATACGCGATCGCTGAATCTCCCGCGGCTACGGTATATAAGGAAAATGCATCTGCGGAAACAGGCTCTGAATATTCACCGGGTTTTGCAGCTTGCAATTTATCAAGCCAATAGGGACTGTTAGGCGAATCCAATTTTCGCGATATGGCTTCGATGGCGTAGGCTCCTTCCACTTGCTCTCGGTGGGCAAGATGAGGGTTGGTGGCTCTCTGCGCTAGAATAAAATCAAGATTAAATTCACTTGCCGCCTTCCTTCGTTTATCAAATTGCTTGCTTGCAAATACGTCGGTGACACTCACGAGACGACCGTTTTCATCAAAATGATTAATAAGCCCAACAGCAATGGGAGCGCTATTCAAAGTTGCAATAGCATCCTTAACACCAAGGAGCATCGCCTCCAGCTGGTGGGAGCCATTCATATCCCCTTGCATCATCCAAGGATGTGTTTCGAGATAATCAAACATGATCTGCATGATCTCAATGGTTCCCATAATTTTGTCATCATCTTTTCCAACATATTCACCGCCTGCCAAAAGCCCAAGCCGGGATACAGTGGAAATGGCAACCGGTCGATCCAAATAGTCCATGACATGATCGGGATCCCATCCCTCTTGTTTTTTGTCCCAAAGTGCCTTCACATTAAAACGATCAGAGTCGCCGAGGAGAACGCGAATTGAATCAAGTTCGGTATCTGCGTCCATAAAAATTCGTTTGGATGGAACAAAACCAATGCCAATCAAGATGTCATTTAAACGCGCATAGTCAGACTCAACGGAAGAAGTTGAGAGGTCACCATTTTGATAAGCTGTTTTCTCCAGCCATTCGGCATCCGCTTCGGTGATGCGTTTCTCTTTCGCTTTCTTTGCCGAAAGAACGAGGTAGCTAATATCCGACCAATGCTTGGGAAGATCTTTGGCTGCGATATTGCCATGCTCGTCAAAGGCTTTTAAATCCCAGATTTCAGCGATCTTCTTTTTGGTTTTCTGCATGACATGAAACCAAATAACATTTTTAGATTGGGCGCCCATCTTATCCGCATCCAATTCTCCATACCCCTTATCTCTTTTGGGGTCCATATATTGATAGGCAACTCCGATTCCCTGGGCCGAAGTGTTGCCACTGCCCCTTATAATTTCATGGGCCTGATGATTCTCTGGTAGCGCGTTCCAAACTTTCCATTGATCATAGAGCGATTTAACTACACCGGATTTTATATCGCGCTCATCTGACAACTGATTCGCAAGTTCAAAAAATCTTTCTGTAAATTTTGGATCGTGAAATCCCAAAAAGCCAAACGGATCTTTTTCGACGGCTTCCTTATCAGAACCTTGTAAATCTTGGAAGGGTCCGTAAGTGCCTACTCCAGGTTTATCGGGCTGATCTGTGTTTTTATACGCAAGGACGTGAAAAACGGGCCCTACAGCCATGGCTCTTTTGATGATGAGTTGGACATCTTCGGCCTTTCCACCAATGACAGTCAAATGCGTGTCATCCCCTGCGGCATAATTTTCTTCCAATCGGACGCGCTGCAGCTTGTTATTGGGATCTTGGGCAAGGGTGTAATAATCAACAATGAGCCCGTTTTCTTTCATTACCTGCAGGTAGGCGCGCTGCAATGCGGTATATAAAGCAGCGGTTTGCGTATGCCCATTATTTGCCCCATAATCTGCTTTGCCCGATGTAATTTTGATCAACTCTCCTGATTGAACTCGACGCTCCACATCGGCATAGTAAGTATCCGGTTCAAAATCTTTAGCCGTACTAACAAACCGCTGATTGAGCACATGTCTTACCGGCTTGGCCTTCTTTGCCGCCGCGCGGGGATGAAGATAGGGCTGAAAATCACGATGAGCCAGCATGACCTTTGCAAAGGCTCTAGCTTTTTTTATGTAAGGGTGTAGAACTGCTTTACTTAAAGCAAAATAGTCCGCTATATATCTATTACGCGGCATGTAGCCATTCCCCGCTTGTTCGTAACCATACATGACAAAGCCTCCAATCCCTTCGGCTTTAATCGGTTTACGAGCTTCTTCCTGGCTAAACGGTCTCACGGCCACATAATGATCCGCATCGCGGCCACCTAACACTAACCGAGTATTCGCAACGGTATGGCCGACCGCTCCCACTGGAGGACCACCATTTTGTCCGCGGAAAATCGCCAACGGATTAAGGACAGGACTTCCATCTGTTCCAAAGGCGGGTTGAAAAGTTAAAGTCATGAGGGGTTCGGAGGCATCCTTGAAAGCACGTCCTCGCACGGGATAAACAGCGGTAACAACGTTTTCGTTTTGGGACAATAATATTTTTAAAGCACGTTGCTGATTAATATCCGGTTCCCCATTATCACCTTCTGAAATTTCCAAAACTTTGATTTTTTTAATACCGCGCAAAATATCTTCGCGTTTCTGAATGTAAAATCGGACGCCGCGAATCTTGTCTGCGCTGAGAGTCATAGCGGGATTGAAATCAAGGCTGGCAAAAAGATCGTAAGCCGTGTTATTGAACGCGGAGATATCGACATTAAGTCCCATGGCGACTTCGACGCTCTCAGAAACCCCTGGGCGCTCTAAAAATGAATGGTCGGCAAAAGTTACCATAGTGGCTTTCTCTAACTCCATGGCACTGAGCGCTACAGGATCCACGGTTAAGTTTCTTTTCATTGTTGCGAGTCCGGCCCTGACTGCTTCTAGCATGATGCGATGTACATCCGCATTGTTCTCACCAAAATTATGAGAAACATGGATGTTGATATGAGAGGCGGTAACATCAACAACCTTAAATCCTTTAAGCCATTTTTTATCGTAGGCCTTCTGCAAAAAACCACGAATTTCATTGAGGGCTTGATCCGGTAATACTTTAAGCGGGTGATTTAGCAAGTTCCCTACATTGTAAGATGCAAAGGAGTGCGTGGTTTTCTTCTCCTGCGTTGCGAATCCCAAACGAATTTTTGAAGGATCTGCCAAGCGCAATTCGGAACGGTTTGCGGGTAAGGCATTTGGATCAAGCGATGGAAATTCGGAAAAACTTATGTCTCTTTCGCCAACACGACTCGTCACCCCTAACGGGAGAAGGGCTTTTAAAATTTCGTTCCGGACTTCGGAACGCGCTGCTTTGACTGGGCTCATACTGTAAGCCGGGGCTTGAGAGAAGAGCATGCTGATTGCAATCACAAGACATATAATCTTTCGGAAAATACGGGGGAATTTCATCTTAAAATCTCCTTTGTGAATTTAGGGATCGATCGCAAAGATTTTTAGAAAAAGAGGGCTGAGAAGTGATGACGGGAAATAGATTCGGGAAGTTAAAAAAAGATTGCGAGTAAAAACGGGTTAAAACCACGAAATCGGGTTTCCTCTCAAAAAAAAATAATTTTCGTCACAAAAAATCACGTTTCGAAAAAAAAGAACGCGAAAATGTATCACGGCGATGAAAGCGTGACAAGCGCTAAATCGCACTTTTTTTGAAATATTTTAAGAATTCAAAAATCATTTAGCGAATGATCATTCGTGAAGGAAAAATCCTCGCAACGTTGTTGTTAGGATGAGATTGATAGTCTAAACCCCGGAAAAACATAGAAAAATCACTTCTAAAAACTGATAATTTTATACGGAGATAGTTTTTTTCATCTTTTTAAAAACATTTTTGATTGAAATGATGGGAAATTGAAATTTTTCAGAAAAATCTAGGCAGAAAAATCCAGATTGAAATTGAAGGGAAATCTCATTAAGATGAGCGCTCTTCCAGCCCTCATAACCTCGCTTGCGGGCAATTAGCTCAGTTGGTTAGAGCACTACCTTGACATGGTAGGGGTCACAGGTTCGAGTCCTGTA
>CAYWRU010000004.1:83261-104866 GCA_964460795.1 uncultured bacterium | reverse complement strand
TGGGGATCGAACGATCCTCTTCAATTGACAGGGCTTGTGGGCTACCGCGACCACTGGGCGGGATTCAGTGTCAATGACCGCAACAAGCCGCTTATCAACATCGAAATCGAAGGCGCCGATCATTTCGACTACATCCGCGGTGTGGATCCCAGCAAAACAGGCGATGCGCGCGCTCGGAATGAGTTAGTTGCGCGGTTTGTCGCAGACATACTCCTTTATTCAGACAGCCCAGATAGACTTAGAGAATATCTCGATGTGTTAGTTAGCGAAGGAGTTGCGATAAAAATAAGCCTCAACAATTATCGGCTCACTATTTTATGATGACAATAAAACGACCTTTTTTTTTAATCGCGCCCGTCATCCTTTTTTGTTTTCTTAATATAGCTGCTACGAATAGTGACTATATCAATGCAAATTTCTCCGAATTATATGGACGACATCAAATTGAAAAAATGGGGGATCAATTAGTTGAACAAGGTCGATATGAGGATGCGTTAGAAAAATATCATGAGGTCTTGAGTCCTAAGTACATAAAATATGAACATGACAAAGCTACTGTAATATCTCGGATAACAAAAACACTAATGTTGCTTCAACGCTATGATGAAGCCCTTCAAGAATGGCAGTGGTTTATCGATCAAAGTGAAAAAAATGCGGCGCGCCTTGGGAGGCCCAATAACGGAGAAGCGGAACTTAAAGCGAAAGAAATCCTGGCTCTGAAAGCCTATAAAGAAAGTGGTAATCCTCAATCAGTTTACGATTATTTGAAATTCTATAAGCAAAAAAAATCAAGATCGTTGCCGCCATCCTTTGAATGGGGAGCTAGTCCAACCGAGGTTTCTACCATTCTTCGTTTGTACGATACTGTAGGTGATTGTGATGCAGGAATCGCACTTATTGATGAAGTGCTGGCTTTTTTTCGAACGGGTAAAGCTGGTGATCCCAAGCTTGGGAAGGTTGACCATGAATATATGAAGATTCGTGAAGCATTTAAAAAAGATAAGGCCGAAGGGGCTAAAGGCCGCGCCACCAAAGCCCTCATCCAATCCGACTATTTCCCCTGGTGATTCTGTGGAAGGCCTCTGGATCGAAGTGAAAATTTGTTTTGGGACGGAGGCAGAGAAGGTGCCAGGTGTAGATGCTCAGTAATTAGGTAACTCTTTTGATAGATTAACACCATCAAAGGAGGCCTAATGCAGTACACAGAGAAGGTGCCAGGCACCAAATAAGGGGACAGTCATAAGATAGGTATAGAAAGGAGGTAGGGTTAAGATGGGCAGATTAAGTCGCCGGAGTGTTTTATATGACGGATGTTATGCGCATGTCTTTTCCCGGGCATCCGAGAAGAAACGTATCTTTGTAGGAAAGGAAAACTTTCAGAAATTCAAAGACCTGCTTATGGACTCTAAACAGAAACATTCCTTCCGGATCCATCATTACTGCCTGATGCATACCCATTTTCATTTGCTGGTGTCTATGCGTGAGGTGAAGTTGTTCTCCGAGGGGTTAAAGTGGGTCAAGTGGCAGTATGCAAGGTATTACAATTTATCGAGAAAGCGATTTGGTCCCTTGTGGCGAGACCGTTATCGCAGCCGGGTGATCGAAAATGAGAAATATTTACAGGCTTGTGGGCGGTATGTGGAAGGGAATCCTGTAGAAGCCAAGATGACTGAGCGGAGCGAAGACTGGCCGTGGAGTTCAAGCCGATATTATTTTTGTGGGGCGAGAGACGACTTAGTGGATCCGTATCAATATGACGGAGCGCCACTGATTATTGAAGGGGATCCGGAAAAATATTTTTCGAGGGGAGACATCGTGGGTTCAGACCTATTTAAAATTCACATTGAGGAGGGCGCTTTTTATGACATGCCTGTCCCCTAAACCGGTGCCTGGCACCTTCTACGTACAGGCTTGTGGGCGGTATGTGGAAGGGAATCCTGTAGAAGCCAAGATGACTGAGCGGAGCGAAGACTGGCCGTGGAGTTCAAGCCGATATTATTTTTGTGGGGCGAGAGACGACTTAGTGGATCCGTATCAATATGACGGAGCGCCACTGATTATTGAAGGGGATCCGGAAAAATATTTTTCGAGGGGAGACATCGTGGGTTCAGACCTATTTAAAATTCACATTGAGGAGGGCGCTTTTTATGACATGCCTGTCCCCTAAACCGGTGCCTGGCACCTTCTACGAGGCCTGCTCAGTCTTACGGGTTGTGTAGGCGTCCCCAAGGATCTATTGGTCATGCCGCCCAATTATTTGGAAGTCAGACAGAAGGAAATTCAGAAGTACGATACCAAAGATGAAAAAAAGATCGTTGCCTCAGCCGCCGCAGTCTTTCAGGACCTGGGGTTTACGCTGGAAAAAAGCGAGACTGAGCTGGGGCTGTTGGTTGGGTCCAAGGACCGGAGTGCTACGAGCGCGGCCCAGGTGACCGCAGCACTTTTCCTGGACGTTTTGGCTGCCGCAGCCGGGACCTACTCCAATGCCTATGCCCAGACCGATAAAGCTCAGCAGATTTACGCTTCCATGGTGATTCTCCCGTCCTTAGATGAGAAGTCGACGGCGGTTCGCGTCAAATTTCAGCGCATTGTTTGGAACCGCATGAATCAGATCTCAAAGCTGGAGAGTATGAAAGAGCCTGTCCTTTATCAGGAATTTTTTAGTAAGTTATCCAAGTGTGTCTTTTTAGAGGAGCAAAAAGCATGATGCTGCAGATCCAAAAACACAAGTACAGGTTCATGGGGCTTTTTCTTTTTATTCTTTTTGTCAGCGGATGCGCGGCTTCGCATGAACAGGTGCTGGGTACCGACCAAAGCCAGGTGGCGCTCCGCAGTATCCAAAGCCGCGTCTTTGATACCGTGGACCAAAAACGCATGATGCGCAGCGTGATCGGAACTTTGCAGGATCTTGATTTTCTGATCCAGGACGCGAGCATGGATCTTGGAACGGTCACGGGGCAGAAGTTTGTTGGGTTGAATGTGGTCAAGATCACGGTCACGGTCAAAGCGCGAAATGAAAAACAGACCGTGGTCCGCGCCAATGCCCAGTACGGACTCAAGGCCGTGGAAGTCCCCGAAACTTACCAGGACTTTTTCGCCGCCCTAGAAAAAGCCGTCTTTCTCACTGCCCAAAAGGTGGATTAAAGGTAATTCCTAGGGTTTTATGAAAAAAGGATATCCAGGGGAATGATGAGATCGCATATAATAAATGCTGTGCAAAAAAATAACCCGCAGGCTTGCTGATCCAAGGAACGGATCTAAGTCTGTTTTTTTTATGCCCGCTTCCGGCGATCGATTTAAGAAGTTTTGGCTTTGTCCAATTAAGCAATTAAGACAGAAGAACAATAAGGAGCTGATAATGAAGAAAGCATTCTGGGTTTTTCCTGTATTGTTGATGATGGGCTGTACGACGCTTCAGTTATCTAAAGGCGTTGATATGAATGAGTTGCGCGAGTATCCCGAGGGTGTTCGGCTTGGTTTGGTGAGTGCTAAGGATTTAAGGGGGTCTAATAGCATTGGCTCCATTGGCGCTGCGGGGTACAAACTTAAGGGCGAAGTGGTTGATTTTACGACGAACCAAGTGATGTCCTCTGCCAATCATTATTTACAAGCCAATCTTTTACCCATTAGCCAGCCTGCCGAGAGTGAGATGGCGGGTGTCGCCTTACGAAACAACCTAGATGGTTTTGTGATCCCTGAAATTCATAAAATCAAATTATTCTCTATGGATTCCCTGATGCAGCCGGTGGAGACCGATGTTGATATTAAGGTGAATCTTTATAACGCAAAAGGAGAAGCGGTCTATAACAGCAGCTACGCTGGGCATTATGAAAAAAGAGTTGGGCTTGTCACTAGCCCAAAGCCCATCGCCGAATTGGTTGAAAATGCAATTAAGGATGCGGTGTCGAAGTTTGTTAAAGATGAAGAAATGAAAAAGCAACTTCAGTCCTTCAAAACCGTTCAAAACTAAAGGAGCCGGTTGTGAATAGATTATTAAATGTTATTGTGATGATCCTTGTTTTGCCTTCTCTTATTTGTGGGTGTTCGACTGTTTTTGGACGGCAGCATGACGAGGAAAATGTTTCGTTTGACTCTAATGTTCAGAATGTCGAAGTGATTTGCTCGGGAAAGCGCGTGTCTGCACCTGGATCGATCCCTTTGATGCAAAGCAAAAGTCATGCCTGTGTTGCCCAGGCGCCGGGATATGAAAAAAAGGTGTTTAGTATTAAATCAGGTATTTCCTGGGCTGGCTTTGGTCATTCCACGGGAACCAATACAGCAATTTGGGGATGGTGGACATTGGGAATCGGGACGGGCATCGGCTGGCTAATCGACTCGATTTCAGGAGCCATGAGAAATTTGAAAGAGGAAGCTATCTACCTTGATATGAAACCGCTAGGCACAACATCCACGTCTGAAAGAGTCCTTGAAAAAACGATTGATGTTGGAAAGGCGGTCGTGAATACACCTGTCGATGCTGTAAGAAATACGGCAAGTACAGCATTGGATACCACGTTAAGTGGTGGTGCTCAAAAGCTGGGGATTGTTGATGAGAAAAAAGAAGGCCCAACTGCTCCGGCAGAAGAAGCCAAGAAAAATCTAAAGGTGATTTAAAATTTTCACAGAGGGAAACGGCAGAAGAACAAACATTGCTTAGTTTCTCTCTGTGCCCCCATCATCAAATAGGTGGCGAGAAGAGCTCAAAAAAAATGGCAAGCTAAAAATATTTTTGAAGCTATCATTCCTGCCAAAAACCTCCTTCTTGTAAAGCCCGCGGGGCCGTGGTATTCTTAAGTAAGAAAGTAGGAAATAGTAGGAAATCGAGAGGTGTCTCATGGTCACACGCATGCGGGAAAAGGGGCAGATCACGATTCCAGCCGGGCTTCGGGGGTCGTTGCATCTGCGTAAAGACAGTATCCTGTTCATGGCCAAGGTGGGGGATGGAATCCTTTTAACGCCCGGGAAGTCTGTTTTTGAGGAAACCTCAGAAAAGTTTTCAAAGGCTGCCAAAAATAAGGGCCTGACACTGCAGGAGCTTTTGAAAGATCTGAAAAAAAACCGCCAAAAGGGTTAAGATGACCCTCCCGCCTTACCGGATGTTTTTTGATACGAGTGTTTACATCGCCGCTCTGCTTTCCCCTTCGGGTGCTGCAGGGGAGTTGATCAGGCTCGTGGAATCAGGGGCGGTTTTGATGGTGGTTTCCGAAGAAGTCATTGGGGAGGCTGACCGCGTTTTGGGGCGTAAATTTCCCGAACTGATTCAAGACTCCCGCAAACTTTGGAAGCATCTCCGCCCTGAAGTTGTTTCCAATCCTTCCAAAGATGCTCTCAAGCCTTTTGACCGCCGGCTGCCTTGGGGAGATGCTGCTATTTTGTGCGCCGCCCACCAAGCCAAGGTATCTGCTTTTGTCACCTGGAATACGCGGGATTTTATGTCGCCGGGTATTTCCGCCCTTGTCAATTTTCCCATTGTTGTACCTGCGGATGCCTTGACTCTTTTCAGACAATGGGTGGAGCCTTTTTCAAGTTGAGAGGATGGAAGAGTCCAAACTCGACAGCAGCAAATGCCTGTTTGTAATGAACGAAAAAAGAATGCTCCAGAAAAATATTTTCTGAAGCTATCATTCCTGTCATAGCTTCCAAATAGGGTCATTTTTTTCTTACGCTTCTTACGGCGTTTCTCAATGCCAAAATCATTTTTGGATTTTTTTAGAATCCTCCAATGCCAAGCCCCTGCTCAGATTCCGGACCCGGCTAAAAATGAGGCCTCCCGCGCTTTGTTTTTTTTAGTTCTTTAAGAAGTCCTCACCCACAAGCGTGATGATCGTCACGGTGTATTCGTCGCCCATTTGCAGGTGTTTTGGAAGTCCTTTAGACTTCTGAATAAGAGGAGGGAAAGCCATCAATGTCTACAGAGCCTTGGGTTCAGATCCAGCTGAAAAAGAGTCCGCTTCCTTATACCACGGGCATGGCCTGTCTGGGATGCGGCATGATTCTTTTTCTTGTTCCGTATCACACTCCTGGTTTTGTTTTTGTCGGTTCCCTCTTTTCCATGCTCGCCGTTTGGATGGTGAGACGGCTTGAAATCCAGCAAGATGAATTAAAGCAAAATATGGAAAAAAGAAGCCATGCTTTAGAAGTAGAAGAGCGCGAACGCCGCCGCATTTGTGAGGAAAGTCAGCAGTTGACCGCCAATTTGGAGAAGAAAATAGAGGATCTTAAAAAGGCCTACCAATTATTAGAGGAGGCGCAGGCTCAGTCCATGGAATGTGAAAAAATGGCAGCCCTCGGCACTTTCATCACTGGCGTAATCCATGATTTAGCGACCCCGCTGACCTCTATTTTAGGCTATGCCAATATCGCAAGCGGCAAGACCGAGAATCAGGATCTTAAAAATATGATGTCGGTGATCGAACGAGAGACCGAACGCGCTCATGAAATCGTAAATGATCTTCTTCTTTTTTCACGCAAGGCCAAACCGTTTTTGATGCCCATGGATTTGCGTGCGCCTATTCAGGAGGCCCTGGATTCCCTGGAGTTTCTTTTAAAAGAACACCAGATTCATGTGATTCAGTGTATGCCCAAGGAAGCCGCCATGATTGAGGGCAATGCCCCTCTTTTTCGCCGCGTGATCATCAATATCCTGACCAATGCGATTCATGCCCTGCAGGAAAAGGAGTCCCCGCGCGAGATCCGGATTGAGCTTTTTCGGAAAAATGAGGATTCCTTTAATTTGGTTTTATGGAACAACGGGCCTTCCATTCCCGATGCCTTTTTGAAAAAAATATTTGATCCTTTTTTTACCACTAAACATATGGGCCGGGGTACCGGCCTGGGGCTCAGCCTCTCCTCGGGCATTGTCCGGGATCACGGCGGGAATCTTACCGCGGTTCAGAAAGAAGACATGCCCGGAGTTTTCTTTATCATCACGCTGCCGTTTTTGTCAGAAAACGGTCCGTTTTCAGAGGGAGCTGAGGAAAGGAAAGACGCCAAGACCATTCTTGCTGTGGATGATGAGCCGGAAGTTCTTGCAGATATTAAGGAGTGTTTGGAGTCTCAGGGCTATGTCGTAGAAACGGCCTCCAATGGCAAGATTGCCATGGAAAAAATCGGAACTCGGAACTATGACGTGATTATTGCCGATTATCTAATGCCGCAGATGAACGGGAAACTTTTTTATGAAGCTGTGCGCTCCGCGCGGCCGGCATTAGCGAAACATTTTATGTTTGTGACAGGCAGCAGCGCGGGCAATGAGCTCAAGGATTTTTTCATCATGAACCGCATTCCATTTTTGATCAAACCCTTCACTCCTGAAAAGCTCCTGGATGGAATCCAATCCCACTTCAACTGAGCTAGTACACAGTGCCTAGATCCTTAGAAGCGCTATGTGCTAAGTACTGGTTTCATAAGTCGTCATAAGCTGTTTGGCTGTTTCATTTGTTTTTGCTGTCATCCCGGGCTTGACCCGGGATCCAGAATACAAATCAGAGAAATGGATGCCGGATCGAGTCCGGCATGACAATCCATACAATGACTTACGAATACTTATGAAACCAGTTCTAAGTACGGTGTACTCTGTACTGTTGTTTAAGCAGAGCGATTGATTTGAGAGGTTTGTGCCAGAGCGGTTTCAATTTTGGCGGTAAAAATATCCAGGGCCGAGGGTTTGATTTCGTACCGGGAGCCTTTCGACACAAGATTTTGAAGAGTTTGCTCACGTAAATCCTCAGCTTGATGAAGTTCATCTGCAATATCCGCGGTCAGAAGATGCTGGGCCATAAGTTTTTCAGGGTTGATTTGATCTGGCGTTTCAATCACAAAAGCTCCCAGGCGCGCGGTGTCTATTTGATCCAAAATCTCTGAAGGGGCAGCGAGCACAAACGAAGCGCCCGCATTCGGCCGGGGCTGATGTTCTTGAACGGCAAGTTTTGCCATGATTTTAAATTGATCGTGCGAGAGCGATTTCAAAATTTCAACAAGCTGAGCCGGCGATTCTGCGGTTTTGTAAATGGCTGCATTATTTCTTGTTGTCATTGCGAGGCCCATGGGTTGACGGGCCGAAGCAATCTGAGAAATGTTTGATGACGCACCTAACACAATCCAGGTCTCCTGATGATTGGGGTTCCGGAGCGCAAGACGCATGGCGAATTGTTCTTCTTCACTCGGAAGACGATCAGAAATATGGACCACCGATCCAATTCCATCTGAAACTGGTATTGCTGTCCGCCAAATACTCTCTTCTTTTGTTTCAGGCTTGCGAAGCGCCTCCATGAGAGCTGCTACGGTTTTTTGATCACCGGGAGCAGCGAGTTTGAAGGCTGCCACGGCTGCAAAAACAGCGGGAGATTCAGTGCTCACAGCCTCCAGCAAGCCCGCCTCAAATCCCAGCAAAATTCCGCTGGATGAATTTATTTTTTGAGTTGTTAGATCCACTTGAGGGTGATTTCCCGGAATTTTCCCTGATGTGATTCGCAGCCCAGTTTTAGTATGGCCAAGAATTTGTCTGCTTGGTTTATAGGAGGTCATTCCTTTCGGGGTTTTTCTCAGCTCCGAACGATGCGAATCTTTACTCGAATACTGTCTGGCGGAACGGCTTGATAAATATTCTATAGGCCTGCGATTGTTTTGACGGTCAAGATGAAGATTAACCTCCTCGAAATGCTGCCGGTGAGAAGCAATGGCGGTGCGCAGGCGGCTTTTAAGTTCTGCATTCAGTCCATTATTGATGACAACTTGTTCCACTTCATTGACAATGCCAAAATGGTGAGTCGCCGCCGACGCATGGATAGATTCAATGTCGGGAGTGAGATGCGGTAAGGGAAAATCAGTTCTATGCGGCTCTGTTTTAAAGCGGGCAATCATTTGCGTGGCCGCTTTTTCTTTATTCTCAAAAAGAGCCAGGATATGTTCGAGACGGTTCCGATGTTCATCACTCAGCTTGGTACGATCCATTTTGTCTCGTAATAGTTTTAATATTTGTGGAAGTCTTCTATAAATCAATTTTTGCTTTACTCCGGATTGTGCTGCCAAAGCCTCAGAAATAATGGGCGGCATGGAGGAATTAATCTTGGGGTCGGATAAATGGATGATGCTGTTTACTAACTCCGGGGTGCCGACAAAAATTTGATGCTGATTTCTCATTCGTGTATAGATGTCAAAGTCCTTGGCATTTGCAGGGGGAGATCTTTTAAGGTGCCAGAAAATTTTGCTTAGATAAAATCGAAGGGTCGATGCCGTGATGTTAAATTTTCGCATAACCTCCTCACGAGGTATTTCAACAAGATCGGGTCTTGTCCGGTAGGCTTGGAAAAGATAGTCCTGGATTTGTTTTCTACGATCGCGATGGCTATAGTCGTTAATGGCTGTAAGAATGCGTATGCGCAAGGCTTCATCCGATGAAGTCCGCATCCATATACCCGGAGCGCATTTATTTTTTGCTTCCAATAGAATTCGATAGTAATTTCCATATAAAGAATTTCTTGATAGCCTGCAAATATCTTCAAATTTCATTTGGCGGGGCACGACAACTAACTGCGGATTCTCCCGGAAGTAATCGATCAATCTCTCAGCATAAGCCTCAATCTCTTCCTTAGAGGCGCTTAGGCGTGGGGCCTTAACCTTATAGAGCTGTATTTGCCTCAAAGCCATGAATTGCGGGGCATTTAATAAAGCTATCATTTGGGGAAAAGTCTCAGCGGTTGTAAGATCTTTTAGAGAGACAAAAGAGCTTTTCTCGACAAGCAGCGCCATTTCATCAAAGGCTTTAAAATCTCCGCGCGCAATATTTTGATACATCCAGTCAACATAGGTGTGAATAAATTTTATACAAAGTGCTGCAGGAGGTTTTACCGTTTTCATGGCTTCGATCATCCGGAATTGGTGATTCGCAAGACGTTCATAATAAGGAAGAAGGTTACGCTGCTGGGAGGTTAATTCCTGCCACTGCCGTTGCCGGGCTTGTTCAATGAGATCCTCTATTTGCCCAGTAATTTCTCTTCTTTGATCCGAGGCCGGCGTTCTCGTTTGCAAATCTTGAGCCTTTTGATCTTGAGCGGCTAATGTCTCCATCTTTCCTGCCAAATCCCTGGCTTGATCAAGCTCGGCGGGGGTTAAGTAAGTTTTTAAATAATCGTTATTTTCGATGTGATCCATAAACTGAACCACTCCCGGCTGGCCTCGGCGTCCGGTCCTCCGGGCCATTTGCGCATCCAGAGTCTCAGAAGCAGATCGAAAAGTGCTTAGCATATAAAGGCCGGCGATTCCATTTTGCGGATCAATCCAGGATTCCTCGCTCGTTGTCAGGGCCTCCTCGATTTTTGTTTCCGAGCCGCGTTCAGCCATTTGGGTTGCAATCGTGATCGCCCCCGGTGCGCCCATCTGACGCCACGCCGCCATTTCATCTTGTCCGGGCAGGCCGTCAATGATTCGAATTGATCGCTGGACGGAGGAAGTCGTTTTGCTTTTGAAGACTTGCAATAAGCCTTTTGCCTCAGCCGGAGATTTTACGAAAATCAGGATCGGTCTTTCGGTGAAATGAACTTCTTCGGCGACCCGGACCACTTCAAGATGCTTCTTTGCTTCAGTTTTGAAATAGCAGGGGGGGAGTTCCCGCCGCTGGCTTTGATAAGAGGGGCTGATAGGATGAAACGATATGCCTGGGAACGACCGGCTGATAAAGGCTTTATACTTGTCATCCAAAATGCCGATGACACCGGAAAAATCTGTAACGGAATTATAGAAAAGTTCAGGAGTGATGACGCCATGGATTTGTGTTTCCTCACGAATCGGGAGGCCCTCCTTGATTTCCAGAAAAGTATGAATGCCGCGTGCCCAGCGGCGGTTTTCTTTGATTTCTCCCGTAAATGCATCCAAAGTCAAGATTCTATTTTGATGGACAACATAATCATGATCTCTTTCAAATAAATTTCTTGCTTCCAAAGCGGCTTTTACGAGATCCGGGATATCCTTATGTTGATGAAAATAATGGGGCAGGGATGCTGCAAGTTTTTTCAGTTTCATCTCCATGGCAGGTAAGCATTGCACCTGTCCTCGTAAGATTTTGAAATCTTGATTTTCCTGGGATTGTTCTGCGAAGTGATAGATTGACTTGTAACCCGAAGCAATTTCGTTTTTTTGCCGCTCAACTTTTCCAAAAAAAGCAAGCGAATCATGCCCTGCTTCCACAAGAGGGGTATCGGCCTCATCAATCAAAATTACTTTGGGCCGGGGGGTGGCGTGGATGCTTTGTCTCACATCAAATGGCTGAGTCCAGTCGCCTAGCCATAGAAAAATCATTTCATCGTAGGGGCCATAAACAATATCAGCTTTTTGAAAGAAAGCTCGTTTCTGATATTTAGTCATCTGCACTCCGCGTGTCCCTTCGAGATGAGGGTAAAAATAGCGGGAATTATTTTCTGTACGGAACGAAAGAAAATAGTTTTGGCATACAACTCCTACTGTCATGTCCAGCCGATGCAAAATGGCTCCCAGGGCAGCTCCGTTGCGGGCTGACAAATAGGTGTTCCAGTCATGGACTTCCACTTTGTTTCCCGAGAGCGCTTTCAGATAAGATGTGAGACCCAGCGTGAGACTTTTTCCTTCCGAAGGCTCCATGACCGCCAGGCTTCTTGGCCGCAGAAGCTTGAGAGCGGCTTCGATCTGTGAATCTGAAGGCAATCCTTGCTGGGGGTTGAATTTCCCAATATAAGGTGCGATTAAAGAAAATCGCGGGTCAAGCGATGCCCGCTCCGCGGCAATTGAAAAAAGAGCGATGGCATAGCCCAAGGCACGTGGAGTAAGTTTTATCTGAGCCCGTTTTAACTTTCGGGCCCGCCGAAGCAATTCGTCATCAGTCCATGTCCGGGCTGTAGAGATCCAGTTATTTTTATATTTCAAGACTTCGGAAAGCGGGATGGCTGCGGAAGCCACAGGCTTTCTCTCCACTTGCTGAAGCGAAGTCTTTTGGAAAAGGAGAGGGATGGATTCTTTTAAGGTGGCATTGGTCATGAGTTCCAGGTCTTTCGAGGTCAGAAATCCATTCATCACCAAACTGAATTTATGGCGCTGGCGCTCCAGATTCCGGAACTGGACTTCATCGTAGGTGCCGCGCCGAAATTCTTCTTCTAAATCAAAAATGTGAAAGCGGGAGGGATCCTTCATTTTAGGCGGAAGATCTTGCTTGAGGCAATAAGACACTTCGCCCGTTTCGCGGTTCACGACAGCCAGGCGGTTTCGCAGACTTTCAAGAAAACGCTCAGGATATTTCCCAGTGAGGGAGTAGTAGCGTTGTTCCAGTTTCCTGCGGTCCGGATCGGTTCGGTTGTTGCGTTTAGCGGCATGATAAAGCTGGAGGTAGTCGCGCGGGGGATCATCAAAAATCGCAGCGTCGGCCTCAGTGAAAGTCGCTCCAAAGGCGCCGGTTTCGTAGGTGACGATCATGACTTTGGTGTCGGGATTATTTTGAAAAAGGAGACGATTATAATCAAGGGCTCGCATGGTGAAGCCCTCTTCCTCCGGGCCTGCTTCTTTGGGAATGCCGTTCGCTGTTAAGGTCCATTGACTGTTGATTTTCTGAAATTTCTGGCGATCGCCTTTTGCATTCAGCAAGTAGCCTTCTCGATCGGCGGTGTAATGATGAGGTCCAATTCCGACACCGTCTTTTCCCGTATCGCCGTAGTAACTGACGGCTCCATAAGATTGAAACTGAGTCCTGTAATCTTGGACTTCTTGTTTGTAGGAGGTAAAAATGAGGACTTTTCCTTTACGTTCACCGGCTTCAAGGGCAACAATTTCAGCTGCTTTGGCTGCTTTGGGAGAAGGCTGATCAAGGCCAGCGTAGCGGGGATTATTTCCCAGCTGTTTGAGGGCCTGCAATTTTGCAAGGCCTTCGGGTTTTCCCTTTCGCTGGCGGCGTCTTTCCTGATCATCCAGGGTATCGATGGCGGTACGGCTGCGGTTCCGGGCTGTCTTTTTGTCACTCCAGGAAGGCCAATCGACTAATAATTCAAGCATCGAAGCGGATTGTTCAAAGGTATATTCAAAACGGCCCAGGGTTTCGGGATCCACCCATTCCATATTGGGAAGCCGGTGCTGCTGTTGATCTAAAGGAGTTTGATCATCATACCTTCCAAAGACGTGCTGTTCCAAAATTCGGACCATATAAGGCTGAAACATGAAATGTAGCAATCGAAGGGCGTCCGGTCCTTCGGCATCTAACAGATGTTCTTGGAATGCGGCCCGGTTTTGAAAGGCCTTGTCTTGTGTGACGGCCGCTAAAACAGGTTGTGCGTTTTCAGGACTGGAAATCGGCGTGGCGCTCACAAAAAGGCGCAGGCGCCCGCGAATGCCTTGCGCGGTTTGGGATTGTTGGGAGCCGGAATTTCGAAGAAACTGACTTTCATCAAAAATCACCAGCTGGTTTTCAAAGGCATTCAAGGCTGCGAGTCTTTTGGTCCGCTGCTCAGGTTTTCCGACCTGAAGATAATCTAAATTAACAATGCGGAGGGCTCCCGGGGAGGCTGTTTTTAATTTCCTGGTTTTCGTACTGGTGTCTCCATCCATCAGGACGGCGCGGGGATGTTCGAAAAATTTTCCTTCTTCGGCAACCCAGTTGGTAGTGAGTGCATGGGGAGTGATGATCAATGCGCCATCGGGATTCATGCGTGCCAGGATGAGAGAAACCAATGTCTTTCCAAGCCCTTGCTCAAGTGCGAGCATGAGCCCTGAAATCTGTTTTTGTGGTTCCGAGTTTAGTTCGAAAATATTTCCCTCCATCAGCCGCGTGATTTCACAAAGGGCATAGCGCTGATAAAAGAATGTTTTATTTTGATATTCGGGCTTCAGACCTAGATCGGGATGATTTTTAAAAAAATCTCGAGCCGCTTCAAATTTTTCCAAGATGTTTTTATAAAATTTTCTAACCGCGGGCGGCAGCGGTTCAGTTTCTCCAGACCCTGCATGCAGGGCGGGTTTAGCCTTTCTCTCTAAATTCTTAAAAGCCGAGTCCGGATCTTCCATAAATTCTTTTAAAAGAGTTACCTCCATTTTTTTTTGCATATATTTGTAAGGGAAAGAATCTTCGGAGAAATGATCCAAAAGAGTTTTTTTAAGGGCGTCGCGCTGGCAGATGAGCCGGTGAAGTGTCTCTGCAAGATCGGGATGTTTGGATGTTTGTTCAACGTTTATCCATCGTGCGGTTCCTTTGACTTTTGTCTCAGCATGGTAGGGGGTGATTTTAAGGCGCAGCTTTTCCCCCGGAGCCAGGCGGAGCGTGAAATGAAATTTTCCATCCGGATGAACTCGGACAAATTGGCTGCGGTCCTCTTCGATCAGGATATGAGTAAAAGTGGCCGGATCCGCGCCGTCTAAAGTTCCCTCTAAATGCAAAACAGTTTGATCAGTCTTTGTGAGTGCAGGCATTTGAACTGAGCCTGGGATTGTTTCAAAACCTGTGAGGTGGGGCGTCCAAGGTTTTCCGCCGCCGAGTCCGGGGACATTTTCGAGGACAAATGCTTTGGCTTGTTTCGGATCAAATTTTTTAACAAAAAGCAGGAAATAAAGAAACATGTCAATATCGCCCGAGGCCTTAAAGCTCGAAATAAAATCAGCGACTTGAGGTTCATCCACTTCTTTTAAGGCGGATTCAACTTTATCCTCGTCTTCAGTTCCGACGGAAACGAGCGTGTCGTTCTCTTCGCGTACCACCGTGGTATCCCGTTTCCCGGCCGTTGTTTCATACCGGTAGCAGCTGTAAATTTTTCCATCCGAACGCCGCTCGACCCAGAGAAGTTCAACCTGTTTCAGATTTTTGCGAGCACCGAATGCTTTTTTGTTTTGAAGTTCCCGCCATCCGGAAAGGGGATAGCCGGGCTTGAAAACTCCGTCGGCTTTGTAAGTGAGATCCGTGACATCCAGGGGATGATCAAGCAGGATGCGTTTGACAGTTCCCTCCGGTAATTGATCAAACAGGGTGTGCAATTTGACATGTGCAGCATCCCGTTGTTCATTTCCTGCCATCACATAATCCTGACCGTCCCAGTAAAAAACCAAAGTATCTGTTTTTCCTGCCGCTGTCTCAAAATCAAAACACAGGTAGATTCGATTATTTTTCCGGTATTCCATCCACCGGGGTTTCAGGCGGGTCAAATGGGTGATATCAGGCCCGAAAAAGTTTGATTTGCCGAGAGAAGTCCCCCGGGGTGTAGGAGTATGATCGCCTAGAGCGCTTTGATTCCGGTCTGTCAGGGGAAGGGCATCGATTTCAGGATCGAAATGGATTCTTTGTGGCCGGTGATCCGAAAGGATTTTTTTAAATAAAGTGTTGAGAGCATCTTCAATTTCAAGGCCCAGGGAGATGTGACGCTTTTCCTTTACATCATAATAAAAAACAACGGCTACGAAATTCCCATTGGAGTCAGGAAATTCTAAACATTCATACAACAGCCCATCGCTCCGGTATTCCATCCATTTATGGCGAATGCTGTTTGCTGAATCGCTGATTCCAACGGAATCTTTTCTGCCAAGACGTCCTGGCGCCGTCGGGATAGGATAACCTTGAGTGAGCTGGCGGCGTCCGCTCATAAACACTAAAGGGGTGATATCAAAGTTAGTCCTGAAGCGCTTCCCCGAAGATTCACTTGCTAGACGATTGATTTGATACCATTTGGTTCGAATCGGATCTGTGACTGAATTGGCCCGGAAGTTTTCTGCTGCGTCCAAATTTCCATTTTGAGCTGTGAGTGCCGGCGTCTCACCCAGCGGATCCTCCCGTATTTCTGAGCGTTCAATTTTGTTTAGGGAGGATGACGATCGATAAACTGCTAAATCGTTGCGCCGGGATTCGGTTGATTCACTCAGGGCGCGGGCGATTTGGGCGCTGCGGATTTCGGAGCGGAAACCCAGGGTCGCCTGATCTTCCGGACTCATCAGAAAAGAGGCGGTTTCCAGAGAAGATTTTTGAAAGCCGGGAGGCGGAAGCTGCATCATAGATTTCTGATAAAGTTTGCGGGATTGATCCGTGTCGACGGCCGCCGAGGGAGTGAGGACCATATAGTTGAAACCGTCTTTTTTCAGTATCTCTTTCACGCCTTCAGAATGAAAGCCTCCGGTCACAAGCGCATAGCGTTTATTTTCCAAATGATTTCCTGAGATCTTGAGATGATCCTGAAAACTGTTTTCCCGGCGTACAGCGAGCGCATAAAACTCTCCAGTCTTTTGAAGAAGATTCGCGAGATTTTTTAACCCAGCAAAAGATGCTGCTGTCTTTGTTTGCTTGGGGACAGATTTTTCTAATCTTAAAATAGAATTCAGCAGTTCAGATAAATTTAAATCCGGATGTTGATCCCATTCCTCACGATTTAATTCGAGATGATAAAGTTTGTTAAGATAGACAGTGCTCCGGTATATGCGAAGAATCTCTTTTTGCTCAGATGAAACAGCGCTGTGATCAAGAAGCTTGTTAAAAAGCAAAGTCATTTCGCGGGAGAGTTCGCGGCTATCCAGCTCTTCCCGAAGAACTTTTAATCCCATGGCCAGGAAAAAATCCGGATATTTTCTGAAATCAAAATGATAGGGCCGCGTCTCTTCTGCAAATCGTTCCAGCCAATAACGAGTTACGGATCCTGAAGAGGGACCCGAAGTTGCGGCCGCTTCCGTTTCTCGGTCGCCTAGGGCAAGAGTTTGAAGCGTAAAGGTCAGTTCGCTAAGACTTGGCCGAGTGCTAAGAAAACGGAGGATCTCCGTTTTTTGTTCTACAGCTTTGGATGCATGGAGGGATCTCTGGGCTGCTTCCAGGGCCAGGATCCGCGCCAGCTGCGGCCACTCGAGCTGCGAGAAAAGGTCCTGCAAATCAACATTTAATTCAGAGCGGGCTGAATCTGCCAGCAATTTAAGATACGGATGGAATTCCCGGCGGTTTTGTTCAAAGCGTTCCCATTCTTGAAGAAGACGGCGAAATTTAGGCGAGGCGAAATGAGTCATAAGCAGATCCAAGCGGCTATGAATCCGTCGGATAAAATTCTCTGTCTGCGGGAGCGCGGCAAATACGGATCTTAGCGCCTCAAGATTTTTGCGGTAAAGGTCCGCGTCTTCAAGGCCGGAAGCGGGCAGGGAATTTTGGGTTTCCAAAAGGTAATAGTCTGCACCGGTCATGAGCCCTTGCGAGACCAGATGATGAGCGAGCGCCTGATTTTTTTGAGGATCTTTCAAAATATTAAAATGCAGGGGATCTAAGTCATTGACAGCGCCTTCAACAAACAGGTGATCAAGTTTTTTGTTTTGCTCAAGGTACTTTAGTAGTTTTGCAATCTTAAATTGGACTGCCGGCTCTCCATGGACGGTTTGAATATAATAAATCCAGGGTGCCGACTGCGCAGCGGGGGCGACGTAGATATCTTGTATTTCAGCCAGGTCGTGCGGCATCTGAAGATGCGGCTGAATGGACGCTGCGATCAAAGGGGAATGAAGGGCTAATTCGGCTGGATTTGCATAGGTTGGCCCTAAATTCGAAACCAGGCAGGAAATCAGCGTCCACACGCTGGTTATTTTTTTTAGGTTATTTTTGATTTGCATAAAATTTAATTACAAAACCCATTTTCAAAAGTTACCATGGCGCGCTTCTGTTTCCTATAGAGTTATCCCCTCTAAAACATTGGTAGGGGCGATTGCTTCAATTTGCAATACCGTGATGCATCAAACTATAATGTGCAAATTAGTGCATTAATAGGTATATTAACGCACTTTAATAGCAAATATTCAACTCATCATTTTGCGCTTAACCGGAGCATTTTTAGGCTGAGATACTCCAATCGATAACTCATCCATTTATCGGTAATTACGAAAAGAAAGAGAATAGAAGAACCTGACTAGCGGCTTCTCGGTGCGTACAGAGATTTATTTTCCTCTTTGTGAGATTGATGGCGCATTCTTTCAAGGAATTTCCAGAGGATTCTGTAAGTTTTGGCCTTGGTAATAAACTCATCACGCATGTTTTTAAGGATCCTGGAAAACAACATGAGATAAATGAAGACGGCCATTATCAAGGTTTGTACAATAATTGAGTAAAAAGATGCTTGAGAAGGCAGGTTTTCGGCCGATGATTAGAAGGACAGAAACAGCAAACTAATCACCCAAGAGGTCAGTCATGGTTCGTGACGTGACGGGATATCGAAAAAAGCCGCAATGGATTTTTTGGCTCACCTGGCTCTATTTGGTCCTTCCTTTTTTTAGTCGCTTTGCATTTTGGTATCGCCATCGGGGATTTGTCGCGGATGAATTGTTTTATCTCGATTGGCTGATTTCTTGGAGCGGTGCCACAGCTGTTTTTGTGGTGACTCGTTTTTCTATCCATATCTTTGCGGTCTTAAGCGGAATCATGATGGCGCTTCAATATTTTGCCGCATCCTCAGGATGGATTGATCCCGTGGTGGGTTACGGAACTTTTTGGATTTGGTGCTTTACGGCGCTTCTTCTTATTTTTACTCCCGCAGAGCGGCCTTACTTATATCCGCAAACCCGCTGGTGGCTTCAGCCGGATCGCTACTCCCATGTGATGTTGGGAGTATTGGAATATCAAACGGTTCGGTTTCCGGTGGTCATTTTAAATATTTGCCGCGACGGAATTTTCCTTAAACTCGATCAGCGACAGCCCGGAGGCCGGACCCAGGAACTTAGTCATCAAGAATCTGCGGAAAGACGCAATGCGCCTTTTAAGGCCCATCCCTTAATGAGTGCGGCGGAATCTGCGGATGCTTTTACGCAGTTGAATGCCTATCCATCCCAAATCGGACGGGAAGTCATTTTGGAATTAGCGCCTAATCTTGAATTGATCGGAGGGTTCAAATCTCACATTTTAACGTCACAGGCCGCGGTGGTCTGGACCGCCTTGCCTCGGGGATTTTATCGGTATGGGTTGGGACTTAAATTTATCCGCCAATCGAAAATGCAGAAGCAAGAATGGGAAGACTATCTCGCCAAGATCCGCACGATTAAGCCGCCGAAACGTTAAGCGAAGTAACCAGTAACCAGTTGCCAGCCCTTCGACATTGCTCAGGGTGGTGAGCAAGCAAAGCGCGTCGAACCATAACCAGAGAACAAAAATAAAACTTTAGATTCTGGTTACTGGTTTCTTAAATCTTCTCGACCCGCGTTTAATGCATGAAAATCATCACGATGAGCTGCGCTGAGACAACGCGCAGGATCATGACGAGAGGGTAAACGGCTGCGTAGGATATCACCTGAGCGTCTGAGGCGACAATTTGATTGGCAAAGGCAAGGGCCGGAGGATCGGTCATGCTGCCGGAAATCAGTCCGCAGATGGTAAGATAGTTCATCTTCAAACGCATTCGCGCAAAAATCCCTACAAGTAAAATCGGAAGAAGTGTAATCAAGGAAGCACAGGCCATCCAATAAAGTCCGCTCCCATGCGTTAGAGTTTCAACGAACTGATCTCCGGATCGAAGTCCCACACAAGCTAAAAAGAGAGAGATTCCAAACTCCCGCAGCATGTAATTGGCGCTGATCGGCATATACCAAATCATTTTTCCAATGCGGCCTATTCGGCTCAGTAAAATCGCCACCATGAGCGGGCCTCCGGCAAGTCCGAGTTTAAGCGGTGCCGGCATGCCTGCAAATTTAATGGGCCAAATTCCAACTAAAACTCCGAGGGCGATGCCGACAAAAACCGAAATCAATTCTGTGTGTTCCAGGGCTTTAGGAGAGTCGCCCACATCTTTTGCAAATCGCCGGATATCTTCTTCATCGCCCACCGTGATCAAAGTATCGGCATATTGAAGTTCCATATCAGAATGGACAGGAAGTTCAAACTGGGCCCGGTGAATTCGGGTGATCGTGACTTCATACCGGTTCCGGACGTCGAGCTCGCGAATGGATTTTCCGGCCATTTCTTTGCGGGTGACAATCACTCGCTTGGAGATAACAGGACTGGAGGCGCGTGTATCCATTTTTGCTTCTGATCCCACGACGAGGCGCAGTTCATCCAGCTCTTCTTTGGGGCCCACGGCGCGGACAATATCTCCAAACTCAACCACGGTATCGGAAAGCACGGGCTGAATTTGTCCCTGATGCTGAATTCTGGAAATGACCACGCCTTCTTTCCCTGCATTTGGAATTTTACTGACTGGAATGCCGTCCAGATTTGGATTTTCCACCCTTAAATCAACCACTTGAAGAGAATTCGAGTTTTGATGGAGCTTTAAAAAATCCTCGGCTTCCTGCTTGATCATGATCCGGAAAACAAATCGGATCAAAAGCATGGTCAGGATAATACCCAAGATTCCAAACGGATACGCCATGGCATAGGCCACGGCCGGAAGTTTTGAAATTTCGGGAGCGATATTTGGCAGATCTTTAAGCGCTTGTTGAGCCGCGGCGAGGCTGGGTGTGTTGGTGGTAGCGCCGGCGAAAAGCCCGACCGCGGCGGGCAAAGGGATATGGGCGAAGAAGCTGAGAGAAACAGCAATCACCGCACCTGAAATCACCACAAAAGCAGCCATCAAATTATAGGTGAGGCCGCTTCGCTTAAAGGCCGAAAAAAATCCCGGTCCTACCTGCATACCAATGGTGTAGACAAAGAGGACGAGTCCAAATTCACGGACAAAATCAAGCAGTTCAGGATGGATCGTCCATTTGAAATGGCCAAATAGAATCCCCGAGAAGAGAACTCCGGCAACTCCCAGCTTAATTCCGTAAATACGGATGCTTCCCAGGGCTAATCCGAGCGCAACAACCAGTCCCAGAATAAAAATAGCTTGGGCTGTGGAAGGAGAGGTGAATAAATTAATGATATTTTCCATAGGAATGTCAAATTATACGTCACTTAAAAACTTAATAAAGACTTTTTATTTTAAATCTTATGGAAAAGTTTTTATAAAATAATTTTGATGCATCTTTAAACACGTAAACAAGATAGGGTAGATGGATTTTTCTTAAAAAATAGTAACTTTTGCTTGAGTCGTGCCAAGTGCAGTGGTATTATTTCGGCCCCGCAAAATTATTTTTTGTGGCGATTGAGTTGTTTTGAATCCTTTCCGCCGCTTTGCGGTTTTTCTGCTGTTTGATTCAGTAAAATTTTCAAGCTGTGCTCAGTGCGCTTGTTCAAGCTGTTCATTGTTATAAATCGCTCGACATTTATGACAAAAGAACTGTCTTTAAATAGAAAGCGAGGTGCTGGTTCGTGTGCTTCCAGGGTGTCGAAAGCCTTCAAACGTTTTCCACCTGGATGAAAATCCAACTATTTTTGTCCGTGCTCTTGATAGAGCGCCATGAGGATGCTACCTTTTGAAAAGAAGGCGCAGGATGGATTTCTCCTAAAGAGAGAGGCGCTCCGATAGGGAGTGCGGGTGAAAATTCCAAGATCCCAAAAAGCCTTTGAGGTGTGTGATGAGTAAAAAGCGAAATGCAAATTCTTTCGATTGGAAAGTTCGCAAATATTCCCGCTGGCTCCGGCTTTATCTTCGCCGAGTTCATACCGTGGAAAATGAAATGGGCGGCCCCATCGATTGTTGTTAATGGATCGTTCAGCAGTGGTTTTTAAAAGGCATCCTTTTAAGATCGAATGATTTAATCTGCTGCATTCCAACTGAGTGTGT
>CAYWRU010000004.1:61120-83251 GCA_964460795.1 uncultured bacterium | reverse complement strand
CACGCAAGGAGTTTGACTCCAAGCTTCTGAGTTCCTCCTGTTTCAGCGAGGGATTCGTCATAGTGGACCTTTCCATTACCTGTCTGTGTATAGGTTTTAGCAAGAACCGCTCCATAAATATTTCCATTTCCTGAATTGAGCACTGCTGCATTAGGGGCGTGAACTGCACCGTAAAAATTACCGTTCCCGGAAAATTGGACTGATGTCCCTGATGAAAATATCCGGTTATTGACCGGCTTTCCGCTGGGATTGCTAATTCCGTTACCTGCTATATTTAAATTTCCATCCACATAAATGGTCACTGTTCCATTGACAACCAATTGAGCATTTCCGGTTATGGAAATCGAACTGTAATGATAGGTTCCGCTTGTGAGCGTTAAAGTGCTATTTGAACTCAAACTGAGTGCGCCGGATGAAGCAATTCCGGTGCTTTGTGCCGTATCCTGCCGGGCGGCAACAGCTACTTTTTTCTCTCCAGTAATAGAGGTGTTTGCTGTGGTTGAGACCACCGTTGTAGGATTGCCTCCAGGTCCGATGGTAACATTCCCCTTAATTTTTGAATTTCCGGTCAGTGTCACGCCTCCGGCAGCTACGGAATTAGTTCCCACATCGCCATTGGTAAGCGGGGCAGAGCTATAGGTTCCGTCCTCGGAATCATAGCTGTCGATAATGGCATTCCCTGTCATAGTGAAATTTTGCAGAGAAAAAACTGCGTAGTCGAAAAACTTTTGTTCGTCAAACTTGATATAACTCGTTACCGTTCTTGATTCATAGCCTGCGGCATTCGGATCATTTCCAGGTGCATAGCCTGTGGTCGTAATAATGCGGACATTATCATTATCCTCGGGAGTTTGAACGTTCACCGTAAACCCGCTTGAAGTCGTGGACGTGCTCATATTCACATAGGAGTCACCCGCGTAATTTTCATCGGACGCCAGTTGGCTCATGGCGTAGTCCATACCGGCCTCTGCCATATGAAAAGCTGTGATGCGATTTTCATGACGTTCATTGGCTGCTATAAAAGAGTGCCCGCGAGTGTACATCGCTGTTCCTAAAACAGCCACCACCATCAATGTGAGATAAGCACTGATCAGGACGGAACCCCGCTCATCGATTCTCTTTGTCATCATGAGGATCCCTAGCCTTTCTTAACCTCGCCCTTGCAAGGCTGGCTCATCAGCGGATCTTTCTTCTTCATCCGCTATTCAAAGCGTAACGGTGTTCAAGCGTTTGTACAAGACCGCACTTCTAGTGCAAATCTTCATTTCATGTCGTTATAAAGAGGACTTTTTATTGTTCTTAACCCTATATCTATAAAGGATTTAAAGCATGCTGAAAGAGGTGATATGTATGAAAGAATTGTTAGGATTTTCTGTTTTACTTTGGCTAAATTAGAAATTCGCTGGAAATCCATCAAGTGTTTCGTAAAGCGGCTGTGGCTGAAAGCTGAAGAGGTGTTTTTGGAATTGTTTTTCCATCCGCGGTTGTTTTTTGAACGCTGAAAGTGACAGTAATAATAGAGCTGTTGCTGTTAGCAGAAAAACTAATTGCCGTGACATTGTTGGCCATCACTACCGGCGTATCGTCATCTGATGAGGTGTCTACTCGCAGTAATTGCGTGTTTCCTACTCCTCCCAGATAGTAACGGATCGAGTGAGCACTTTCCCAATCTATTTCATATTCACCATCGATAAAATTCTCAGGATCCGGAACAGAAAAAGTAATTTCATGGCCGCTGCTATCGATCGAGATTTTGCTGGGAGCGCTTTGGCGAAGTTCCTGAGTGGCTTTGTATAGACCTTCTCGAGCCGATTCATTGATGGACATAAGAGCTTCCCGGGCATTCGCCTGCTCATTCCCCGCGCGTGTGATGGCAAAAATGATATAGCCTGCAATGACACTGAGGGCAAGGACGACCATCATTTCAAGCATCGTAAATCCGCGGCGCTGGGATCGAAGAGAAAAAAAAATCATGACGACAACCTCTGGGTCAATAAGGTTCGGATCGATTTAGTAAGAGGGCGGTTATTAGAATTCCAAGATACCGTGATGGTGACATCCAGAGGGTTGGCGGATGCGCTCTCATAATTAACGGTCACGGATTCCTGCGGCAGGCTACTATAACCTGACACAGTCTGGGCATCCGGATAAACGGCTATAATATTGCTGGGAAAAGTTCCGGTCTGTGCAACGCTCCGCATATTTTCCAGAACGCGCTGGGCATCATAAAAGGCGGTGGCTCGCTGGTAACATTCCTCGGTGTTTCGACTGATAGCCAGATTGGCCTGGATGTAGCCCAGAAGTCCGATGGCGACAATGACGATGGCAAACATCAGCTCAATGAGGGTAAAACCTTTTGATTTCATATCTGAGTTCTGTATCGGCACTTTCATATTTTGAATGAATCCTCCTTCGATCTTCGGGGCCTTCTAATATAAAAGTGACATTTCTGACACAACTTTACAAGGGGATACCCGAAAAAGTTATTTCTTGTTGCGGCCATCTATTATTGACCCATTCTGATCAGAGGGGTATCATCCCGCATGGATTTGACAGGGAAAAGAGTTCTCATCACCGGGGCTGCGAAACGAATTGGACGTGAAATCTCACTGACTTTGGCACGCCGAGGCGCAGATATCATTCTTCATTATTCAAGGTCGCGTCGTGAAGCGACGAGGCTTGAAAAAGAAATTCGTGAATTGGGGGTCCAGGCTTGGTGTGTACCCTGTGATTTTTTAGCGCGCGGAGAAATAGGGCCGCGGATTCGGTCTTTTGTATCGCAAGTCGTTCGAGCAGCGGGTCAAGTGGATGTCTTAATCAATAACGCCTCCATTTTTTATCCTGTCCCTTTGGAAAAAATTACGGAAAAAGAATGGAATGCATTTCTGTCCGTGAATCTTAAAGTGCCTTTTTTGCTTTCGCAAGCATTCGGTCTAAAAATGATGAAAGCAAAAAAAGGGTGCATCCTTAATTTATTGGATTCGAGCGTGGAGCGTCCGGCCGCAAGATTTTTGCCTTATGCGATTTCAAAGTCGGGGCTTGCTGCTGCCACACGCGGGCTTGCCAAAGCTCTGGCGCCTCATGTGCGGGTGATGGGAATTGCGCCGGGGCCTATTCTTCCTGCAGAATATGCGACTCGCAGCGAACAGGAACAGGCTGCCAAGAGAACCTTGTTGGGGCGATACGGGAGTCCTAAAGATATTGCGACCACAGTGAAATTTATTTTAGAAGAAGGCGATTTTATGACCGGCTCCATCCTTTATGTGGATGGCGGTGCCTCTTTAACATAAGAACAAAAATTCGAAATACTAATTTCGAAATCCGAAATGGTTCGACTTCGCTCACCATCCTGAGCAGAGTCGAAGGACAAGCACGAACACCTAATATCTGAAATCTCTAAACGAGATGTTTGGTCGTTCGGATTTAATAAATTTGGATTTGTTTCGAATTTCTGATTTCGTGCTTCGGATTTAGAATCTGTTAACGCTTATGTATCAAATTATCCGAGAAATTCATTTTAGTTACGGACACCGGATTTTAAATCATCCGGGAAAATGTGCGCGTTTGCATGGTCATAATGCGCGCGTCCAGATTGAGCTTGCGGCCGAGGCCTTGAATGATCAGGGGATGGTCATGGATTTTTATGATGTAAAACGCATCTTGGGAACCTGGATTGATGAAGCCCTGGATCATCGCATGCTGCTTGATCCGCGTGATCCTTTGGCGGAAAAACTGATGCAGGCCGGAGAGCCTGTGGTGCTGACTCCTTATCCTCCCACGGCCGAAGGTTTTGCCCGCTGGATTTTTGAGGAAGCAAAAAAACGCGGACTTCCAGTCTCCAAGGTAACTTTCTGGGAAACGCCTTCTAGCGCTGCTAGTTACGAAATAACGTGAAGCGTGAAAAGCAAGGCAAAGTGAAGTGTGAAGAGTGAAGAGCAAGGCAAAGTGAAGCGTGAAACGTGAAGAGTGAAGAGCGAAATAAATTTAATAGATCTTGTTCTTGTTTGCGCTTCACGTTTTGGTTCGACAGGCTCACCACCATCCCGAGCGAAGTCGAGGGGCACTCTTCACTTTTCACAGTTTTTTATGTCGTCTAAAACGCTGCTTATTGGGCCTGCCGGGTCCGGGAAAACTCACCAAGTCTTGGAAGAGTTTGTTGAAGCCTTGCGTTCGTCCCCGGATCCTTTAGCGGAAGACACCTTTCTTATCCTTCCTACTGCGGAACACGTGGATCGTGCGGTGACCCTGGTCCTGGCCCGCGGATGTCCGGGATTTTTTCATGACCGAATCACCACCTTGAGCCGTTTTACCGGGAAAATATTCCATGTTCCGGAAGAACGCGTAGCTTCTCCTGTGCTTCGCGCGCTCATTTTGCGCGAACTTTTGGCCAGCCAATCCTGGCCCTGTTTTGAAAAAGTCCAGGATCAGCCCGGACTTCTTGATCTTTTGCTTCATGCCTTTAGCGAATGGAAAGAATCCCGGTTTTCAGTAGAAGATTTTAGGAATCGAATGAACCGCCTAAAAACCTTGGAGCCGGATCTTTCGCCTAAATATGAATCCCTGGCCGGGCTTTTTGAGCTTTATGAAACCCGCCTCCGGGCGGAAGGTTGCGTGGATCGTCAGGATCTCTTCCAGATTTTTAAAGAAAAACATGCAGAGCGCACCCGCGAGCGGTTTCGATTTAAAAAAATTTGGCTGGACGGTTTTTTTGATTTTTCGAATCTCCAGCGCGCCTATCTTATGGAAATCGCAGGACTGACGGATGAGATCACGGTCACGCTGACCAAAGATTCCGGACGCAGTCGCGAGGCCTTGTTCCAGGCGGCATTGGAAACCGAGCAGGTCTTAGTGTCTCAGGGGTTTCAAATTAAAAATCTCGCCTCAAAATCATATCGAACCGAAGTTCCGTCATTGCAGGTGTTGGAGCAATTTATTTTTTCCGAAAAAAAACTAACCCAAACTCAAGCGTCCTCCGGCTCATCCAGTTGTTTTTTGAAGGATCTTCCCGGCTCAGACACCCTCGCAGACTCGGAACTCGCCGGAAAAGACCTTCTCAAAACAACTCCCTCGGTTGCTTCGAGGGAAGTTTTCTCTGCGAGTCCTTCGACTGATAGCTCAGGATCCCGAGCAGAGTCGAGGGATTCCGCAGGCCCGAAGGGGCGAGGATTGTTTGAGCAGGAAAAATTCTCCGAGAAGCAACCTTCTAAAAAGAGCGTGAAGATTTTTGAAGCTGTCGGAGTCCAGGGTGAAATGGAGATGATTGCGCGCGAGATCCGGACCCAGGTCCGTGAGCGGGGACTGCGCTTCAGCGAAATTTCGGTTTTGTTCCGCCAGATTGGTGCTTATGAGCCCGTGATCCGTTCCGTTTTTCGCCGCTATGGAATTCCTGTGGAAATTCATGAGCGAGCCCGGCTCCGGCTTTCGCCGCTTCTCCAGGTGGTGGCGTCTTTGCTCCGGATTTTTCGAGACGGATGGAAACGTGAAGATCTTTTTCATTTCCTAAAATCGTCCTATGTCAGGCGGTTGGGGAATCAACCTAAAAAACTGGACATGATTTGTGAAATTGAGCAGATGGCTCGGCGCAGCCGGAGTTATCAGGGCCGCGACAGTTGGTTGTCTTTGACGGCGGGCCTGGATGATAAAAATTCTAAATCAGGATTTTTAGAAACATTGGTGCAGCTCGAAGATGATTTGAATGCGGCAAAGTCTTTGGTTGAAATCCGGCGGCATTTATGGAAAGCGCTCACTGAAACATTCGGAATTTTTGAATTCTCCTCGGAAAATCCGGAGCTTGAAGCGCGTGACAAGGCCTGTTTGAGACGCATGGAGGCCCTTTATGAGGAAATTCGGATCCATGAAACGGCATGCGCTCGAAGCGAATATTCACGGGCCCAATTTACGGACCATTTTCTTGCGCTTGCGGACTTGGATCTTTATTCCATTCCGGAAGATGATCCCAACCGTGTTCAGGTCTACAGTGTGTCGCTGGCCCGGCAAAAAGAATATCGCACTGTTTTTGTGGCCGGGCTTTTGGAAAAACAATTTCCGCTCCAGATCCGCGAAGATCCGGTTCTCTCAGATTGGGAGCGCGAACTTTTAAATCAGTTCGGAGAAGAAAAGCTGGCGCTCCGGCTTCCGCGTCAGTCCATTGAACGCTACTTTTTTTATCTCGCCGTGACTCGCGCCCAAGAATCACTCATTTTGACGTATCCCAAGGTGGACCGTGAGGGAAAGGAGTCGCTTCCTTCTTTTTATGTAGCAGAAGTGCGGGGACTCCTGGGCGCTGCGCTGGAGGAAAAAACTGAGGAGCTCTCGCGGCCTTATCCGGATCTGGGAGAAGTGGCAAGTAAGCAGGAACTTCACGCTGCGCTTTTGGGAGGGCTTTGGCATGCGGGTGAAGCCGAGGAGCCTTCTTTGCTTACCGTGCTCCATCACACGCTTCAGGATGCGGAACAAAAATGGATCTTCGAGCGCGCTTTGGATATTCCGGACGCGAAATTGCACGATCCGGAAATTCTAAAAGATGCCGGATTTCAACTTGAAAAAACCAGCGCGACTAAATTAGAAGAATATGCAGCCTGTCCTTTCCGGTATTTTTCAAATTGGGTTTTGCATCTTAAAGATCCGGATGAAGACCGAACCGTAATGGATAAAGGGACCGCGCTTCATCAAGTGCTGGAGGATTTTTTTAGAGCCCGGATCAAAAATCAGCGCGCCCTGGACTCGATAAAAGCCATTCGTGACTTTGTGGACGAACATTTGGATCAGGCGCTGCGTGATAAACCCCTGGCGTTAGAAAAAACTTATCAGCGGGATGCCGCGCGGCGGGAAATGTTTGACATGCTGATCCGATTTTTGGAAAACGAGGTCGAGCGTTTGCGTGACTCCGTGCTTCAGCCTGCTCACCTGGAATTTAATTTTGGAGCGGGAAAAAATCCAGATCATCCGGCCGTTCTTTTTCCCTTGGAAGGTCAGCGGCCTGTTTTGCTGACTGGGAAAATTGACCGAATAGACGCGGATCCCAAAAAGAAATTCGGTTTGGTGCTGGATTACAAACGCTCGGCAAAATTTGACCGGAAAAAAATGGAGCTGGGAGTTGCCCTTCAGCTTCCGCTTTATTTAAAAATCGTGGAATCAGTCCTCGGACTTCAGCCGATTGGGGGAGAGCTCTATTCGATTCGGGAACGCAAGGCCGGAGGTTTTTACCACAAGCAGAATATCGAGGGTGTAAAGCAGATCTCAAGCCGTGCTTTGGCGCTTTCAGAAAAAGAATTTCGTGAGCTTTTAGAGCGTTCCTACCGTTTTGTTCAGTATTTTGCTTCCCGGATTCGTTTAGGATCTGTGGAGGTCCGGCCCCGAGACTGTGCGGATTATTGCGCGTACAGCGCGGTTTGCCGCATCGAAAAATGGAATTTGGATTCTATAAAAGAAGAAATCAAGGCTGAAGATCAAAAACGCTGGCCGAGTCTTAGCAAGGGGGATGAGGCATGAGCGCATCTGATCTTCGGCAGAAAATTATTTTAGACCGGGGACGCAATCTCCTTGTCTCAGCCGGTGCAGGAACCGGGAAAACCACCGTCTTGGTGGAGCGGTTTCTCAGCATGGTGCTTTCCGGTGAGGCGCGTGTGAGCGAGGTTCTGGCGCTGACCTTTACGGATAAAGCGGCCACAGAAATGAAATCCAGAATCTTGAAACGTCTTTCTGAGGCGGGCCGTGAGGCGGAGAAACGCGCCTTGGAATCTGCTTCCATTTCTACGTTTCATGCTTTTGCGTCCAAAATTTTGAAAGAGCATCCCTTGGAAGCGGGTGTGGATCCGGGTTTCCGCGTGCTGGAAGAGGAGGAGGCGGATCTTTTCCGGGAGCAGGCGCTTGACAGTGTGTTTGAAAAATTTGCGGCCGAAAAGCGCGAAATTTTTTGGGAAATTTTAGCATTGTGGGAAGAGGATACGCTCCGCAAATCCATCTTGAAACTTGTGGAAGCTGCGCGATGTCATGGGAAATCTGTTCAGATTTGGTGTGCCGATATTTCAAAGTTTGAGACCCCGAATTTTAAACAAGAGATCCGAAATCTTTTGGAGGCGCTTGGAGAAAATGAGCTTGCAAAGGAATTTAAAGATTTTGCTGCGCAATCCGTTTGGGATTGGGACTTAATTCAGGATTTTCGCGAGTGGATGGCGCCTTTTTCCCGGCGAAAAAAAGACAAAGAAAAATGGACGGAAATCATCCAGGCCTGCCGCGGGTTTGTAGCCTCACAGGTAGAAGAAAAAGCGCAGAAATATCGTCCGGAATGGGAGGCAATGGCCCAGGCTTTTGAAATAAATTATCAAGCGCTCAAGCGTCAGGAAGGCGCGCTCGATTTCGGCGATCTTGAAACCAAGATGTTGGAACTTTTCGAGTCGCAGGATGTGGCTTCCCGAAAACTTTGTGAGCGGCTTCGGAGCCAATTCCGGTTTATTTTAGTGGATGAATTTCAGGATACAAGCGAGGGGCAGGCCCGGCTCGTTCACTTTTTAGCTTCTCCGGGAAATCTCTTTTTTGTCGGAGATCTAAAACAATCTATTTATGGTTTTCGCGGCGCCTCGCCTGAGCAGTTTCAGAAAAAGGAAGCGGCGTATCAAAATCCAGCTGAAGGATTTTCAGTTCCGCTGCTTGAAAATTTCAGGACTCAGCCGCCGATCTTGGATTTTATCCACCGGTTTTTTGAAACACTTTGGAAGGAAGATGGGTTTCGTTTTCAGCCACTCTTGGCCAGAACTCCGGAGCCTTTTTTGGAAGTCAAAAATCCGGCTTTGCAGATTCCTGTGGAAATTTTAGTGGCAGAAAAAACGGATGATGAAACGCTGGCACAGGCTCGTCTTCGTGAAGCTCACGCGATTGCCGACCGGATCCGCGCATTTCAGGATGAAGGGATTGCCTATGGCGATATGGTTATTTTATTTCAGGCCATGACCGCGAGTGCTATTTATGAGCAGGCGCTCAAGCAGGCGGGTATTCCTTACTTTGTCGTTTCAGGACGTGGATTTTATCATCGGCATGAAATCAAAGACATCATGCAGCTTCTGGCCTTTTTAGAAAATCCGCTGGATGATATTCCGCTTGCCGCTGTGTTTCGTTCTCCCATGGTCCGTCTTTCTGAAGATGCGCTTTATTGGCTGGCGAAATCAGCCAAATCAGAAAATGAAATGACACCGCTTTATTCTGCGCTCCAAGATTTTGAAAATCATCCGCATCTTGCACATACGGATAAAGAGAAGATTTGTATCTTTAAAAATTGGATAAAAATTTGGTTCGAGGCCAAAGATCGTCTTTCACTCGCCGAACTTTTGGAAGATATTCTGGACCGGACTCAATATGCGGCAGTAATGCTGGCGGATTCGCAAGGCGTAAGGCGTTACGCAAATCTTAAAAAATTGGTGGACCTCGCACGTGAAGCCGAGGAGCGCGAACGGATGAGTCTCGGGGCATTTGTGCGGCGAGTTCAGAAATTGGAGCGGCGCGAGATTCGGGAGTCGGAAGCTCAAATTGAGGCGGAACGCAGCGGACGCGTGGTGCGTCTTATGTCGGTTCACGCTGCCAAGGGTATGGAATTTAAGGTGGTGTTTGTCGCTGATCTCGGACATGAAAAACGGTCTTCAGGATCGAAGCGGCTTTTGGCAGATCCAAACCTGGGATTTGGATTTCAGATTTGGAATGAAAAAGATTCGGATTGGGAAGAATCGCTTTCCTGGATTCGTCTTGAGGATGCCATCCGAGACCGGGAGCGCGCAGAATGGAAGCGGCTTTTTTATGTCGCGCTGACTCGCGCGAAGCAACGGTTGATTCTAAGCGGCGTGGCCCAGCCTCGAAAGAAAACCAAAGATTTTTTTCGCGATATGAATTCCTGGATGGACTGGGTCTTGGCCGCCCAGGAAAATGTAGCGGAGCTTTGCCGGTTTATGATCTTGGGGTCCGGAATGTTGCGCCATATGACGCTTTGTGCGGCGGAGAAAAAAAGTTTCCGTCAACTTCTAGAATCAAAAGAACCCCCCAATCTTGAGGAGCTAATTCCGGAGAAAAAAGATCGTGATAAATCCGAGGCGGCGCTCGAAGCCCTTCAAGTCCGTTTGAGTCCGATCATTTCCAGGCCTGTACGCGCCATTGATCTTTCGGTCTCTCAGCTGGTTGCTTTCTCTAAATCTTTGGAAAAATCCTTGAATCCGGATGAAGCTTCCATTTTATTATCTGAAAAACCGGAAATTTTTTCGCGGGATGAGGAAGAGTTGATGAGTGCCGCGGATTTCGGGACACGTATTCATCGGGTATTGGAGCGGCTTAATTTCAAGCGTCCGCAGGCAGAGCTTAAATCGCTTATCGAGGAGTGTTTCCGAGGAAGTGCAGCCTCTGAATTTGAGGAGGCCCATCAAATTATAAATACATTTTCAAAATCTGATTTTTGCCAAGAGATTGCAAAATCCAAACGAGTTTTCCGTGAACTTCCTTTTGTGTTGAATGAGCGGCACGGCCGTATTCATGGAGTTTTGGATTTGGTTCTGGAAAGTTCAAACGGAGATTGGACCGTGGTCGATTATAAAACATCTTCAGGAAGCGAGGAGAAATCCGAGTCCTTAGGGTATGTGACACAAATTCTGATTTATGCGCTAGCGCTCCAGCGTTTGGTGGGTACGGCTCCAAGTTTTGGAAAAGTCTACTATTTGAAGAATCAAAAAATGCATGTAATTGATATCCATAAAACCCATTTGCTTGAGATTGAGCAAAAGCTCCGAATATGGCAGGAACGCTGGATTGAAGGGCATGCTTTGACTTCAGAAGCAATGGTCCGTGTTTAAAACGGAAATTTTTAGGGAGTTCAGATTTTTTTAAATCAATGTTATACTAAACACTTCTGAAGGAGCCTATGTGATCATGACTTCCAAAAAAGTGCTTGTGGTGGACGACGAAGAGGATGTAAGGATTTTCCTCAAAGATTTTCTGGATGAACAGGATCTTGAGGTGTGTACAGCGGCAAATGGAGTTCAGGCTCTGGAGGTTATGGAAGGATTTTCTGCAGATCTCGTACTTCTCGATATTATGATGCCGGAGATGGACGGTATTGAATGCCTCAAGCATCTGAAGAAAAAACATCCCAAGACCCATGTCATTATGATTACCGCTATTAAAGACGATGCGCGCATTGAAGCCTGTCACAAACTTGGTGCGCTTAATTACATTATTAAACCCTTCAGCCTGAAATATCTGGAATCCGAATTGGTGAAGCTCCTCCAATAAGGAGGGCGGCATCCCGTCTTACGCAATGAAGAAGCTCCTTGCTTATGATCTTGACGGCACTTTAATCGATACCGGCGAGGATATTGCACGCTCCATTAATCATATGCTTCGCACCATGCATCGTCCGGAATTGGATCGGCAGGAAATAGATTCTTATGTGGGTTTTGGATTGCATCATCTGATGGGATGCTGTCTGAAGACGGATCGGCGCAATGAAATTGAAGAAGCTGCGGTCATTTATCGGGATTATTATAAGAAGCATCTCCTGGATCACAGCCGCCCGTTTCCTGGGGCCGTAGAATTTTTAGAGACTTACCGGGGCCGGATCCAAGTGGTGATTACGAATAAGCCGAATCCATTTACGCAGAACATGCTGGAGGCGCTTGGCGTGGCGTCTTATTTTTCAAAAATAATTGCCGGAGATCAGGAATATCCGCGTAAGCCGGACCCCGCTGCTATTTTGGCGATTCTGAGTTCTGAGAAAGTTTGGCCTCAGGATGCAGTAATGATCGGAGATAGTTTGATTGATCTTGAAATGGGGCGGCGGGCAGGACTGACTTGTGCTATGTTGTCGCACGGATTTACCAAAGAGGAAACGCTTCGGAAGGCAAATCCGGATGTAGTTTGCAAGAATTTTTTAGAACTGCTGTATGTTGCTCAAACTCAAAAGTGGTGATGCATGACTTTATCTTCAGTGACGGCCGCTAATCCCATTCGTGAAGGTGATCTTGTCCTGCTTTGGTTCGAGGAAAAAGAAGTGAGTTACCTCGTTGAAGTGGTCAAAGGCCGGCGTGTGAATGTTCATTGCGGCAAACCGCTTCTTGTGGATGAATGGATCGGAAGAAATTTTGGCGAAGAAGTCCGTTGCCAGTATGATACGGGATACTTGCTCAAGCCCTCGACCGAAGATCTTATGATGAAGGCCTCACGGGAAAGTGGAATTATTTATCCTAAAGATGCGGCTTTTTTAATTGTTCGGCTTGGCATTACTCCGGGGTGCAAAGTGTTAGAGATCGGAACGGGATCCGGATCCCTGACCATGGCGCTTGCGACAACCGTGGGTCCGCAAGGTTCTGTTCATACATTTGATCGGCGTACCGATCTTCCTCAGAATGCTGTCAAGAATTTGCGGCGTGCGGGTTTGACCGACGTTGTCAAATTCCATCAGCGGGAAAGCCGCGAGGCAATTCCCGAAAATGATTTTGATATGGCGATTTTAGATATTCCGACTCCGTGGGAAGAAATGGATGTGGTGCATGCAGCAGTCAAAAGCGGGGCGCGTATTGCGGCATTAAATCCGACGTTTAACCAAATTGAGAAATCGGCGGAGGCCATGAGAAAACTTGGAATGATTCGCGTGGAAGCGGTGGAGCTTCTGGAACGTCCCATTCTCGCGCGCGAAGGGAAAACCCGGCCTGTGATGCGAATGGTTTCTCATACAGAGTTCATGGTGTTTGGGCTGAAGGTGACTACGGGCGCGCCATTGCTTCCAACCGAAGCGAGTGTTAAGGCGGAGAAAAATCCTGAAATAGACGGTATTTCTCATTGATTTCAAAGCGGTCGTTTGATAAACTTTTCGCCAAGATCTGTTTTCATTTGAAACATCAAATTCACGAACAAGGAGATTAATCATGTCCCGCTCGACTCTCGTCAGGTTTGTCGCCGTGGTGGCGGTTTCTGCTTTGGCTTTTGGCTGTGCATCGAAAAAATATGTTAGACAGCAGGTTCAGCCTGTCCAATCCCAAATTGCAGTTTTGACTGATGAAATTGCAAAACTTGATGAAGCCCTGCAAGACTCGCGAGGGGGAGCCGGAGCTCCGGCCATGGCGGCTCGGTCTTATGCCGGAGGAGCCCGTTATTCAGGTGGAGTCTACCGGACGCCGTCTGGTTTTGAACTTCCTGCCGTGGATATTCAGCGCGCGCTCAAAAATGCCGGGTTTTATCACGGTGAATTAGATGGAAAAGTTGGGCCTGGAACCGAGGCGGCCATTCGTGCTTTTCAAGAAGCGAATGGGCTTGATGCCGATGGCGTTTGCGGCCGAAATACTTGGGAAAAACTCAAGCAGTATCTGAATTCCGTTAAGTAAGCTTCCTGCCTTTAGTTACAACCGCCGGTTGAGAAATCAGCCGGCGGTTTTTTTTATAAACAAGACATTAAAAATCCGTGATAAAGAGTCTTCTAAATTATTTTAAAAATGCATAATTTAATTAATTTTTTTTATATTTTGCTTGCAATTCGGTAATTGAGTGTTAAAATATTTTAACAGCATGGAAATCATAAGAAATATGAACACCTCAAATTCAGAGTGCCGGGAAAAGGAATTGTTGATGCCGCCATCTGAAAAATCATCGTCGGGTAAACAGCCAGAGCCGGAGAATCATGCGGTTGCTGACTTTGATTCCATTCATCATGTTGGACTTAATGCACATCTGTATCAGTTCTATCGTGCCGTCGAAGACTATGTGAATGTGATGAGTATATTTTTTAGAACGGGTCTTGCAAAAGGCGACTCCTGTCTGTGGCTTGTGAATGATTCCATGAATATTGACCGGGTCCAGCTTCTAGCCACTAAAATGATCCCCAACTTTCTGATGCATGTGTGTACGGGACAATTAACGCTGATGTCTGCAAGTGACTGGTATTTATCGAATCACCATTTTAGTGAGCAGCAGGCCATTGAAAATGGAGGGCAGTTTGTCCAGCAGTCGCTTTCCCGCGGTTATCAAAGAATTAGAATTTCTGCAGATACTTCAGTCGTTCCTAAACGTGATCGGCAAAAATTTGCCGAGTATGAAAATAAAATTCATCAAATGATACGGACGCTTCCCGTTATTGTGGTCTGTGCCTATCCAATTTTTGGAGTCAGCTTGAGTGAGACGCGTGCCATTCTTGATCATCATGATCATATGATGGTGGGGGATCACCGCATTGTCACTTCCGATTAGCTTGTTGATTCTTTAAGCCGTCACTTCTGATTTCTTCTATCGTTTTCAAGACCATTTTTGCTCATTTGTGTTAAAATGCCCGCCTATGTTTACCGCGCGAAGAATCCTTATTTTGTTAGTCGTGATGGGATTATGTCCTTTGACTGCTTGGGCGGCTCCATGGGATAAATCACCCCCTCGTAGTTCATCCTATCCTTTGCCGCAGTCGTCTGCACCTTTTGAGTTTATCCGGGTCCGGCTCAAAGGCGATGTTTCGCAGGCCAAGGTTTTCTGTAAATACCCTTTTGTGATTTTGGATAAATTGAACCGGCCCATGGCCCGGGGTCAGTCCATGAATACGGTTCTCAAACCCATGTCGGGCGGCGTGTTATGGGGGAAAGAATTCTTTCGTTCCAATCCCATTATTATCGAATCCAGTGGACACGAATTTATGCTTGACGGCCAAACGTTCCGCTACCGGCTGCGAATTTGGTCAGAGCCAAACGGAACACTCAATCTTATTAATGACATTCCTTTGGAAGATTATTTAAAAGGAGTTTTGCCTTCTGAGATGAGTGCGGAGTGGCCGCTTGAGTCATTGAAATCTCAGGCCATTGCCTCGCGAACGTTTGCCATGTTTCGCATGATGGAAAATCAAAAAGATGAATTTGATGTTACCAAAGATACCGTGAATCAGGTTTACCGGGGAAAGGCCCTTGAACACAGCGCCTCGACGCGCGCGGTCCGGGAAACACAGGGAAAAATCCTAACGCATGACGGTCGAATTTTTCCCAGCTATTTTCATTCCACTTGCGGCGGGCATACGGCAGATATCTCTGCGATTTGGAACATGCAAAAACATCCTTCGCTGCGCGGCGTTGTGTGTGATTTTTGCCGGGGAACTCGGCATTTTCGCTGGGACTCTCAAATTTCATCAGCAGACCTTGCCAGTCGACTTAGTAAAGCCGGATACTCCATTACTTCCATTCAATCGCTCAGACTTGAAGATTATGATTCAGGCGGACGGGCATCGACGGTGGTGATTCGTGATATCAAAGGAGAGAAAGTGCTTCGTGCCGGAGATTTCCGGTATTTGGCGGGGCCCAATATTATTCGGAGTACGCTGATTACTAAGATTGAAAAAAAAGGCGGAATGTATTATTTTCGCGGGCGTGGCTGGGGACACGGTATTGGCCTTTGTCAATATGGGGCAAGACGCTTGGGAGAATTGGGGTATAATCATCGCCAGATTCTTAGTCTTTACTATCCGGATGCCCAGATTACTCAGTTTGGACCTCCTCTGGATCCTCTGGAACAAGTCAAAGAATATTTAGGGGATAAAGCTCCGCTGTGATTTTATTTTTTTGTTAGGATTGAAATTTTTGCAGCTCGGATCCCGCCTACAAGGCGGGACCGAAGCAGTCCTCGCGCATAAGCGCGAGGGCGCCCGCACTTGCATCGATATGCAAGTACGGCGCGGTCGCAGCCAAGGACGCTGCGTACCGTGCAAGGCGCTCGATAAAAACAAAAACATCTCGCGCCCGCGGTCTCGTAGCGGTGCTACAAGCACCGCACGAGCCGTACCCAGCGCAAGCAGCGATGGGTATAGCTCAAAATAAGTAGCGCCCGCCCCGCACTAATGTGCGGGACGGCCAAGTCGCGGCATAAGGATAGCCGCGTACTTGGTTCGCGCAAAAATTTTGGTGCTTGGGTTTAAATTTTTGCGCCCGTAGCTCAACTGGATAGAGCGCTACCCTCCGGAGGTAGAGGTTGCTGGTTCGACCCCAGCCGGGCGCACCACTAATTTTAGAATTTAGATTTTAGATTGCGGATTTAAACCTTATGAGCCAATCCAATTCAGAAAAATTTAAAATCCAGTGGGGATTTCAAGGATTAGCCGCTGGGCTTATCCTGACCGGAATCCTTATCTTGGGAGTTTGGATTTTTAATTGGATCCAAGAGGCAAATGTTCTGCGGAAAATTGTCGAACGATTGTCGGCGGATTCCAGGATTGCGGAAGTTCTTGTTACGAAGAGTGAGTTGGATGAAGCCACAAAGAAAATAAAAACTACGATAAAATTTCTCGAATATTCCGCAAAAGGCGAATCGCTTCAACCTAAATATTTCACTTTCGAGGGAAATCTGATTCAGTTTCAGTCGCTCGTGGTTCGCTTTGATGATCAGTACGTTAAGATGGGGGATCGGCTCCGCGGCAAAAGCGTTTTCCTTTTTATGAAAGTCTTCATGTTGGACGGCGAAAAAACTCAAAGTTTTGATCTGACGCCGACACATGAGATTCCGAAAGGATACAAAGTGCCGGGAAAAACTTCAAAATTTGAGCGGCGTATCTGGGAAAAATTTTGGACTTATGCGTTGGATCCCAAGGCCCGCGTGCAGATGGGAATTAAGAATGCTCAGATTGAAGCCCCGGGCTCCCTTTTTTTACCCGGCACCATTTATACTCTTAAAATTGAACATGACGGCGGCATTCGAATCGATGCCGCTCCGGTCCCCGGAGTTTTAAAAGGCGAAACTATTCAATAAATGAGGCTGAACATGAAAAAATACGCTGCGATAGTTATTTTAGGGCTCGGCCTTGCCGGCCTTTTTTTAAACTCCCCATTTATTTGGGCGGATGAAATTCAGGCAGATTCTAAAATTAATAAGGTGGTGGTTTACAACGACCGCGCGCTGA
Organism: uncultured bacterium; assembly: GCA_964460795.1. GTDB lineage: Bacteria > Omnitrophota > Omnitrophia > Omnitrophales > Aquincolibacteriaceae > CAZOOM01. The sequence continues at coordinate 66,366 of CAYWRU010000004.1, read as the reverse complement.
TCAGTCGAACCACATCGATTAATGTACAGCCGGGAAATCATGAGATTATTTTCTCGGGGCTTCCCGGTTCTCTAGAACAAGACTCGGTGAGTGCAAAAGGCGAGGGAAGTGCCAAAGTAAAGCTTTTTGGCGCGCGCGTGGTCACGAAGCAAATCGAAGAAGCTCAGTCGCCGCGAGTGAAGGACTTAGAAGCTCAGCTTGAGACTTTGAGGGATCAAGAAAAACATCTCCAATTTACCGAAAGTATCTTGAATGAAAAAAATGCCTTTCTTGCTTCGATCCGTGCGGCGCAGGGAGATCAGATCGGAAAAGATCTTGTGACCCGCCAGCCTTTGGCGGATGAAATTCAAAAACTTGTTCTCTTTCTTGATCAGGAATTTCTGGCTGTATCTCAGAAACAGGAACAGCTTGGGCTTGACCGGCAAAAACTTGAAAAAGAAATCGACGTGGTTCAAAGAGAATTGGCTCAGCTTCAATCGGGAAGTTCAAAGCAGCAGATCAGTGTTGCGGTGGATCTCGAAGCTGCGTCGGCGGGGGCCTTTCAGCTGGAAATTTCTTATCGTGTGCCGGGCGCCAGCTGGCAGCCAGTCTATGAAGCACGTGCAGAATCAGACTCTACTAAAGTTGAACTCACACTTTCCGGGATGATTCAGCAAAACACGGGAGAAGATTGGAAGGACGTGCGTCTAGAGCTTTCCACGGCAAAACCTTCGGTGGGTGGAAACATGCCGGAAATTCAACCTTGGTATCTTCATAAATACGAACCGCCCGTTCCTGCGCCTTATGCGGCTGGAATGATGCTGTCGAAAACGCTTGCTGCCCGACAAGAAATGGCGCCGGCTTTAGACGAAATAGAGGGCAAGAAAGGATATGATGCGCCTGCTGCTCCGGTAGCCGCTGAGGTGGCTTCAGCTCAAATTGAATCCAAGGGCCCTTCCGTTCAGTACGTGCTCCCGAAGTCTGAAACTATTTTATCGGATGGTCAGGCAAAAAAATCATCGATTCAATCCTTTTCTCTGCCGGCCAATTTAGTTCATCAGACGGTTCCAAAACTTTCCCCGTATGCTTATTTGCGCGCCAAAGTAAAAAATACTTCAGAGGGATTGCTGCTTCCGGGATCCATTCAGGTGTTTCTGCAGGGTGCTTACATTGGAAACTCCTGGATGAAAACGGTTGGGACCGATGAAGAGTTTGATCTCTTTTTGGGAGTGAATGAGAAAATTCGTGTCACTCAAAAGCTTTTGTCGCGTAAAGAAAGCATCAGTTTGATTCCAGGCTTAAAAGGTAAAGTGAAAACCATTGAATATAATTATTTAACCACGATCGAAAACTATGATGGCAAAGAAGCCTCGGTTTTTCTTTTGGATCATGTGCCCATGCCCCAGCATTCGGACATTCAAATGGAGTTTAATGCCAATCCGGGGTCTACGCGCTCCTTTGATGACAAGCCTGGAGTGTTTGAATGGGCTTTTAAAATTCCTGCAGGTCAGAAACAGACGGTCAAGCTTTACTTCAAGATTAAGCATCCTGAAGATTTGAGGATCCAGGGGCTTTAATTTTCATGGGAGTTTTATTATCCGACCTTTGTTATGATTTGCCGCCTGAGAGAATTGCGCAAATTCCTTTAAAAGAAAGGGCCTCCGCCCGGCTGCTTGTCACCGAACGATCTGACGCTGCTGTTTTGCATCAGCGATTTTCTGATCTCCCTAATTTTCTTCGCGGCGGAGACCTTCTTGTCCTCAATAACAGCCGGGTGATTCCTGCACGCATTTTTGCGAATCGAAAAAGCGGCGGCAAAGTTGAGCTTTTTCTCCTCAAAGAAACCGCTCCGAATGAATGGACCGCCCTGGTGCGTCCCAATCGACGGGTTAAAAAAGGCGAAATCCTGTCGGTTGGAGAAAATGGCGAAAAACTTGATGCGCTTATTAAATCCGAAAGCGTACCAGCTTCCGGAGAACGGACGATCTTGTTTTCTGGAGAACAGGTGAAGGAGCGGCTTTATGCTGCCGGACATGTGCCGCTACCTCCTTATATTCCGCGTCCGGATAATCCCGAAGACCGCGAATATTATCAAACGGTTTATGCCAAGCAGGATGGCTCTGTCGCGGCTCCCACGGCCGGACTTCATTTTGATGAGCCCCTTTTGACGCGTATCCAGGCTATGGGAGTCGAGATTGCTCATGTGACTTTGCATGTGAATTACGGGACTTTTAAAATGATCGAAGAAGAGGATATTCGAGATCATCCCATGCACGACGAGGAGTATGAGATTTCGGAGCGCGCCGCTTCTCAGATTAATCAAGCGCTCGCAGAAAATCGGCGCGTGATTGCGTGTGGCACGACGTCGGTGCGAGTTTTGGAATCAGCAGTTGATAAGTATGGAAAAATTTCTTCAGGATCCGGGAGCACGCGGCTTTTTATTTATTCTCCGTACACTTTTAAAGTGGTTCAGGGACTTATTACGAATTTTCATCTTCCACGAAGCACCCTGCTTTGTTTGGTGGATGCGTTTCTCGGCGAGGGGAGATGGCGCTCTCTTTATGAAGAAGCCATCCGTGAAAAATACCGATTTTATAGCTATGGGGATGCGATGCTGATTTTATGAAAAAAGAATCACCCTTACAATTTGCTGTAACTTCCAAAGACTCGGCCACGTATGCGCGGACAGGAAAGGTGACGCTGCCGCGCGGAAGTTTTGAGACGCCTATCTTTATGCCGGTTGCGACGCAGGCCACCGTGAAATCGGTTTTCTCCCGCGATCTTGAAGAAGTGGGTTCAGAAATTATTTTGGCCAATGCCTATCATCTTTTTATCCGTCCCGGACTGGATGTGCTCCGCGAACACGGAGGACTTCACAAATTTATGGCTTGGAAAGGTCCGATTCTGACCGATAGCGGAGGCTTTCAGGTTTTTTCTCTGACGAAGCTGAGAAAAATCACGGAAGAAGGCGCGAGGTTTCGCTCGCACCTGGACGGAAAAGAAATTTTTCTCTCGCCTGAAATTGTGCTCGATGTTCAGGAAGCGATTGGAAGCGACATCGCGATGGTGTTTGATGAATGCCCTCCGCCGGAATATGACCGGAGAAAAATGCAAAGTTCCATGGAGCTTACCTTGCGCTGGGCGGAGCGTTCAAAGACTCATCATCGCATGAAATCCCAAGCCTTGTTTGGGATTATCCAAGGCGGGGCGTTTGAGGATATGCGTCTTGAGTCCTTGGCCCGGACCGTAGAAATTGGTTTTGATGGTTATGCCCTCGGCGGACTTTGTGTGGGTGAATCCAAAGAAGATACGCTCCGTATTTACCGGGCCGTGGTTCCCAAAATGCCGGAAGATCGGCCGCGTTATATGATGGGAGTGGGAACGCCTGCGGATTTTCTCTGGGCCATAGAAAATGGAGCCGATATGTTTGATTGTGTGACTCCTACCCGCTACGGCCGCGTGGGAACAGCGTTTACGCGCGCCGGGATGGTGGTGGTTCGGAATGGAAAATACAGCCATGACTTAAAACCCTTAATGGAAGGGTGCGAATGCTACACTTGCCGACATTTTAGCCGGAGTTATCTTCGCCATCTCTTTAACGCCGGAGAGATGCTCGGTTCAGAACTCGTCTCAGTCCATAACCTTCATTTCTTTATCCACTTTATGAGGGCCATCCGGCAGGCGATTCGGACTGGAACCTTCTCAGAGTTCAAAAAAGAATTTTTCAACACTTTTGACCCAAAATGTCGATAATACAACAACTTTCTTAAATTGTTTTGACCCTCTAGCCAAGTCAAGTCTGTCATCCTCGCGAAGGCGGGGATCCAGGATTTGGATTCCCGATAAAAGCATTCGGGAATGACATGTTGCTGGAGGTTCTTAGCCTAAACAAGGAGTTTTTATGTTTGAAAAAATTGCTTACGCAGCTGACACGGCTGCATCTGCGCCCCAAGGACCGGGAGCTCTTGCCAGTCTTTTTCCTTTCATCATCATCTTCATCATCTTCTACTTCCTCATGATTCGGCCGCAGCAAAAGCGCCAATCGGATCTCTCGAAAATGGTCGAGGGCCTTAAGAAGGGAGATAAAGTCGTGACCGCCGGCGGCATCATTGGAGTGGTGACCAGTATTCAAGCGGATTATGTAGTTCTTAAAGTAGGCGATAACGAAGCAACTAAAATCGAGGTCCTGAAGTCATCCATTTCAGGGCTCAGGGCTTAAGGCGGGGGAATTATGGACCGGAACTTCAAATGGAAACTGCTCATCCTGATTTTATTAACGGCACTTTCGATTTGGAAGGCCTATCCGCCGAAGGATAAAATCCCTCTCGGTCTCGACTTGAAAGGCGGCGTGCAGCTCCTTCTGAAAGTGGATCTTGAAAAAGTTCCCAAAGAAGGGCGCCAGGATGCCGCGGATCGTGCGGTGGAAGTCATCCGCAATCGTATCGATGAGTTCGGTGTAGTTGAACCTCAGGTCACGAAACAAGGCATTGATGAAGTGGTGGTCCAGCTTCCCGGAATTACGGACCGGAACCGGGCGCGTGAAATTGTAGGAAAAACTGCGCATCTTGAATTTCGGCTTGTGAGCGATGATCCGGATCTGACCAAGAAGGCGGATGCGGGAACCGTTCCCGAAGGTTTCGAATATAAAGAAATCAAGGGAGAGATGGGACGTGTCAGCAAGGTGCTTGTTACCAAAGAAGTGCCTTTGACCGGAGAACATCTGACCACGGCGTCTGTGGGTTTTGATCAGTACGGTGGTTCCATGGTTCAGCTCCAATTTGATGATATTGGAGCCAAGCAATTTGATGAAGTGACATTTAAAAATATCGGAAAGCGCCTCGCCATTGTTTTGGACGGCCGGGTTTATTCAGCGCCTGTGATTCGCGACAGAATTCCAAGCGGTCAGGCTCAGATCAGTGGCAATTTTTCGGTTCAGGAAGCCGGTGATTTGGCGCTAGTGCTGCGTGCCGGTGCCTTGCCCGCTCCAGTGAGCATTGTCGAGGAGCGAACGGTGGGTCCGACCTTGGGGCGTGATTCTATTGAAAAAGGAATCCGGGCCGCCATTCTCGGCTGCTTGCTCGTTTTTCTTTTCATGCCTTGCTACTATCTTCTCGCAGGATTTATTGCAGATATCGGGCTTGTGATCTACGTTATTTTAGTGATCGGATCGCTCGCCATGCTGCATTCTTCTCTAACGCTTCCCGGTATCGCGGGTTTCATTCTCTCCGTGGGTATGGCGGTTGATGCAAATATTCTGATTTCTGAGC
>CAYWRU010000004.1:0-61110 GCA_964460795.1 uncultured bacterium | reverse complement strand
AATCCGGGAAGAAATGCAAGACGGAAGAACTCCGCGCGCTGCGATCTCTGCCGGATATCACCGGGCCTTTGCAGCGATTCTGGATTCCAACATGACGGTATTTATTACGGCCGTGATTTTATTTTATCTGGGAACCGGCCCCATCAAGGGATTTGCCGTGACCCTGGGTCTCGGACAGATTGCCAGTATGTTTTCTTCGCTTACCGTGACCCGCTTGGTGTTTGATGCTTTGTCAGCGAAAAATCCCAATCTAAATCTGAAAATGCTGCATTTGCTCGGCGTGACCAAACTTCCATTTATGAAATGGCGCTTTCTGGCCTATGTATTTTCAGTCTTTACGATTGTGATGGGCGTGGGTGCAATCATGGCCCGCGGCAGTAATAATTTCGGCGTGGAATTTACCGGAGGTACCCTGGTTCAACTGGAATTTTCAAAACCCGTTGAGCTTGCGGCTTTTCGTACGGCGCTGGACAAGACTGGACTCAGTGAACCGACGCTTCAGCACATGGATGATCCGGTGAAAAATCAATTTGTGGTGAAGATCAAGGAGTCAGATGTCCAGAAAATCGAACAGGCTGCGAAAGAATTGGCCGGAGATAAAAATTATCAGATCCTTAAAGTGGATCAAGTGGGGCCGGCCGTGAGCGGAGATCTCAAGACCAAAGCGCTTTGGGCGCTCTTTTGGTCTTCCATCGGCATTCTGGTTTATTTGGGGATGCGTTTCCCGTGGCAGTTTTCTCTGGCTGCGGTGATCGCACTTCTTCACGATACGCTCTTCACGTTCGGAGTGTATGCACTCACCGGGCGTGAAATCAACCTTGCCAGCGTGGCGGCGATTCTGACCATTATGGGCTATTCGGTGAACGATACGATTGTCGTCTTTGACCGAATCCGCGAAAATTTGAAAGGTATGCGAAAGAAGCCTTTCGGAGAAATTGTGGAGCTCAGTCTAAATCAGACTCTGGGCCGAACGCTTCTTACAAGCGCCAACGTTCTTTTCGGAGCCTTTGCTCTTTTCTTTTTGGGCGGGAGCGGCATCAATGATTTTGCCTTTATCCTGTGCGTTGGATTTGCGGTCGGAATTTATTCCTCGGTTTTTGTGGCTTCGGCATTGGTCGTTGACTGGAAGGGCCGCGCGACGAAGTGAAATTGAATGCACAGAAGGGGACAGGCCTGATGAATGACTTAGCAGGCCTGTCCCCATTTGTTTTAACCCTACTGGCCAAGCGGGGCATGACAAGTCCGGAAACGATTCAGGCCTTTCTCCACCCCTCCCTTCAAAATCTTCGGGATCCTGCCACTCTTTGTGATCTTCCTCAGGCGGCGGAGAGAATCCGTCAGGCTAAACAAAACCGCGAAAAAATATTTATTCACGGCGATTACGATGTGGATGGCATTACCGGCACGGCCATCCTCATGCTCTTGATGGAAAAGCTCGGAATTTCCGCCATTTCTTTTCTGCCGAATCGCGAAACCGATGGGTACGGTGTGAGTGAAAAAGGGATTCGCAAGGCCGCTGCCGAAGGTGCCAAAATGCTTATCACGGTAGACTGCGGAACTTCGGCGCATAAGGAAATTAAAATTGCAAAGTCTCTGGATTTGGATGTTGTCGTGGTGGATCATCATGAGATTTCGGCGGAGGGGCTTCCTCCAGCAGATTTTATTTTAAATCCTCATCGACCGGATTGTGCATTTGGATTTCAGGGGCTATCCGCCGGCGGATTGGCTTTTAAACTGGCGCAATTTATGATTAGAGATGAAGCCCTGGAGTTTTTAGATTTGGCTGCCATTTCAACGGTCTGCGACGTGGCGCCGCTTCAAGATGATAATCGCATCCTGGTGTCTAAGGGCCTTGAGCGTTTAGGAAAATCGCCCCGCGTTGGAATCCGGGCGCTTTTAGAAAGTGCCAAGGTCCAGAACTCAGAGATCAATGTGGGGCATTTAGGATTTGTGATGGGTCCACGGATTAATGCTGCGGGACGGATGAGTTCTCCGGATATTGCGCTGCGTCTCTTTCTATCTTCTCATTTGAAAGAAGCGGCAAGTTTGGCGAAAGTTCTCGAGGAGGAGAATCGCCTTCGTCAGCAGGAAGAAAAGGCCGTGCTTGAATCGGCTGTTGCGCAGGTGGAGCGAAGCATGAATTTTAGCCGCGAACGCGTGATTGTCGTAGCCGAGGAAGGCTGGCATCAGGGCGTAATCGGGATTGTGGCATCTCGCCTTGTGGAGAAATATGAACGGCCCGCAGTCGTTATTGCGTTGGATCATGGGAAAGGGAAGGGCTCGGCCCGGTCGGTAAAAGGATTTCATTTGAAGGAGGCCTTTGAAAAGGCGCGCGATGCTTTGGAAGGTTTTGGAGGGCATGCACTGGCCGCTGGGCTTCAGATTCAATCAAAAAAAATTCCAGAATTTAGAAAAAAAATTAATGCCTATGCCGCGACGTTAGATCCTCAAATGCTGCAGCAAACCCTTGAAGCAGATTTTGAAATTGAACTTGGGGCCATTTCAAACCCCTTTCTTCAAGATCTAAAATTATTGGAACCGCATGGGATGGGAAATCCGCGGCCGATTTTTCTTGCAAGAAACCTTCGAATTGATCAACCTCCAAAATGGCTGGGGCAAAAAACCTTAAAATTAATGGTCAGTGATTCCCGAGAGACCTTTGAAGCTCTTTGGTTCAGCCGGGGGGGAGATTTAGATACGTCTTTCCTTAAGGTCGGTGTCCATGTGGATCTTCTTTTTTCTTTGAAATCCAAAATATGGAATGGGCTTGAGACAGTCTCCTTAGAAGTTCGAAAAATCTATCCGGCTTTATAATTTGTAAATACTTAGAGGGCGGAGGGTTAGGTTTTACTAATCTGAAAGAGATGGGCTGATGTATCTTTCGGATCCAAACGGATGTAGTTGGACGGACCTTTCCAAATATATTTTTTCCCTGTCAGAAGATCTTTCACGGAATACGGCGTGTGCTCATCGATTCCAAATTTCCAAAGCGGCAGATTGATCGTGTCTTCATGCGCGTGTTCGGGATGAAGATTGACTACCGCGACTACAATATCCTTATTGTCCGGCGTGCGTTTGCCGTAGCAGAGAATCCATTCATTTCGTGAATCGTAAAATTCAAGGTTAGTATAACCCTGAAGCGCGGGATGATCTTTACGGATCTGATTTATCTGAGTCACGAGATCCTTGATATTGCCCGGCCGTTCCCAATCCCAAACTTTGTACTGATATTTTTCGGAGTCCAGATAATCCTCTGTGCCTGAGGCTTTCGCCCGGTTCTCACACAGTTCAAAGCCGCTGTAAATTCCATAGGAAGATGAAAGCGTTGCTGCAAGAAGGAGGCGGATTTTAAAGGCATTACGTCCGCCTTTTTGCAAAAACTCATGCAGAATATCGGGAGTGTTGGCGAAAAAATTTCCTCGGAAATAATGGCGCATTTCAGAGCGGGTAAGTTCCTCCAGATACTGGCGAAGTTCAGTTTTTGTATTCCGCCAGGTGAAGTAAGTATAAGACTGGGTAAAGCCTGCTTTGGCAAGGAACTTCATCATCTTGGGGCGTGTAAACGCCTCGGAGAGAAAAAGGACTTCTGGATGATCCTTCTGTATTTTTTGGATCACCCAATGCCAAAAATGGAGCGGCTTAGTGTGTGGATTATCCACTCGAAAAATTTTGACGCCGTGTTCGATCCAAAATCGGAAAACACTTTCCAGTTCTGACCACAGCCCTGCCCGATCTTTACAGTAAAAATTAAGGGGGTAAATGTCCTCGTATTTTTTAGGAGGATTTTCTGCATAGCGGATGGAACCGTCCGGGAGATGATAAAACCAGTCCGGATGTTCTTTGACATAGGGATGATCCGGAGAACATTGAAAAGCAATATCCATGGCAATCTCAAGACCGTAGCGGCCCGAGGTTTTTACAAATTCCTCAAAATCTTCCAAGGTGCCAAGTTCCGGATGAATGGCCTTGTGCCCGCCGGCTTCACTACCAATGGCCCAGGGAGATCCCGGTGCGTCCGGCCCTGCGATAAGGGAATTATTCGGTCCCTTGCGATTTGTTTTTCCAATGGGATGGATCGGTGCGAGGTAAAGCACATCAAAACCCATCTTCTGAATGTCCGGAAGCCGGGCGATACAGTCTTTAAATGTAGCGCTGCGTCCCTGGATTTTTCCCTGCGAGCGCGGAAAAATTTCATACCATGCACTAAAAACAGCACGCTTTCGATCTACCACAAGTTCGATTTCCTGGCCGTAAGCTGTCAGCTGATCTTTGAGGGGATAGCGGCTGGCTAGAGGGAGAAAACGCGGATCTTTTAAAATTTCGGTAAAAGCCGGCGAAGGTTTTTTAAATTCTCGAATGCGCTTTAAAAAATCATCAAGCAGGGCACAATCTTGCGGCGCTGCCAAGCTCTTGATGCGCTTCAGAATTTCAAGACCCTCCGACAGATCACTTGCAATCGGGACATTCGCGAGGCATTTTTTCTCTGTATTGCGGCACCAAGTTGTGAAGGGATCCATCCAGGCGCTAAGCGTAAAGAGGTAACGGGTATTTTCCGTGGGGATAAAGGAGCCTCGCCACCGGTCATTATCAAAATGCGTGAGGGGAGTTTCCAGCCATCCACTATCCGCAGCTTTCCGGTATCGGATCGAGGCCGCGATGACATCGTGACCATCTTTTAAAATATCTGCTTCCACGATCACAGGCTCTCCGACTACGGATTTGGCGGGAAAGACCCCGTTATCGATTTCAGGCGATACATTTTCAATGACAATAAAAGGGCATGAGTCGAGATCTTCCGAAGAATGAGATTTGTAGGAAGGGACAGGGCTTCTTTTAACTGCGGAGACGGCTCCTTTTTCTGAATTCGAAGTCTTTGCCATGTCTACTGGCTCCATATGGTCCCTAAGATCTTGGAGAGTGAAGAAAACTTTTAATATTTTAGCAAAGGAATGCGTCTTGACCAACTACATTCGTTTCAATAAAGGGGACAGGCTACTTTTTAAAAAAGCAGCCTGTCCCCTTTTGATTAATTGCGCTATCATACGTGCTGTGAAAACACTCCTTTTGACCAATGAATATCCGCCGCATATTTATGGCGGGGCCGGTGTTCATGTCGATTATCTCACCCGCGAATTATCGAAACTCTGCGATGTGGATGTGAGGTGTTATGGAGAGCAGCGCCTTAAGAAAGGAAAACTCCAAGTCACAGGATTTCCCGACTCGCTTAGGTCTTCCAATATTTCTCAGTCGCTTAAGATTGGATTCGGCACAGTCCAACGCGGACTGGATTTCAATCTTCAAAAAATCGATGCCGATCTTGTCCATTGTCATACCTGGTATGCCCATTTTGGAGGAATTCTTGCCAAGCTGAATCACTCTATCCCGTTAGTGATCACCGTCCATTCCTTGGAGCCTCTCCGCCCTTGGAAGCGCGAGCAGCTGGGCGGGGGGTATGATTTCAGCTGCTGGGTGGAACGCACAGCGCTTGAGATGGCGGATGCGATCATCGCGGTTTCTGAAGAGACCCGAAAAGACATCCTTCGGCTTTTCAATGTGAGTCCTGAAAAAGTCCATGTGATTTACAACGGAATTGATACTCAGGAATATCGACGGGTTCGAGATCCTGAACGTGTCAAACGCTGCGGAGTCAATCCTTCAAAACCCTTTGTTCTGTTTGTGGGACGAATTACGCGCCAAAAAGGAATTCTCCATCTCGTGAATGCCATTCGTTATTTGGATCCTGGATTTCAAGTCGTGCTCTGCGCCGGATCTCCGGATACACCGGAGATTGCCCGGGAAATGGAATGCGCTATTACTGAGGTTAAAAAAGATCGGCCTGGTGTGATTTGGATTCAGGAGGTTCTGCCTGTGCCGGATAAAGTGGCGCTTTATTCTCACGCCTCACTTTTTTGCTGTCCTTCCATTTATGAGCCTTTTGGGATTATCAATCTGGAGGCCATGGCATGCGAAATCCCTGTGGTAGCGAGCCGGGTGGGCGGAATTCCTGAGGTTGTGGAGCATCAAAAAACTGGATTACTGGTCAAAGTAGCGCAAAAGAAATCAAGTCCGTTTGAGCCTCTGGATCCTGGAAAATTCTCCAAAGATCTGGCACGCCAAATTAATTATTTGATGGTCCATCCGGATCTTTCTCGCAAGATGGGGCAAGCCGGCCGAAAGCGTGCGATGGCATTCTTTAGCTGGAAATCGATCGCCCGCCAGACTCTCTCACTTTATCGCTCGCTCCTCGATTAATTAGTTCTGAACAGAAATGCGTAGTCAGAAAAATCCTGTCTGAGAAATCAAAAGAGAAACCTGAATTTATGCGGCTTGAGCGGCCGGGGACTTTTTGAAGGAAACAGCCTTCGTGACCTTGTTGGCCTGAAGGCAGCTGGTGCATACCTTGATGCGGCGAACCGTTCCGTTTGGAAAACGGACTTTCACGCGCTTGAGATTGGGGAAGAACCGCCGGCGGGTGATGCCGGTGATTTTTTTACCAATTCCGCCGGTTTTTTTGGCAAGACCGCGGCGGGCGATGGAACTGCCCACAAGAGGTTTTCGGTTGCAAATTTCACAGGTACGCATGGGAGCGAATTATAGTCAGGAGGACCATCTTGGCAAGGCCTTTTTTCTGTTATATACTTCCCTTCTTCAAAAATGCTGTCAGCGGGGGAAAGGGTTTCCGCGTCCTGCCGGGTTCCTGCATAGGGCCGAATCAATGGAAATGCACATTAAGCTAGTAATACGCAGATGGAAATGAAACCCAAGCTTGGGATCGTGACATGAAAATCATTTTTGCCTGTTCTGAAATGGTGCCTTTTGCCAAGACCGGTGGTTTGGCGGAAGTGACGGCCACGCTCGCCTCCGAGTTTCGCAAACAGGGCCAGGATATTACGGTCTTCCTTCCTTACTATAAAGCCGTACATCTGGATCCGGCCATCACTGAGCTTGTATTGGAAGGACTCCGCATTGATTTAGGATCTGAGCAGGAAACGGGCAAGGTTTATCGCTCCAAGACTGCGGATGGAATTCCCGTCTATTTTATTGAACATAAGCTCTTTTTTAATCGGGAAGAACTCTATGGCCCGGTGCTCCAGGATTATCCGGATAATGACCGGCGTTTTTTATTTTTTCAAAAAGCTGTTCTTGAGGCGCTCAAACTTTTAAAAATCAAGCCCGACGTGATTCATTGCCATGACTGGCAGACCGGAATGATCCCGGTTTTTATCAAAACGCTTTATGCTAAAGATGCGTTCTTTCAAAAAACAAAAACAGTTTTTACCATTCATAATTTGGCGTATCAGGGGAATTTCCCGCCGGATTCTATGCCGCTTACGAATCTCGACTGGGGACATTTCACCATGGACCGTTTGGAGTTTTACGGGAAGCTAAGTTTTATCAAAGGCGGCATTGTGGACTCGGATGTGGTGACCACGGTGAGTCAGCGCTATGCACGTGAAATCCAGACCAAGGAGTTTGGATGTAATTTGGAAGGCGTTTTAATTGAACAACGGGAAAAACTCCAGGGCATTATCAATGGAATCGATTCTGTAACATGGGATCCATCCAATGCCTCGGATCTTCCGGCGGCCTTTAACGCGCAAGCCTTGGAAGGCAAAGCCCGTTGCAAGGCCGTGCTTCAACAGGAAAATGGTTTGGATTTGAATCCCAAGGCGCCGATTGCAGCGGTCGTCAGCCGTTTGGTTGAGCAAAAGGGGATTGATCTCGTGGTGGAGTGTTTAGGCCGGATGATGGAGCTTGGTTTTCAATTTATCCTTTTAGGAACCGGTGAAGAAAAATATCATCGGGTTCTGCGCGAAATGGGGCGTAAGCGGCGGAGTCAGTGCTCAATCCATATTCTCTTTGATGCGCGAATGGCCAAACGGATTTATGCAGGCTCGGATTTTCTTCTCGTGCCTTCTTATTATGAGCCGTGCGGACTTAGTCAGATGATTGGACTGCGCTACGGCACCATTCCTATTGTTCGGGCCACGGGAGGATTGGCTGATACGATTCAGTCCTTTGATGGCAAGACTTTGAAAGGGAATGGATTTGTTTTTGAAAATTATCACACGGCAGCCTTAGCGGCGGTCATTGAAAAAGGATTAGAAGTTTATCAAAATCCAAAAGTCTGGACTCGACTTGTCCAAAATGCGATGGCATGCGATTATTCCTGGACGGCTTCGGCAAAAAAATATCTTCAACTTTACGAGACCACAGCGAGGCTGCCGGGTCCGAGTCCGCGAAAGGGTTAACATGGGGACAGATGATAACAAGAAAGTAGTTTGTCATCCCCGCGAAGGCGGGGATCCAAAGAATGGATTCCCGACAAAATCATTCGGGAATGACATTTCATCCGATATTCTTCAGATTGGAAAAATTACGATGAAATCCCGGCTCATTTTGGGGACCGGGAAATACGCCTCGTTTGAGGAAATGGTTCGGGCGCTCGATACCTCCGGAACCGAGATGGTTACGATTGCCATTGGCCGCGTGAATCTGGATGATCGAAATGAAAAAAACATTCTCGATTTCGTGGACCGGAAAAAATATCACTGGCTGCCCAATACGGCAGGAGCCTATACCGCTGAAGACGCAATCCGCATTGCGCGGCTTGCGCGCGCGGCAGGCTGCGGAGATCTTGTGAAGGTGGAAGTGATCGGAGATCCGAAGACGCTCATGCCGGATACTCTCGGACTTTTGGAAGCTACGAAAGTTCTCGTCAAAGAAGGTTTTGTGGTCATGCCGTATACGAATGATGATCCGATCATGGCCAAGCGTTTGGAAGATGCAGGGGCTGTCTGTGTGATGCCGCTTGCGTCACCCATTGGTTCCGGACGCGGCATTCAAAATCCGCTCAACCTGAAATTTATTATGGAAGCGGTTTCGTGCCCCGTAATCGTCGATGCAGGAGTGGGAACGGCATCGGACGCAGCGGTTTGTATGGAGCTGGGCGCAGACGGAGTTTTAATGAATACAGCCGTGGCGCAGGCGAAAGATCCTGTGCTCATGGCGTCTGCTATGCGCGAAGCGGTTTCAGCCGGACGAAAGGCTTATCTGGCAGGACGAATTCCCCAGAAGGAATATGCTTCGGCCTCAAGCCCTCAAGAAGGATTGTCCTTAAAAAAGTAACCAGAAACCAGAAACCAGTAACCAGTTACCAGGAAATGAAAAATCTTTCTAGTTCTGGTTGCTGGTTACTGGCAACTGGTTACTTTAAGTAACAACAAAAGTTTGGAGAAAAAATGAAGACGTACAAGATTGCAGTACTCCCCGGAGATGGAACAGGACCTGAAGTAGTGCGCGAGGGCCTCAAAGTCCTTGATGTGGCAGCTAAAAAATTTGGATTTGGGATTACGCGCCAAATTTATGATCTGGGCGGCGATCGCTATTTAAAAACCGGAGAAATTCTGCCGGACTCAGTTTTAAAGGAATTGCGCGGATTTGACTCCATTTTTCTTGGTGCGGTCGGACATCCGGATGTGAAACCCGGAATTTTGGAAAAGGGACTGCTCCTCAAACTTCGTTTTGATCTTGAGCAGTACATCAATCTCCGGCCCGTGAAACTTTTTCCCGGCGTGGATTGTCCGCTGAAAGATAAAAAGCCTGAGCATATCGACTTTGTGGTGGTGCGCGAAAATAACGAAGGCCTTTATGTCGGAGAAGGGGAGTTCATCAAAAAAGGCACGCCAGATGAAGTTGCGGTTCAGGTCAGCCGCAATACGCGAAAAGGTGTGGAACGATGTCTTCGTTATGCTTTTGAATACACGCGAATGAGAAACAAGGACAAAAAACTGACGTTGTGCGGAAAAACCAATGTGCTCACCTATGCCTTTGATTTATGGGAGCGCGTTTTTCATGAGGTCGGGGCCAAAGATTACGCGGATATTAAACGTGATTATGCTCATGTGGATGCAACCTGTATGTGGATGGTAAAAAATCCTGAGTGGTTTGATGTGATTGTCACCGACAATATGTTCGGCGACATCATTACAGATTTAGGGGCTATGATCCAAGGAGGTATGGGAATCGCGGCCGGAGGAAATATCCATCCGGGCGGCGTTTCCATGTTTGAACCTATTGGTGGATCCGCTCCTAAGTATACGAATCAAGGCGTCATCAATCCGTTGGCAGCCATTTGTGCGGCGGGAATGATGATGGAAACTTTGGGAGAACGTGCCGCGGCTGACAAAATCGAGAAATGCGTGATGGATGTGACAGCCAATAAACTCAAAAGTCTCGCGGCTGGCAAAATGGGATTTTCGACTTCTGAAGTTGGGGATCTTGTCGCGGAACGAGTGAAAGCATAAATCCGAAATCCTAAATTCGAAATTCGAAACAAATCTAAAATTCGAATATCGAATGTTTGAAACATTGGAATTTAGGACATTAGATATTGTTTCGTGCTTCGGATTTCGAGATTCTAATTTAAGTTAAGGAGTTTTTATGTCAGGATTGAAGGTCGCAATTTTAGGTGCAACGGGTGCTGTGGGTCAGGAGTTCCTCTCCATTTTGGCGGAGCGGAAATTTCCCATGGCGGAACTTCGTCTTCTCTCATCCTCGCGCTCTGCGGGGAAATCGGTCGCGTTTCAGGGGAAAACCATTCAGGTGGAAGAAGCCACGCCCGAGAGTTTTAAAAATGTGGATCTTGTGCTTTCCAGCGCCGGAGGAAGTGTCAGCAAAAAACTGGCACCCATGATTGTAAAGGCCGGAGCGCTCATGGTGGATAACACCAGCGCTTTCCGTATGGATCCAGAAGTTCCGCTCGTAGTTCCGGAAATTAATGCTGAGGATATTCGTAAGCATAAAGGGATTATTGCCAATCCAAACTGTTCCACGATTTTAATGGTGGTTCCGATTTGGCCGCTTCATCAAGCTGCAAAGATCAAACGCATTGTGGCGGCAACATATCAAGCGGTGAGCGGTGCCGGGGCCAAGGCCATGCAGGAATTGGAACATCAGACGCGCCAAGTGCTGCAAGGGGACCGGCCGACCTGTGAAGTCTTTCCTCATCAGATTGCGTTCAATCTTTTTTCGCATAACAGCGCGATTAAAGAAGACGGGTACTGCGAAGAAGAAATCAAGATGATCCGGGAAACTCAGAAAATTATGCACGACAGCAAACTTCGTGTGGTAGCCACAACGATTCGTGTGCCGGTTTACCGAGCGCACTCCGAAGCGCTCTTCATCGAGTTTGAAAAACCAATCACTCCGGACGAGGCCCGGGAAATTTTAGCCAAAGCTCCGGGAGTAAAGATCCAGGATGACAACACCAAAAATCATTTTCCTATGCCGCTGGAAGTAAGCGGAAAAGATGATGTTTATGTGGGGCGCATCCGAAAAGATCCTTCCGTGGATAACGGTTTGGCCTTGTTTCTTGCCGGCGATCAGATCCGTAAAGGTGCGGCCTTGAACGCTGTACAGATTGCGGAATACTGGCTTAAGCACGTTCGCAAATAAGACCCGCGAATTTTCCGATGAAAAAAAAGGAACTTCAGAATTACCGCTTAGTTCTGGAGTATGACGGCGCAGCATTTTCCGGATTCCAGCGTCAGCCCGCGCGTCTTACGGTACAGGAAGCTTTAGAAACCGCGATGCGCCGTTTATACGGAAAAAAAATCTCCATCAAGTCCGCGAGCGGTCGAACCGATGCCGGTGTGCACGCTAGTTTTCAGGTCGTCAATTTTCTGGCAGCGCCTCGGTTTGAACT
This sequence comes from uncultured bacterium, assembly GCA_964460795.1. GTDB lineage: Bacteria > Omnitrophota > Omnitrophia > Omnitrophales > Aquincolibacteriaceae > CAZOOM01. The sequence goes on along the minus strand of CAYWRU010000004.1, from coordinate 49,403 downwards.
TTTTCAGATTCAAAGAGCCCTTAACGCCATTTTGCCAAAATCGGCGGCAGTCACGCGCGTTGAAAAAGCATCTAAAAATTTTCATGCCCGGTTTCAAGCCAAGAGAAAAACGTATGAGTACAGGATTTGGAATTCGCAAGTAAGGACACCGCTTCGCGCACTTCAGACCTGGCATGTGCCGTATGTTTTGAATTTCAAAAAAATGCGGCAAGCGGCAAAGTATCTTGTGGGCAGGCATGATTTCCGGGCCTTTTGTACTTTAGATGCGGGGCGTAAAAAAATAAATACGGAGCGCCGCATCTTTAAGCTTGATTTAAAAAAACAAGGATTTGAAATTCGGATGCGCGTGGAAGCGGACGGATTTTTGTATCATATGGTTCGGATTTTGGCCGGAACTCTCGTGGCGGTCGGACGCGGGAAAATGACTCCGGAGGATATTCTCAAACTGATGACCCATAAAATTAGAAGTCATAAGGGGGAGACTGCACCGGCACATGCGCTTTGTTTGATTGATGTAACCTATTAATAACAAACAAGATAAAACTTATTTTTAACTTTTTTTGACAGGCCTGAAGCTTTTTGATATACTTCACGCTCTTCGAAAGGTAGTAAATTCCCATGAAGACATATGTTTCAACGCAAAAAGATTTTAACGCCAAAACGTATCTCATTGATGCGTCCGGGAAAACCCTCGGCCGTTTAGCGACTCGCATTGCAGGTCTTTTGACCGGCAAAGGCAAAGCTGTTTATTCTCCGTACCAGATTTGCGGAGATCAAGTGGTGGTTGTTAACGCAGAAAAGGCGGTAATTTCCGGCAAGAAAAAGTCTGACAAGCTTTATACGCGCTACACCGGTTATCCGGGTGGGCTTCGAACCATTACTTACGAAAAATTGCTTGATAAAAAACCCACGTATGCGCTTCGTCATGCCGTGGCAAGTATGGTTCCTAATACGAAACTCGGCCGTCAAATGATGCGCCGTATCCGGATTTATGCCGGTGCGGTTCATGGTCAACAGGCCCAGAAACCGATTGAATTGAAGGTTTAATCCCATGGTCAAATCGCCCTCCGCAAATGCTTTTTATGGAACAGGACGCCGTAAATCGGCCGCAGCCCGTGTATGGATTTTTAAAGACCAAAAAGGTTTTGTGGTGAACGGCGAACCTTATGCCAAGTATTTCCCTCGTCCAGATCTTCAGACTTTGGTGGAGCAGCCTCTCAAAGAGACGCAGCTTCTTGATCAATTCCGTGTACGTGTGAGCGTGAGCGGTGGAGGCGTGGCGGGTCAGGCGGGTGCAACACGCCTTGGAATTTCTCGTGCTTTAATTCAATTTGATCCAAATCTTAAATCATCGCTGCGCCGGGCGGGTCTTCTGACTCGTGATCCGCGCGAAAAAGAACGTAAAAAGCCGGGTAAGAAATCCGCCCGCAGAAGCTTCCAGTATACGAAACGATAATGTTTGCGAGGCTGAGTGCAGCGGCTCTCTTGGTGATCGTTTCTTGCGTTTTCTCCTCGTGCGCGGCCCTGGATGATTATAGTTTCAGTCCGGTCGGTGCGACTGAATCCAGTTCGAACTGAAGGGCGCTATGACCCGTGTCAAAGGGATCCTGCTTGCCGCATTCTCAGCTATTTTCCTTCTTTATATCCTTATCTTAGGGCTTTCGGTTCTTCTCATCCGCTCGGATCGGCTTGAAAATACTTTTGCCGAAGCCGCTAAAGAATATTCTCAAGCCACGCTGGACTTTAAAAATTTCCATGTGAACTATTTCCCAGTCTTGGACGTTACGGCCGATGAGTTTGTCCTGGATGCTCCGTCCGGGGGCGGACATTTGGAAGGGAAGAGGTTAAAAATAAAACCTTCTTTTTGGAAAGTCCTCTTCGGGCATTTTGGATTGGATTCCCTGGTTTTTCACGAAGGGCAGCTTCAAACCTCACTGGGATCGCAATCTTTTCTCGAGCCTCTTACGCTATCCGAAGTGGAGTTTCAAGGGGGACCCTTTGGAGAGGTGGGTAAATCTCGCTTTGAATTAGATGCCTCCTATGTGGACGTTCCGCACGCGCTCCATGTGACCGCTAATTTATCCGCACCGCTTCAGAAAAAAATCAAAGACTGGAATTCTCTGACGGTTTCCGGAGAATTGGGTGTGAACCAGCTCATTCTTTCCCAGCTGAGCCGCATTCTTAAAACGGAATTTCCGATCCATATCAAGGACGGCCAGATGAGCGGCCTCCTTAAATTTTCCAAAAAAAACGCGGATCCTTCCCTGGAATTTCAAGGAAATTTTAAGGCCGATCAAGTCATTTACTCGATGCAGCAAACCGACCGACCTTTGGAGTCTTCGGCAATGGCCTTGAATTTAGATCTTCATCTTTCTTGGAATCCGGACACAAGCGATCTTTCGATTCAAAGCCTTAGTCTGGCAGCACCATTTGGAACCTTCAACATGCTTGGCGGTTTTCAGACGCAGACGGGGGAAATTCGGGAGATGCGAATCATGGCGGATAAAATTACAGTGGCCGATATTCCGCAGTACATTCTTCCTCTGAGCCGCGCACTTCCGGCTGGACTGGGTTTTTCCGGAGCGAGTACTTTTGAGGCTTCTTTGGAAGGAACTTGGAAACATCTTTCTGTGGATGCAACTTGGGATTTGGGAGCCACGCTTCTGACTTATGGGCGCTATTTCTCTAAACCCAAAGAGCTTCCTATGACTGCGCTCTTTCATTTACTCCTAGAAGAGGGGCGCAAAGTTTCGGGTGATTTCTCCGTGCGTCTTAAAGATATGTCCTGTAAAGGAACTATTACCGGACTTAATTTTAAAGATCAGACCGTTCAGCTGAATATGATTTCTAATAAATTTAAAATCCAAGGATGGGAAGAACTCATTCCTCCGCTTAGCGCTTTCAAATTAGATGGTGCCATTAAGATCTTGGCCAACTTTGTGGAAGATCAGGATCCGAAAACCGCAGGACAAAATCTCATCAATCTTTCTTTAGAAGACGTGACCTTAAAGCGCGAGGGATGGCCGACCTTGCACCACTTGAAGGCCAATATGGATCTCACGTCGCTGACCTGGGAAATCAAGCGCGCGGGATTTGAAATCAATGACTCGGCCTTGGAAGCAGATTTGACGCTTTACAACCTTACAGACCAGGTCAATTTCCACGGCAAATTGCGCTCTCAAGCCATGTCTCCCCGCCAAGTTGCGGAAGGGTTGAGCAAAGGATTGGAAGAATGGGCGCCGGAGCTAGGAAGAAAAAACGCAAAACTTGCCAAGGCCGTGATGCTTGGCCTTTTCCCGTCCGAGAATTTAATTCGGAATGTGGACAGTTCCTTTTATTTTGAAAAAGGACATTTTTACGTGGAAGGTTTTTCCTTTGAAGGCTACGGGGGTAAAGGGAAGCTGGGCATGGATATCGATATGAGCCAAAGTCCGCCGCAGATTTGGATATCCGCCGATGCCGATGGCTGGGATCTAAGCCAGTATCTGCCGCCGCCCAGTGCAGTGCCTTTTCTGAGCGGAAAATTATTTCTTAATGGACAATTTAAGACTGCCAGTGATCAACCCGAGGCTATGATTAAATCGCTCTCCGGAGAAGGGGATTTTTCTGTGACTCAAGGCGAACTCCAGCGTCTGGATCTTTTGCAGGGCATCGGAGACATTGATGGATTTGGCGAGGTCGGACTTTTGTCGAATGGAAAAACATCTTTTCGTGACTTGCGGGGACACTTCCTCCTTCGAGATCAGAAAATGAAAGTCGATGACCTTACTTTAGTTTCGCAGGATTTGTCTGTGGAGGGAGCCGGTGAAGTGGGTTTTGATAAGAATCTAAATTTTCGGCTGGAGACCTATCTTTCGACCGCGCTCACTACGCATTTTTTGACGCCCATTTTTGGATCCAGCGAAGCCTTTCAGGGCAAGGAGTTTGGGCCCATTCCGCTCCTGCTTTCCGGGCCTATGGCACAAGTGCAGATGAAGGCGGATGAGCACCGAATTGAAGACCTGAGAAATAATCTGCTCCGCAAGAAAAGCCAGCAGATTCTCCGCAATTTCATTCCCGAAGAACAGGTTTTGGGAAAAGACAAGAAGTAACTCCCAAGTACCAAAGGTCAGAGGGTTTGTCATCCCGGACAAGCGAAGCGCGATCCGGGATCCATGCCTAGATTCCGGGTCTCATTCCGTTCGCCCGGAATGACAAGAGTGTTGATACTAAGCTAGATACTTAAACACTACGGATTTTTCGAATCAGATCCCGCGCAGCGCGTTCTTCAGATTCCTTCCTATTTTTTCCGTAAGCTGTGGCGCGAATGCGCGGTGAGATGCTAACGACGGTCTTCATTCTTTTTCCCGCCAAGAGGGATTCATAAATCGGAAGCCTCTGCCATTTTTTCTGACAAAGTTCCTGAAGCGTGCTTTTAGGGTTGGGATCAATGCGGAAAAGTTTTTTGATGTCAAGGTAGGGGCGGAATAATTTTAGCAAAAGCATTTCAACCGTCTTAAATCCTCGATCAAAAAAGAGAGCGGCTAAAAAAGCCTCAAGGCTGTCACAGAGAACTTTGTCTTTGGAAAACTCTGCTTGCTCTTTCAGTGCGTCCCCAAGTCGAATGTGTTTCAAAAACCCGGAAGCGCGCGCAATGCGGGAGAGGATTTTTCGGGAAACCAGAATCGAGCGAAGCCGGCTCAGCATGCCTTCTTTTTCTTTAGGGAAGAGGCGGTAGAGTTCTTTGCAGATTACAAAATTCAGGATGGTGTCCCCAAAAAATTCCAGCCGGTCAAAATCCTCCAGATGTTTGATCTGCTTCTCGTATTTATAAGACGGGTGGGTGAAGGCCGCTTCCAAGAGCCCTTTTTTGCGAAATCGTATCTTGAGTATTTTGAAAAGATGGGCCTCTAATTTTTGCAGGGGGTCCTTCGTTTTAGCTTTCATACTTAAATGTTTGTTCTCAGTTGGCGATTTTAAAGAGGCTAGAGCCGGCTTTTTCTGAGGGGGCGCAGTATTTTGCGACCCACTCATCCTGAGCGACACCCTGATGTATAGGGGGGAGTCGAAGGATCAGTAAGGTCCTTCGATTCGCTCCGCTCACTCAGGATGAGTCCTCGTTTGAAGAAATAAAAACTCCACGAGGACTCACTTTTTCTAACTTCTTGAATTGACAAAGGATACGGTCATTTCCTATAATGACGCACTTTCACGCTCGTAGAATACACGAGTTTACTGAGGCTTTCAAGAAAAGGAGACATATCAAAAGACTGATGATCAAGTGCGCGATCATTGGAGCGACCGGGTATACCGGTGTCGAGCTCATAAAGATCCTGCTGCGCCATCCTAAGATCGAGCTCACCGCATGCACAACCCGGCAAAGCGAACCGATCCAGATCCGCGAGCTAGTACCGACCCTTCCCCATTCAATTCAAAAGGAAGTTCGCCAGTATTCTGCCCAGGAAGTGTGCCGAGCGGCCGACGTTATTTTTCTATGTCTTCCTCATACCGAAGCGATGGAGGCCGCGGATGAATATCGCAAGGCTGGAAAAATTGTGATCGATCTTTCAGCAGATCTTCGGCTTAAAGACTGGAAAACTTATGAGGCTTGGTACGGCGTCAAGCATGTTCGGCGAGAACTTCTTCCCAAAGCGGTTTATGGCCTTCCGGAAATGAACCGGGCTAAAATTAAAAAAGCAGATTTGATTGCCAATCCCGGATGCTATCCGACGGCTTCATCGCTTGGACTTTATCCTCTTTTAAAGGAAGGGCTTTTGAATCTGGACTCCATTTTTATTGATGCGAAATCCGGAGTCAGCGGCGCCGGGAAAAAGCTGACAGCCTCTACGCAGTATTGCGAGGCGGATGAGAATTTTTCTGCATACAAGGTCAATAAGCATCAGCACGCGCCGGAGATCAATCAGACCCTGAGCGAGGCTGCAGGTGAGCCGGTGGGCGTGACTTTAATTACGCATCTTTTACCTCTTCAGAGGGGGATTCTTGCTACGATTTATGCAAAACGAAAAAAGAGTGCAACCGAAGCCAAGATTCGAAAGGCTTTCGCAGCTCATTATGGGAAAGAGCCGTTTGTTAGAGTCTGTGCGGCCGGGAAATTTCCATCTCTGAAAGATGTGCAGCTGACCAATTATTGTAATATTGGCATTGAAGTCGATGCGAAAACAGATCGAGTCATTATTATTTCAGCGATTGATAATCTTTTAAAAGGTGCGTCGGGACAAGCGGTTCAGAATATGAATATCCGGCTCGGAATGCCGGAAACGATGGGGCTAGAGACATGGTAAAACTGCATTGGGAAAAAAAGAAGTCGGGCACAGTCACAAGCCCCAAAGGTTTTTCAGCGGCTGGAATTTATTGCGGGATCAAACGAAAACCCAAGCCGGATGCTACGCTCATTTATTCCAAAACTCCGTCCGTGGCTGCCGCAACTTTTACCATCAACAAAGTTAAGGCCTGGCCGGTTTTGCAATCCATGAAAGTGATCAAACATCCCCGGCATCAAGCGATTCTTGCCTCCAGCGGAAATGCGAATTGTGTGAACGGGGCGCAAGGGAAGACCGCCGTAGTGGACAGTATTGCTGAACTTGCGGCTAAGCTTGAAATCGCACCGGAAGAAATCTTGATCGCTCAAACCGGAATCATCGGCGTCCCTTTTCCGATTACGCGATTCAAGCGGGGAATTCCGGAGCTGGTCAAAAAACTTTCTGAAGATGCCGAGGGCGGACATGACGCTGCGCGCGGGATTATGACCACCGATCTTGCCCCCAAGGAAGTGGCTCTTACTTTTAATTTGGGCGGACAGAAAGTAACTATCGGAGCCATTGCCAAAGGTTCAGGCATGGTCCATCCGAATATGGCGACCATGCTTTGTTTTATTACGACGGATTGCGCGATCACAAAACCACTGCTCGGACGCGCACTTCGTCATGCGGTGGATGACACGTTTAATATGATTGCCATTGATAATGATATGAGCACGAATGATACGGCTTTTATTTTAGCCAATGGTCTTGCGGATAATCCCGTGATCCATAAAGTGGATCATGATTACCGGATTTTCCGGGAAGTGTTGGAGGAAGTGTGCCGGGTTATTGCGCACAAAATGGTGGAAGACGGTGAAGGCGTTTCTCATGTTTGTAATCTTCAGATTGCGGGCGCAAAAAATCCGACTGAGGCCGAGAAATTAGCCAGGCAAATTGCCAATTCCATGCTTTTTAAGACCATGCTGGCGGGTGCGAATGCAAATTGGGGACGAATCGTGGCCGCCATTGGGGCGAGCGGGGTGCATTTTAATCTTGATCAAACCCACATTTTCTTTGATGATATACCCGTGATCGTCAAAGGAAAGCTGAAAGCACTCAACCTTCCCAAAGCCCGGAAGGTTCTTTTACACAAAGAATACACCATGCACATTACCATCGGAAAAGGACGGGGCCGGGCGAACTTTATTACTTCGGACTTGACCACCAAGTACGTTGAAATCAACGGATCCTACTCGTGAACGCCATGCAGGAATTAGTCGACAAAGCGAGCATCTTAATTGAGGCTCTTCCGTACATCAAAAAATTCCGGGGCAAGGAAGTTTTGATCAAGTACGGCGGCGCCGCCATGACCTATGAAGACATTCGCGAAAATGTGCTTCATGATCTTGTGTTTATGAATTATGTCGGAATCAAACCCATCATGATTCACGGCGGTGGCATTGCGATCACGGAAAACCTGAAGAAAAAAGGGATTCAAAGCAAATTTATAAATGGGCTCCGGGTCACAGACAAAGAGACCGTGGATGTCGTGATCGAAACGCTCGGAGAAATTAATAAAGGCATTGTGCATGACATCAACCGGTTTGGTGCGCGGGCCATCGGTCTTTCCGGACATGACGCTGAGATCCTGAACGTGGTCAAACATTCTTCAGAAGGAGATGTTGGCTATGTGGGCGATGTTTGCAATGTCAATATCATGCCGCTTAAAGAACTTACGGAATTCAATATCATTCCGGTCATTTATCCGATTGGAATTGATGAGGCTGGAGAGGCTTATAATGTGAATGCGGATGAAGCTGCGGCCAAGGTCGCGGCCGCCATGGGCGTTCAAAAACTTATTATTCTGACGAATGTTAAAGGGATCTTGAGGGATCCTGCGGATGAAAACACTCTAATTTCCTCTCTCCATGTTGATGAAGTGGAGGCTTTGATTGAAAAGAAAGTCATCTCCGGCGGGATGATCCCCAAGGTGCGCTCGGCCATCACAGCGCTTCGCGGGGGGATCAAAAAGGCGCACATCATCGACGGACGTATTAAGCATTCCCTGCTGCTTGAAATTTTCACGGATCAGGGAATTGGAACCGAAATCGTCCTTTAACGGTTCGTGATCCTATGAAAACTCAGGACGTCCAAAAACTCTACGATCAGTATATTCTTCCAACCTACGCTCGGACTCCGCTCTGTCTTGTTAAAGGCAAGGGCGCGCGGGTTTGGGATTTGGAAGGAAAAGCCTACATTGATTTTTTTCCGGGGTGGGCAGTTTCCGGCATTGGGCACGCACATCCGGATTTGGTGAGTGCGCTAAAAAATCAAGCGCGGACCATGCTCCATGTATCGAACAATTTTTATAATATCAAGCAAGCGCGGCTTGCCGAAGCTATTATTAAAACATCGTTTCCCGGACGGGTCTTTTTTTGTAACAGCGGAACCGAAGCCACGGAAGGTGCGGTCAAATTTGCACGGAAATATGGAAGCGAGACCGGGCGGTATGAGATCATCACGCTGAGTTCTTCCTTTCACGGCCGCTCTTCAGCGGGCATTGCTGCCACGGCTCAGGACAAAGTTCGAAAAGGATTTGATCCGATTTTGCCGGGATTTCGGTACGCGGAATTTAACAATCTGGCATCGGTGAAAGCTCAGCTTACCGATAAGACCATCGGGATTTTTTTGGAGCCTGTCCAGGGCGAAGGCGGAGTGAATGTCGCGACTCAGGAATTTATGTCCGGACTTCGAAAACTCTGTGATGAACGGGACATGCTCCTCATGGTGGATGAAGTCCAGTGCGGCATGGGACGGACGGGAAAGATGTTTGCCTATCAGCATTACGGGCTTGAGCCGGACATCATGACCCTAGCCAAAACCTTTGGCGGGGGCGTTCCTATCGGTGCCTTGGTGGTCCATAACCGAATCAAAAAAGATGTGTTTGGTCCTGGAAGCCATGGCTCAACCTACGGAGGCAATCCTCTCGTTTGTGCAGGTGCGCTCGCAGTCTTTAAAGTTATTCAAAAGGAGAAATTGCTAACGCAAGCCAACCGGCTCGGGGACTATTTAGGGGCTCGGCTGGAGGCCCTTAAGGTGAAATTTTCCATGATTGAAAAAGTTAAAGGGCTTGCTATGATGAGGGGCCTTGAGCTCAAGGAAACAGGCGTTCCTATTGTAGATGCGGCCCGGGCCCGGGGTCTTCTGATCAATTGCACTCAGGAGAAGGTCCTCAGGATCATGCCTCCCATCAATATTTCGAAACGGGTTTTGGATGAAGGGCTGGCCATTCTTGAGCAGGCATTTCAGGATTTAGAGAAAGCAAAAAAATGAAAAAAAATCATCTCATTTCTATCACAGATCTTTCTGCCAAAGATGCGCGGAAAATTCTGGAATTGGCGCATAAAATCAAGGCTCATCCCGAACAGTACCGGAATGCCCTCCAAGGCAAGATGTTCGGCCTGATTTTTGAAAAACCCTCCATGCGAACCTGGGTTTCTTTTGAAGCCGGGATTTTTAGTATGGGCGGTGCGGCAGTTTTTATGGGGCCGGATGATGTGAAGCTTGGTGTGCGGGAAGAAGTGCGGGACGCAGCCCGGGTGCTAGATCGATATTTGGCAGGTCTGATTCTTCGAACTTATTCGCAGGACACGATCACGGAAATTCGAGAATATTTTACCGGCGCCATTATTAATGCGCTGAGTGATATCGAACATCCGTGTCAGGCATTGGCTGATATTATGACGCTCCAGGAAGAGTTCCCGAAAAATCCTCATCCGACGCTGGCTTATATGGGAGATGGAAATAATGTGCTTCATTCGCTGCTTTTGGCGTGCGGACTTTTCGGAGTCAATATCCGGTATGCCACGCCTAAAAAATTAAAACCCAGTCCGAGCATTCTGCGGAAGGCTAAGGATCTTGCCAAAAAAAGCGGCGCTGTGATTCATGGGACGCATGATCCTGTGGAGGCCGTGACGGATGCGGATGCGATCTATACGGATGTCTGGGTCTCTATGGGCGAAGAGGCGATCCGGGAACGAAAACTTAAGGAATTCAAAGGCATGCAGCTGAACGGTAAATTGATCCGGTATGCGAAGAAAAAAGTTCGGATCATGCACTGCCTGCCCGCGCATCGGGGAGAGGAAATTACCGAAGGCGTGATTGAAAGCAAGCACTCGATTATTTTTGATCAAGCCGAGAACCGGCTCCATATCCAAAAAGCAATTTTGCTCCATTTATTAGGACTTGAGTAAGAGAAGGAAGGTTGGGCTGAGGGATGAAAAAAGTCGTTCTTGCATATTCCGGTGGACTCGATACTTCGTGCGCAGTGAAATGGCTGCGGGACAAATATAAAGTTGAGGTGGTTTGTTTCTCTGCTTTTATAGGAGAAGTCAGCGACCAAAAAGTGCTGCGGGAAAAGGCTCTGAAATCGGGAGCTTCCAAAATCTATATTGAAGATCTGAAAGAAGAATTTGTCAGAGACTTCCTGACGCCGGCGTTGTGGGCGCATGCACGGTATGAGGGAAAGTACCCGCTTGCGACAGCGTTGGGCCGTCCTTTAATTGCAAAGCATTTAGTGAAGGTTGCTCAGCAGGAGAAGGCGGATTATGTCGCACATGGATGCACGGGCAAGGGGAATGATCAGGTCCGGATTGAAGTCGGGGTGCGGACGCTGGATTCGTCGCTCAAAATTATTGCTCCGCTTCGGGAATGGGAATTTAAGACGCGTGAAGAGGAAATGGAATATGCGAAAAAATATAAAATTCCTGTAGCTGCAACCAAAGCCAGTCCCTACTCCATCGATAAAAATATTTGGGGCATTGCCATTGAGGCCGGGGTTTTAGAAGACGCATGGACAGAACCGCCTGAAGACGCCTATGTGATGACAAAATCCGTGGATGAGACTCCGGCCAAAGCGCGTTATATTGAAATTGAATTTGAAAACGGGATTCCGGTCAAATTGGACGGTAAAAAAATCTCCATGCTTTCCATGATTGACCAGCTCAATAAAATTGGCGGCGAATATGGAGTCGGACGTTTTGATCTAATTGAAAATCGTTTGGTGGGCATCAAGAGCCGTGAGGTTTATGAAGCGCCGGCTGCTCAGATCCTCCTTTCCGCTCATGAGGAGCTGGAAGGCATGGTCATGGACCGGGAGTTCCTTCATTATAAGAGAGTGCTTTCTGAGCGCTATGCGGAACTTGTCTATTTCGGACTCTGGTTTTCGCCGCTAAAAAATGCCATGGATGCTTTTTTTGCATCGAACCAGGAACGGGTCACGGGATCGGTTCGAATCAAATTGCACCGGGGTCACGCGGTGTGCGTAGGAAGAAAATCCAAACACTCGCTTTATCAGGAAAAATTGGCTACGTATTCCAAGGGCGACACCTTTGACCACACCATGGCCAAGGGATTTGTAAAAATTTGGGGACTCCCGTACGAAGGACTAAAATAAAAAATTCCAAAACCCAAGCACCAAATCCCAATAGAGAAAACTTGGAATTTGGGTTTTGGTATTTGGAATTTTAAAGTGGAGTAAAAATGAAAAAGTTGTGGGGCGGAAGGTTTAAAAAAGAAACAGATCCCTTGCTTAAGGAATTTAGTTATTCCTTGAGGTCGGATTGCCGTCTGCTTTTTTCTGAACTCAAAGTGAACGAGGCCTGGAGCCGGATGCTGGCCAAGGTTGGAATTTTGACTGCTTCCGAATGCCGGAGGATTGTGAGCGCGCTTGGAAAAATTCAAAAATCCTGGCGAAGCGGAGCCGGCTGCGCGATGAACGGCGAGTATGAAGACATCCATACCTATATTCAGCAGGAGATCGAACGCCTGGCCGGTCCCGTGGGCAAGAAGATCCATACCGGTCGAAGCCGGAATGATCTGGTGATTACGTCCACGCTTATTTATGTCAGAGAAAAAGCAAAGACATTGATCCAAGATGTGAGTTTGGTTCAGAAGGCGTTGGTGAAGCTGGCGGAAAAAGCCGGGGACGCCGTGATTCCCGGCATGACACACCTCAAAAAAGCCCAGCCAGTACTCGCTGCGCATCATCTTCTGGCTTATGTGGAAATGCTGGAAGGAGACCGAGAGCGGCTTTTGGATGCACAGAAGAGGCTCGATGTTCTTCCTCTCGGATCCGCGGCTCTTGCCGGATCTTCTCTGCCTTTGGACCGGAAATTTCTGGCAAAAGCCCTCGGATTTTCAAAAATTTCTAAAAATTCTCTGGCGGCAACCTCTGACCGGGCCCAGCTTACCGAAGTGCTTTCTGCGCTCAGCATTCTTTGGATGCATCTTTCCCGGTTTTCTGAAGACATGATCCTCTGGCAGAGCGAGGCCTTTGGATATATTGAACTCGATGACGCTTTTGCTACGGGCTCAAGCCTTATGCCGCACAAGAAAAATCCGGATATCTTTGAGCTTATCCGGGGACGGTCGGCCATTATTTTTTCAGCACTCTCGGCACTTCTGGTCATCCAGAAAGGCCTGCCGCTTGCTTATAATCGGGATCTTCAGGAAGATAAGCCCGGACTTTTTGACGCTCTTTATAAAACAGATTTGGCGCTTCGGCTGCTTGCCGCTGCGCTTCCCACGATTCGATTTTCGTCTGATGCCATGAGGCGGTCTCTCCAGGATGACGGCCTTTATGCTACGGATCTTTTGGAGTATTTGATCCGAAAGAAGGTGCCTTTTAAAGAAGCCCATGATGCCGTGGGGCAGGCGGTCCGCGAGGCTTCGGAAACCGGCGTTCAGTTAAGCGATCTTCCGCTTGATGTATGGAAAAAGCTTTCCAAGGCCTTTGGCCCGGATCTCAAGCAAGTTTTTGATCCGAGCCGCTCCGTTTTGAGCAAAAGAACCCTCGGAAGTACTCAGCCCCTCCAGGTCAAGGCCGAGCTCCGGGCCTGGACAAAAGTATTGAGCCAGCGTCTCAGATAACAATCCAAGCAAGAGTAGACCATGCACGATTTTACTTACAAAAAAAATGAACTTTACTGCGAAAAAGTGGCTATTCGCGACATCGTAAAAAAAGTCGGGAGCCCCGTCTATATTTACAGTCATAAAACGATTACGGATCACATCCGGAAAATCCAGCAAGCCTTTCGTACGGTCAAACCCTTAATCTGTTTTTCTATGAAAGCCAACTCCAATCTGGCGGTCCTCGAAACCGTGATCAAGACCGGTGCGGGGCTGGATATTGTCTCTCTCGGGGAACTTTTTCGCGCCCGTAAGGCCGGATGCGATCCAAAGAAAATTGTTTTTGCCGGAGTGGGAAAGTCTGAAGAAGAAATTGAGACGGCCATCCGCGCAGGAATTTTACTTTTTAATGTGGAGTCCGGTCCGGAGCTGGAACGCATCGATGAAGTTGCGGTTCGGCTTAAAAAAAGAGTCAAAGTCTCGCTTCGCGTGAATCCGGATGTGGATCCGCACACGCATCATCATATTGCGACGGGGAAGGCCGAGAGTAAATTCGGTATGGATTTTAAAACCGCGAAAAAATATTTTCAAAGCCGTTCCCAGTTTCAAGGCGCAGACCTTTGTGCTATCCATGTCCACATTGGATCTCAGATCGTGATCGGGGACCCCTTTGTGGAGGCCTTTCGCAAGGTCCTTGAATTTGTAAAAGAACTGGAGTCCTTGGGGGTTTTGATTGAATATCTCAATCTCGGAGGAGGCCTGGGCGTGATTTATAACGAAGAAAGCCCCCAGAGCGCGGATGCCTTTGCTAAAAAAATCCTGCCGCTCTTTCGCGGCCGTTCGTACCGTTTGATTTTTGAGCCGGGACGTTTTGTGGTGGCTAATGCCGGCATTCTTGCAACCAAAGTGATTTATATTAAAGAGACTCAGGTCAAAAAATTTGCTATTGTGGATGCCGCCATGAATGATCTCATCCGTCCGAGCCTTTACGGCGCTTATCATGGCGTTCGGCCGCTTACGCTTGAATCCCATCTTTCCGAATCCACGTATGATGTGGTGGGGCCGATCTGTGAAAGCGGGGACGTGCTGGCCAAAGAGCGGAAAATTCAGAAGTTAAAATCCGGGGACTTGATTGCACTCATGACCGCGGGTGCGTACGGCTTTGTGATGTCATCCAACTACAATTCCCGGCCAAGGGTTTGTGAAGTGATGGTAAAGGGAAGCCGTTTTCAAATTATCCGTAAGCGTGAAACACTTCAGGACCTTATCCGCGGCGAATCCCTCGCTCGGTTTTGATCCTCAATCATTTGTCATTCCGGATGAAGCGAAGCGGAGATCCGGCCCGTCCTTCGCTGCTTCGGAGGGTACGCGAAGCGAAGTAGGAAATCCACAAAAATACTGGATGCCGGGTCAAGCCCGGCATGACAAAATCCTTCTACTGATTTTCATCTGAGGAGCCAAGCCCTGCTTCTTTGGCGCCTAAAAGCTGATCCTGCTCTTTTTGTTCTTCATCGGTTTTCACGATTCGGGAATCAATCTGAACTTCATCCGAGGTTTGTCCTGTGCCTTCGAGAAGGGTAGCAGATTGCTTTAATTTGGGAGCCAGGAGTTTTGAGGTTCCTTGCTGAAGCCCGGTTTCAATAGTTTCAAGACGATGAAGGTCCGTTCGAATTTCATCCCATGCGGCCGCGGCTTGCTCGGCGGCTCCTGCGCCTCCATGAAAATCCTCAAGATGCGAATGGGATTCTTCGATTTGTGCTTTCAGATCCATCAAATCCTCAGGGGTAATGAGGTGGGTGGGTGTCTTGGGAAGGTTCGCCATCGCCTCGGGACGGAAATCCAGTTGAAGCGATTCATAACGCTTCACCGTCCAGCCCGGAAGTTTGGCGTCCGGAGATCCGGGTTCTTTCGGGACAAAAAGTTCAACCTGTCCTTGGATGACCGAGGCTTTTTGAGTTTGAACCGAGGCCTGATAACTGGTGACGAAAATCGTTCCGCGCACCGAGGCCACAGCGGTTGGAGAAACCACTTCAAATCCTGAACCTGAGGGAAGGCCTTCCAGCATATTGAGGAGCGTTCCATCCGTTAAGTGGATTTGGGTCGGCTCAATGGATGCGAACTCTGCCAGGGTATTGGGCTCAATGCGGATGGTATTTTTAAGGAATTTATCCAGCTCGACTTCCGCCAAAGAAGCCTCTGAAGTGCGGATTTGATCGCCTTCATTAATAGAAGTTCCTACGGAAAGGGCCTCCCAGGAAGCGGTATTCTTTTTTAGAATTTGCGCGGTCCCTTGAATAAAATAAACCACAGCCTGATGATCGGAGAGGGAAGTCTCCGCTCCGGTAAAATCAGCGGGTGAGGTTTCTGCGGCTTGAACGGGGAAGATTTGAGAAGTGAAAAACAAGAAGAATAATCCAATGACAAACATTCCGTGCTGCCTCATAAGGGCCCCCTTTAATTAGCCGACTTTTGGCGTTTCTCAAACTCCGTGATGGACTTTTCGAATTGCAGAGTAATCGCAATGTCATCAAGGCCTTTCATCAAGCGGTCCTTGATGCCTGGATCAATCTCAAAGGCAACCTGTTTTTCCGGTGAGGTGTGCACGGTAATTTTCTGAGTCATCAGATCCACCGTGGCTTCAAGAGAAGGCTGACTTTGAAGAGACGAGAAAATTTCATCCACTTCTTTTTCAGATAATTCAATTGTCAGAAGCGCATTTTTAAAGCTGTTGCCGCGAAAAATATCGGCAAAGGCCGGGATCCGGGTTTCGCCTGATCCGCGTGAAGAGGCGATGACGACTTGAAATCCATATTGTTGAATGGCCCAGACGGCGTGTTCACGGCTGGAACCGCATCCAAAGTTATTTCGGGTTAAAAGAATGGAAGCGCCTTGATAGGCCGGACGATTCAAAATAAATTCCGGATTCGATTTTCCGTTCGCCAGATAGCGCCAATCAAAAAAGAGCGCTTCCCCGAATCCCGTGCGCTTGATGGATTTCAAAAATTGCTTCGGGATGATCTGGTCCGTATCTACGTTTGAGATATCCAACGGCGCAATTTTTCCGCGATGAATCTTGAACGGCTTCATAGATGTCTCCAAATTCGAAATCCGAATTTCGAAATCCGAAACAAGCACGAATATCTAATATCTAATGATCTAAACAGTATGTTTGGGTCATTGGAATTTAATGCCTTCGAATTTGTTTCGAATTTCGGATTTCGTGCTTCGAATTTTATTTCCATGTGCGAATGTCCACAAAATGTCCGGCAATGGCTGTGGCAGCTGCCATTTCAGGGCTGACGAGGTGCGTGCGTCCGCCTTTTCCTTGGCGGCCTTCAAAATTTCGATTGGACGTGGAAGCTGAGCGTTGGCCGGGGGTGAGTTGATCCGGATTCATGCCCAGGCACATACTGCATCCTGGTTCACGCCATTCGCATCCTGCCCGTTTAAAAATATGATCAAGCCCTTCGGCTTCGGCTTGTTTTTTGACATGCTGAGAGCCGGGGACAACCAGGACACGGACATTTGGAGCCACTTTTCGTTCTTTAAAAATCGCGGCACTGGCCCGGAGATCTTCAATGCGTCCATTGGTACAGCTTCCGATAAAAACAATATCCACCGGAATATCGGTTATGCGCGTTCCGGATTTTAGGCCCATGTACTGAAGCGCCTGCTCTACGTCTTTGCGGGTGTATCCAGGTACTTGATCCGGTTCCGGGACTTTGGCCGTCACTTCGGTCACCATTCCAGGGCTTGTTCCCCAAGTAATTTGTGGAACAATTTCTGCTGCGTTCACCGTAATGGTTTTATCAAAGACAGCGCCTTCATCGCTCGGAAGGGATTTCCAATACGCCAAGGCTTTATCCCAGGCCTTGCCCTGGGGAGCAAAAGGACGCTTTCCACTCGCGATATATTGGAAAGTAACGTCATCTGGCGCGACCATTCCAGCCCGTGCTCCGGCTTCAATACTCATATTACAGATTGTCATGCGGCCTTCCATGGAAAGATTTCGAATCGCTTCGCCGCAGTATTCCAAAACATAGCCCGTTCCTCCGGCGGCTCCTAAAATTCCGATAACTTTTAGAATGAGATCCTTGGCAGTCACGCCAAAGCCCGGTTTTCCCACAAATTCCACTTTCATAGTTTTGGGTTTTTTCTGAGATAAGCATTGCGTGGCCAAGACGTGCTCGACTTCAGAAGTTCCAATCCCAAACGCAAGAGATCCAAAAGCGCCGTGAGTTGCGGTATGAGAATCTCCGCAAACCATAGTGAGTCCGGGAAGGGTAATGCCGAGTTCCGGGCCGATGATGTGGACAATGCCCTGATTTTCAGTATTTAAATCGTAAAGGGTGACGCCAAATTCCTGGCAATTACGGCGAAGCGTATTGATCTGTTCAAGGGAAATAGCATCTTTGATGTGCATCTGATCATCGGTCGGCACATTGTGATCCATGGTGGCAAAGGTCAGATCCGGGCGGCGGACTTTGCGGCCGGATAATTTTAGTCCTTCAAAGGCCTGGGGGCTCGTGACTTCGTGGATCAAATGACGGTCAATATAAAGAAGGGAAAGACCGCCAGGCAGAGCCGTGACCTGGTGTGAATCCCATATTTTTTCAAACAAGGTTTTTTGCATGTAGCCCCGCGGCTTCATAGCCGCGGTCCTCTGTTAGTACCCGCCTCCGCTCTTCGAGCTGCGGCGAGGTCCGTCCTACGCACCCACTCTCGGCGAAATCTCGCCGAAGCAGGATTTTTGGTGATCACAAGCTTAGTCTTACAACCAAAAGCCTGCGTAGGCGGATAAGGGCAGTATTATAATCAGCACCCCCTCCCGTTCAAGATATATAATGGAAGCCGGTGAACCATGATTTCTAAGACTATTCAATCTATCTTGCTATTTATCCTCCTATTTTTAGCGGCCGGATTTTTAGAAGTTCAGGCCCAGACTCAGACGTTAGCCCAACCTACTGAAGAAACACTCGGAACTCTTGATCAGGATATGAAACGGACTGAACTTCAGACGGCCATCCAAAAACAAATGAATGCCGTAAGTGATGCGGAGCGCGAACTCCGAGGGATCCAGGAAAAAATCCAGCAGACTGAGAAAAGATTGGAAAGCGCAGAGGTTTTATTAAAGCGAATGGGAGGGGAAGACCCTTCCCGTCTAAGCCTCTTTTATCTAGATTTACAAAAAAAACCTTTGACACAAAACGGACAATTTTATGATCAGGCCTTGATGGCGCGCGATGACGTTCAAAAAGAACTCTCCCAATTAAATCTATCCTTGAAACAAGCACAAAAACGATGGGAAGAAGAAAACCGCAAACTCGAAACCGCCAAAGCCCATCTCCAGGACTTTGAACAAGCCATCACCGAAGGTTGGCCCCATAATCCTTTTTAGCCAAAACCATATTGGAAAAAATACTAAATCGTGCAAAGATAAAATCTATGATAAATACATGTCCCCAACTTTGGCACCTTCTTTCGAGAGGCTGAACTATCCAGACAAACGGTGAAGTGCAAAGGACAGTGAAAGCTCTAGACAGAACCGTGAATAGCCGTTAATATTATTGGCGAATAGTTGGCGATTAAATTGGCGATTCGCGCATGCGTCTATCCGAAGAAGCAGCGCGATCGTAATGGCACATCGGTGCTAGTGCGATTAAGAAAGGCTAAAAATGGACGCTTATCCTACCAGGCTACAGACCATCCACAAATGGAACGAAAAAGAGTGGCTTCGGGTTGAAAAAGAAAGAACCCGAAAATCCCAGAGTACGCCCCTTCTCGCCAAAAATGACAAACCCTTTTGGCTGGTGTTGATCCCCGAAATTCTTTCCCTCATTTCTGAAATTGCTCAAGACCGGGGGTTTTTGTCATCACTCAAACTCTCTAGTGGTTTCATCCGCGCTCGGTCCGACGAAGCCCTCAAGAAAGAGGCTTATTATTCGAGCCGAATTGAGGGCGCCGTAACTTCCTTGGAAACCGCACTTCGCAATATGAAAAAGAAAACAAGGAATTTTGCGGATGAAAGCATGCAGATGATTTATAACAACAAACTGGCGCTTGAATTTATACAAAGCCATAAGGACCAGCCTTTCAGCCACAAAATCATCAAAGAACTTCACAAAATTTTAATTTACAACACCCACAAAGATAGGCCGATCACGGTCGGTGAATACAGGACAGGTCCGATCTATGTCGTGGACGGTCAAGGCAAAGTTGTGTATCAAGGGCCTCCGCCGGAAAAAGCAAGCGCCATGATGGACTCCTTTGTGCAGTGGCTGAACCGCAAGCCCGGGACCCATGCTTTAGTAGACGCTGCGCTTGTTCATTTATTTTTTGTGCATATCCATCCTTTTGATGACGGAAATGGTCGCAGCGCCCGCGCTCTGTCCAATCTTTATCTTGAGAAAAATGGATACGACTTTATCAATTTACTTTCACCGTCCGATTATTTTGAGCATCATAAAGCAGACTATTATAAGTCGATTCAGTCCGCTAAAGAACACGGCTATGACGCCACTTACTTTATTCTTTATTATCTTGAGGCCTTAAAAGATCAACTTGCCCGTGTCAAAGATGAACTTGAAAAGGAAAAGAGAATGAAGGGCATTAAGGACGTGTTGGACAGAAACACATGGACGAAGCTGAATAAAAGACAGCTGAAGACACTCGGGTGGATGATGGAAACGGGGGAATGGATTTCTACCCGCAAATACTGCAAACTCAATCACTGCTCAGATGAAACCGCCCGCAAAGACTTTCTTGAGTTGCTTCAATTGAAACTTATCAAGTCTGAAGGTTCGGGTCGCTCCACGCAATACGTACTAAAAGAAAAATAATACGCCAGCCTGTTAACACTTTTGATGGAAAATGATGGTAAAGCGTGGTCAAAGTTGGTCAATCGACTTCATGTAACATCAAGCGCAACGCCTTGATACACAAGCATCTCGAATAATTTTGGCGAACATTGGTCAATCTTTCTCGATCTGCTCATAACCCAAAGATCGTGGGCTTTTGTGTGGGTACGTGAGCTGACAGCTGCCATCCACATTGAAAGTGCCAGGCGTTGGAGTTGTTTAAGTTCAAGTAACCTCCGCCAAACTAAAGGCGGATCCGCCACGAATTCTGGCGGAAGTAACCAGAAACCAGTAACCAGGGATTGAATGGTTTACTTTTCGACGCCTGGTTGCTGGCAACTGGCAACTGGCTGCTTGAATTTAAAAAAATTTACAGACCCTTTTCTGGACACCCCAAGGATTTCTTCGTATACTTCCCTCGTGATTAAATCAAATTCCATCCTGCTTTTGGGTCTAGTGACTCTCGCGGCTTTTCAAGGGTTTCCGGCATGGGCAGAAGAGGCGGCTCAATCTCCGGCTAAAGCCGCTGTGGTTGCCCCCATTTCAACGGCCCAGTATTCCGCAGATGCGGCCTCGCATATAATTTTTGAATCGTCCAAGATTGAAACAGGATCAGACCTCATCTCACCCGAAACAGGATTTGTCGCGAACGGATCCGAAGGCCGCCTGCCGCAAATCCATTTTTTTTCTGAATCGCTCATCTCTCATGGATTTCGAAAAGAAGAATCCGATACTGTGGAACTTAGTTCGCTTGGCGTTCTGTCCGCGGACCTCTATGCGGCGAGATCAGAAAACTCTGGTTTTGAACTGAAGATGATTTTCTCCTTTTTGTTAAAGGGAGGAACCGAGAAAGAAGAGGAAGCTCCCTTTATGGTGTCGGGAAAGGATGCAGAAACTTTTTTTGGATCTCCCATGCTTAAGGATTTAAGAACTCTTTTTGCTCTTCGAACTTCCAAAGAAGTTCAAACCACAGAGCGCATGCCGGAAGGATTCCAGAACCGTTTTGATCTCTATCTTGAACGTTCGGTCCAAGATCTTCTTCTTGCCATGCAGCCTGCGTATGCTGCGGCGGTCAAGGATTTCGATAAAACCGTGGAATCGCTTGCCAAGCTTGTGCCGAAGACTGCAGACTCCAAAATAGAAACAACAACAGGAGCACAAGCAGGAGCAGAAACAGGAGCAATAGCAGTAGCAGGAGCAGGGAGTAGTAACAGTAACAGTAACAGTAACAGTAACAGTAACAGTAACAGTAACAGTAACGGCGCGGAGCAGGAGCACAAGCACGAGCAGGAGAAAAACGGTAACAGTAACGGTAGCAAGAACGAGAGCAAGACTGTAACGACTCTATCTGAGAACCAAGTAATACCGGAGAAGGAAGCTCCCGATGCATCGCCTCTTCCGATTATAGAATCGACGCCTGCGGCTCCCGAGCCTGCTCAATCACAGCCTTTGCCTGTAGTAGAAACAAAACCAGTTGTCCCTGAACCTTTGAAACCTGCTCCTGCTTCTGCTACTGTTCCTGCTACTGCTACTGTTTCTACTCCTGCTCCTAAAAAATTAATCCCAATCGTTGAGGAACAAGAAGCCTCGAATTCCGAAGAGGCGTTTTTCCAGGCTCTTTTAGCCCAGTATGCAAAACTTCGCAAACAGCGTGAGGTCATGACCTCCGGCACTCCTGAATTTATCAAATTGTCGCAAGACATGGGAAAGATCAAACAAGATTTGCAGCAGGCCGGATATTTTAATTTATCGCGCGAGAAAAAAGAGGCGATGGAGCATTCTGCTCTTGAAAAAAGTTCGGAGAAGTCAACGGTTTAATGCCTAATCTTTACGGTCTTCAAAAGCCCAAAAATCGGGCTTATCTTGTCCTTGTTCAAACCCGGCGCGAACGGTCCGATCATTTTCTGGATGAAAGTCTGGAAGAAATGAAGGAGCTCTCCCGTGCCGCTTTGGTTCAAGTCCTTGGGGCCAGCCGGGCCAAAGTTTTCGAGCCCAGCCCCAGTCATTTTATCCGCGGAGGAAAATTGGCCGAAGTAACTGCTGCGGCCAAGCTCGCGGGAGCGAACTGCCTGCTTTTTAATGTGGATCTTACGCCGGTCCAGGCGCGCAATCTTGAGAAAGAGACCAAGCTTCCGGTGATTGACCGGACCGGACTCATTCTGGACATTTTTGGACGCCGCGCTAAGTCGAGAGAAGGTCAACTTCAAGTCGAACTCGCACGTCTCAATTATGTCCTGCCGCGCCTCGGAGGATTGGGAGGCGTGATGTCGCGTCTTGGCGGCGGTATTGGAACCCGGGGTCCCGGAGAACAGGAACTGGAACGCGACCGGCGAAAAATCCGCGGCAGGATTGAGCGAGTCAAAGATGAACTTAAAAATGTTCACAAACACCGGGAACTTTTACGTGCCGGACGCAGGAAAAAACAATTTGTCTCAGTCGCGCTGGTGGGATACACGAATGCGGGAAAATCTACATTGCTAAACGCCCTGACCGGCGCCGAGACTTATGTGGAAGATAAAATGTTTGCGACTCTGGATCCCAAAGTCCGCATCCAAAATCTGGACGGGCGAGGGGATGTGCTTTTTGTTGACACGGTTGGATTTCTCCGCGATCTTCCGCATGGACTTGTGGAGTCTTTTCACGCGACTTTGGAAGAAGTAGCGGAAGCGAATCTTTTGATCCATGTTCTGGATGCGGCGCATCCCAAGATCCAGGAATGCTACGCCACCGTGATGAAAGTCTTAAAAGAAATCCATGCAAGTGATAAACCCATGATCCTGGCTCTGAATAAGGCGGATCTTCTGGATGAGGCGGCGCGCCAGGCTGTTCAGCGGGAATGGCCGCAGGGCATTTTGATCTCTGCCAAAGACGGACTTGGTATGCATCATCTTCTTGCCGAACTTGACCGTCGGATTCCAGCCAAGCGGGGCAAACAAACGAAACCTCCTTTTTACACAAGTCCAAATGACTCGGATGCGATGGCTCAGGATGAGTGATGAAACCTGAAATCATTTTTGAAGATGCGCATCTGATTGTTTTATCTAAACCCGCGGGACTGCTTTCACAATCGGATATTTCCGGCGAAGAAAGTCTGGTGGATTGGCTGAGACAATATTTCGGCCGCCATTATGTGGGGCTGATTCACCGCCTGGACCGGAATACCTCCGGTATTATGATTGTAGCCAAGCGGACCAAGGCGGCTCGGCGTTTGACGGAATCTTTGCAGTCCGGAGAGATGGAGCGCGTGTATCGGGCCTGGGTATGGGGAAATCTGGTGAAAAAAGAAATGTGGGAAGACCAGCTCCTCAAAGACACGGTAAAAAATAAAATGAAAGTTGTTTCAAAAAAAAATAAAAAATCTGTAAAGGATTTCCAGATTGTCATGCCGGACTTGATCCGGCATCCAGTCCATGGATCCCGGGTCGGAGCCCGGGATGACAGAGCTATCAGCGAAGGAAAGAAATGGAATGTTAAAACACAGGAGGCGAGGCTTTGTGCGGAACCTCTGCGGCATGGATTCTTGGGTGCTCATGCCGTGACTTTGATTGCTTTTAAACTCGACACCGGACGCTCTCATCAGATTCGTATTCAGGCTGCAGAAAGGGGGTATCCCCTGATCGGCGATTCTAAGTACGGAACTTTTTCTTTACCGGTAAGCGGGTTTCAGCGTATCATTTCCCGGCCAGCGCTCCATTCGTGGAGGCTTTCGGTTCCTCATCCGATGTCCGGAGAGAGGCTGCAGTTTGAGGCCGCTTGCCCGAAGGATTGGGTTCGTTTAGAACAGGAGATCAAAGCAAGGAGTTGAACATGCATTTTTTAGACGGGGTCGTGAAATTTTTTCATCAATATCCCCAGCTTGCATTGGTCGCGGTCATCTTTTTTGTCTGGATCCTCAAAGAAGTCTTTCAAGCCTACTTCAAAGCAGCTTTGCTCGTTTCTCTTTTGATCGGCGGACTCGTCAGCGTGATGTATTCGATGCAGGGCGGACACTCGCTCGAGTTTCTTGGGATGAAGATGAATAATGTGGATACGCCGCAAACTAAACCCGCCAGGTTGATTTAAAATCAGGCGGCGGTGGTGGAACAGGCCGACTCGCACTTGAGCGGTGTTTTCTTGTCAATCACCACTAAGTTATCTGAATAGCGATTTGCAGCAAGATCTGAAAAAGCGATCGAACTCACCTCGAATTCTCCGAGCGGATCGGAGAAAGCCAAATAGTTAAGCGGCGTTTTAAGATCGTCCGGGAGCCGCACTTCAAATGTGTACCATTTTCGGTTGGAGGACATTTTGACCGGAAACTTCTGACCTAAAATTTCATTGTCCTCATTCTTCAGTTCCAAATAAAAACAATTACAGGTGCGGGAAAGATTTCTGGCGCGGATATGCAAGTAGCGGAATTTATCGAGCGCAATGTAGGGAAGATAGCCGCCTTTCCATCCGCGCTTCCCAGGAAATTGATAAGTGCTGGATGCCTCATCCTTCGCAACATCAAGCGTTCCATGGCTGGTCCGCCAATATTGAATGACCTCGACATCACCGACCGAATCATCTGGTTTTTGTTTTTCTTCCACTTCTGTGGCTTTTTGTCCGGGGGCATCATGAAGCAGGCGGATATTGCGCAGCCGAATGTCTCCTTGGCGGGCAAATTTTGTGTAGTCGCCAAAAAGATACCCGGGATCGTGCATGGTCACGGAAAAATAATTAGAGGGTTTGTAATCCGCTTCTGGAATGACCGCGATTTTTTCTACGTAGGTTTTCCACTTTTTGTCCGGACTTAAGATGCCCGGTTTTTCCGTATCAATTGTGGCATGGGCCAGAGTAATGTCATCGCTTTTAATTTCCAAATCAAACCGCAAGGGGGGCGTATTGACCGGAATCGCGGCTGAGAGGTATCTCATATTGACAATGCCAAGCGTTTGATCCAGATAGGTTCCGCGAAAAGCCCATTGATCAAAATAAGACATCTCAGATGGAACATCATAGGTGAAAGTAAAATCCTGACCGGGCCTGAGATCGTCTTCTAAAGTGGGAAGTCCAAGGGACTGAACATTTTTTCCGTGCAAGTGGCCTTGCTGAAGATGATCCGTGATGCTGTACTCGGTGCCCGCCTGAGGAATGGACTGAACTTCCACATGAAATTGGTGCGGAGAAGGAAGAGGAAAGGCTTTCTTTGGCATTTGAATGGGACGCTGATCCCGCACCTGCATCATCTGACGATATTTGGCTTCCAAGAGTTCCAGAAGTTTTGCATACATGGAAATTTTGGTGCCCGGAACATTATGAGTCTTTAAATATTTTTCCACTTCATTCAAGACTCCGCCGCTTGCGGCCATCAAGGTGAGTCCTTTGCCATCTGCGGTCATGATGTCTGCATAACCATCATGGGCCACAGATTCCACAGAGCCGTAGGGAGTCATGACTCCGCGAAAATTTAAAATATTTTCCGTCCAGCGGACTCCCACCGAAGGCGAGATCAGCATGCTCATAGCGGTTGCAAAAATGACGGCGACATCGCTGCGGTCTACCGGATGTTGGGCAATTTCTGGAACTCCCATCTGGCGATAATTTCCGTTCGCATCATAAGAAGTGCTGAGAAACCCGGGAAGTCCGTGAGAGCGCGCATAATCGGCTTGTACATAAAGATAATTTTGATAGAGCGGGGCCAGGGACGATTTCATAAGCGGAAGATAAACGAGCGCCCAATGTTCATGGAAAGAGGCACGGTAGCCTTTGAGCGTGGTGACAATCTGGCCGTCGGAGGTGATGTAATCCGCAGTCGGGACGGAGAGGTTCATCCACGCTGATTCCGGAACATGACGATTTAAGACGGCCCACAGAACGGCGAGCGTTCCTTCAAACATATCATTGAGGTAATACGTTTTGTCTCCGGTCCAAGTATGAGTCAGTGAGTTGTATTGAATTGTGCCGTGAAGCAGCTGTTTTTTTGCATCATAAAATTTAGAATAATTTTGCGAGTCCAAGAAATTCTGTGCCATCTTTGACATGGCCCGGAATCGAGGTTCCGGAGAATCCGCAAGAGCGGCAGAAACGGAAGCCAGGGCCCAGGTGAGCTGTCCGTTATCAAGGGAAGGCATTTTGTTCCAGGCCGGGACAATGGTTCCGTTCGAGCGGATATCAGACCAGGCCAGAAATCCGTCAAAATCAGGATATTCCACGCGGTAGCGGCGAAGCGTTTTGAGTGTGCGCTCCAAAAGATCCGCAGCAGTTTCCGGAGAAATCCTGGCTTTTTCAAAAATAGGTTTTCTCAGCATCACGCCGAGCAAATAAGGAATAGCGAGTGACATTTTAGACGCCGCCGTATAATTTCCGCGTTCTCCAATTTGTCCTTTTGCTAAGCGAATGCGTAAGTGATCGTAAGGAAGTCCAGTTTTAGAATCGAGGCCCACATCGGGCTGAAAATAAATGGATTCATTGGGGATCAAGGTGTTGGCCACAAAAGGGCCGTAAGGAAAAAAAAGATCGGGGATGGAAGTCATTTCTAAAAGAGATTTACTTAAACGTTCTTGGGCCGGGGACTTGGAAGGATTTTCCTGGTCCAAAGTTTTAAGTGCAGAAGGAAGATTTTCTGCAGCCCCCAATGCGTACGGAGAAAAAATGCTGGAGAGAAAAAAGAAAATAGACAGCGAAGCCATCCAAGAAAAGAGTTGCCGCTGCGCTCTGGGGCGCTTCTGGCCAAGGATTGAGGGGCGATTCGTCGGATCTATTTTCATAGGTTAGTTCTATTAGAACGGTGGCAATTTTACTCCTTTTTTTATCTTGAGATGAGCAAATTCTGGGCCATATCTATGTAAATCGACCAAGATAAAAGATTGTTAATTTTTAATTTGCGGCAAAGAGCATTCACTAGCATTATGTTGCAGCAAAAATGGTGGTTCAGGGCAAGTCGGGCCTTGCCGAAATACTTGAAGAATCAGGAGCATGAATCATGTCCATAGAAAGACGAAAATATCAACGCATCCGCGTCAAGCTAGAAATCCTTCTGGAGATGGGTCGTGGGATTCGAATCCAAGGAATCTGCGAAAATTTAAGTGCAAAAGGTGTTTATTTTCTCTGCGATGCTAAGCCGGAAGTTGGCGCCATGGGTTATTTTGTGATTCGTCTCGGGGATGAGCGTTACTATCCCGCCATTCGGGTTCAAGGGAAAGTCGTGCGCAAAGATGAAAAAGGCGTTGGAATTGAATTCATTGGCCTTGATTTTCGGGACTTTGAACATCTCAAAAATACCATTGTATTCTCTGCGGATGACCCTGAGGCTGCGGAGGCTGAGTTTCAAAAATATATCGATCTCTACCGTTTGTCGACCACGGACTGATTTCGCCCCTTAAGCGTCCTTTGATTTTCCGACCCCTTCTGTTAAAATACGCCTTCGCTGAGGCGATCAAAATCCATGAAAAAGCATAAGAACAATACAGTCCAATTCTACAAAATGGTGGCATCCGGCAATGACTTTATTGTCATTGATAACCGGAGCGGTGTGATTAAAAATGCCAAACAGTTTGCGGATCGGGTTTGTCAGCTCCATTTTGGGGTAGGGGCCGACGGAGTTTTGCTTCTGGAGAAATCCAAAAAGAAGGCCTTCAAAATGAGAATCCTGAATGCCGACGGTTCTGAGGCTGAGGCTTGCGGCAATGGATTTCGCTGCATCAGTTTGTTTGCTTATGAAAAACTTGGGTTTTCCGACCGCTTTGAATTTGAAGCGCTCGCCGGAACCATTTCGGCTGAAGTTCGTCCTCCTCGCATCAAAGTAGGAATGGTTCAGCCTAAAGATTATCGCCAGCGCGAAACGTTAGAAGTGGCGGGTAATCGTCTGCATTATTCTTTTTTAAATACCGGAGTTCCGCATGCGGTAGTTTTAACCGAGGGACTTTCCAAAGTGGATGTCCCAGCCTTGGGGCGTTTGATCCGGGAACACCGCGCATTTCGTCCACGCGGAACGAATGTGAATTTTGTGGAGATCCGAAATTCTCATGAGATTGAAGTGCGGACCTATGAACGCGGAGTGGAGAATGAGACGCTGGCTTGCGGAACAGGTTCCACGGCCTCGGCCCTGGTAACGGCGCTGGCAGGCTATACGTCTTCGCCCGTGCGTGTCCGGACTCGGGGCGGAGAAATTTTGAATATTGGTTTCCAAATCCAAAAAGGGAAAGTCTCGGAAGTAACGCTTGAAGGAGAGGCCTCTTTTGTTTTTGAAGGGGCGTTAAAACTATGAGTGCTGTTAAGAAAAAAATTCAGGGATCGATTGTTGCGCTGGTCACTCCATTTCGAAATGGTAAAGTGGATGAGCCGACGCTAAAAAAACTGGTGGAATTTCATCTGGAATCAGGAACCGATGTGATTCTTCCGTGCGGAACCACGGGAGAATCTGCGACCATGACTCATGATGAGCATCGCCGTGTGATGTCGCTGGTGATCGAGCAGGTGAGGGGACGTGTCCCGGTAATTTGCGGGGCCGGATCCAATTCAACGGCTGAGGCGAGCGGTCTGGTTCAATATGCGGAAAAAGCGGGCGCGGATGGAGTGCTCGTTGTGACTCCTTACTACAATAAGCCGACTCAGGAAGGTCTGTTTCGTCATTATGCTTATTTGGCAGACCACACACACCTTCCCATAGTGCTTTACAATGTTCCGGGACGCACGGGGATTTCCATGGCTCCGGAAATTGTGGCCAAGCTTTACAAAAAATTCTCCAATATCATTGCGATTAAAGAAGCGAGCGGAAGTTTGGATCAAGTGGATCAAATCTTCCAGCTTTGCGATATTACCGTTCTTTCCGGAGAAGACTCCCTGACATTTCCTTTGATGACGCTCGGCGCGCGCGGAGTCATTTCCGTGACGGCGAATGTCGTGCCGCGTCTGGTGAGTGATATGGTCCATGCGGCGCTTGAAGGAAATTGGAACCGCGCCTGTGAACTTCACCGTGTTCACTATCCGCTTGCCAAAGTTCTTTTTGTAGAATCCAATCCGATTCCTGTGAAAGCGGCTTTGGGTCTCATGAAGAAAATTGACCCAGAACTTCGGCTTCCGCTTTGTCCGATCAGTTCTGATAATCTTAAAAAAGTGAAAAAAGTTTTGAAAGATCTCAAGGTGATTGCATGATCCGTCTTGCCATGGTGGGGGCTGCGGGACGCATGGGCCGAGCCATTTTGAGTGCGGCGCTTAAAGATCCTGAGCTGAAAATTTCCGGTGCGTTGGAACAGGCTAATCATCCGGACTTGGGAAAAGATCTCGGCGGAATTCTTGCGTCTTCAGGGATCCGCGTGTCTTCAGATCTTGCCGGAGTTTTAAGACAGTCGGATGTGCTTATTGATTTCACTCATCCGTCGGCTACACTGTCGAATCTAAAAGCAGCCGAGCAGGCTAAAATTGGACTTGTGATCGGTACCACCGGGCTCGATGAGCCTGTTTTGGGAGAGATTGCTAGAGCGTCGCAAAAAATCGCCATTGTCCAATCGCCCAACATGAGCACAGGTGTGAATCTTCTTTTTAAACTTTGCGAGCTTGCCGCGAAGGCCTTGGATGAATCCTATGACATTGAAATTTCCGAAATCCATCACCGCCTCAAAAAAGATGCTCCCAGCGGTACCGCCATGAAGCTCCTGGAAATCCTTGCCCAAGCGCGGGGCCGAAGTCTTTCCAAGGATGTGGTCTATGGCCGCCAGGGAGAAGTGGGGGCGCGTCCTCGAGGAGAAATAGGCGTTTCTGCTATTCGAGGCGGGGATGTGGTCGGAGATCATACGGTTTCTTTTTTTGGAGATGCAGAAAGAATAGAGTTGGTTCATAAAGCTTCCTCCCGCGACGCCCTTGCACTAGGGGCCTTAAAAGCCGCAAAATTTGTTGCTTCCCGGAAAACAGGGCTTTATACTATGCAACACGTTCTTGGACTTTGAGTTAGATCAAATCCAGATAAGTTCGTTGCAACTTAATTGAGCCTCGGAAAGTTATTTCTACAAACCGAGTGCTCATCCCCGGCTTGACCGGGGATCCAGTGGATCCCGGGCCAGAGCCCGGGATGAGTGGGTCGAGGAAATGCCTCGACCCCTCACTTAATTAAAGTTTTATAACCCTCTCCGGAGATGGTTTTGAAGCGAAAAATCCTCCTGCTTGGATTTCTCTCCATTCTCGGAATCATTCCATGGCTTTTTGCCGATGAATCGGCCAAAGCTCCGGTGAATGCGGCCCCTCGAAAAGCCAATCCCTTTGCTTCGCAGTTTTTTCTTTCTCCTTTGCAGTCGATCCAACAGCAATCTTATTTGATTGATGGTTTTGCCTTTCTTGAAACTCCGGATCGCGAGAGAAATTCCCGTTATTCCTTGGTCACGGATTTTGGAAAAACCATGGTCCGCAGCCAGGTCATTCCCAATGTTCAGTCGGTTCCGGATATTAAAAAGTGGTTGAAGGAAAGTGTTGAGACTTCGGAATACGAAGGCGTGGAGATTCGCAAATTAAAGGTTCCTTTGGCGGATTCCAAAACTCGCGTGCTTTATTGGGTGGGGCAAAAAGGGTTTTCTGATTTGGAAAAAGCCAAACAGGAAATTGAACAGCTGAAAGCCGTGGTTGCGGCCGAGGGCGGAGATCTTACGCAGGTAGTTCGCGAAGCCAAAGAAATGTTTCAAGCTCCTGAAGAAGAAAAGAAATTAGAAATCCAGCAGCAGGCGAATTTTCAAAAAGAAGAAGCTCTTGCCGTCCAAATCCTGGAAAAAATGGATTTTGGCGACAAACTTTTCGGGCCCTTTCAAGGAGAGGCGTCCGGCGAACCGATTATTTGGCGCTCTTTCGGAGAAACCTCTTGGCGCAAAACAGTTTTTGAATCAGATACTTACAGCTCGGCGGTTGGATATTGGACGAATCAGCTTGTGTTTGAAGGGTTGAAATTTCCTTTAAGCAGCATTAATCCTTATATTGAAGTTACCACGGCCATGGATTCTTCTCCTGTTGATTACAAATCCAATATCCTTGCTTATTTGGGAGCCGAATGGCGGCCTTTGGCCCGTAATCCCTGGCTGGTAAATTTTAGACCCTATGGGATCCCGCTTCTTCAGTGGATTCGTAACTACAGAGTTTTTATGCAGTATGGAAACCGCTGGAATATTAAAGATGAAATTCTTAATTCCAGAAATTACGATTTTCAGGTTGGCTTCTCCAACTATTATGAGTTTGGAGTGGATTTACCGCCCATTGATCAAGGGGCGCCGTCCACGGTTCCCGAATATCTTCAGGAGTATGTGTGGGGGGAGTATTACGGAAATTATTTCTATTCTCGGACCGGGTTTTCTTCCGAAGAAGATTGGGACGCCTGGACGCTCAATTCTTCCGTTACTCTAGGATTTAAAACGCCCGCCATTCACCTGCCGGACAATGTTTTCTTTGATCAGATTGTTCTCATGCCTTATCTTCGATTTGAGCATGTCAACAACGATATGTTTTCTTTTCCCTACGCCAACCGCTCTTTTTTAGCGGCGGGAGTCCGCTGGATGCCTTTTAGAACTTACCGTCATAAAAATAATGAATGGCTTGCAAAGATCAAAGTGTTCGGCGAATACATGGGAGTGGGCGGGGTCCAGTATTGGAAAGATGATCCTGTCAATTCAACGGATAATGATTTGACCTTTGGCGTTAAATTTTCGAGCAACCGGTACTGATGATCATGGCTCAAAAATCCCAAATTACAAAATCCAAATTCCAAAAAGGCAGCCAAGCCGTACGATCGGCTCTCTGTTTTTTCCTTATGCTGGGAATTTTTCTCCCTGCGGTTTTTGCAAATGTTATCAGTAACTCTAGTTTTGAAGAGCCTCTTGGTCCGGATAATTGGGATGCTACGAACGGAGCTGTTCGTACGGACATTGCCGGAGTTTTGACCTCTCCCTTCCCGGATGGCAATTGGGCGCTTCGAATGAATGCAGGTACTTTTACATTTCAAGTGGCCAATGGAGTCAAGGAGGGCGACTTCATTGTGTTTTCGGCTTTTGCAGAATCAAGCGTTGCGGCTGTAGGAACGGATGGTGGGCAGCTTTGTATCGAATTTAAGCAAACGCAGTTAGACGGTACCGATAAACTAATGACAAGCACTTGCACGGCTCGAATCACGACAGCCAATGCAAATGAAGGAGTGGATAATTTCCCTCGATTTACAGTGCAGGGATCTGTACCGCCTAATGCGGACAGGGTTGTTTTTGTTTTGAAATCTGATGACGTCAATGGCCCGGCAGGATATACGGTTTTTGATCAGGCCTCTGCTGAAGTCAATCCCGCACGTCTGCAAGTGGTGTCTTCGAAGACGCGCGCCAAACCGGGTGAAGTCATTACGTTTGCAATGAAATTTCGAAATGGGCTTAATGGTGCCACCTCAGCCATTGGCGGAACCAATGACGCATTTTTTACCGGAGTGGAGATTGCCGCGGATCTGCCCCCCGGATTTGATCTTGTGGAAAATAGCGTGCGGCTGAACGATCAAAAAGTTGGATGGCGTGAAGGCTCTCTCATTATTCCCGTGGGAAGCTTGTATGCCAATCAAGAGGTAAGCGCTGCCTTTCAGCTCTCCGTGACGAACGGAGTTACTCTTGGAAAGAGTTATGAAGTTATTCTGAGGATTCGAGATGCATCGAATCGTCTTTCCGAAGAAGAACACGTTCGTATTATTGTAGAAGCCGATCCGGTTTTTGATGAGGGGACGATTCTCGGAAAAGTTTTCAACGATACGAATAAAAACGGAGTTCAGGATTCCGGAGAAAAAGGAGTGTCGGGGGCGCGGATCGCGACGGAGGAAGGCGTTGTCATTTTTACGGACAAAGAAGGGCGTTACCATATTCCTGCTGTGAAACCCGGCCGGCATGTAGTCAAAATTGATGGGCACAGTCTTCCAGAGGGTACGGAATTTATTACGGAAGAAAGTTTGCTTGTTAAAACCACGCCGGGAATTATGAACAAGGCCAGTTTTGCGGTTTGGATTCCGGACTCAGCCGTGGGCAAGGAATTTGGCGACGAGCTTCAGGTGATGGTCACTCAGGGCCTTGATACTTCGCATCCTGTACTTGGAGTGGAATTAAATGCCCCAGTGATTCGGCTGGGAGTGGGGAAACTTCAAGAAGATGCGGTTTTTAAATTTCGCACCAATTACAGCGAATTCGCCAAGCAATGGTATCTCGAAATTCGCGATGAAATGGGCCGTGAAATCTGGACCGGCTTCGGAGTCTCAGCACCCCCGGCGGAAGTCGTGTGGAGCGGTCAAATGGAAAATGGGCTGCTGATTCCTACCGGGCTTTATTCCTACCAACTCAAAATGGAAGATAAAGACGGACTTCAGGATTGGAGTCCTCTTTACTTTTTCCGGGTGATTCCTGCGACCGCTTCACAGGAAGAAGAAAAAAGAGAAATGGAAATCTCTCCCATCGGAGATTTTAACCTCTTTAAGGATGGAAAACAGAGTATCCCTCTTGTGGCCAAGCCCACCATGCGGATTCATGGATCCACAAGGGTCGGTTATAAAGTGGCGGTGAATGGTTACCCTGTTCCTGTAGATTCTGAAGGAGGCTTTACCACGGAAATTTATACAAGTCCTGGCGAAAAAGATATTCGCGTTATTGCCACCAGTCCGGAAGGAGAAAGTCTTTCCTATCAGAAGAAGGTGATGGTGAAGGACAGCACCTTTTTCATGGCCGGACTTTCAGAAGGGGAAGGCGGCGTTAATTTTCAGGATGGATCGCTCGCCGCCGCGGGTCAGGAGGAAACCCTTAATAAAGACATCTTCACCGATGGCCGCGTGGCCTACTATTTAAAAGGAAAACTGAAAGGGAAATTCCTTATCAAGTCGCATTACGATACGGCGGACAAACGCAGCGCACTTTTTACCAATCTGGATCCGGATTCTTATTATCCGGTTTATGGAGACGCCTCAACCCGGGAATATGATGCGGAAAGTCAGCAGCGATTTTATATCCTTGTAGAAAAAGACCGCTCCTTTGTGAAATGGGGAAGTTTTAAAACAGCTTTTACCGACACGGAACTTTCGACTTACGATCGTACGCTTTCTGGACTGAAGCTGCATTACGAAACTAAAGCTGCCACCAAGTATGGCGATGCCAAACGCGGTTTTGAAGGATTTGCAGCCAAGAGCGAACACAAGGCCGATCACAATGAATTCGTTTCCACGGGCGGCTCTCTTTATTATCTGCGAAATCGTTTGGTAATTCAGGGAAGTGAAAAACTCCGCGTGGAAGTGCGGGATAAAGTTCAGGACATGCCTCTTTCCAGCGTGGATCTTGTCGAAGGCACGGATTACGAAATTGATTATGAGCAAGGGCGAATCATGCTGAATAAGCCGCTGGATGCTTTTGTCCCGTCCGATATTTTATTTTCGAATGATATTGTGGGAGGCAATGACGTTTTCCTAATTGCGGATTATGAATTTGATCCGGGATACAAAGAATATGATCCAGATAATCGCGGGGCCCGTGGATACACGCATTTGGGCCAGCATGTGAGAGTTGGGGCCACGGCCATTGAAGAAAAAAGAAACGGAGAAGACTATGATCTGCGCGGAGTGGATGCGCAGTTTAAATTCGGGCGTAATACTAAGATTTCTGCGGAATATGCGGAGTCGCATCTCCAGCAGACCCTTCAAGCGGTTTCTTATAATGGAGGCATGACCTTTGCCGATGTTGGAATCATTCATAATGAGAGGACCAAATCGCGCGAACAGGGATATCTTTTCCGCGGCGAATCCAAGCCCGCCAAACCTCTTGAGCTTTCAGGATACTTGCAGGGTGTGGAACCTGGATTTTCCAATAGTCATATGCTGAGTCAGGAAGCCACGAAGAAATACGGATTTTCGACTAAACTTAAAGCCACGGAGCGAGCCTACCTTCGCTACCGTTATGATTATGGAGAAGTCTCGGATGTGCTGCGTCCTTTGGAAGATTCCGAGCTTTTTGCAGCTTACAACACTAAATCGAATCACACAGCCCAGGCAGTCTATGACGGAGAGAAATATTTTACGGAACTTGAATTTGCCAACCAGCAGGTAAATGTTCCGACTTCCAATGCGCTTCCTTCCTTTTATTCTGAAATTCCTTTTGAAAACGCCATTTCCGGAAAGGTGGGATACCACCTGAATGAGCGCTTACTGCCTTATCTGAAAGTGCAGACCACTTTCCTTCAGGAAAAACAAAATCATCAAGTCGGCGGCGGTCTTCGCTACCATGTGATGAACGGACTGCAGGCTCATTTGGAACAGCTTTTTGGGACGGTGGGAGATTCTACGGTGTTTGGATTTGAACGTGATCATGCGAATGGAGTTCAGGATTATACAAATCTCAAAATGTGGGATTACGGATCTGGCATTCAGGGTATGACCTCATCGATTGGAAGCGCCTACTCGCTCTCCAAGAAATCCCGCGTTTATGCCGAACGCCAGCACTCCACTTATCAAAGCTCAGACAATCGGGCCGATGTATTTGGAAATAAAACCACGATCAGTGATCACTGGGATTTTGAAGGAAAGTTTGAACGCCGTTACCTTAAGGGTTCTTCCTTCCGGCTTTTGGATACTGTGGCGGCACGCGGATTGGCCCGGCCCAACACGATCAATACGGCCTCCTTAGGCTTTGTTTATAACAATCACAAAAATCTTAAGGCCAAAATGTTTCTGGAAGGCCGCGCGGATCAAGACGAACCCAATCTTTGGCAGTGGGTGTCGCGCAATTATTTAGATTATAAATTTACGGAGAGCCTCAGCTGGCTTACTAAATTGGATTATGGAAAAACCCGCTTTACGCTTTATGAAGATAATGCCGCGGATTTTGCCGAATTTAATACCGGCTTTGCCTATCGTCCTGTAGAGCATGATCGGCTTAATATTTTGGGCCGCTATTCTTATCTTCGAAATCTTGGAAACGATCTTCAATTTGAGCCTATGTATTTGAATGCCGCTTTTGATGAAAAAGCACATATTTGGGCCACGGATATTTCCTATGACTTGACTCACCGCGTCAATATAACCCAAAAATTGGCCTACAAAACAGCCATTGCGGATAGCTCCGTGAGCGATCAAGCCATTGTTAACAATTTGCTTTGGGCCACGCGCTTTAATTATCACGTGACGCGTAAATGGGATGCGATCCTGGAATACCGCATCCTGTCGCAGACGGATGCGACCGAGACCCTGCGCCATGGGCCGCTCGTGGAAGTGGACCGGGAACTTTATGATTACGTGCGGCTCGGAGTGGGATATAATTTCACGGACTTCAGTGATGATCTCAGGTCATCTAATAACTATTCGAGTCATGGGCCGTTTATGCGGTTGACGGGTAAATTCTAATGGTAAGGGGACAGTCCCCAGGGCGACTGTCCCCTTCGTACTTCGTAAAGGGGGAGTTATGAAAAGGGAGTGGGGACGGTGGATGCTGGCAATGCTTGCAGGAATGATGATGACTCATCTTTTTTTAGGGTGCCGGACTACGGATAAGATGATTACCACCAAGCATGATGAAATTTTGATTTATAACCTGCCCTTTGATTTGACCTACCTCAAGACCATGGATGCGCTGCAAAAAGTACCCGGCTGGCAGCTTCAGTCCACGGAAAAAGAGCGTGGTCTAATTACGGTTTTTAATTCCAATTATTCCGCCTTGAATGATGCGGATCAGCGCGTGATTACTTTTAAGATTGTTTCGCTGGGACAGGGGAAGACATCGGTCCAGATTGATCCTGAGGATCAAAGAGTCCCGGATGGAGGCGATCTTATGAAGGAAGTCGCGGCAGTTCTCAACGAGGTTTATTGATAAATTAGTAACCAGAAACCAGTAACCAGAGCGCAAAAGATCCATTTTTAACTTCTGGTTACTGGCAACTGGTTACCGGTTACTAAAAATCCACACAAGTTATTTTTCAAAATTACTTTTTGTAAAATTTCCTCCCAGGTTTTATCTTAATGAAATCTATGGACGCCATTCAGCTCTCCGGAGTTCGTACCCACAATCTCAAGAATTTAAATCTTACGCTCCCGCACAATCGTTTTTATGTTATTACCGGAGTCTCAGGATCCGGAAAATCTTCCCTTGCTTTTGATACCCTTTATGCAGAAGGCCAGCGCCGCTACGTAGAATCTTTATCCGCGTATGCCCGTCAATTTTTAGAGCGAATGGAAAAACCGGATGTGGATCAGGTCGCCGGAATCCGTCCGGCTGTGGCCATTGAAGCTAAAAATGCCATCACCAATGCACGCTCCACGGTGGGGACGCAAACCGAGGTCAATGATTACCTTCGGGTTTTCTTTGCCCGGGTGGGAATAACCACGTGCCCGGATTGCGGGCTTGAGGTAGCCTCCAGTCGTCCTGAATCCGTGGCCAGTCAGCTTCTTGAAAAAGAAACCGGGGCTATTTGTGAAATAGAATTTCGGGTTGCATGGACCGCTAAAAAGAAAACCATTCTCCGGGAAATTATTCGGGAACTGGAGCGCCAGGGATTTTCAAAATTTCGGCTGGGTGAAAAACTAGTCACCGGCGAAGAGGCCCTTGATTCAAAAGAAAAAATTCAAACCCTCGGCGTTTTAGCCGATCGAGTGACCGTTGATCTTGCACAAAAAAAACGCCTTTTGGAGTCGCTGGAACTCGCCTTTCGATACGGGAAAGGTGAAATTCAGATACAAATTTCAAAGGGTTCAGCGGGAAATCCGTTAGCTCCAAAAAAACTGACTTTTTCTGAGGCCTTCTCCTGCAGCGGATGCGGAAAAGTTTTTAGAAGACCCACGCCCAATTTGTTTTCCTTTAATAGTCCGCTCGGAGCGTGTCCGCTTTGCCAAGGATTTGGCCGGGTGATTACCGTAGATTGGGATTTGGTGGTGCCGGATCCTTCCAAAACCCTGGCTGGCGGCGCGATTGAACCTTGGTCTAAACCCGGAGCCGTGTGGGAATTCAAACAGCTCCTGGCTTTTACCCGGAAACGTAAGATCGCGACCAATATTCCTTGGAAAAAACTTCCGCAAGCCACCCGTAATCTTATCCTCTTCGGAGGGCCGGGAATTTCGGAAGAGGAGTTTTTCAGCGTCCAGGATTTTTTTAAATATCTCGAGAAAAAGACTTACAAGATGCATGTCCGGATTTTTTTGGCCAAATACCGGAATTATATTCCCTGCAAAGAATGCGGTGAGACGCGTCTAAAGCGAGAGGCTTTGTTCGTTCGGGTTCAGGGACGGACCCTTCACGAGCTCCAAATGATGAGTTTGCGCGATCTGCATGTGTTTATGAAATCCATTCAAATCTCCTCGGAGGCGATGAACCGTGTAGAACCGGTTTACCAAGAAATTTTAAGGCGCGTGGAGTTTTTAGTCGAAGTCGGACTGGGCTATCTTTCTCTTGCACGGCTTTCCCGTACTCTTTCGGGCGGGGAAGTCGAGCGCATTCACCTGGCGACTTCTTTGGGGTCCGCGCTGGTCGATGCTCTTTATGTGGTGGATGAACCCAGTATTGGACTCCATGAGCGCGACAATGAACTTCTAATCCGGCTGCTTCGAAAATTGCGGGATTTGGGAAATACCGTGGTGGTGGTTGAGCATGACAAAAAAATGATTGAAGCTGCAGATGAAATCTTGGACCTTGGAC
Source organism: uncultured bacterium (assembly GCA_964460795.1). Lineage (GTDB taxonomy): Bacteria > Omnitrophota > Omnitrophia > Omnitrophales > Aquincolibacteriaceae > CAZOOM01. Next base: position 10,784 of record CAYWRU010000004.1, on the reverse strand, counting down.
CGGCGGGCGGTCAAAAAGGAGGGAAAATCCTTTATCAAGGGTCCGTGGAAGGACTCCGGGCCAGCAAAAATTCGGTGACGGGAAAATATCTTTCCGGAGAATTTAAAATTGAGCGTAAGGGGACAGGTCTGCAAAATCGTTCGTTAGGCCTGTCCCCTTGCTTAAAAATTTTTGGCGCCTCCGAACATAATTTAAAATCTGTGGATCTTGAAATTCCGCTGGGTAAGTGGGTCGTCATGACCGGAGTCTCGGGATCCGGAAAGAGCACGCTTCTTTACGACATCCTTTATCATCATTATGAGAGATTTCGCGGCCGGCCGGTTCAGTCCCTCGGACAAGTGAAATGGGTGGAAGGTTATGAGCAGGTGACGGAGATGGTTTTACTCGATCAGTCGCCGATCGGCCGGACGCCTCGCTCCAATCCCGCTACTTATATGAAGGCGTATGATGAAGTGCGCTCTATTTTTGCCAGGCTTCCGGAGTCCAAACGCCGAGGGTTTGGTTCAGGGCACTTTTCTTTTAATGTTGAAGGGGGACGTTGTCCGGCTTGCGAAGGCGGCGGGCGCATTAAAGTAGAAATGCATTTTTTGGCGGATGTTTTTGTGACTTGCGAAGCCTGTCACGGAAAGCGTTTTAAGCCTGAAGTGTTGGAAGTCGCTTACCATGGAAAAAATATTGATGCCGTCTTGAATCTTACTGTGGACGAGGCCTTGGAGCATTTTTCTGATGAATCCAGACTTGTTCAAAAACTCAACCTATTAAAGGAAGTCGGGCTGGGTTATCTCAAACTCGGACAAGCGGCAACCACATTATCTGGGGGGGAGGCTCAGCGGCTTAAAATTGCCGCCGAGTTAAATGCAAAACCTGAAGGCCATGTGCTGTATCTTTTGGATGAACCCACGACCGGACTTCATGCGCATGATATCCGCGATCTGGTTCGGGCCTTGGAGCGCCTGCTTGATCTTGGACATTCTCTCTTGATCATTGAACATAATATGGAAATTATCCGTCTTGCCGATCATGTGATTGATCTAGGACCTGAAGGCGGGAACGAGGGCGGGCAGGTGGTTTACTCCGGATCGCTTGAAGGATTACAGAAAAATCCAAACTCACATACTGGGCGCTATCTTAAGGCTTATGAACAAGGATCTGCGAAAGACATTATTTGAACTTTAACGCCCGGTAGGGTAATCTATCCTCATGGAGGGAAAAACTATGAATCGCACTTTTCTATGGTTAAGTCTAGGTCTTCTTGCATTCCTTAATATGGCGGCAGTGAATAAAGCTCAGGATCCGATCCGGGATACTCAAACCAATCCGATTGGATTGAACGAGAAAACAGACGAACTTAAAGACGGTCAAAAAGAAGCCCCCAAGCCATCCATGAAGCTTTATCCGGATCAGGGATTTCTTGCGCAGTCGAACCTTTCCTCAAAAAATACGGATGAGGGCACCGCGGCTCTTAAAGATGACAAATCAGCAGCTTCCGATACCTCCATGGATGCAGCCGATGAGGATGCTAATGAGGATAAGTGGGAGGCGGAACCTTCTGATGATAAATGGGAAGATGAATCCTATAATCAGGACGATGAGGATTCCAAAGAAGACACTTATCAGGAGGATGAAGACTTTGCGGATGCTGACGCAAAAATGGAAGATGCCAAAGATTTGGATTCAGATAAAGACCTCCAAGCGGATGATATGGGGGGATCAGAGTCTGATTCCATTAATGCGTCGGACAAGGATTAATCCTCAGATTTGCTTAAGAATCCTCTAGGGAAGGCCGAAATCCTTAGGAAAGTAGTGGATTTGAGTGTTTATGATATAATCCCCTCCTTGTTTGACCCCGGGATCAATCAAAATCGAAGGACCTAAAAAGGAGCTGCTTCGCATGAAGAAATACAGCGCCCGCTGGTGGATAATGCAGTGGAATGAGTATAAGACTGCTATTATCATCACTTTTTTTGTGGTGGCTTTGATCGGCCTTTCCATCTGGGGATTGGCTTCGCTTGAAAGTTATTACCGCAATATTACGCTTGCTCAGCTTCCTCTCACCATGCTCATGGCGATCCTAAACGCCGCTGTTTTCGTCTACCTTTATATGGTTCTTGGCATGCGCGGGTTCATGACCATGAAGAAAAAAGGCGTTAAAGATACGGAAGTAAATGTGCATTTCTCGGACATCATTGGAATCGATGAAGCCAAAGAAGAATGCTGGGAAGTTGTTCAGTTGATCAAAGATCATTCCAAACTTCAAAAAATCGGCGGAAAAATTCTTCGCGGAATTTTGATGATTGGGCCTCCGGGATGCGGAAAAACTTATCTCGCCAAAGGTATTGCCACAGAGTCCGGACTGCCATTTCTCTCCATCGCAGCGAGTGAACTCAATGAAATCTTTGTCGGCGTGGGATCCAAGCGTATCCGGGATCTTTTTACCAAGGCCCGCAGTCTTTCCTATGGCCATGGCGGATGCATTATTTTCATCGATGAAATGGATGCGATTGGACATAAGCGTGTTTTTAACCAATTTGGCGGCGCAGAAACAAACACTACTCAAAATCAATTGTTAGTTGAAATGGACGGGCTCTCTTCGGCCAGTGAAAACATTATTATTATCGGTGCTACCAACGCAGCGGAAGGAACGCTGGATGAAGCCTTGCTCCGTCCCGGACGCTTTGATCGTAAAGTTTATATCAGCAAACCGAATCTTGAAGGCCGTGAGGATCTTTTCCGTTTTTATCTCGGAAAAATTAAACATGAGGCCTCCATTGATTGTAAGCGTCTTGCCCGTAAGGCTGTGGGAAAGAGCCCTGCGGATATTGAAAATGTCGTGAAAGAATCAGCGCTGATAGCGACCCGAAACGGAAAAGAGCTCGTGACGCTTAAAGAAATTTCTGAAGCTATTGAGCGTATTGATTTAGGCATGAAACAGAAACTCTCCATGAATGAGCGTGAGCGGACCATGACCGCTTATCACGAAACCGGACATCTCATGGTGACTTATCTTTTACATCCTCGGGATGATGTTTTTAAGGCATCGATTATTCCAAGACGAAGATCCTTGGGAGTAGTTCATCCTACTTCTGTTGAAGAATGGCACGGCTATGATCGAGAGGCTTTACTCGCCAATATCAAGGTGTGTGTGGCAAGTTATGTGGCGGAAAAAATAAAATTTGGAACCACAACCACGGGGGTGGGCGGGGGACCTGGAAGTGATTTTCACCAAGCAACCTCTCTTGCAACGGCCATGGTCTGGCAGTATGGAATGGGACCTTCGGGATTAATCGGTGATTTTACATTATCTCCGGATCTGCTTTCTGAAGAGATTAAAACAAGGCTGAATACGGATGTGCAAAAGATTATTGGCGACTCCATGAAAGATGTTGAGGCGTTGCTGAGAAGTGAAAGCGTCCTTTTCGAACGATTTGCCAGGGAGCTCCTTGCTAAGCAGGAATTAGATTATGATGAGATCGAAGCTATCTTTGCTGAGCATGGAAAGATCAATCCTCGTAAATTTTCTTTACCTGATTCAAAATCCGGAAATATTCCGGGCTCACCCGCCTAACCTCTTATCTGCCGTGAGAGCGCGCCTTTTCCTCCGAATCGGGGTGGCCGCTCTCTTGGTTTGCTTGTCCGGCTGTTCTTCCGAAACTTATCCCGGCGACCGTCTGAAAGACGCAATTTCAAAAATTTGTTCCGAAGAATATGACATCCATAATGTGGATGTAAAGATTGCGGATACGACGATCGGCGTCTATCTTCCTCTCAAAAAACTTTTCTCCGCAGATTTTAAAAATGCGCTTCTCTCCGCCAAAGTTAAAGACATGCAGTCTCTTCTTGAACCGGCTCCGGATGCGATTGAAAAAGTCGAGGATGTGCTTTTCGCCATCTCGCGGGTATTGCTTAGCACAGACCGAAAAATTGATTTTTATATTCTCCAAGCCACGGATGTTGAAAAAACCGGAATGGCGCTTGTGCTCGCAGGTTATGTGGATGATGTGCGCCGCGTCCGCGTTTGGGACATTTCCCGTGATGAATACCGGCGCCGAATCATTCATGAGCTTCGTCCCAACCGGACCGCTCGCTGGCATCAGCCGGTGCGGCAATTTTTTGATGATCTGAGCAAGCTCCCCATTGAGGAAGTTCGGAAGGCTTATTTCGGAGAAAACCTTAGGCTCGATGCACTGCGCGGACTTTTCTTTTATCAAGTTCGGGAAGCGGGGAGTCCCAAAGATCTTCGTTGGACAGTTTTGGATGTGCGCAGCATTCCATCGCAAAAGGATCAGGTCATTGTTTATATCAAGGCCCGGCCTGAGGGCGGTACCCTGAAGCCGAATTATCCCAAGGAGCTGGAGTATCTTTTTGTGCTTGGAGTTCAGGAGGATAAGGTCAATATTCTGCGCATCATTCCGTTTCAATATTTGGATGCCAACCAAGTGCCGCAAAAGGTCCCCTTTCCGAAAGAGCTCGGAATCGAACAGAATCTCATGCAAGGGGACGAGGAATTTAATGTGGTTCCGATGCATCTCGGGCCTTTTCTTGCTGAGCAGCTTACGCGGCGCACTCAGAATCTCTTGGCTGTAGACGAACGGATTCATAATACGTTCCGTGAATCCAAACTGGAAATTAATTATGTGAATGAGCCGCCGGCCAAATTCTACCGGCTCGATCTGACGGTCACGCTCACGGATTTCAATAATTACCGTCAGGAATCACCGCTGCTTCATGAGGACATGCTGTATTTTCTGAATTTAGTAATGAAGGAAATGACGCAAGTGCTCCATGCCTACCGATTCGAAGATTTTGACAGCTTTCACATCAAGCTAGCGCAGGATCAAACCGAATGGGTGATTGCCAGAGAAAATTTGGAGCTTTACCGCCAGGGAAAAATCAAGATCGCCGAACTTGTCACTCCATAAATTCATACTTTCTGAATTATTTCAATCCTCCGATGAAGTTTAGATGCAAGGTTGAGATTTTACATAGATTTTGATACTCTAGGGCCCCATGAAAGACCTATCCCCAAGACAAGAATCCATCCTAAACCGGGTGGTCGACGCACATATTGAGACTGGACAGCCTGTGGGTTCCAAGCACATTACGGAACTTTACACGGAGATGTACCGGCGGTCCTATTCTTCGGCCACGGTGCGAAATGAAATGCTGCGCCTTGAAGAAAAAGGATATTTGACGCACCCGCATACCTCTGCCGGCCGCATCCCGACCGATCGGGGCTACCGCTATTATGTAGACACAGGGCTCCGGGCTGAGCCGATTTCCTCCGAAGTCACGGATCGGCTTTCTCAGGATTTGGAACCCTACCGCGAACGTTTTGAATTTCTCGTGAATCGCGCCTCTTTGATGCTCTCCCAGTTTTCGGGCCTGATGAGTTTGATTTTAGTGACGGATGAAGAAACTGAACTTCAGGAAGAAGATGCTTATTTTTCCATTCGCGGTATGAATCATATGTTGGAGCAAACAGAAGATATCCAAGTCAAATCGCTTGGCGGGCTTCTCCAATTTTTTGAGGATCGCCCGAATTTGTACCGCTGGCTTCTCGAAATTTCAGAAGACCGGAACCTTTCCATTGCCATTGGACGTGAAAATGAAGAGACCGCGCTTCAGGATTGTTCTGTGATTTCTTGTCCGATTCTCCGGGAAGGGGCCCGGCGCGGCATGCTGGCGGTTATTGGTCCGCGTCGGATGCGTTACGGAGTTTCGGTTTCCTGGGTCGACCAAATGGCCAAGACCTTAAGCCGAATTTTAGAAAGCTCGGGAGATTTTTAATAATGAAACACGATCATTCCAAAGAAAAAGATCAGGGATCCAAATCAGAAGAGAAGATAATGTCCGAAACAAAATCGCTGCCCCTGCAAGAATATGAAGCTCTTCTTGCCAAAATTGCAGAATTAGAAGGGCTTAAGGGGAAGCTGGTCCAATCGGCTGCGGATTTTGAAAACGCAAAAAAACGTTTGGTTCGTGAAAAAGAAGAATTCTCTAAATTTGCTCAGGAAAGGCTTCTCGGAGATCTGCTTCCGGTCATTGATAACTTGGAGCGCGCGCTCGTGCATAGTAAGGAAGATGAATCCACTTTGAAACAGATTGTGCAAGGCGTCGAGCGGGTCTCGAAACAGCTGTTGGATACACTTCGCAAGCAAGGGCTGGAACGGTTTACTTCCGTGGGGCAGGCCTTTGATCCGCATCGGCATGAAATTCTTGCCACTTTGGAAGAGCCGGGGGAAGACCATCAAATCATTGATGAAATTGAACCAGGATACTTACTTCATGGCCGCGTACTTCGAGCTGCCAAAGTCCGGGTCCGAATTCAGCCCTCGGAGCCCGATGCATCTGCGGCAGCGGAGCCCCCGCATTCTTAAAAGTGTCCATAAAACGCAATATTCATTTTCCGAACTGTTGAAAAATAAAAAATCTGAAGCACGAATTTCGAAATCCGAAACAAGCACGAAATATCAAAATTCAAGTCTTGAAAACAGTCTGTTTGGGTTATTGGAATTTTGGAAATTTGAATTTGTTTCGAATTTCGGTATTTGGATTTCGAATTTAACAATGATAACTTTCACTCAAGAAAAGCTCTGTTAGCCTACTAGAAGGGTCTGAGATTTCATGGCGCCAAAACGTGATTATTACGAAATCCTGGGTGTATCCAAGACCGCATCCGCGGATGAGATCAAAAAAATCTACAGAAAATTAGCCATGCAGCACCATCCGGATCGTAATCCCGGAAACAAAGAGGCCGAAGCCAAATTTAAAGAGGCCTCGGAAGCTTATGCGGTGCTGAGCGATCCGGAAAAACGCGCTCAGTATGATCAATTCGGCCACAGTCTGGGCGGCGGAGGTTTTCAGGGTTTTGATGGATTTGAGGATGCGTTTCGCGGATTTGGGGATATCTTCGGAGATATTTTTGAGGATTTTTTTGGCGGGTCCGGCCGCGGCGCCTCCGGTGGTCCGCGTCAGCGCCGAGGTTCGGATCTTGAGATTTCTGTGGAGATTACGCTGGAAGATGTTTTAAAAGGCCGCGAAATGCCGCTTGAAATCCCACGGCGCGAGGCGTGCGCGGAATGTCACGGATCCGGAGCGGCTGCAGGATCCAAGAAAAAAACTTGCACAGTTTGCCAAGGACGCGGCGAGGTTCGTGTGTCTCAGGGATTTTTTACCATCCGCCAAGGATGCGGCGCTTGTCATGGCGAAGGTTCAGTGATTGAATCGCCGTGTCCTAAATGTCAGGGGCAGGGGCTCGTCCGCAAAACGAGAAAACTTAGTGTAAAAATTCCTGCAGGAATTGAGGCCCACACCCGGATCAAAATGACCGGCGAAGGGGAGGCGGGGCCACGGGGCGGGCCGCGGGGCGATCTTTATGTTCTGGTGGATGTGAAGCAACATGCGCTTTTTGAGCGGCGTGAATCGAATTTGGTTTGCGAGATGACGGCACCGTATACTATTCTGGCTTTGGGGGGAGATGTGGATGTCGCGACTTTGGAAGGCGAGACATCGCTTGAAATTCCAGCCGGGTCTCCTTCCGGAAAAATTTTTAAACTCAAGGGTGAGGGCCTCCCCGCTCTTCGAAATCCTGAAGCGCGAGGCGATCTCTATGTGCGTATTGAGGTTGCGGTTCCTCCTCGGGTGAGCGATGAAGAACGAAAACTTCTTAAGGAATTAGCCAAGATTCGAAATGAAAAAGTCCAGCCTAAGAAGAAGGGGATCTTTGAACGCATCAAAGAAAACCTCTAATCTTTGGCAGGAGTGGGTCCTTGGATGGATCCCTCTGAGTGCTGTCAGCGGGATCATTCTCCGCGCCGCCATTTGGAAACCTCAGGAGATTCCTCACTTTCTCTTTCGCTTTAGCGACAAGGTTTTGCACGGCCTTGAATTTTTAATTCTTGCTATGACCGCCTACCAGGCTTTTCGCACCACTTCTTGGAAATGGATTCATGAAAAACGTTTTTTTGCCGTTCCTATCTATAGCAGTGTGATTGCTTTTCTTTCAGAATGGGTCCAGCGGGGAGTTCCTGGCCGATCGTTTGAAGTTTTGGATCTCGGTGCTGATGCGGCAGGTATTACTCTTGCGTTGGGTTTAATTTTTACAGCCTACAGGCTGCAGGAGAAAGTATGAAGTTTTTTGATTATGAATACCGGGTCCGGTACGCGGATACCGACAAGATGGGGATTACTTATTATGCGAATTATCTCGTTTGGTTTGAAGCCGCCCGGACCGAATATTTTCGCGCTTTGGGGATGCCTTATACAGAATGTGAGAAGGACGGACTCTTTCTACCTGTCGTCGAAGCGGGGATTCAGTATCACGCTACATCCACGTATGATGATGCGGTGATTGTCCGGACCAGTGTGTCGGAACTTGGAATGACTTCCATGCGGTTTGAGTATCTGGTGTTCAAAAAAGGACATCCGGAAAAAAGCACAAGCGGATTTACCACGCACGTTTTTGTAAATGCAAAAATGAAACCGTGCCGCGTTCCGGACTCCGTTCGCCGTCTTGTAGAAATTCATAAACTTCTTCCCAAATAATCTGATTTTTCTTTTGACCCCGTTCGGCTTCCATGATACATTCATTGCCCACGTGAAGCCTTGCAGCACAAGGCTTAGCGCTTGATCGCAGGATTTATTTTTAACTTGGGAAAAAAGGCTTTATTTATACTATGTCCAAGCGATCGCAGGTAACGGTTCTCGGGGACGGGGGATGGGGCACTGCATTAGCGCTCCTGAATATTCGCCGCGGAAACGACGTGATGCTCTGGTCTGCGTTTCCTGCTTATGCAGCGGAGATGCAGTCTTCGCGTGAAAATAAAAAATATCTCCCCGGGATTCCTCTTCCTCCCGAACTTCAAATCACCTCGGATTTATCTCAAGCCCTCAAATTTTCCGAGGTAGCTATTTTAGCGATTCCCACTCAATTCCTGCGAAATGTCCTGACCAAAATCCGCGAATATCACGAAGAACATAAAGTTTTTGTCAGTGTAGCCAAGGGGATTGAGAAGAAAACCTGCCTCAGACCTTCGGAAATTATCCGCTCCATTTTAGGGCCGCAAACCGCAGTAGTGGTCTTGTCCGGTCCTTCCCATGCCGAAGAAGTGGCGCGCAATATTCCTACGCTTGTGGTCGCTGCTTCAGAGAAGATAGAAAATGCCCGGCTCATCCAGAATCTTTTTATGGAAACTAATTTTCGTGTCTATACCCAAACCGATATTGTCGGTGTGGAGCTGGGTGGGGCAGTTAAAAATGTCATTGCCATTGCCGCGGGTGTGTCGGATGGATTAGGCTACGGAGCCAATACAAAATCAGGGCTTTTGTCCCGTGGTTTGCAGGAAATGACACGCCTCGGAGTTCGTTATGGCGCCAATCCTAATACTTTTTTTGGACTCTCGGGCCTCGGCGATTTGATGACGACTTCTTTTTCTGAATATGGGCGCAATCTTCGTGTGGGGCGTCAACTGGGCTCAGGAAAAAAACTGAAAGAAATTTTGGCGGGGATGGAAATGGTAGCCGAGGGTGTGGACTCCACGCAAAGCGTGATGGAACTCGGTCAGCGTGTGAATGTACCGCTTCCGATCGTAACAGAAGTTTCAAAGATTCTTTTTGAGGATAAAGATCCGAGGCAAGCGGTGCTGGATTTACTTACCCGCGCACCTACGGAGGAACTCAAAATCTTTTGAGGGACTGCAGACGTCTTGTGCTCTGTCGGGCGCGAGAGGGTTTGCAATCCTATTTTAATAAAAGGAGGTGAATTCAATGAACAAAGGACAACTCGCAGCAGAAATTGCCAAGAAGACTAAGACTTCGAAGGCAAAAGCTTGGGAAACTGTGAACGCTGCTTTTGATGCCATCAAAGCATCGCTTAAGAAAGGGCAGAAAGTGCAGTTGGTTGGTTTTGGAACCTGGCAGGTGAAGACCCGCAAGGCCCGGACGGGACGTAATCCCCAGACCGGAGAAACCATCCAGATCAAGGCCCGTAAAGTGCCTACTTTCTCAGCCGGCGCAGAACTTAAAAACGCCGTCAAGTAATCAAAGGGTACCTGGAACTGGTTTCATAAGTATTCGTAAGTCATTGTATGGATTGTCATGCCGGACTCGATCCGGCATCCATTTCTCTGATTTGTATTCTGGATCCCGGGTCAAGCCCGGGATGACAGCAAAAACAAATGAAACAGCCAAACAGCTTATGACGACTTATGAAACCAGTTCCTGGTATGATTTGGCAGCCAAATCGTACCAGGTACCTTTTTTAAGGAGAAAATTCATGGCAACGCTTGAAGAAGGAAAACTCGCTCCTGATTTTACACTGCCCTCCAATAAAAATGCGGCGGTCAAGCTATCGGATTTCCGCGGTAAAAAAAATGTAGTTCTTTATTTTTATCCCAAAGATATGACGCCGGGCTGCACCCAGGAATCCTGTGATTTTCGTGATGCCGTGACCCAGTTTAAAAAAATGGATGCAGAAATTCTCGGAATCAGTATTGATTCTCTAGCTTCTCACGAAAAATTTATTGCCAAATTCGGCTTGCCTTTTCAGCTTCTGAGTGACGAGAAGAAGGAAGTGGTCAACCTCTATGGGGTTTGGAAGGAAAAGAGCATGTATGGGAAGAAATACATGGGAATTGAACGGACCACCGTGGTCATTGATCAGGCCGGAAAAGTACGGAAAATCTTCCCCAAGGTCAAGGTGACCGGTCATGTGGAGGAAGTGCTCCAGGTGCTTCAAGCTCTTTAAAGCGATAAGGGGTAGGGGATAGGGGGTAAAAAACTGAGAA
>CAYWRU010000003.1:0-127787 GCA_964460795.1 uncultured bacterium | reverse complement strand
AAGGATACACCCTTTTTATTTCATCAAATTACACAATTTATGATACGCGACCCATTAGAACAGGGCCTGGTGCTGTTTAATTGTATATGATATCCTGATGCCGTTTCCAGACGGGGTTATTAATGAAGCGCATCATTCAAATTTCGGCTGCCGTTATTTTTGTGTTTGCATTGATTTTATATCAGTGCAGTGCCTCGAAGGCAGTGTTGGTTTATCAGGAATTTGCCGGTCAGCTCTACCGGATGAAGTTTGCGGATGCAAAAAAGAGGATCACGGATACCGCCGCCCAAGACTTTGCCCACTCTGAAAGATTTTATCGGCAGGCTTATGGAACGCTCAGAGACGCGCCGACTTACCCGCGATATAAAATTCTCATCAAAGACCGCCTTTCATTTCCTATTCTTTTGTTAAAACTGGATCAGACCGTGCCTGCGGATTTACCCGGAGTGACCTCGGCCTTTGGAACCACCTACCGGACTTATATCCACGAAGTGAAAATGGTCCTGGACTGGCAAGGTTGGAAGATTGCTCGCTTTTCGATTTACTCTACCATCGGAGGGAAGCCTTTGGCAGCCCTTGATTTCTCACAGGCCGTTCAGGATATTCCCAAAAAACCGGCGGGCGATAATTCTGCCGCTGTTGTTTCAGCAGCTGCTCTGCCTGTCCGGTCCGCAGTGAATGCTTCGAGTCATTCCGATCCCACTTCACAAACGCCTGAAGACTTGAAGGTTTTTCACCTCAAAAATGGTTCTGTGGTAAAGGGAGGGCTGGTACATGAGGATCCTGTTTACTACACTTTGCAAGACATAACCGGGAAACAAATTATTGTTTTGAAAGAGGATATACTCGAGTGAATGGTTTTTTTCGCGGGATGACTGCAATAGGAATCGTGCTCCAGGTATTTTTTCTGATGCTTCCGGCGTGGGCAGCCCGTATTGAAATGAAGAACGGGGAAGTCTATGACGGGGAAATTTTAAAACAAGACGCAGCTAGTATTTTTGTCGAGCTGAAACAAAATATAGTCAATCTTCCCAAGAAGCAGATCCGCACCCTCAACGGACGGACTTATATTTATACTCCGCAGAAAACCGCTCCCGCCAAAGATGCTGCAGTTTCCGATCCTGTGCCCCCGCATTTATCTAAAACTCCAGATGCTAAGATCAGCGACGATTGGCTTGCAGCTGTCAACTCACAGGCGTCGTCTCAGGTTAATCCGGGTTTTTTTCAGACTGATATCGTGGAGGGGATTACCATTTGGGGAGAAACCGTGTTTGTGAGCCAGGTCAAGGCAGCACTTCAGTTTTTGAAATTAAGATCTTATTACGATTATGAAAATGTCAGAACCTATTTGCATCGAATTCACCAAGGGGCTCCAACCGCATTCCATGGATATGAAAAACCGCCCCACATGACGCTTCAAAAGCGAACCGCTCTCCGCTCCGTTCCCTTTAGTGCGGCGGCCATTGTCCACGAAGCCTGTCATGCGCGGCTCATGGAGACGTATGCGAAGGGCCAAGCATCTCCTACAGGCCACGGGCAGGAGTCCGAACTAATTTGCATCCAGAACCAAATGGATGTTTTGAAAAAAATGGGTGCAGCCGATGAGGATATTAAATATCTTCGGGATGCTGACGGACTCCATGCCGATGCCAATAAAGATGGCAAAATCGATGAGAAAGACCGCGGGCTTTTGCTGGATCCTTTCTAATCGGCTAATCGTAGAACGGTACCGGGAAGCGGTTTCATACCCAAGGGACAGGTTAAACTTCGATTCCAACGTGTCGGCTCCCCGCACATACTACCTTTAGGTCTCAATTACGGAATTAGATCAATTCCAAAACGACGAGCCGTTAAAGCCGTAAGAATGAAACAGCCGATGGTAACGAAGGCACAAATTCCGAGTGAAACCCAGAAATTGATGCCTTTTGTCATGAGCCAAGGCATGATGAGAAACATCGGAAGGGTAGGAATTACATACCAAAAAGTATAATAGGCGTGATTGCCTATCTTCTGACTGCCTTGTTTCTCTAGATAAAGCCATATCATCACCATGATGGTCACAAACGGAAGTGATGAAACAAGCGATCCAAGTTTATCGCTTCTTTTCGCAACTTCAGAAACGATCACAATAATCAAGGCAGTAACCGCATACTTAGCGATAAGTGGAAATAACATATCATTAGTGTATTTGAAGATGTTTATCTGAACAACTGCTTTAATAAAATGGCCCTGGGTACCCATCCTTCGGCGTCACAGATCAAACCTGCGGAGAGGGCTAAATAAAAACGGCGCCGACCAAGTGGCCGCCGCCGTTTTTTATATGGCTCCCTCAACTGGATAGACTAGGCAACTATTTCATGAGCGAGGAAGTCTCGATTTTGAAGACGCTTCTCAAAGAATGTCAGATTGCCTTACGCTGATGCCGGAATCTTCTGATTAACCATCCTGCTGACAGACCAAATACAGTGCCAATAAAACTCGGCGGGTAGCAACAAATAAAATATACAATGCCAAAGCCTTTAGAAATATTATGCGGGTCAAACTCTGCTGAAATCTCTAGCAAGCAAAAAGATAGTGAGAATACTAAAGGTAGCAATAAGAAACGGGCAAAAAATATTTTCTTACTCGATGCTGGCTTTAACAAAAGGCTTAATATGAAACTCGTCACTCCTGCTATGACCACTGCGTTGTTAATATCCCAATCAATGGCTAAGGGTGAGGGGAACAAATGAGTATGCAGAGCCGACATAAAAAGCAAAAACATTGCGCCAGCAAATAATACCGTTAGGTTGTATCTCATAGTTATATCCCCCATTGTTCATCGACAAACTATCTTCCCGCTTGAACCCTCGAACTTTGCAACTCATTGCGTTTGCAATAAGTTAACACAAAACGTCAATAAATGAGCACCGATACAAACCTTTCACCTTCGAACCAAACCCCGATTAACGTAAGTACATTCCATAAAAGGAGAAGGCTCTTCGACTTGTTAGTCAAAGGGCCCTCTGTTTGTAATTGGCTCCCCCGCCTGCACTCAATCTGATGATTGAGTACTGCTTCAGCAGGAACTTGAAGTTCCTGTCTGAGCGAGGCTCTCCCTTCCGCCCCTACGGGGCTTCAGGGACGGCTCCGGGCTGCGCCCTTCGCGCGGAACTTTGTCCCTACTTCGTAGAGACTGTTCAAACCTGCGGCGAGTCTTAATAAAAAAGCCGAAACCACAAAAAGTGGTTCCGGCTTTTTTCATGAAAACTCCCCCGCCTGGGCTCGAACCAGGGACAAGCGCATTAACAGTGCGCTGCTCTACCAACTGAGCTACAGGGGAAAAACTTTATTTATCTAATTCTATTTTCAAACTATCCATACCCTCAGGACATTGAGTCCCTCGGGTACCGCTTTACTTCGTTCCGCGGACTGTCCGCCTCCGGTAAGCCGGAGGACGGATCCGTCCCCGCCTTGGGCGGGGCGGAAGCTACAGGGGAAAAAGAATTGAAGATTTTAGATTGCAGATTGCGGGGAATCTTCAATCATCAATCTCAAATCTGAAATCGGATGGGTATTATATGCACCACCCTAGCAAGGGTCAATCAGCCTTTCGGCAGGTTTAAACAGGGAAAAACGGGCTGAATCTATGCCCCGGCACGCGCTTTATTCATGGTTTTCGTAGTATACTCACGTTATGGAAAAAATTCCTGTATCAAAAATCGCTCAGGGATACACCCTGATTGAGGACGCAGAAGGTCTGGCCTCTTTAACCGAAAAACTGAAGGGCGCGGCGCGTGCGGCTGTGGATACAGAAGCCGACAGCCTGCATCATTATTTCGAAAAAGTCTGCCTCATTCAGCTCAGTGTGTCGGGCGGAAATTATATTATCGATCCCCTGCGTGATTTTTCGCTTTCTCAGTTTCTGGAAATCCTCTCTGAAAAGGCCCTGATTTTCCACGGCGCGGACTATGACCTGCGCATTTTAAAAAAGACCTTTGGCTTCCGGCCCAAATCTCCTGTTTTTGACACCATGATCGCGGCCCAGGTTCTTGGTTACGAAAAAAGAAATCTCGCCGCCCTGGTCGAAAGATTTTTTGGAATCCCCATGTCCAAGTCAGATCAAAAAGCAGACTGGTCCCGGCGTCCCCTCACGGAGCGCATGCTCACCTATGCCTCGGATGACACAAAATATCTCGAACTCATGACCGATGCCCTTACCGAAAACCTGCAAAGCCTGAACCGGCTCAGCTGGCATAAAGAATGCTGCGAGCGCGTGGTCAAAACCTCCGGGCTTCCGGATAAAAATGAGGAGAAGGAGGCGTGGCGCGTGAAAGGATCTTCCCGGCTCTCCTCGCAGGAGCTGCTCTTTGTCCGGGAACTTTGGAAATGGCGTGATGAGGAAGCGCGCAAAAAAGACCGCCCGTCATTTTACATCTTAAAGAACGAAGATCTGATTCAACTGGCCCAGTGGCGGGCAAATCATCCGCTTTTACCGCTCGAGGAAGGTCCGTCTTTTTTGAAACGCTTCACCGGAGAAAATCGGACGCGCCTGGAACAAGCAATCCGATCCGCAGAGATAACTCCGCGCGCAGAATGGCCGCTGCCTCCCCCAAAAATAGAGTGGTCCTATGACCGTCCGGATCAGGAAAAAGTGGAGACGCTTATGGCTGCCTGCAAAAAACTGGCAGAGCAACTGTGCATTGAATCTCCTTTTCTTGCTTCGCGCAGCACGTTAACCTCTGTGATCCAACATCAGCCAAAGTCCCTCGAAAAGATGATGGAAGTAAGCGGCATGATGCGTTGGCAGGCAGAGCTCATCGCTCCGGTCTATTTAAACCCTTCAAACACCCCCTGAAAATTCCCTAACGATCCTCAAATTGTAATGAGAGACCTTTCGAGAATTTCCCAAGATCTTTCCGTGACGTGAGTTTTCCCCCAGCGAGGGAAAACTCACTTGCGCCTTCGGTCTCGCTCGGCAAGACAGACTCGCATGGAGGCGGCTCTCGCAGCCGCTCAGAGCTTGGTTCCGCTTACCGCAAGCGGATCTGAGAGGCGAGAGCGCAGGCGGTCGTCAGCCGCTGGAGCTGACGAACCGCCGGCGCCGGAATGCAAGTCTGTCTTGCCACCGTGCCCGCTCAACCTTCGGAGCACACTTCAAGATCCTGAGAAATTCTCACATTGACTCTTCAACAGGTGAGAATTTTCCAAACAAATCCTCTGCTTGCGGGACATGGCCGTCTCTCCTACAATGAAGTCACGATCGATCTTTCCAAGCAAAGAGGGATTATGCGATTCATTTTCGTTTTTTTAATTTTCTTCCTATCAGGAAACTATCCGGAGGCAGTGATGGCTAATGAACCCATGAAAAAAAATATGGCGGAACTGAAGAAAAAATTGACTCCCCTCCAGTGCGCCATCACTCAGGAGAACGGGACCGAACCGCCGTTTCAAAATGAGTATTGGAATAATCATAAAGAAGGCATCTATGTGGATGTGGTTTCCGGCGAACCGCTTTTCAGCTCCACGGACAAATTTGATTCCGGCACCGGCTGGCCCAGTTTCACCCAGCCCCTGGACCGCAAACAGATCATTGAAAGAATCGACAAGAGCCACTTTATGGAAAGGGTTGAGATCCGAAGCGCCAAGGCTGATTCTCATTTAGGTCATGTTTTTAAGGATGGCCCGGCTCCCACCGGACTCCGTTACTGCATCAATTCCGCCTCCATGCGATTTATCCCCAAAGAAAATCTTGAAAAAGAAGGCTACGGCGAATATTTAAAACTATTCAAGAAATAACCTTAAAAAATCCTCCTCTCAAAAGATTTCTCCGGATATTTTTTTCTTGATGCTTTCCGTGTTTGTGATAGGTTTGATCCTCTAGACAAACAGACAAGGAGCTGCCATGATAAATCCTATTCCTGCTGGATATGCATCCGTGACCGCAAGCTTAACACTCAAAGACAGCCGACGCGCTCTTGAATTCTATAAACGGGCTTTTAATGCCACAGTCCTGGACCTCCTGCCCAACCTTGACGGCAAAGGCATCATGCATGCCACCATACAGATCGGCAATTCCATCCTCATGATGGGCGATGAAAATCAAGGCTGCAAGAGTGCAGAATCTTTGGGCAGCTGCCCGGTCAGTTTTTACATTTATGTGCAAAATGCAGACACCGCCTTTAATCAAGCCGTGGCCGCAGGCGCGACTGTGAACATGCCGGTCATGGATATGTTTTGGGGCGACCGCGCCGGCAGCGTCAAGGACCCTTTCGGCTACTCGTGGATGATTGCCACGCACACCAAAGATCTGACGCAGGATGAAATCAAAAAAGGTGCCGAGGCCTTCTTCGCCCAGATGGCGAAAAAATAATCCCAGCACCCACTCAGAGGGAATACAATTATATGGTTATTCGGATCGGGCTCATAGAGACTGTGATCTACTGTGAGTGAAAGGAGACTCTTATGAAGAAATCGGTGACCGCCCCCAAAAAATATTCTAAGACTGATTTGGAGAAAATTCGTAAACGTGCGCGCGAAATCTGGCAGCGGAAATGCCAGGCCATGAATACCGCGCTCGATGACTGGCTTCAGGCCGAGCAGGAACTCAAGGCCTCCGCGGGATTACAAAATAAACCCTCGGATCAATATACCCAGGATGAGGTGTCTAAAATCCGGGCACGCGCCCAGGCCATCCGCGAAGCCAAGGTCCAGTCGCTCCGTACTGCCTTTGATGACTGGATTGAGGCTGAGCAGGAATTAAAAAATGATCTGAAAAAGAAAATTGCTCTGGGGGATCTGTTTGATCTCTGGTTCAACCGCTCAGCTTCAC
The DNA here is from genome assembly GCA_964460795.1 of uncultured bacterium. Taxonomy (GTDB): domain Bacteria; phylum Omnitrophota; class Omnitrophia; order Omnitrophales; family Aquincolibacteriaceae; genus CAZOOM01. The sequence goes on along the minus strand of CAYWRU010000003.1, from coordinate 120,976 downwards.
ACATGTCAGAAATTCTTGGGAAAGACAGCGAAATGCAGGCGGCTGCATTCCATGATGTTTTGGAACGTCAATATGTGGAGCTCATGGCTGAATCCATGAACTAAGCACTAGGGACAGGTCCCCGCCTGCCGGACGGGCAGGTGTTTCGATTTCTTAGCCCTGTCCCTGTTATGAAATAAAAAGCTGCCAGGCACAGAAACGGTGCCTGGCATTTTTTATAAGGAATTATTTTACGATGGATAAGTCTTCTTCGCCAAAATCCAAACCGCAGGGCATTCGCTTCATGCTGCGTGCTCTGCGTTATAAAAATTACCGTCTCTTTTTTGGCGGACAAATTGTCTCCTTGATGGGAACCTGGATGACGAGTACAGCCACCAGCTGGCTCGTCTACCGCCTCACCGGATCCGCGCTTTTACTCGGATTGGTTGGATTTTGCTCGCAGATGCCTGCCTTTATTTTGCTGCCTTTTGCCGGGCTCGTGGTGGACCGCGTGAACCGGCGGAAGCTTTTACTGATCACTCAAATACTTTCCATGATCCAATCTTTTGCACTCGCCATCCTGACTTTGGGACATTGGATCACCATGCCCTGGCTTTTAGTCCTGAGTGCTTTCCAAGGTTTGATCAATGCCTTTGATATGCCGGGCCGCCATTCTTTTGTGGTGGAAATGATTGAAGATAAAAAAGATTTGGGAAATGCCATTGCCTTAAATTCTTCTTTGTTCAATATGGCAAGGCTGCTGGGGCCGGCCATCGGAGGAATGATTATTGCCGCCTGGGGCGAGGGGTGGTGTTTTTTGATTGATGGTTTCAGCTATGTCGCCGTCATCCTTGCACTCTTGGCGCTGGTGGTTAAACCCCATCCTGTTTCACAAAAATCCGGTAATGCCTTGACTCAATTTAAAGAAGGCTGGCAATATGCAGCAAAGTCCAAACCCATTCGATCCATGATCGGACTGCTTGCCTTGGTCAGTTTAATGGGAGTTCCTTACACAGTCCTCATGCCTGTTTTTGCTAAAACTATTTTGGGCGGAGGCCCGCACACGCTTGGTTTTTTGATGGCCGCGATCGGCGCCGGAGCGCTTCTCGGCGCCTTATGGCTGGCGGCCCGTCAATCCGTCCGGGGGCTTGCCCGTGTCATTCTCTATGCAACAGCCGCTTTTGGAGTTGGACTGATCGCATTTTCATTTTCACACACGCTCTGGTTATCGCTCATCCTTTTAGTCATGGTCGGATGTGGATTCATGCTGCAATCCGCCTCCAGCAACACCATCCTGCAAACCATTGTGGAAGACGATAAACGCGGCCGCATCATGAGTTTATTTGTCATGGCGTTTATGGGAACGGTTCCGTTTGGGAGTTTACTCGCCGGCAGTTTGTCCCAGAGTCTTGGCGCACCGAATACTCTGAGAATTGGCGGGCTCTGCTGCATCGCGGGATTCTTCTGGTTCAATAAACAACTTCCTGAAATTCGAAAATCCATCCGCCCGATTTATGTTCAGCTTGGAATTATCCGCGAGATTGCTGACGGACTTGAAACCAGCAATGAACTTTCTCTGCCTTCTAAAGAATAATTCGATTTCTAGACTTCACGGAGGCCGAATTGAGCGACAAGATCCGTGAGCTTTCCCTGATGATAAAAATATATCTGCGGCATGGATTGATTATTTTTTTGAAGACTCTCGAGCCAGCGATGGATTCTGTCGGTTTGTTCTTCTGAGCCAAATTTAAAGACAGGCATCTCTCCTAAATCCATGATCAAAAAAAGCGGCGGCTGGGATTCTTTGCCAAAACCCGAAACTTCTTGCGTCATTTTCTTCAAAGTCAAATCCAGCTGCCCGGGTTTTGAAACCATGTCCATGCGGGACTTAAAATCGATCTTGCCCCAATCTTCAACCGTCCGCTTCGAGAGCACCATCCAGAGGGAAGCATAGCGAATTAAAATTTGCGCCCCCAAATCCAGCTTCTTGGAATGATTGACGATCAACTGCGCCAAATTTCCGGGATGAAAGCTGGATAGCCCTTCCTTTAAATCAAAAAAGATGAGTTCCAATCCAAAAAATCCCTGCATTTGAGCTGCGGCCAACCGCACGGTTTGATCCCACAATTCACGAAACGAAGTCCAGGCCAGCGCATCCTCTTTTAAAATCATCCAAGCACAAAACAGAGAATGCGCCCGGCTTTCTTCATAAAGACGAAAGTGATGACACTTCCCCGCTACTCCGCAAAACTCCATGGACTGAAAAGAGACCAACCCCTTAAATCCCGAGAAATCCGGAGGCAGTAAAATTGGAGACATGGGTCGCAGGAAATTTTCCATATTTTTTGAATCAGACTTTTATTTTAAAATCACTGATAATTTTTTGAACCACAGGATGCGGATTTTTTCTCTCTTTTTTAATCAAATAAACCGAATCGTGGATGTTGAGGGCATTGGCCTTCCCTAAAATAACAAGCCGTTCCTGAGACGGTGCACGCTTCACAGAAAATTGATTGATGGGCACGATCCCCTTCCCCGCGAGCGCAAGTCTTCGCACCAGCTCAAGGTCCTGGACTTCGGCGATGACATTTGGTTTTACGTGATGGAAAAGAAAATACTCGTGGAGCGCATGATAAATCCTAGACTGGGCCGTGGGCATAATCATGGGCGCATGGTGAAGATCCTGGGGAATTCGGCGCACTTTTTTTGCCATGTTCCGGTTGGCACACAAAACCACAGGAATACTTGCCAGCAAATGATTTTGAATACCGGATTCAGCAGGGGCCTGGTAGGACAGATCGTTGAGAATCATATCCAGTTTATGGATCATTAAGTCAGCCGCCATTTCCTCAAGGGTTTTTTCGACCACATTGACATAAGGCGGGTTTGGCTGAGTAAAAAGAAAATTCAGCAGCGCATTAACCACAGCCTTGGGAATGAAACTGGAAACTCCAATTTGGATTTTGATTTTTCCTTTTAAAGACCGGTCCCCAAGACTATCGATGAGCTCTCCGCCTAAATCAAAAATGGCCTTGGCGTAGGCAAGAATATGATTTCCGTCCTCCGTCAGCGTCATTTTCCGCCCTTCGCGGACAAATAATTTTTTCTCCAAGCCCCGCTCAAACTGGGCGAGCTGCATACTCAAGCTTGACTGGGCAATACGCATCTTCTCCGCAGCCCGGGTCACAGACCCCTCTTCAGCAATCACATAAAAATAGTAGAGGTGATGATAATTAATCGGAATCATATCTATTAAATAGATCCTTTATATATAAACTATATATTTTTATTATTCATCTTTCAAGGCCATAATTCTCTCAGAGATCAAACCTGATGGAGGTGCGACATGGCTAGAATGAAAAGCAAACAAGATTACCTGAATGAAGCAGATCTAAGAAACCTGCTCAAAGACTATTGGGGCTCCCTTGAATCAGAGGGAGAAGAGCCTCATACAAAATTAGATTGAAGGAGGACGCCATGCAGAACCAGCTGAAAACCGTATTGCTCTTAACCAGTATCAGTGGCCTCTTTTTGTGGATCGGCCATCTAGCAGGAGGTCCGCAGGGAATGATGATGGCGCTCCTGTTCTCGATTTTGATGAATGCCGCTGCTTATTGGTTTTCAGATAAAATCGTGCTTTCCATGCACAAAGCGGAGCCCCTAGGGTCAAATGACCCTTGGGGCGTTACACCCATTGTCCAAGAATTGAGTGAAAAATCCGGTCTGCCCATGCCTGCGGTTTATCTGATTCCCCAGCGGATTCCGAATGCCTTTGCCACAGGACGAAACGAACATCATGCCGCCGTGGCCGTGACACGCGGACTGGTCGACATTCTAGATCGTAGGGAACTTCGCGGCGTTCTAGCACATGAACTTGGACATATCCGCAATAAGGATATATTAATTTCAACCCTGGTGGCATGTTTCGCCTCAGCCATTATGACTTTGGCCCACATGCTTCAGTGGTTTGGCCTGTCCGGCAGTCACTCCCGAAATCATGAAGGCCGTTCCGGCGTAAACCCCCTGGCAATGATAGTCACCGCTTTGATCGCTCCGCTCGCGGCCACGCTCATTCAGGCTGCCATTTCGAGAACCCGCGAATTTATGGCCGATGAATCCGGATCACTCCTTACCGAAGATCCAGAAGCCTTGGCCTCCGCACTGCAAAAAATTTCCGATTCTCAGCAGCAAAGCCCTGTGCACTCTGAGGAAGAAGCTGCTTGGAGTCCCCAAGCCGCCTTTAGCCATCTCTATATCATGAATGCCCTGAATGCAGGCAATGTCATGAGTTTATTTTCCACACATCCGCCGGTCGAAGAACGAATCAAAAAACTTTATAACCTGCCGCGCCCTTCGGGAAGCGGCCAGAAATTTCATGAGGTGCGTCCGTGGAGTCTGTTTTGATGTGGTTTTTTTTCAATCTCTTTGTACTCGGCATGCTAGCCCTTGACCTGGGCGTTTTCCACAAAAAGGCACACGAAGTTAAGGTCAAGGAAGCCCTCATCTGGAGCGGAGTCTGGATCTCTTTGGCCCTTACGTTTAATGCCGGCATTTATTTTTGGAAAGGGCCTCAAATCGCCCTGGAATTTCTCACCGGCTACCTGATCGAAAAATCACTCAGCGTGGACAATATCTTTATTTTTCTCATGATTTTTTCATTCTTCAAAGCCCCATCCATTCTTCAGCATAAAGTGCTTTTTTGGGGAATCCTGGGAGCGCTCGTTATGCGCGCCGCGCTTATAATAGTAGGCGCCAAACTCATTCATGACTATCACTGGATTATTTACATCTTCGGGGCCTTCCTCATTTTGACCGGCATCAAGATGTTGATCAAACAGAATGAAGAGATCTATCCGGATCAAAACCCGCTGGTGCGGCTTTTTAAACGTCTAATGCCGGTCACTTCTGATTATCACGGAGATGCTTTTTTTATCCGGCAGAAAAATATTCTGACCGCCACCCCTTTGTTTTTGGTGCTGCTGGTCGTGGAATTCACAGACCTAATTTTTGCTGTGGATTCAATTCCCGCCATTTTTGCAGTTACAAACGACCCCTTTATTGTCTATACCTCCAATGTCTTTGCGATTTTAGGACTGCGGTCTCTTTATTTTGCGCTGGCCGGCGTGGTCGGTAAATTTCGATTTTTGAAAACCGGCCTGTCTTGTGTCCTCATGTTTGTGGGAATTAAAATGATTCTGGCGATGAGTTATAAAATCCCAATCGGCCTTTCTTTGGGCGTGATCGCAGGCATCCTGGCCGCTTCTGTTTTAGCTTCGCTGTGGATCCGGCCGAAAAACGAGCATCGCGAATAAGAGGATGATGTTCTGAGCTTTGACGGTTCGGTTCCCATGCAACGGCCCAAGGGAGGGGGGCCCGCCAAGCAGCCAGACCCTAGCCTTGCCCCTGCTCAGTAAAAATTGCTTTGTTTTGCATCAAGATGATCGGGGGCAAAAAAGGTCATTTTTAGGCCCTCGAATGGCATGATTTATAGCACTCCATAAATCAGTGTGTTAAATCAAAATATAAAACGACGCACTATTGTAAAGCATCTGCTGTGAAGCAAGCTTTAAGTAGAGGGGGTACGCCCCCAAAAGGAGGGTAGAAACATGAAAAAACTTGCTGCGATGCTCGTACTGCTGTTGGTTGTCGGTTCAGTTCCGGGCTTTTGCTTGATCGCCACGATCGATAATGCCGTGGCTGATCACACCAAGGACAGTGCTTATCGGCCCGTTGCGGATGCCGGAGCGCTGTACGGGAAGATCAATGAAGGACTCGACAAATCGTTCGATAAAGTGCCGGCCGTGAAGATGCGGCCCATCTTGTTCGATCCGATGGATAAAGTCCTCCATGAAACCATGGATGCCGGGAAGAAAATCATTAACGGCACCTATGATCTTCTGACACTGAAAAAGTTCCGGAAGTAAAGAAGACGATTTGCGTAAAGCTGTTTAGAAATGCCGGGCGTTCTTGACGCGCCCGGCATTTTTTTAAACCAAGCAAAAACGATAACCGATGCCGGATTCGGTCTTGATCCGTTTCGGCTGATCGGGATTGGCTTCGATCTTCTGCCGCAAATGCGTGACATAAACTCGCAAATACTGTGTGCGCTCTTCCGTATTCGGCCCCCAGATTTCATGCAAAATCTGACGGTGGGTCAGCGCCTTGCCCGCATGCTGGATGAAAAGTTTTAACAGCGAGTACTCCGTGGCCGTAAGTTTGATTTCCTTGCCGCCGATTTGGACCCGCCGCTCCACAAAGTTTACGGACAGGTTTCCGTTTTCAAAAATCGGGAGCGCAGGCTGATCGGGCGCGTGTTTTAAGAGGACGCGAAGCCGCGCCAAAAGTTCCTCCTGACCAAAAGGCTTCGTCACATAATCATCCGCCCCGTGGTCGAGCGCCGCCACTTTCTGTTTTTCGGCGTCCCGAACGGAAAGAATCAAGACAGGAATCTGACTCCAGTCTCTTAATGCCTTGAGCACCTCGATTCCGTCCATATCAGGAAGCCCCAGATCTAAAATGACGGCATCCGGCTTTTGACGCACAACCTCCATTAATCCCAGCTCCCCATTTTCAGCTTCGGCAAAACGGTATCCCCCGGATTCCAAAGTCAGTTTCAAAAGGCGCCGCATTTGGACTTCATCATCAATCACCAAAATCAAGGACTGTGCACTCATGGGCCCACTTCCTTATTTTCAAAAAAATCAGTAGGGATTTCGATCCGGAAGTGAGCCCCGCCGTTTTCCCGATTCTGAGCGTTTATTTCACCTCCGTGCGCCTCAGCAAATCGCTTGGCAATGGAGAGCCCTAGACCCAAGCCGCCGGTCCGGACTCCTTTCCCCCTGTAAAATTTGTCAAAAATTTGTTTCAGATCCGTTTCCGAGATGCCCGGTCCTTCATCCAACACATCAATGATTAATTTTCCTTTCTCCTTTTGAGCTGAGATGGAGATCTTAGTCTTGGGCGGTGTATAAATCGCAGCATTAGAAACCAAAATTGAAAGTATATTTTTAAGAATAGCCTCATCCAGTTTGGCGGGCGGAAGGTCCGAAGCATATTGTGTCTGAACTGCATGCTGGTTTAAAAGATCGCGTAAATCTTCCAAAACACTTCCTAGAATATCCCTCACATCGTACCAATCCAGATTCAGCCGCATGGCCTCGGAATCAAGCCGCGACATTTCAAGGAGTCCATTCACGGTCTGAAGAAGCCGCCGGCTGGCAGTCCGGATTTCGGAAATCAACTTTCGAAAAGTTTCCCGGTCTACATCCTTTTCCAGATGTTCGGCCGATCCGGCGATCACAGTCAGCGGAGTTTTGAGTTCATGCGACACGCTGTCCAAGAGCGCTTCCTGAAATTTTTGCGAGGCTTCTTTGATTTTGGATTCCTGCGCCACTTTGATAAAGAAATCTTTTTCGAGAAAAACGGTGATCAGAGAAGCGAAAGATTCGATAAGACTCCGCTGATCCATGGTCCAAAGATGCTCCTGAGAAGGATAAACCGCCAAGACTCCGAGCGTTTTGTCGAGAGAAATGAGCGGTAAGTAAAAATTTTGTGATTCGGGAAGTGTTTCCGTAAAGCGCCCTGCCGGCTGCTGTTTGAGAAAGGCCCAATTTGCAACGCTTCTTTCCTTGCCCGAAAGCCCGAGATTCCCGCTCCAGGGATGTTCAAAAGAAGGCTTTCCTTTGTCATCCCCCAAATAAAGCCCGGCACGAACCTTCAAAATTTCTTCCAGTTTTTTAAGGGCGCTTTCGACTGCCTCATGGGAATTATGGCTTACCGCAATGGTCCGGGTCATTTGATAAAGAACATGGGCGCGTTCCTCCTGCCGGCGCTCTACTCTCTCGCGTTCACGAAGAAGTGAGGTGATTTGTCCCATGATGAGAGAAACCACAAAATACATGAAGAACATCAAGAAATCATGCGTTTCATGAATCCAAAACGTAAAACGCGGGGGAATGAATAGAAAATTCCATAAAACAGCGCACATGGCCCCCAAGATCAGGACCGACCAGCGGCTCAGAATCATCCCGGAAAGCATGACCGCTAATAAATAAATCAGCGAAACCGAGGTGTAACCCGCAATTTTTTCGATTCCGAAACTGAGCGCCGTAACTCCCGCAGCAATTCCGAACACCCAGGCAAGTTCTTTTCCAAAAACCGGGGTATTCCTTTCCAATTTTTTTCTTTTTCCCGCTGCACCCAAGCCTTTGACGCGAACCAGATGAACGTCAATATCTCCGCTCAATTCAACAAGACGCCGAATCAGCCGCCCGCTTCGCATCCACGTTAGCAGTCCACCGCTCCAGGGTTTTCCGACGCAAATTTGACTGACATTATTTTGCCGGGCAATTCGAATCAGGGATTGTGCAACATCTGCGCCTTGACTCACGATGACTTCGGCTCCTAATTGCCGGGCCAACGCCAGATTCTTTTGGAGCCTTTTATTTTCTTCTTCATCTAAGCCCGAAGATTCAATATAGGCTGCAATCCACGGCGCACTCATCGAGGCCGCGGCACGCCGGGTCCAGCGGATCAAACTTTCTGAAAAAGGCGTGGGACCGACAGCCACCATCAGACATTCCCCCGCTTTCCACGGCCCTTGAATCCGCTGCTCGGTCATAATCTCGCGGAGATCCTGATTCACACGCTCCGCCGTCAATCGAAGCGCCATTTCCCGAAGGGCGGTCAAATTTTCTTCCCGGAAAAAATTTTCTGCGGCCGTCGCAGCGCGCTCTCCCAAATAAACCTTGCCTTCTTGAAGGCGCAGACGAAGCTGTTCCGGAGTGAGATCAATGAGGATGATTTCTTCGGCTTCATCCAGCAAAGAATCTGGAACCGTCTCCTGCATACGGACTCCTGTGATCTGACTGACGGCTTCGGCACGGCTTTCCACATGCTGAACATTGAGCGTGGAATAAACATCGATGCCCGCGTTCAATAGCTCCATCACATCTTGATAGCGCTTTGGATGGCGACTTCCAGGAGAGTTAGTGTGCGCCAACTCATCGACTAGCACGAGCTGCGGACGAATCATCAGGATGGTATCGATATCCATCTCTTCGAGGACGGTATTTTTATAAGGGCGTTTGATCTTTGAGGCAACGGCAAGGCCGTCCAGAAGCGCTTCGGTTTCTTTGCGACCGTGTGTTTCCACGACTCCGACAAGGACATCGATTTTTTCCGCGGCGCGCTGGCGGGCAGCCTGAAGCATGGCATAGGTTTTCCCTACACCCGGGCACATGCCGAGAAAAATCTTAAGCTTCCCTTTTTGGCTGCGAGCTTCTTCATTCTTAAGAGAAGCCAGCAGTTGATCCGGATCAGGGCGATGATCTTGCATAGGTATTTGAAATTATAGCGGATCCGTCTCTTCTGACAGAGCACAATCTGGTTTAAGCCGTTAAATTTAGTTGCTCTACAATAGGCCCCAGTGCCAGCGCCGGAAAAAAGGTCAAGGCGCCGACCAAAACGACAATGCCGATAAGAAACCAAATAAAAAGCGTCGTATGCGTGGGAAGTGTTCCTGAACTTACCGGAACCATTTTCTTTTGAGCCAGAGATCCGGCAAAGGCAAGCGCAGGAACCGCCAGCCAGTACCGGGCAAAGAACATGCAAAGGCCAAGAGCCGTATTGTAAAAGAGATTGTTAGCTCCAAGTCCTGCAAACGCGCTTCCATTATTATTGCTCGCGGATGAAAAGGCATAGAGAGCCTCACTGAATCCATGAATACCAGGATTAAAAATCGTGGCCTTTCCGCCCGGAGCCACCACAGCAATCGCGGTTCCAAAAACCGCAAGAATGGGCGGAATCAAAATCATGATTGAAGCCATTTTCATTTCATAGGCTTCAATTTTCTTTCCTAAATATTCCGGAGTCCTCCCCACCATAAGACCGGCAACAAAAACGCCGACAAGCACAAAGGCCAGCATTCCATAAAGTCCTGATCCCACGCCTCCATAGATGACCTCGCCCAACTGCATCAGCCACATCGGAACCAATCCGCCGATCGGCGTAAAAGAGTCGTGCATCGCATTGACCGAGCCATTGGACGCCGCCGTGGTCGCAGCCGCCCAAATGGTGGAGCTGGCAATGCCAAAGCGTGCTTCTTTGCCTTCCATATTTCCACCGGGCTGCAGCGCTGAGGCTGATTGATCAATCCCCATTTTGGAAAGCATCGGATTACCGGACTGCTCAAAGTGAGTACAAATTCCAAGCAAGGGTACAAAAATAATTGTCATCGCAATCAAAAGCGCCCAACCTTGGCGCGTGTCTTTGACCTGATATCCAAAACTGTAACAAAGTGCGGCTGCGATCAAAAGAATCGAAAGCATTTCCACAAAATTGGAAAGCGGAGTGGGATTCTCAAGCGGATGCGCAGAATTCACATTGAAATAACCGCCGCCATTGGTACCCAGCTGTTTGATGGCGATTTGTGAAGCCACGGGACCTACCGCAATCACTTGCTCGCTCACCTCATTTCCGTTTCCATCTTTGATAGATTGAAGAAGTGACACCTTCTTAGAGGGCCCAAAAGTCTGCGGCACGCCTTGAGAGACCAAAATCGTGGCCACCACGATGGAAAGTGGCAGCAGGATATAAATCGTACTGCGCACGAGGTCCACCCAAAAATTTCCAATATTTTCCGTCTGTTTGCGGACAAAACCACGGATCACAGCAAAGAGCACTGCAATACCGCTTGCGGCGGATACAAAGTTTTGGACTCCGAGCCCGATCATCTGAGTCAGATAGCTCATCGTGCTTTCGCCGCCATAGCCTTGCCAATTGGTGTTCGTGGCAAAACTGACGGCTGTATTAAAAGAAGAGTCCGGCGTGACGGCAGCCATGCCCATGGGATTCAGCGGTAGAACATTCTGAAAACGCTGGAGGGTATAGACCACAAAAATTCCCAACGCATTAAAGGCCATAAAAGCCACAGCGTACATCTTCCAGTTCATCTCGCCGTTCGTAAGATTGACGCCGCACACTTTATAAATGAAAGACTCCACCCCTCGAAACCACTGGTTGACGCGGGACTCTCCCTCCATAACACGCGCCATGTAAGTCCCCAAAGGTTTCGCAAGCAAAAGCAGGACAGCCATATAAATGGCACACTGGATAAAATCGTTTGTAGTCATAATTATTTCTTTCCTTTCTGTCATTCCCGGCTGGTTTTCGTCAAACCAGCACGGGAAAGTGCGAGGGGCCAACGAAGCCCCCGTCATTCCCGCAATGTTTTGGCGGGAATCCTTATTTAAACCGTGGATCCCCGATTAAACATTCGGGGATGACGCTTCGCGTCATTTTGTCACCTCATCCAATTCCAGATTCACTTTTAAAACATTCACCGCAGGCTCCCCCAAAATCCCAAGAAAACGGCCCTGCGTATTTTTTGAAATGATTTTTTTAACTTCATCTTCCGCAATGCCGCGTATGCGTGCGATTCGCGGCACTTGATAGTAGGCCCCTGCCATACTGATCTGGGGATCAAGCCCGCTCCCGGAAGCCGTCACTAAATCCACAGGCACAAGCGCTTGATTCATAGGATCTGCATCTTTTAAAACTTTCACCCGTTCTTCCACAGCTTTTAGATAATCCGGATGCATAGGACCATAATTGGACCCTGAAGAAGCCGAGGCATTAAAAGCCGGTGCCGTAGCAGAAGGACGTCCCCACAAATATTTTGGATCATCAAACGCCTGCCCGATCAGGTCTGAGCCTACGGCTTTTCCATCCTTCACCATCAAGCTTCCTTCCGCCTGATGATTGAAAAATACTTTAGCAATCCCCGTGACTGCAAGCGGATAAAAGACGCCTGTGATCAAGGTAAGCAGCAAAAACGAAAACAAAGCTGGACGAATCTGTTTGCGTATCATGGGTTTTCTCCTCCTAGTTTGTCATTCCCGCGAAAGCGGGAATCCAGTATTTTGGATCCCCGATAAAACCATTCGGGGATGACATGAAATTATGTCAAATGAAGTGCAACCAGCAGCATGTCAATCAACTTAATGCCGATAAAAGGCGCAATAATGCCGCCCAGTCCATAAATGAAAATATTGTCACGCAAAAGGCGGCTCGCCCCCATGGGCTTGTAAGGCACGCCTCGAAGCGCAAGCGGAATGAGCGCAATAATGATCAGCGCATTAAAGATGACGGCTGACAGCACGGCGCTTTCCGGCGTCGCAAGATGCATGATGTTCAGCTTCGCAAGCTCGGGATACGTCCCCACAAAAGCTGCGGGGATAATTGCAAAATATTTGGAAATGTCATTTGCAATACTGAAGGTGGTGAGAGATCCGCGGGTCATGAGCAGTTGTTTCCCGATTTCAACAATCTCAATGAGTTTTGTGGGATTGGAATCAAGATCCACCATGTTTCCGGCTTCTTTGGCAGCTTGAGTTCCGGTATTCATGGCCACAGCGACATCGGCCTGCGCGAGAGCCGGAGCATCGTTCGTTCCATCTCCGGTCATAGCCACCAGACGACCTCCGTTTTGCATGTCACGGATCAGTTTCAATTTTGCTTCAGGCGTGGCTTGAGCAAGAAAATCATCCATCCCCGCTTCGGCGGCAATGGCAGCCGCTGTCAAAGGATTGTCACCGGTAATCATCACTGTTTTAATTCCCATCCGGCGAAGCTCTCCAAACCGTTCCTTAATTCCTCCTTTGACAATATCCTTTAATTGAATGACACCCAGAACCTTCCGATTATCTGCCACCACGAGCGGAGTCCCTCCGGACTTGGCAATATTTTCAATGTTGTCTTTCAGATCCTTTGGAAAAAATCCTCCAGACTTTTTGACATAGGACTCGATCGCATCCGATGCTCCTTTTCGGATCTCGCGGCCATCAGCTAAATTGACGCCGCTCATGCGCGTTTGAGCCGTGAAAGGGACAAAAGAAGCTCCGAGTTCATGGATATTTCGTTCGCGGATTTGATATTTTTCTTTCGCCAAAACCACGATGCTTCTCCCTTCTGGGGTTTCATCCGACAACGATGCTATCTGTGCCGCATCTGCCAACTCCTGCGGCGTCACACCATTTGTCGGAAGAAAGGCCGTGGCTTGACGATTTCCCAGGGTAATCGTTCCGGTTTTATCCAATAGAAGAACATCCACATCGCCCGCCGCTTCCACCGCACGTCCGGACATGGCAATCACATTCGCCTGAATCATGCGGTCCATGCCTGCAATGCCAATCGCAGAAAGAAGTCCGCCAATTGTGGTTGGAATCAAACAAACCAGAAGTGCGACCAGCACCGTGACCGTAACCACCGTTCCCTGACCTGCCGTGAGCACGCTATAAATAGAATAAGGCAGCAAGGTGACCGTGGCTCCGAACAAAACGATCGTCAGTGCGGCCAGTAAAATATTAAGCGCAATTTCATTCGGAGTTTTTTGCCGCTTCGCGCCTTCGACCATTCCGATCATGCGATCCAAAAAAGTTTCCCCAGGATTGGAAGAAATCCGGACCACAATCCAGTCGGACAAAACGCGCGTGCCGCCGGTCACTGCACTCCGGTCCCCGCCCGATTCCCGAATCACCGGAGCGCTTTCTCCGGTAATAGCACTTTCATCGACCGAAGAAATTCCGTCAATGATTTCCCCGTCCATGGGAATCACTTCCCCGGCCTCAATGAGAACCACATCGCCCTTTTTAAGGACCATGGCTGAAACAGTCTGATAGCGGTCGCCGGATTGATACGGGACCTTTGACAATTTTTTAGCCGGAGTGTCTTTGCGGGCTTTTCTCAGCGTTTCCGCCTGCGCCTTGCCGCGTCCTTCGGCCAGCGCTTCGGCAAAATTCGCAAAAATCAATGTAAACCAAAGCCAAAGTGTAATGGCCAAAATAAATCCTGGACTGGCCTCACCCTGACCTAGGAGGGACTGAAAATAGAGTCCGGTCGTCAAAATACTTCCGATAAAAACCACGAACATGACCGGATTTTTAATCTGATGACGCGGATCCAGCTTTTGAAAGGATTGGATCATGGCCGGTATCGCAATTGCCGGATCAAACAAAGCTTTTGCTTTATGATGCGTACTCATTGTTCTTCTCCTTCGCCTTCCGCCGTTAGAATAGTTCCGGTTTCAGAAGTGCTGTCAGTAAGTAAAAAAATAAAATGACGGAAATTATTCCGCCCATCCAGTAAACCATTTCCATAAGATCTCCTTAGAGTTTTTCGCACAGAACAATAAGACTAAAAGTGAGAACCAAAAGCATGACCGTCAGTCCGATAAATAAGAAATCCATGATTACCCCCGATATCGTTTACGGATATAGAGCCCGAGTGCAAAAAGTGCGGACAAAATGGCGCCATCAATCCAAAAAATATTCATTTCTAATTTCCCTTTCTGCACATCTTGGCTTAAAACCGCCGCAACTTTGGCCGGCACCCACGACTCTTGTTGATTCAAAACCGCTTCGGCTCGCACGTCTGTTAAAACACTCATGCACAAGATCCCTGCTGCAATCAGTATTTTCATCGCTGTATCCTTTGCGATAAACCAATCTTCAAGTTCAATTCAATCCTACAGGGCGTGAGACTCATTTCCTAATTAAAAGGGGCGTCAAAGGCATTAAAAAAATATTAAAAAAAGAGGAATAGAGAGTCTTTTTAGGCGGCTCTTTGAAGAGGAGAAAATGAGCGCTTAGACAAGATTAGTTTTGCGGAATTATTCTTGGGGAGGAAGCTGGGTTTGTAAAACCACTTCTTTGATTCCATTTTTGCGGATCTGATCCAGGGCCGTGATGGCCGTGCCATACTCCGCACCCCGATCTGCCGTCAAAACGACTTTAGGATTGGATTCGCCGGCCTTGAGAGAAATTAAACGTTCGGAGAGCTGCTCGAAAGAAATCTTTTCCTTATTAAAAAAAAGACCGCCGTCTCGGGTCACAGAAACTGTCGTGTAACGGCTGTCCTTGACCTGCTGCGAGGCCGTGGCAGCGGTTGCCAGGTTCACATCCACGCCGCGGTGTTTGATCATGGAAAGAGAAATCATCATAAAAGTGGCGAGCAAAAAGAAAATGATGTCGATCAGCGGAATGATTTCAATACGCGCTTTTCGCCGGGAAACCGGGGACGGAATAATCATTGCGATTTAGGAAGATTAAGAAGAAGTTCCAGATGCGTGGCCGTATCTTCGATTTCATGCCGGGCCTCTTCCAGCCGGGCATTGAAATAATTAAAAGGAATCAGGGCCAGGATGGCGATGGCAAGCCCAAATCCTGTTCCGATCAGGGCCTCAGCAATGCCGCCTGTGATGACCGAAGGCGCATCAATTTCCCGGCCGCCCAGCATGCCAAAGGCATGAATCATTCCAGTCACGGTACTCAAAAGTCCAAGAAGCGGCGCCAGCGTGATGACAGTGTCCAGGACCGGCAATCCATAATTAAATTGTTTCAGGGTCAGATTCGAGGCGCGCAGCAGGGCATTGGTCAGAGACTGGGCGCGGTGTTTTAAACCATAAATTAAAATCAGGGCTACAAAATCCTTGGTCCCTTCCCCCACCAGAAGCGCGCCCTGGATATTGCCATTTTCCACATTGGCCATGATGCTTTCCATCACCTGAGGCTGGCGCTGAACCGTGATTTTAATGAGGAAATAAATGCGTTCGATCACAACAGCCACAGAAAGGACCGAGGTAATGAGGAGCGGCCACATCATGGGTCCGCCTTTATGAAAAAGGTCTATCAAGCATCCTCCTTAATTCTTGGACATGTGGTTGGGGGCAATATGTTAACTCCAAACCCGAAGCAGAACAAATAGAAATATCCGCCTCCTCCATTTCATTTGACGCTTTCTTCTTTTCGTTTTACCCTGTCTCCTTAATATTAGAAATCACCTCAACTGTATAAAAGAGCTTGACCCTTTTAAGGATTGGATGAAGAAAAACCCCTCTTATCAGAGTGGCTTGATCATGGCAAACATCGTTGCGATACTCATGCTTGCGGTTTTTGGGTTCCAGAGCCTTAATCTGCCGCCGCTTGGGCAAGAAGAAAATTCAAGAACGTGCTGCGGCCGGCCCATCTGTCTATGCAAACATGCTTCGGGAAATATTTGTCCGCTTTGCAAAAATAAAGAGCATCAGCTTCACACTTTAAAGCCAATACCCGCTGCAAAAAAATCTTGCTGTCTACCGCAAACTGGCCAAAAACCGCTGATTAATAAATCACTTAAAGCTATTCCCGATCCCAAAATTTATCTTTCAAAGCTCCCCTGCGGAGGAGATGACACGAAAACAACACTCTCAGACAACCTTCAAGTTTTCTTAACCCCCCTCGATCGAGTAGAAACCCAAGAAGCGCCATCACGCCGGACTCCGTCCTTCGCAGCATCTTACCTCTCCTTTCACACCGATCCGATCTTCCCGCCGCCCAAGATCACTTTCCTTCTTCTTTAATTAGCCGTCCCAAAAATAAGGACTATTTCTGCTTTCACTCAGGCAGCATTGTCTGATTTTCTGGGCTCTTCATTTGCTTTTTATTTTTTATACAGGTATTTCGGAGGATGCTTTCCACCATGATTAAACCGCATCTAAAACGAGTTGCGTTGATCACTTTATGCTGCTTTATATTTTCCCCGTTGACCTGGGGAGCAGAATATTTTGATCTGCGTTCATTATCGGATACGCATGAGCCCTATCCTCCCCTTTTAAATTCCAAACAAACTGAATGGGTCCGAAATATTCCAGGCCCGAAGATTGTCCATATTCGGGATGCTCACGAGAGCATCAGTGCTCAACAGAGCATCAAGGCTATTCTGGATGAGCTATCGCGTTACCATCCGATTGATTTTGTAGGATTAGAAGGGTCTTCAGGAATCATTGATTACTCACTTCTCCAGGCATTCCCGTCAACCCGAGTGCGGAAAAAAACAGCTGAAAGGCTCATGCGTTCAGGAGAAATTTCCGGTGCTGAGTTTTATGGAATTACACAGAATCCGAATGCTGTTTTTTACGGAATTGAAAATCAGCAGGCTTACACAACGAATCTTCATGAATTTCAAACTCTTTTTGCAGGCGAACCATCCGCACTCGCTGTCTGCATTCAATGGGAGACTCAGATTAAAAAACTGGGGGCCAGGCTTTTCCCCCAACCGGTTCAAAAGTTAATCAAAGACGCGTCTTGGAAAAGTGAAGACCCGTTATCATTTATAACTTTATGGCATCAAATAAAGCCCATGATTGAACAAATCCATGGGAATTTAGACGCCTTTCCGGGACTAAAAATCATGGACCGTGCACTGGCCGCGGAGGCTCATTCATTTCTCCATCCAAATCAGGATCAGCACTCTTTATCCTTACTCAAGCAAGTAAGCGTTGAAAAACTTTCGGACGAACTCGAAGATTGCATCCAGTCTCTGATACAAGCCCATCTCACATCCTTGGAATCCCGTAAGCTCTGGGAGACCCACAATCGCCTCCGCTTGATAAAAGAGCTCGTCTCAGGCTCTCTCTCATGGAAGCACTATCAGCACTTCAATAAATCGCCGGAGTTCCATGATGCCTCCAAACTAAGAGCTGACATTCGCAAACTTTTGCAGTCCCAAGGATTTTCTTCTTCCCTGGCGAGTGAAGAAAAACTGCAGGAGCAAATCATTCGATCCATAAGCTTTTATGATCACGCTCATCAACGAAGCTCGATCATGGTCCAAAATATGCTCGATCAAATGCACGCACACGGCGCTCAAACCGGAGCTTTGATAGCCGGAGGATTTCATTCCGAAGCCATCAGCACTGAAATATCCCGCACACGAGTTCCTCAAACTACGATCCTGCCCCTCATCACGCATACAGAAAATCGTCCTTACTTGGAAACCATCCTCCAGAAGGAGGCCTATCAAGGCCAAGCCTTGCGCGAGGAGAAACTCCTGAATGCCGTATCGCTCATGCTTGGGCTCAGTGTCTTAGCGGGTTATGATCTTCATGCCGTCAAACAATCCTATTTGCGCCGATACGAAAAAGAAATATCAAGTCAAAACCCCTTAGTTTCCCGCTCCAATCATCCAAGCAAAAACACCACGGAAACATTCGCCTCTGTATCAAACAAGCAAACCTCCTTCGGTAATCAAACCCTGGCAACCGGATCCATTTTCCAAGGGCCACCGCTTTCACTTCAGCGCCTGCAATTCTTTGTTTCTAGAATAAAAGTACTGGAAGCGAACCCTGGCGATAAATCGCTGTTGCTTTCATCGCCGCAGGGAATGATGGAAATCACGCAAGACCCGGCCGAAATCCGTCCGGTCCATTTATCCCCCAGTGAACTAGCTTCATTATTAAAAAAATCCCGCAGCGAACTCCGTTCGTCTGTATGGAATTCTAAAATTTGGAAACCTTGGCTGATTCAGATGTTGATTGGATTGGCTTCATTTCAGTTGATCTCCTCACCCGCTCAAGAAACTGCGGCGCCGGCTGACAATCCTGCTAGTGAAAAATCTCCTGCTGCAAGCCAGGAAATCTCTTCACTCAAAACTTCCGGCACGACTGCTCCGGCAGAGATCCGGAAAGGATCTTCTTCGTACCTGATTCAAAGTCAGATGATCGAATCTGTCCTGGAAGCCTTAGACCCTGAAAAAACTCCGAAAGAGAGTCTTTTCGTCAGGCTGTTTGCCATGAGGGCATTGCATGCCTGGTTCGATGGAAATGGCTCCAAAGGCGCGTTGATTGAAGGCGGCACCTGCCCCTTTTGCAATGATCCGGCGCTTCGCGGAAAATTTGCCCGGCTAGCCAAAGAGGCTGGACTTGCAGAACCTGAGTTCTATGAACTCAAGACCGATCCCCTTAAAATCTTACGAGACGAAAAATCCAGCCTTGATGATAAATCAAAAGCCTTTTCAAATCTCGCGGCAAAGAAAGATCCTCGCGCCAAAGGCCTTGCCTGGAGATGGATCAAAATTTACGATGGCGCTGCCTTTGAAAAGCGAAATCAGTCCGAAAGCCTGCTCCGCAAACGTGCCGCCATTTATCTTTCTGTTGTTGATCATTCATGGTGGGGAACACAAAATCTTCTCGATGGAGTACGAACGGAGCAAGACCCCATTGTCAAAGCGCTCATGATATACGCGCTGGGAGAAAAGGAAGTGCTGGGCGAAAAAGCCCGCCAATTATTAAGAAGAAAATCGGAATCCGTGCTTCGCAAGGTTCTTGATGAAGAAAAAGAATATTACGTGCTTTTAGAAGCCGTTCAGTACGCAGCCAAAAACCCCAGCGACACTTTTATTGAACCCCTATTAGACATTTTGGATCAGGAACCGCCGGCAGTAACGGAAAAAAATGCTTCCTTGGCACCCGTGCAGTATCTTCAAGGTCCGGATGGGGCCCTTGTTTCAGAATATTTAACACTGAAAGAAAAAACCCGGCATGCAGTCCTTCAAGTCGTGAAATCACTTCCATCGCTTGAAAGTACGGTGATCAATGCCGTTGAACGCCGGTTGGATGGTTCAGCGCTTATTGGAAAACGACGGACACAGCCGGAAAATTGGCCGGGGCCCTACGCGCAGTATGCAACTTTGCTTTTAGAGCTTTATGGACGAGATGCGGCGAGGTTAAAGGAATCTGTCCATGATCTTTTAAACATGAAGGGCCTTTCTTTTCCCGAACTGCCTCAGACGATTCTTTCGCAAAGTGTGACTGAACAACTTCACGACAATTCGTTGAGAGTTCAAAGAGAGCTGCGAAATAAAAATGAGGTCTTATTTGACCGATTTATGACCTCAGCATCCTCCTCCCAGATCGATACCCCGCAACTGGTTCTCTCCCTTCTTAAAGATCCTCAAGCTGCGTACCGAGCTTTGGCGGCTCAAACTCTGGGACAAGCCAATGCTTTGGAAGCAGAGCCTGCCCTGATACTTGCTTTAAAAGACCGCAGCCCTTTGGTTCAGGCCTTTGTCCTGCAAGCTTTGATGACCATCGAGCGTCAAAAAATGGAGACCGGGCTTTCCGTTTTTTATCCCAACTCAGATAGCAGCCTCCGAAATCAATTGAAAGATATGAAAAATTTACCCGAACAAAACAAACTTATCCATGAATTAATTTCTGGACTCTTAAGCCTGCTCGACGGATCAAGTACTGATCTTGACTTACAAACAGCGGCTCCTGAGTCTGAAAAATTAGCTGATGACAAGCAGGTTTCCTCTTCCCTGTCAGCGCCCGCTTTACCAGCAAAGCAGGCTCTTGCGGCGATTCAGGACGCATCAAAATCTATTCAGATTTTAATTTCATTGGCTGCAAATCATCCGAGTCAGGAAAAGGACTACGAAGCTCTTCTTTCCTTTCAAACAGAACGGGTCAAACAACTTTTGCAAGATCAAAGCAGCATAAGAATTGAGCTGGAAAAAACCATTATTTCAAGCATGATGGAAATGCAGCTTTCTAGCGAAAGGGCAAGGTGGATCTTCTTTGTCTTTGAGCGATTAGAATCAGCTGGTGTCAAAACCCCACCCCTCCTTGAGTCCATGCGCCCGTTCTTCTTAAAAAAGACTCCGCCTGATCCACAGGTGATAGAACGTGGCGAGAAGGATTTTCCCCCTTCTGATTCTGAAAAGACACCACGTCCCGTTACTAAACCTGGTCCCATTCAACGAGGTGACGTCCCCAGCCTGGAGAAAAGTCAATTCGCAGAGGACGCCGCCTCGCTTCCGGAACCCCGGATAAAGCAAATCGTCCAAGAATTAGTCCGCGGAACAGTTCAAGGTGTTCCGATAAAGGATGAGAACACGCAAAAGCACATCGCAAATCTTCGGACAATGCTGAATCTGCACTCTGATCGTCAAGACACTTTGCAGCAGATCGTTCGGGATGAAATGCTCAACTATCCGCTGACTCCAGATCATAAATCTCATCAAATGGCCCTCTTCAATCATCTGGTCGATCAGGGCATCGCAAAACCCGCGGATGCCGCGCTGCTCAGAAAAAAATGGCCTCTTCTCTTCAATTTAAATTCAAAAACAAATACTGTAGCGCCTGGCGCCGCACCGTCTCTTCTCGCGCCGTCATCTGCGCACAGTCTAATGAATGAACCGATTTGCGGGCCGTCCGGCTGCATAACCAATTTACTCTTGCAAAAAACGCAGGAGGAAAAGAAAAAACAACCATCAAATAAAAACCATACGCCGGACAAAAAAGAATCCTCAAAAATCTCTGATCCCGGGCTTCTCTTTTTATCACCAAAAACCGCAATGGCACTCACAAACACATGGCGGGAAGGATTGCAGGCTCTCGAACCGCTTGACGGCCGGAACTATCTGAGCGCCAGAAAAAGTCTCCGCCTCCGCATCATTCAAAATTTATTTGCCTTCAATTCGGATGCGCCGCTTACCGTACGCCAGGTTCTGGATGTATTTCAATCGTTTCATGGGGATTTAGCCCCGGAGGAGTTGCCGACCTATGCGCAAATCTATGGCGATCTGGAAAAGCTGCGCGCACAAGAACAGCTCCGTCGTTTGGACCGCACGGGACGCAGCTATCCCTATGTTTTAGTCGCGCAACTGACGTCTCCTGTTACCCGAAGTGAACTACGCTATCTGGACAATGCTCTTGAGCCTTTTCGAAAAACCCTGCCAGGCGTTGAAATCGAATTGGCTCAGCCCCACGATGCCGTGAGTATGAATCAACAAACTTTTATCGTACCCATTGACGTCGCTTCGAGCCCCCTGTCCGTGGAAAAACGAAACCGGATTTTGGAGCAATTAACATGGGCGCAGTTACGAAACCACAATTTCAATTCACTCCCGCCGCAGGGTCAAGACAGATCCGCACAAGCACTGGTCCGTGATATGCTGACGAAATTTCCATCTCTAAATCAATCGGAAATGCTTATGAAAATATTGCCGGAGATGGCACCGTCTGACATCAGACTATGGACTATTTTGACATCAGATTTTTCCCGAGGAGAATCCCAATTTCCTCTCCAGATCCTTCGTAGCCCTAAAACAGCAATCCATTTCGCCATCACGCCAGACATTGTACGGCTTGATGCTGCATTTCAACTCCAGCTAAAATTGTTGCGCGCCGCGGGAACGCAGGTCACCATCGGTTTAATGCTCAATCAATCTAAAGAGGCTCCGTCCCAAGAATTAAACCGTCTCCGAGCCGAAGGGTTTCTCCGCAATGAACGCGTTCAAATAATGGATTTGTCCGATACGAACCGCATTCATTTAAAGAAGATGCTCGCATCGTCCGGACAAAATCAACAGGCTCCGGTCTATTTATTAAGCTATGAAACCGAACTCCCTCCTTTGGGGTTGGATGAAAATATCAGCGTCATTCGACTCACACGGAAAGTGATGTCCGCCTGGCTTCTTTTTGAAGCGATCCGAAACGGCAGGCGCGGTGACACCACCTACCTTGTACCTCAAGCGATAAACTGGGTAAAAATGCGTCATGAACTAACGGTGCTTCAATCCCTTCAGGAATCCGCTTAATTACATGCGGCTCGATATTCCGAGATTCAAAAGAGAGCATTTTGTTTGACGCTTTCTTCTTTTCGTTTTACCCTGTCCCCGCGTATCAGCATTCATCTCAACTATATAAAGGAGCCTCGCTATGAGCGATCTCAAAATTCTTGGATTTGCTGGAAGCCTTCGAAAAAATTCTTACAACTCAAGTGCGCTCCGCGTGGCGCAAGCCAGTGCTCCGGCCGGCGTTCAATTTGATATCGTAAGCCTGCTCGGCATTCCTCCTTTTAATGAGGATGACGAGGCCAATCCACCGAAATCCGTGTTGGAATTTCGCGAAAAAATCCGTGCTGCAGACGCCATTTTGATCGCCACGCCGGAATATAATTATTCGGTGCCGGGAGTTTTGAAAAATGCGATTGACTGGGCCTCTCGTCCTTATGGAAAAGGCGCCCTGATCGGAAAACCTGCGGCGATCATGGGAGCGTCCATGGGCATGCTTGGTACGGCGCGCGCTCAGTATGATTTAAGAAAAACTTTTGTGTTCCTCAATCTCTATGTCCTGAATCAGCCGGAGGTCATGATCCCTTTCGCGTCCAAAATTTTTGATGACAAAGGAAATCTGACGGATGAAAAAACGCGCAGCAAAATCCAAGATCTTGTCGTGGCTTTGGCGGACTGGACCCGCAAACTCAAAAAAGGCGGCATCGTGATATGAAAAAGATAGAAATCTCCTTGCTTTGAGATAGAATTAAGGCCATGAAACAAAAGAACCTTCTTCAGCTTGGCGGATTTATCGCCATTTGTCTGTTCATCGGAGGACTGGGCAGTATCGCCACAGCTTCTTCGCGCACCGATTGGTATGAGGCGCTCCAAAAACCGCCCCTAAACCCTCCCGACTGGGTCTTTGCCCCTGTATGGACCGTACTTTATGTGTTGATGGCTGCCGCAGGATGGCGGCTCTGGAACTCTGAAAACTCAGAAAAGGCCCGATTAAAAATGCTCTGGTCAGTCCAGTTGGTTTTAAACGGATGGTGGTCGGTTCTTTTTTTTGGACTTCGGGATCCGTTCGCGGCGTTCACGGATATCCTGATCCTGTGGTTTTGTCTCGGGGTCCTACTTCGCGGAGCGTGGCGGTCGGAAAAATCGGCCGCTTTTTTGCTTACCCCTTATTTTCTCTGGGTCAGTTTCGCAACTTATTTGAATGCCGCCCTGTGGTGGCTGAACCGGTAACTCGTCTCAAATAGAGGTGCTTTGATGAAATGGCTCGAAAACTTTTCAAATCTGGCGTATTCCCTGCTTCGCCTTGTATCCGGACTGATGTTTTCCATGCACGGCATGCAAAAGATTTTTGGCCTCTTTTCCGATCATCCGAATCCGGCTGTGGGATCTCAAATGTGGATCGGCGGCATCATTGAACTCTTGGGCGGCCTGGGCATTGCGCTCGGTTTTCAAACCCGCTTACTCGCCTTCCTCGCGAGTGGTCAGATGGCCGTCGCCTATTTCCAATTTCACTGGAAATTTCAAATGGGAAAAGAATTCTTTCCCGCGGTGAATCACGGCGAACTTGCCGTTCTGTATTGTTTTGTTTTCTTTTTGATTGCCTGTAAAGGTTCCGGCAAGTGGGCTGTCGACAAGTCCTAATATCATCCTTTGATTCCAAAACTCCTAAGTTCAAGCCCAGTACCTTGTTAGGTAGTGGGCTTGTTTTCCATAACGCCTGATGCAATTAACCTAATTCAATTAATGTGTAGGGGTTCATGAATGAACGTGATAAGCTCATACAATCCGGTACGGATATCTTCGACATAAAGGACGGTCATGAGACAAAATTTCAAAGGCGATAAGCGGCGAAAAGAAGAAGCCCGGAAAAAGAAACAGGAAGAAAAGAGATACCGGCGGCTTCATAAAAAAGATTCAGACGTATTGACCGAGGAGGGTACTCCGAGCTCCCTTCCAGAGACCGTCCAACAAAATACCCCGTTCAACGGCTAAAGGGTGTATGCTTGTGGTGAGGAAATCCGTATCAGTCGTCCCTCTGATCCAATCGTTGATTGGATCTCCCCTAAGTAACCATAACACTGAAAGAGCTGCATGATTCAAACCAAGATTGTCCAAGGAAGTTTGCTTTATCACGCAGCCCACGGTCTGTGTTCTGTCAAAAAAATGACCCGTGAATCCGAAGCCATGTTTTACTCGCTTGAGCCCAAATCTGCCAATAAGATGAAGATGCGGTTCATTATCCCGGCCGACGGCATGACCTCCTCAGGTTTTCATTCACTCATGTCCGCCAGTGAAGCCAATGCCATTTTGAATTATCTGCAAAAAGGCGAGCTCTCACAGTTAGCCGAGGGAACCGACCATGAAGCTTCCAGTGTGGCCAAGCAAATCCTTTCTTTTTGCCATGACCGCAAAGAAGTCCGGGACCAGCGAAGCCGTCAGCGCATGAAATTTTTAGTCCATGGACTTGTCGAAGAGCTTTCTATTGTGCTTAAAATGACTTTGAAAGAAATGGCCGAGATAATCCGGCGCCGTTTAGGACATGTCCCGAATATTAATCCGCTGGTCATTTCTGCACTGGAACACGCGGGCGAAGATTCTTAACGCAACATCAGACCAACAAAATAACTGGAGGAAGTATGGGGTTTCAACAAGGTGGTGGTGGTGGAAGATTTGACGGACGTCCGCGTGAGATGCACAAAGCACAGTGCGCAGATTGCAAAAAGGAATGCGAAGTTCCTTTCAAACCAAGCGGCGATCGTCCTGTCTACTGCAGAGATTGCTTTTCCAAGCGTAAAGACGGCGGTCGTTAAATCCGGTTGATCCGGTTTAGCTTTTTTGACCGGACGTTTTTCCACGGAATTATTAGATCCCGCTTTTCCAAAACCTACAGCCGGCTGCATCTGTTACTAGCTTTTGACAGATTTGCACGCCGGCAGGTTTTTTCTAGACCCTTTATCCCCTCTTGATTGGGCTTGATTCCCAAACCAGCATGGCTTTTTTCCGTTCCGTCTTCCAGCGGTATCCATCCACCACTCCATTTTTATGGATCACGCGATGGCAGGGAATCAAATAAGCCACAGGATTCGAGGCCACGGCCCGGCTGACCGCTCTTGCCGCAGTCGGCTGACGAATTGCTCCGGCCAAATCCTCATACGAAATCACAGAGCCGGAAGGGATTTTAAGCAACGCTTCCCACACTTTGATTTGAAAATTCGTCCCTTTAAGAAAGATCGAGATCGGTTGTTTTGATCGATGGTTCAATAGCCGCTCCACCACAGCCCGTGTTGTTTTTTGATTTTTTATCCACTTGGCATTTTCCCATATCTTGGATAATTCCTGAATCGCCTGCTGCGTATTTTGTTTTGTTAAAAAAGATAAGTGACAGATGCCGCGCGGCGTCAGCGCAATCAAACAAGTCCCAAAAGGTGTGGCGTGAACTCCATACGTTACCGTGATTCCCTCGCCCTTTTTTTTATATTCGCCTGGAGTCACGGCCTCCAGAGTGACAAAGAGATCGTGGAGCCGTCCAGGTCCGGAAAGTCCGGCATCCAAAGACGCCTCCAAAATATTTTTGGAAGCAGCGAGCAGCGTTTTTGCATGCTGAAGAGAAAGATAACGCAGAAATTGTTTGGGAGTAATTCCGGCCCAGCGATGAAAGAGACGCTGAAGATGAAACGGGCTGAGATGAAGAGCGCGCGCCAAAGTGTCAAGACTCGGATGCCCCGCGCCCTGCTGACTTAAAAATCCAATGGCTTTTTCAATGCGAAGATAATCCTTTGCCGCTTGATGAGATTTTTCATTTTTCTTCATGGAAAGGTATCTTAGTCAGAAAGCAAAGCTCCATCCACCCGAATCTTGTGATGCTATCCATCACTTTAAAATATTGTTTCTCGGAAGACTCTTTCCTGCTCAGACACGCTCGTTCCCGCTTGCTGCGGGAACTCGCAACTCGCAGGCAAAGAGCCTCCTCGGAACAACCCCAGAAGGATTCCCTTTTATAAACTTGCACATTCTAATGACTTTAAGTGGCGGCTTTGAGAGGGAGCTTATTCGGCGAGTTCCGAGTCTGCGAGGCTGTCTGAGCCAAGAAGTTCCCTCGAAAAGCCGAACCCTTCTTAGATTCAGTAAATGACAAAGAGTTCGGTGAGGCGGGGATCTTGGAGGAAACGGCGGCGCGCCGCTTCTAAATGATAGTAAGGCATCTGAGGAAAGATGTGATGAATGAAATGTCCGCTGAGCTCTCCCCCGGACAAGTAATTGATCCAACTCGGAATGTGAAAAGTCAGCGTCCGCATGAAGAGCGACCGATTCGGTTCAAGCAGTTTTTCATCATAATGCTGAAATTGTCCCAGATAATGGGCCCAGTTTTTCACCAGCAGCATAGGAAGCAACCAAGCCCAGGCAAGGACAGGCATCGTTTTAACAAGAACTGCAAAAAGCGTCCAATGAAAGGCTGACTCCCAACGATTTCGAGCGCTGTCAGCTTTTTTAAGTTTGACATAGGCCTCCGGCCCCCATTCCTCGACCGAAACCATATTCATATAACGGTCATCGACCCATCCCGGCACATGCGCGCCGACAAAAGTTAGTTCTAAAAAATAAAGAAAATGCGTCCATGGATTTTTTTTCATTTTCGTATAACGGGCCAGCCCATAATGATGATCAAGGTCCGAGGCGTGAAAAGGCCGGCCATGATGATTTAAATGAGACCGCTTATAACGGTTCAGCCTTTTCCAGGCGCTGGGCATGGAAAGAAAATAAAGGACGTTAAGCACTTGTTCTGCAAAGGCGCTCTTTGCCACATTGTCATGAGTCAGGTGATGATGGATCGTAACATTGATCAAACCAAACCACAGAAAAGCATTTCCACACGCCAGGATAATCTTCAGAGGAAGCCAGGGAGTTTGGATTAAAAAGAAAGTCCCTAAAGAAAAAAGTCCCAGCAAAAAAAACAAGTGGAGAAATAATTTCCGGTCGTCCTTTTCAAAGAGGGCAGGATACGCTGCACGAAACGCACGGATCGCTTCGATTTGAGCTTCCTGAGTTGTTGCCAAAAGATCCATATTTTGTCATGATACCATCAATTATCGCTTCAATCGAGGCACCCAAAAGGAACGCCGTGGCAACGATCCTTATTTTTGATCCCCGTCCGCTCATGCAGGACAAGATTGGAAATCTATGCTCAGTTGCAGGCCATCAGATTGCCACCCCCTCTGGATTCGTAGAGATGATGGAGCGAATCCACGAACACTCCTTTGATCTGATTCTCATCGGCGTCAATCGATTCCATGAAGAAGAAGGATTGGCCCTTCTCAAAACACTCCTGAAAAAGTCGGGCCGGCAAACTCCAGTCGTAGCTTATACTGAATCGCTGGATGCAGACTTTGAGAAAAAAGCGTTTCAAACCGGAGCGCTCGACATTGTCCGCGAAACCGAGATTTATTCCGATTGGGGACGGCGTCTTGACAAGCTGCTCCACCACGCGAAAGAGTCCCGTCAATCCATGGGACGTCCAAAATCCACCTCCAAAACCATTCTCATCGTAGACGATGAAGCGCCCATTCGAAAACTGCTCCAAACTTTTTTTCAAAGCAAGGGCTATGTGACTCTGGAAGCTGCTTCAGGCGCTGAGGCTATCGATCTCGTTCGTTCCGAAAAACCCGCATTAGTTCTGCTCGATGTCCGCATGCCTGGCATGGACGGCATTGAAACCCTAAAAAAGATTTTGGAGATTCAGCCGAGCATCGGTGTCGTGATGGCCAGCGGACTGCAGGATGAAACCGTGGCCCGTGAAGCTACGCGGCTTGGCGCTTATGCCTATGTGCTCAAACCTTTTGATTTTCAGTACTTGGAATTAGTCGTTCTCGCGCGGCTTTTGATGGCCGCTTAATACATTGGTTTAGATCAGAAGAAACCCGTAACCCGTTGCCAGAAACCAGAAAAACAAGGGCTATAACAACTGGTTACTGGTTTCTGGTTACTTAAAAGATTGGATCCCATGCCGGTAACGCCCAAAGAAGAAATCTTGCTGGCCCGCTGTCACCGCGGTGATGGGGATGCCATTCAACAGCTTTCCCGCGAGGACGGTGCCCGGATCCACGGATTTCTTTTTAGCTGCTTAGGCGCTCGTGACTCTGAAATTCAAGAGCTTCTTAAGTTTGTATTTCAAGAAGCCTTCACCCATTACAAACCTTTCCAGGAGGCTGAGCCGCTCTTAACCCGCCTCCTGAGGAGCGCGGTCCATCGTCTGCGTTCTGATTTCAAACACCTTCCACCGCTCAAACCCAAAACCTTTGCCGATGAACGACTGGCCCTCCTCTTTGATGCACTTTCTTTTTTAGATCCCGAAGAACGGATCCTGGTGCTCCTGCGCGATCAGCAGGATTTATCTCATGAAGAGATGGCGGCAGTTCTGCAAATGTCCCTGGAAAAAATTCATGCGCTTTTGGCCATTGCAAAAAAACACTTTGGAGAAATGATCCATAAGATCGTCCTCTCCATGGAGAAAAATTCGTGAAGTGCGAAGACGTTCGTCTTAAAATTACAGAATATTTTTCAGGGCTCTTGAGCGATGAGCATCACGCCCAAATTCGTGATCATTTTTCCGAATGTCTGAGCTGTCAGGATTACGCCTTTAGTTTTTCAAATCTGCAAAATGACCTTAAACGGCTTGGCCGAAGAAAACCGAATTTTGATATAGCACGCTCCCTCTCGGATGCGCTGACCAAGAGTCAGCAGGTTCCCATTGCAATTTGGCGTAAGCCGCTTTTCTGGATCATTACGTTATCCGTCTTCACTTTAGGAGCCGTGATTTTTTATGGAAAGACTCACCCTCCAAAAAATACTGGTAAACTTTCAGAGTCGAAAAAACCTCTAGAATTTGTCATGCTGGAAAAAACCTTGGCATCGCTGGAGAAAAGCCCGGTGCGCCGCGTAGAGGCCAGAAATTACGCCAGCGAAAAGTCTGCTTTTCGAGCTTTGATTCAGATCAGCCCCGTGCATTTAGATTGCCAGCTGTCCTCCTTAACCCAGCAAGATGAACTTCAAGATCTTTTATCACAAACGGGAAAAACTATTTATCAATCCTCGCAGATCCGAATCCTTTCTGTAAAAGTTTCTGAGCTGGGCGCTTTCGCCAAAAAGCTGGAACCCTTTGAACTTGCCTTGGATGCCTTAAACCGTTTAGTGGCGCTTTCGGAAGGTCCTCTGGATACGCGCACCGCCATCCTATCCTTTGTTTTTCTTCCTCCAACCGGCTCGGAACAAAACTTAAATTTTCAGCATGTTCATCTTCAATTTGCACGGCAAAACCGGTCTCGATATCAGGAAAAACTTAAAGAGAAATATGCCATGGAATATTCGGCGGATGATTTATGGGTTCTGCAGATTTCCGGACAAGCCTGGATGGATTTAATGAAGGAATTAGGCCTTGCTTCGGATATTCGGATCAAAGATTGGGCGCTTGCCCCGCCTCAACCCGAGGAAGAAATCCTTGCCGTGATCTACGCGGAAGACGGCTGGAAATAACGGCTGAAAATTTAGCCTCCGGTTTGCTCAAGAGTATGCGGATTAAATTTGAGCTTACGAAGCTGCGGGGCAAAGAGCGCTGTCAGTAAAACAATTCCAAGTGTCACCGCGCCTCCGGCCGCCACACATGGAATGGTTCCAATCCATGCGGCCACAACTCCGCTTTCAAAGGCTCCGAGTTCGTTCGATGCGCAGATAAAAATCCAGTTCGCCGCGGCAATGCGTCCCCGAAGTTCATCCGGAGAAAGAAGCCGGACCATGGAACGGCGGATCACCACACTGATGCCGTCAAAAATTCCGCTCGCAAATAGACACAAAATGGAAATCAAAAAATTCTTAGAAAAAGCAAAAAAGATCATACTGATGCCGAATCCCGTGACCGCAGCCATTAAATTTCGGCCCGCGTGTTCAATCGGAGGATGACGCGTTGCTGTCAATGTGATGATCAAAGCCCCGACTGACGGCGCAGCATTCAGAAGCCCAAGCCCGCGAACACCAACGTGCAGAATGTCGCTCGCATAAATCGGCAACAGCACCATGGCGCCGCCAAATAACACCGCAAATAAATCAAGCGCCATGGCGGCCCAAAGCGGCTGATGGGTGAAAACAAAATGCCATCCCAGTCCGATGCTTTTAAAAATAGATTCTTTTTGCTCCGGCTTAATTTGAGGTTCAGGCCGGAGAAAAAGCGTACAAAACCAAGATAAAATAAAACTGGCCGCAATGAATAAGTAGCTTTTCGCAATTCCAAAAAATTCATAAGAAAAACCAATGAGGGCCGGTCCGAGTATCCAGCACATAATCCACGTGCTGCTGATCCAGGAAGAACCATTGACCGTTAATTCCTTGGGAATAATTTGGGCCTCAAAAGCCGTCCCAGCCGGATCCGCAAATCCGCGCGCAATGCCGGCCAAAAAAATCACGGTGTAAAGCCCAATGAGTGACGCCGCGTGACTTTTCCAGGACAAAAATGCCAAGGCCACGGCACACAAACAAGAGGCGGCGCGGGTGATGATCAAAATTTTGTGCCGATCAAAATGATCCGCCGCATAGCCTCCAAATAAAACCAGGGCTAGGGCCGGAATCGCCTCCACAAGCCCCAGCCATCCAAGCGCCAAGGGATTGTGAGTAATTTGATAGATCTGAAACCCAATCACCACGACTAGAGCTCGGCTGGCCAGGGTAAAAAAAGCAATGGATCCGATAAAGTACCGGATATTCGAGATCTTTAAAGCCGCCGTAAAAGAATGGGATGCCTTTTTCATAATTGAGTGCATTTATAGAATAAGCTGAGAATCTTGTAAACAGTCCTTTTGATTGAATGACTCCCCTGAATAGCCGGTATCTTTTTTATTTGCCACGGGATGGCGCTTTGGGCTAGCATGTTTTTTCTTATGATGATGCGATCTCTCAAAAACCTCTTACAAAACGGCCCGCTAAAAAAACTTTTTAAAAATACGGGGCTCCTGGCAAGCGGCGATTTTGTCTCCGCCTTGCTTGGGGTTCTAACTTTCTCCGTTTCAGCTCGCGCGCTTGGAACCGAAAAACTCGGGATCCTCATTTTGATTGATGCCTATGTCCGCATTGTGGACAAACTCATTAATTTTCAGTCCTGGCAATTCATGATCAAGTACGGATCCGACGCCCTGGAGCGCGGGGACTCGGAAGGGTTTAAGGGATTGGTCAAACTCGGAACTCTCGTGGATATTTTTACTGCTCTCCTCGGATGCGCAGTCTCGATCGGACTCGCCGCCTGGGTGGGAAAATGGCAGAACTGGCCGCCGGAAATTATCCGCTTTGCTGTTATTTACAGCCTGATCGTTGCCTTTGATGTGGCCGGAGTCCCCACCGGCATTCTCCGAATCTTTGATAAATTTAAACTTTTTTCCGTTCAAAAATCTATTTGCGCGTCTATTAAATTTATCGGCGCCTTGTGGGCCTGGATTGCGGGCTATGGGCTGCAGGGTTTTGTCTGGGTCTGGATGGCCACGGAAATTTTTGATTATCTGTCACTTACAGTGATGGGCTGGATCGAAATGCACCGCCGGGGTTATCCCGCCTTTTGGAAAGCACCGCTTCACGGACTTCGTAAGCGTTATCCGGGCATCTGGGGATTTTTAATTTCCACCAATCTGACAGGCTCGGTCAAAGTCGGATTTCGTGAATTTGATATTTTGATTGTTGGAAAATTTCTCAGTCTGACCGATGTCAGCTTGTACAAACTCGCCAAAAAACTTTGTGCGTCACTGGATCGGCTGACTAATCCCTTGTTCCAATCGCTTTATCCAGAACTCGCCAAACTCTGGGCCCAGCGTGATTTCAAAAATTTCCGCGGAACCGTCCGGCACATGACTTATATTATGAGCGGCCTTTCGCTAGCCATGTGGGTGTTCTTTATATTCTTTGGGCACCAAGTCATCCTTCTCATGGCTGGCCGCGAATTCATAGATAGTTACTCAGTGACTGTCTGGTACTTACTCGCTAACGGCATTGCCATCGGAACGCTCCCGCTCTCACCCATGATCCTGGCCATGGGACGGGCAAACCTCAATTTCTGGATCCAGTTCATTCCCACGCTGATCTATTTTCCGGTTCTTTTTTGGATGATTGTCACCTGGAATTTGAACGGCGCAGGCTACGCGTACATTATCTATCACGGGCTGAGGGCCCTCCTCCAGTATTGGGTCATCCGGCGCCATCTTCTTCCTTCTTTGACAGTATCAGCTCCGCCCCTTCCTTCCGCTTCAACCGTTGAAAATCTCGAAGAAACCATCATTTAGACAGCGCCGCTTGTTGCCGAATAGTATGGCAAGCCTGTGACCGTTTGATTACAATTCCTTCGAATAAAAAGGAGCTTCTTCATGAATTTTTGGCATGCGCTCATTTTCGGGGTTGTGGAAGGCATTTCAGAATTCCTCCCGATCTCTTCTACCGGTCATTTGATTCTAACCGCGCGGATCCTCAACATTCCTCAGACTGAATTCATAAAAAGTTTTGAAATTTCGATTCAGCTCGGCGCCATTTTCTCCGTCGTGGTTCTGTATTTCAAATCGCTTTGTGTAGACACGGAGAGTTTAAAAAAAGTGATAGCTGCTTTTTTCCCCACGGCAATCTTGGGATTTCTTCTTCATAAGATTGCCAAAAAATACCTTCTAGGGAATTTTCATGTGGTGCTTGGAGCTCTCTTGGTGGGGGGCATCATTCTGATTATCTTCGAACTCCTTTACCGCGAAAAAGAAAATGCCGTGAGCGAAGTTCGTTCCATCTCTTATGCCCAAGCGGTTCTGATTGGTATCTTTCAAACCTTAGCCATTATCCCCGGCGTATCGCGCTCCGCAGCCACCATCGTGGGCGGACTCTCGCTGGGACTGAAACGGAAAACCATCGTGGAATTTTCTTTTTTATTAGCGGTTCCAACGATGATGGCAGCAACCGTGCTGGATCTTGCCAAAAGCGCGCACAATTTTTCCGCTGATCAGTTTGGATCTCTTACGGTGGGCTTCATTGTTTCTTTCGGAGTCGCCATCCTAGCTATCCGGTTTTTCATCCGTTACATCCAAAAACACAACTTCATCGCCTTCGGCATTTATCGTATTCTAGCCGCTCTTATTTTTTTCTTTCTTTGGAGATAGCCCCCTCAGGCAGAATAGGCTTACAATCCGCAGCCTATCCAGGATTTTAGCTCTCTCCCACATTTATCTCGCCAATTAGGCGATTCCCCCCTATACTGCGGCCATGCATACACATCCAGCAGTCGAACCACCTATCTCTCCAAGTTTCTTTGGACTTGGAATCGCACCTCAGATTTTGTCTACATTAGATAAACTAAAATTCGTCACCCCGACTCCCATTCAGCAAAAGGCCATTCCCTTGGCTGTAGAGGGAAAAGATGTTATTGGTATTGCCCAAACCGGGACGGGAAAGACTTTAGCCTTCGGCATTCCCATGATCCAGCGCCTGGCCCAAATTCAAGGACGGGGGCTTGTGCTGGTCCCCACCCGAGAACTGGCCTTTCAAGTTCATCAGAGCCTGAGCCGTGTAGCACCTCAGCTTCGTTTTGCAGTTTTGATCGGCGGAGCCTCCATGCACAACCAGATTCAGGAATTACGCCGGCATCCGCGCATCTTGATTGCCACTCCCGGACGGCTGATTGATCATATGGAACAGCGGACGGTTTGGATGAATGACGTAAAAATTCTGGTGCTCGATGAAGCAGACCGGATGTTCGATATGGGATTTGCTCCCCAAATTCAAGCCATTCTCCGGGAAATTCCAAAAGAAAGACAGACGCTTCTTTTTTCCGCAACCATGCCGGAACCGATCATGAAAATCGCCTCATCACAAATGCAGCTTCCCGTTCATGTGGAAATTGCAAGATCTGGAACCGTAGCAGAAAAAATTACCCAGGAAGTTTTTATCGTGAAAAAAGAGGCAAAGCGTCAGCTGCTTCAAAAATTGCTTTCTCAATATCATGGTACAGTCCTGGTTTTTTCCCGCACCAAGATTGGCGCCATGAAAATCACCCGCTCGATCCGTGATATGAATTACAGCGCGGCTGAAATTCACGCAGACCGTTCTCTCAATCAGCGCCGTGAGGCTTTGGAAGGCTTCAAATCCGGGAAATACCGGATTCTTGTGGCCACCGACATTGCTGCACGCGGCATTGACGTCAAAGGGATTGAGCTCGTCATCAATTATGATCTGCCGGATGACGCGGAAAATTATATTCACCGCATTGGGCGTACCGGCCGCATTGGAGATAAGGGTCATGCCATCTCCCTGGCCACCCCGGAACAAGGCAGTGAAGTGAAGGCCATTGAACGGCTCATGCGGACTGCCATTCCCATCTCGGAGCATCCTGAAATGCCCATGGAAAAGTTTATCCATCAGGCACCGACCCGAGTGGCTTCGTTTGGCGGATCTTCTTTTCGAAGAGGCCGTCGTTCTCGAAATTTCCTCGCGCCTTCTTTTCGGCGCTCTCGGTGATATCTTCAGTTCTTTAAATCCATCGCGTATCTCGGACAACTTAAACAACACGGGAAACCAAGAGCCTGCGCATGATCATGACTAAAGTCCGGAAAAAATTTCATATCATCCTGATCAAACCATCCAAATACGATGACAACGGCTACGTCATTCGCTGGCTATTTGGCGTTATCACGAGCAACTCGCTTGCCTGTCTTTATGGACTCACTCGCGGAGCTGCTGAAAGCGGTGCCCTTGGCGATGAAATCGAACCTGTCATCCACGTCTTTGATGAAACCTTTCAACAGGTAAAAGTCCGGGAAATAAGCCGCAAGATCCGTAAGTCAGGCGATAAAGCCGTGGCCTGTTTGGTCGGCGTTCAGTCCTGTCAGTATCCGCGTGCCGTGGACTTGGCTATGGCTTTCAAAAAAGAAGGCCTCCCGGCCATGATCGGCGGTTTCCACGTCTCCGGCTCCATTGCCATGCTTCCGACGATCCAGCCGGAAATTCAAAAAGCCATGGATCAAGGCATTACGATTGTGGCCGGTGAAATTGAAAATAAATGGGCTGAACTTCTCAAAGCTGCATATGAAAATCGCCTGCAGCCTCTCTATAACTTTCTGAGCGAAACTCCAAACTTGGCCGGGACGCCGGGCCCCATGATCCCTTGGAATAAATACCTGCGATTTTTTAACCGTCAGGCCAGTTTTGATGCAGGCCGCGGCTGCCCCTTCCACTGTTCTTTTTGCACCATCATTAATGTCCAAGGCAACACCATGCGAGGCCGCACCGCAGATGACGTGGAGAAATTGGTGCGCGAACAATATGCCATCGGGATCCATCATTTTTTTATCACGGATGATAATTTCGCGCGCCATAAAGACTGGGAAGCCATTGCAGACCGCTTGATTCATCTCAAAGAAAAGGAAGGGATGCGCCTCAGCCTCATGATCCAGACCGACATGGCCGCGCATCGTCTCCCCCGCTTTATTGAAAAAATGGCGCGCGCCGGAGTCCGACGTGTCTTTTTAGGAATGGAGTCTATTAATCTTGAGAATTTGCGCGCTGCCGGAAAATTTCATAATCAACTCAAGGAATACCGGAAGCTTCTTCAAGAATGGAAAAAACACAAAGTGCTGACTTTTGCCGGCTACATCATTGGATTTCCCTTTGACACCTATGACTCCATCATGCGGGATATTGACTTTTTGAAACGCGAACTGCCGCTCGACTTTGTAGAATTTTTTGTCCTGACCCCGCTCCCCGGGTCCAAAGACCATCAAATTCTTTATAATCAAAATGTTGCGCTCGAGCCGGACCTCAATCAATACGACACCATGCATGTCTGCACCGCACATTCTAAAATGACGAAAGAAGAGCTCGATCGGGCTTACCGGGATGTCTGGAAATCTTTTTACAGCACGGATCACATCAAAACCATTCTGCTTCGCTGGAGTCATTACTGGCCAAGACGCCGCATTGTCAGCACCACACTTCTGTGGTTTTGCGCCACACTCAGATTGGACCATATGCACCCTTTCCTCGGCGGTTTTTTCCGCAGACAGGGACGCAAAGACCGCCGGCCCGGCATGCCATTAGAACCGTTTATTCCTTATTATTTGGGGCGGATCTGGCAGCTGATCACCTATCTTTGCGGACTGATTTCTATTGCCATTGAAGTTCTCGGAATCACCTGGCAAGTCAATCGGAAGAATGATCCCCGGTACACCGATGCCTCACTCGTGATTGATCCCGTGAGTCCTGCACCTAAAGCCCCTGTTCCCGTTACAGCGGCCATTGAAAAGTCAGCTTAATCCCTTCATAATTCGGATATTATGAACTTCTTAGCTCTTGCCTTAGGAAGTCTTGCCGGAGGTTTTGCCCGCTATTATCTGGCCGGTTTCATTTATCGAATCGCCGGAACCCGTTTTCCCTATGGAACTTTAATCGTAAATCTTCTCGGTTGTTTTTTGATCGGACTCTTTGCCGCACTCTCAGAAAGGAAATTGCTGCTTAACCCGGAAAGCCGGATGCTTTTGATGGTTGGATTTTGCGGAGCTTTCACAACCTTTTCCACTTTCATGCTGGAGACATCGAATCTGCTTCGCGACGGCGAGGCGTGGCGCGCTTTGCTGAATATTCTTGTGAGCGTTACCGCAGGTTTTCTGATATTCCGCTTGGGAGCCTTCATCGGCAAAGTTGCTTAACCTCTTTTTCGCGCTTCCTGACCCTCTTTGTATTCTAAAAATCTCCCGCATTTGATGAGTGCATCCCAATTCAAACGGTAGAAGGGTGGGCTCCGAAAAGATCCCTTGGAAAGCAACCGTCCAAAGCGAAATGCATCCGTGTTTGACGCCGTCTTTCCATTCAAATCTATTTTGTCGTATAATTCTAACTCCGGTACAGACCACCATCCTCGGCCGTGAAATCAAAAAATAGACAGTATCAATCTTAGTAGGGATTTTTTGTCTCAAAATTTTTGAGCACCATGCTGAAACCAAAACTTTTTACTACACTGCAGGATTATTCCTGGAGTAAATTTCGCACGGATTTAATTGCCGGCGTTGTGGTCGGAATCGTCGCGCTCCCTTTGGCCATTGCCTTTGCCATTGCCTCTGGCGTCTCTCCTGAAAAGGGCCTGTTCACGGCCATTGTCGCGGGCTTCATTATTTCCGCACTGGGCGGAAGCCGGGTTCAGATCGGCGGCCCTACCGGCGCTTTTGTGGTCATTGTTTACGGGGTCGTTCAAAAATTTGGGCTTGATGGATTGATTGTCGCCACCGTCATGGCAGGTATTATTCTGATGGTGATGGGATGGTTTCGTTTTGGATCCACCATTAAATTTATTCCCTATCCTGTCATCATCGGATTCACCAGCGGTATTGCGGTCGTCATTTTTTCTTCGCAGATGAATGATTTCTTTGGTTTGGGACTTCGTCACGTTCCTGCAGAATTTTTTGCTAAATGGCTTCTCTACATTCAAAGTTTCCAAGCCGTCAATGCATCCGCCTTATTAGTGAGCACGGCCTCTTTGTGCGTCATTTATTTTTGGAAGCGCGTGTCGCAGCGCATCCCCGGCCCCTTGGTCGCATTGGTTCTTTCAACAGTGTGTGTTCAGCTTTTTCATTTGCCTGTGGAAACCATTGGAAGCCGCTTCGGAGAAATCCCGCATTTTCTGCCCATGCCCTCCTTTCCTCACACGAATCTGGATATGATCCGAAATTTAATTCCCACGGCCATCACCATTGCATTTCTGGCCGCCGTGGAGTCCCTGCTTTCCGCCGTGGTGGCCGACGGAATGATCGGCGGAAAACACCGGCCCAATATGGAGCTCGTGGCCCAAGGCATTGCGAATATTTTATCTCCGATTTTTGGCGGCATCCCCGCTACCGGAGCCATTGCCCGAACCACCACCAACATCAATAATGGCGGACGAACTCCGATTGCCGGCATTGTCCACTCCATCACGCTGCTTCTCATCATGCTTTTCTTTGGACGATGGGCCGGGCTCATTCCCCTTCCCTGTCTTGCCGCCATCTTGGTTGTCGTTGCTTATCATATGAGTGAATGGCGGTCTTTTATGATGCTCCTAAAAAGTCCGCTCAGTGATGTGGTGGTCATGCTCATCACTTTTTTACTGACCGTGATTGTGGATTTAACAGTTGCCATTCAAGTGGGAGTCCTGCTCGCCGTATTTTCGTTTCTTCACCGCATGGCGCTGGTTACGAATGTCGGAGTCATCACCCGTGAATTGGAGGATCAGGATGAAACCGAAGATCCCAATGCCCTGGATCGGCGCCAAGTTCCTGCCCATGTCGAGGTTTACGAAATCAATGGCCCTTTTTTCTTTGGTGCTTCTTATAAGTTTTTAGAGGCCATGCAGCAAACAGGGAAAGCCCCTAAAGTCCGTATTATCCGTATGCGCAATGTCCCGGCCATGGACGCAACAGGCCTTCACATCCTTCGGGAAGAGTCTAAAAATTCTAAGAAAAATAAAATTGCTTTTATCCTCTCCGATGTTCATGCCCAGCCGCTCATTGCGATGGAACGCTCCGGACTGCTGGATCAAATCGGGGAAGATAACGTGTTTGGAAATATCGACGATGCACTGGATCATGCCCGTCATCTCATAGGGATGTCCTCCCAAGGCCGGCTTCCTTTTGCCGTCCCGACCGTCAAACGCGAAATGGATTCCCCGAATCTATGACACCTTCTGAAGCGACTACTACACCGTTTCATAAGTTTTCGACCCAGTTTTTTCCTGTCATCCCCGCATGGTTTAGGCGGGGATCCATGGATTCCCGATCCGCCACAAAGCGGACGGATTCGTCCTCTGGCGAACAACAGTATTCGGGAATGACAAACCTGGTTAAAAACTTATGAAACGCTGTACTACCGTCCCCGCAGCTCCGCGTGAAGATCTTTTTTGGATGCACGCAGTGCGCATCCTGGCTGCGTTTGGGGTGATATGGCTTCACGTAGCGGCAGATGTCATTACTGAGTGGAAACGCCTTCCTCAGGACTGGTGGTGGAGCGCTCATCTTTATAACTCGCTGGCACGCGGATGCGTCGGTCTTTTTGTGATGGTGAGCGGGGCTCTTCTCCTGCCCGTTCATGAAAGTATCCGGACTTTTTTAAGGAAGCGATGCAATCGCGTTGCAGTGCCTTTTATCAGCTGGTCGATTCTTTATTTGATCTGGAGAAAACTGCTATATCAGCCTTCCATGGATTGGCCGGAAATTTTCTCGCGTCTGGCCTCCGGGAATATTCACTTTCATCTCTGGTTCATTTACAGCTTGGTAGGAATTTATTTAATGACGCCCATTTTCCGGGTGTGGGTTCAACAGGCACAGCCCAAAGAGCTTCTTTATTTTTTAATCATTTGGTTCATTATAGCTTCGTGTCTTCCGACCCTGGAAATTCTCATCAAGCTGATCACCCATCGAGCGATTCATTTCAAACCCATTGCAGAACCTGCACAAGGACTCATCGGTTTTTTTGTGATGGGTTATGCACTGAACCGGTTTGCCTCCCGAGATCATCTGAAGTGGGCCTGGCTGGGCGTTTTTTCAGGCTTTGCCATTTGTTTCTATGGAACTTATTTCTTTACCCAAAAAACAGGCGTCTTTCAGAGTCTTTTTTATGAAAGCCTGGCGCCGAACGTCGTGCTTTATTCGATTTCCCTTTTTGTAATTTTTAAGATCGCGGGACAAAAATTTGAGCACAAATTAAAACTGGGCGTTCAGCGGAGACTCCTACAGATCTCCAAATCAACGCTCGGTATCTACCTCATCCACCCCATGGCCATGGACATTCTTTTAAAAGGCCGGTGGGGATTTGTCCTTAAAGGCAATATGCAGCATCCGCTTTATATGATTCCCCTGACCGCTATAGCAACTTATCTGCTCAGCCTGGCAGTCGTGCAAATCATCCAAAGAATCCCCTATCTAAAACGAATCGTTTAGCCCGAGCCCATAACCACTTCTATCATTTCAGACACTCTGTGATCATCTGAGAGCAGCTTTTTTCCTGTGCGATTTCCCGCAATCCATAGCGGCCTGGTGCCTCAGGTTTTTTTGGAGAATGATGTTGGTGGAATGATCAATTCTGCTATAATACCCGTCCTTTTAAAAAATTTTTATCTTTGTCTTTGTATTCTATGTAACTCCTGTTTTTCAATTTTTAGGAAAACTTTACTCACTTATCTAAAGGCTGATAGAAAGGTGACCATGATCTCCCGAGTTTCATCCCGCAATTTGTTCCGAAACTTTCGTTTTTTTGCCCTGATTCTGGCAGCTTTCATGCTGATCTCCGGAAATTCTAGCGCGCTTCATGCAGAAGATGCCGCCATCAGCTACACACTTCAGGATGCCAAGGAGCAAAGCGTTCTCAAGGATGAGTCCACGCATGCAATCCTCACCCCCACTTATGATGAAACTTCTCAAAAAGATGTTTTGGAGTTTGACTATACTATTCCGCAGGGATCCAAGACCTCGATTCGTTCGGCGAATTTCCCCTTAGGGTTCACCGCAGACTCGATCAACGCCCTGAAGATCAGCTGCAAAGTCCTGGAACAAACTCAAATCCAGGAAATCAAAATCCAAGCTGTGCTCAAAGGTTCTCTGAATGATCAGATCATCGACCTTCCTCTTAAACGCGCAGGATGGAACGAGGCACAGGCGTCCATTGATTGGTCTTCCGTCGGTACTCTCAATGAAGTTTTGATTGAAATCAGTCCGGCCCCAGAAAAGGCATCCGCAAAAGGAACGCTTCAATTTGCCGCAGATTTTTCTTTCAAGCAATCGACTCCGGCAGAAGCAGCGCCTATTACTGAAGAAATTAAAACTGACTCTGTGGTCAATGCTGTTACTGAGAAAACAGCCCCTGTTATCAAAACCGTGATCGAGCCTGTCAAAGTCCCGGCGGCGAAGGCATCCTATAATTTGATGGACTCCGGAGAGCAAGGCGCCACGCCCACGGGAGAAGCCAAAGGCAGTCTGACTCCTACCTATGATGAATCCAGCGGCAAGGATGTGTTTGAGCTGGATTACAATCTCACGCCCGGATCCGAACTCAGGGCCTGGCTGAAAAAATTTCCGGTCACGATCACCCCGGATTCCATTAATTCGCTTCGCGGCGGACTCAGAATCGGAAGCACTCAGCAAGCCGCGGCCGTGAATCTTAAAGTCGAACTCAAAGGTTCTCTCGGAGCGCAAACAATTCCCGTACAACTTAAAACTGCCTGGAATGCCTTTCAGTCCTCTATCGATTGGAATTCAATCGGATCCTTGGATGAAATCGCGCTGATTCTGACCCCGACTTCCGGAGCCACGAAAGGAACTTTTTCGTTTTCTGCAGATCTTGTGAAAAGCACGATCCTCCCCCGGGACAATGCAGGGACACAAACACTTGCTCCTTTCAGTTTCATGGACAGCGAAGAAAAAGGCGTGTTCAATATCGGTGACTCTCAGGGAACGGTTTCTGTGGAATTTGATGAGGCACTTGGAAAAGATATCTGGAAATTTGATTATACCGTGCCGCAGGGATCTGTGGTCGGGGTTTGGTCCAAAAGTTTTCCCGCTGAACTTACTTCCGCGAGCGCAGATGCAGCTCGTATCGGCGTGAAAGTACCGAACGCTTCGCAGCTCGCTCAAACCGCAGTCAAAGTTGAAATTAAAGGTTCGCGCGGCACGCAGTCGCTCCCGCTTCCTCTTCATGAAGGCTGGAACTCCATCCGGGAATTTATCCAGTGGTCCGCTATCGGCGATCTTCAGGAATTTGTTTTTGTTGTCGCTCCGATGAAAACCCGAGACACAGAGCCGCCGCATGGAACTCTTTATTTTGAATTTGATTTTGGAAAATGCGGCAATCTTGAAAAGTTTGCTCCTTGGTTTAAGACTGGATTAGTCCTGGTACTCGGTTTGATCTTGACTCTCGCCTCTTCCATTTTGCGGAAAATGGCCGGTCAGAATAAATCCCAACCGACTCATCCCAAATCCGTTTCAGGAGTTAAACAGGATATTCTTTTTGCGCTCATGACCATCTTGATTGGCGTCGTCGCGCTTCGCATTTATGCGCTGGGGGCCATCAGTATTTTAGATGCAGGATTCAGCACCAGTTTTCTCATTGTGGGACTGGCAGGTGTTTTAATCGCAGAAATTCTGAAGCGAGGGCTTGCCGGACAAGGCCTGAGTCCTTCGGAGGTTTTTCAGAATCTTTTAATTGTCGGGCTTTTAGCTGCCGGTTCCACGCGTCAGGAAATTTTGCAGGCTCCGGCAACATGGGGACAACTTCTCACGGTCAGTCCGCTCAGTGCTGCCGTCGCATTTCTGATTTATCAGATCTTCAATGTGCTCTCGCTTCGTTCTTCTGGAAAACATCTGAAAGTCGCACCCAGCGTGGCCATTGTGGGAACTCCGTTTTTATTCGGCTGGCTGCTTCTTTTGGAAAATGCTGTCATGCTTCAGGGACTTGGAAAAGTTCTTTCTCTAACGCTTGCATCTGCGTGGCCGGCCGTCACAGAAATGCTTGGCCGCTTCCTGGTCATGTTGGTTTTTAATGAAGCCATTACCAATGGCATGGGAATTTTGACCAAAGGCCAAGCTTTAAAAACGTGGAAAGCACATGGAACGCTTGCCCTTGTTTCACTTGCCGTGGTGCTCGCACCATGGGTCGCACATCTTGGATCCCTTCCTGCTTTAGGGTCGCTTCCTATTTTTCTTCGAGCCTTGGCTTCTATCCTCGCCACTGCGCTATCTTTTGGCGGACTTTGGGGAGAGGTTTATCTCATTACCGGAATTCTTCTGGACGGCGGACACAACACCGCGCCTTCGGCAGAAGGCCTTGCCAAACATGCCAAAACCGGAATCGGAAAAGGTACGACTTATAGCGGTATCTTGATGGCCATTTTATATGCGCTTGCCATGATCCTCTCGATCCCGGCAGCTCAGGCAGGCATGAAATCCATACCGCTTCTGGTCGGAACTTTTGCCGGCGTTCTCTTTTTTCCATTTATCAAAACCATTATTGAAACCTTTGACGGCAGTCTTCCCTTTTTTGAACGAACGGCTTACAGCTACCGGGACAAAACACTTTACGCACGCGGCGCGGTGGTGGGGTTTGGTCTTGCCTATCTTTTGAGTCAGGGACTTTATCACGCGGCTATGGCACCCCGCATTCAATTTGGTCTTTTGATTGGCTTCCTCGCTTCCGGCGGTGTAAGTTTTATCCGCGATCTGATTTATAGTTTTCAAGGACGAGGACGTATCCAGTCCTGGCGGCTTTATTTAGTGGATTCTTTGCTTGGAACTTTTGTGGGCGCTGCACTTGCTTTTTATTTGGATGCATCCCAAATTCCGGTAGTGGTAGAAAAATTCAAACTCTACACCAGCGCCGGATTTGATGCTCTGAACTACACCACCTATCCGCTCCTAAATAAATGGGGCAAGATTGATCTGGGAATGTACTCAGGCGGATCCAAATTGATCTTCTTGGAATCTTTGGCCGGAGTCATTAACTGGGCCATTGCTGCCTGGCTTTTTGCCATCAACAAAGTCTTCATTCAATCCTTTTTTGAAAAAGATACGACCCCGATCAAATTCTTTTTCTCCAAAGCCGGCTTTGCTACTTTGATGGAGCATATGATCTACGTACTTCGTTGGGGTCTCTGGATGTCGCCGATTATTTTTACTTTCCTTCGCATGATGCCGGATCCCACCTGGTACAACCAGGACGGAGCCATTCGCACCCTGATGGCTATCTGGCACAAGGTCACGATGTCACCGGACGGCTTCC
Organism: uncultured bacterium; assembly: GCA_964460795.1. GTDB lineage: Bacteria > Omnitrophota > Omnitrophia > Omnitrophales > Aquincolibacteriaceae > CAZOOM01. The sequence goes on along the minus strand of CAYWRU010000003.1, from coordinate 76,819 downwards.
GCGAATGGAGTCTTCAGCTTTTCATTACCATGATGGCCTTTGATCTTGTCCGCATTTTGATCTGGATGGATCACATGGGGCTCCGCGTGGCCACGCTCGTGAATCTAAGTTTCATCGGCATGGACCGCTTGGATGAAAAAATGGCGCGCTTTATCGGCAAGGCTGCGGCCCAGCGATACATCCCGGAAGGCGTGAAGCGTTTCACCACATGGGCACCTCTTCTGATTCCTTTTTATATCCCGCGCGGAGAAGAATGGGAATACGCCTGGAGCACCGCCGAATCCGTTCAAAATGCGAATCGCGGCAAGGGACTTCTCGCATCCGTTCAATCGCTTTCATCTCAAGAAGCCATTGTCACGCTCGTGTCTGCCTTTTTTATTTTAATGGGAATTTCCTGGATCATCCGAAAACTCCAGGCCCGTTCACGCAAACGACAAATCATGACGCATGAATTAACTAATCGCGAATACCGAACCACGGTTCGGGAAAATGGTGAAATCTTCAGCGAAGTGATCGGCAAAGACTGCGATGTCACACGCCGTTCTTACGATATCATTGACCCCTGCGGCCGCATCCTCTTTTTGGCCGAATCTTCCGTCCACGGAAAAACGCTTTACTGGCCTGTAGCGGGGAACTTTTCCAAGGACCGTTTTGAATCTGTCAAAGTAGAAAAAGGCGACGGCACCATTCTGATTTCCAACACCGCGCACGGAGTCCGTACACAGATTGAGATCCGCCTTCCGGATCTGGATACTCCGGCAGAAATCTGGTCCATCTCGGTTGAAAATTTAACGGACAAACCGCGCCAGCTCAAGATCGTCCCCTATTTGGAATGGGTGTTAAACGGCTGGATCCACGACCGCTTTCATACGCAGTACGCGCGTCTTTATCCGGAAATGGAATACGCAAGCTCAGCCAATGCCATTTTGACCTGGCAAAAAAGCACCAAGTCCATGGGCTACTTGGCAACGGATCTTGCACCCGAAGGATTTCTGACTTCACGCGTGGATTTTATTGGCCGTGCCCGCAGTATCACAACGCCGCGGATTTTTGATGCCATGGATTTTCTTCCTCCTCAAGACACAACACCCTCTCCGAGCTTTGATCCCATTGGAAGTCTCGTAGTCCCTCTCTCCGTGGGACCGCACGGATCCAAATCGGTCCGGATGATGATTGGCTACGCTAAAAAACGCGAGGCTGCAATTACATCCATTCAGAAACACCTCAAGCCCGTTACGAAACCTTCAGCCGCCTCTCCAAAAGAAAAGAAGCAGCCCTTCATCGGTCACGGAGAAATTCCGGCCGGAACGCCTCAACCGTATTCCGAGTTTATAGATCATGGAAACAAACTGCTCGTGAAAACTCCTTTCACCACGCGCCCCTATGATCATGCGATGTCGAATCCGCTTCACTCCGTCATGGTCACAAACCGCGGACTGCATACGTCTTGTAATGGAAACTCCCAGCAGAATCGTCTGACACCGGACTGGGCAGACACGGTGACGCGGGAAATTCCGGGTGAGGCGATTTATCTTTATGATATCGATCATAAGGAATGGTTTTCTCCGACCTATCACCCTTTGAATGACCGCACCGCCAAGCACGAGTGCGAATTTGCCGTGGACGGGACCGCTCTTTTCCGCATGAGCCAGGGAACTTTGTCAACGGAACTCACGGTGTTTGTACCGCCTAAAGACCCTACGGGCGTGTACCTGCTTACGATCCGCAATCATTCGAAGGAAAAGCGGCGTATGCGCGTGGCTCCGTTCTTCCACATTGTGCTGAGCTTTCAGCCGGAACGCTCCGGACCGCTCGGTATCCACCGAGACAAGGCCTTGAGCGCTCTCTTTTTTGAAAATCCGCGGAATATTTTCCGCTCCGGCCCGGCGTTTGCCTCACTTTCGATTCCTGCTGAACATATGGAAACACGGCGCGGACGTTTTATCGGAGAAGGACGCAGCATGACACATCCGTTCCTTGTTTCTGAAGGACATCCGGATGAAACTCAGCTGACCGATGACCGTCAAGTCGCTGCGTTTCTTGGCACCGTAGAAATTCCAGCGGGCGGAGAAACCACTGTGACGATGATTCTTGGGCAGACCGAGACGCGCAAAGAAGCGCTCCAAATTGTCCAAAAATATAAAAATCTTGAAACTGTCCGTAAAAGTCTTGAAGAAACCCGGCGGTGGTGGATGGGTTTTATGAACACCGCGGCCATTGAATCCAATCATCCGGAATTTGACCGGCTGCAAAACTGGCTGAAATATCAGGCGCTGGCCGAACGTATTTGGGCACGCCGCGGATTTTATCAAACCAGTGGAGCTTATGGATTCCGCGACCAGCTCCAGGACACTGTCAATTTAATGTGGGTGGATCCGGCCCTGGCCCGCAAACAAATCATTCTCCATGCCTCGCAGCAGTTTATAGAAGGCGATGTGTTCCACTGGTTCTTCACGCTGCCGGATGGACGCACAGCCTTTTCCTGCCGTTCACAGGCCTCGGATAATCCGGTGTGGCTGCCGTGGGCGGTTGCGGAATATCTGAAAGCCACGGACGATCAGTCGCTTTTGGATGAGAGGGCATCCTATGTCCTTTCTGAATTCCCGTATCCCCCGCTTCCCAAAAACAAACACGGGATCGGACACCTTTATCACCGAGCCACGCGTTCGGATTCGATTTATAAGCACTGTATGCGCTCCATTGATTTGATCTTGGAAAAACGTTCAGGGAAAAATGGGCTGCCGCTCATTCAGACCGGAGACTGGAATGACGGACTGGATGAAATCGGAAGCGAAGGAAAAGGCGAAAGCGTCTGGCTTGGATTTTTCCTTCACACTATCCTGAAAAATTTCTTAGACGTCATTGAAAAACGAGACGGGGCTGAGCGAAAAGCCTATTATCAAAAACGTTTGGATCTCCTCGCGCAGGCCCTGGAAAAAACCTGGCGTGATGACCGCTATCTGCGCGCCTTTCACGATGACGGTACAGAGATCGGACTCAAGGGCAGCGGCATTTGGGAAATCGATGCTTTGACCGCGGCTTGGGCTGTCATGGCCGGCATTAATTTTGAACGCGGACACGCCGTATTTCATACCGCGCTCCAGGTTCTTGAAAAAGAAAATGCGATTCTGCTTGGATGGCCAGCGCTCCGGGAAGATACCAAGCCGTACCTGGGACGAAGTTCAAAATATCCTGAAGGAGTTCGAGAAAACGGCATGTACTGTCACGGAGTTCAGTGGATGGTCAAAGCGGCGCGCATTCTCGCCGAAGAATTTGAGAAAAAAGGCAACGAGGCTAAGGCCGCAGAGCACCGCGCCATTGCTTACCGGTTGTGGCTTAAGATTTCTCCGGTGGCGCACATGACAACTAAAGAAATTGAAATCTACGGAGGGCAGCCCAACAAACAGGCTGCGGATCTTCTCACTAATTTTGATCCAGGCCGCATGATTTGGCACGGTTATACGGGAGCTGCAGGCTGGATGCTTCGGCAAGCCTTTGAAGGCGTGGCCGGAGCCGCGCTGGTTAAAAATGAATTGGTTCAGCCTGCGGATCTCGATAAGCCACGCGGCGATCTTAAGATCCGTGAAATCCGGCGGAATACTGCGGGCAGTCCCCTGACTCCCGGATCGGCTTCGAAAGAAAAACCGAAGCAGCCTGATCACGAACCTGTTTTTGCATAGCCGAAAATTGCTGTGAAGAATCTTTCGACTTCGAAAGAAGTATTGTTTTTCTAATCAGAAAAAGGAGGCTGTTATGAAATCAAAAACAGGAATGTCGATTGAAATTGGAATTGCTGAAAAAGATCGTCAAGCCATTGCCAAAGGTCTTTGCAAATTTCTGGCAGACACGTACACACTTTATCTCAAAACCCACAACTTTCATTGGAATGTCACAGGTCCCATGTTTCAAACGCTCCATCTGATGTTTGAGACGCACTACAATGAACTGTGGACTGCCATTGACGTGATTGCTGAAAGAATCCGTTCGTTAGGTGTCTATGCCCCGGGAACCTATGCGGAGCTTTCTTCCCTCACCTCCATCAAAGAGATGCCGGCTCCGGTTAAGGATACCGACATGATCCGAAGTCTGGTCGAAGGACACGAGGCCGTGATTCGTACTGCGCGTTCCATTTTTCCGACGGCTGAAAAAGCCGTTGACCAGGTCACTTTGGATCTCCTTACACAGCGTATGGAAGTCCATGAGAAAACCACCTGGATGCTTCGAAGCCTGCTTGCTTAAAATCGAAGCCGTTTACTTTTCCCCCGCGGTCCGCGCGGAGAAAAAGATTCAAAAGGGCGCTGAGTTTCCAGCGTCCTTTTGTTTTTAAAGGATGATTAAGGATTTGATTGACCCCCCTCCCGCACAAGCTATAATTCGAAACTCACAGAGAGAAACCCATGCTGTCTAAAAAAACGAAGTATGCTTTAAAAGCTGTCCTGCATCTGGCCGAGGAATATGGAAAGCCTCAGCCGATTCTGATTTCCGGACTTGCTCAAAAAAACCGTATCCCGAAGAAATTCCTTGAACTCATTTTGCTGGAACTGAAAAACAAGGGCCTTCTGATCAGTAAAAAAGGGAAAGGCGGCGGTTATCTGCTGGCCCGGAGTCCGCGCGATATTGCACTCAGTGAAGTGATCCCTTTTATGGAAGATATGGTCGAATCCATGCCCTGCCTGCATCGCGAGAAGCCCAAACGCTGTGAAGAATGCCGCGACCTTCACGCCTGCTCGGTGCGCCTCGTCATGAAGGAGATCAATGACTCGGTTTCTCAAGTCCTTCGAAAAACATCGCTGGCCGATCTCGTAGAAAAAACCCGCCTTGCTGAATCGGGCATGTATTACATCTAAAAGCAAATCCGAAATTCGAAATCCGGATCTCGAAACAATACCTAAATTCAAAATTCGAAACGTGTTTTAAAAATTTGAATTTAAATATTCTGATTTGTTTCGGATTTCGTGCTTTGGATTTCGAATTTAAAAAAAGAGGTGCGAGCTGCGGATTCCGTTCAAAATAAATTGAATAGCGATCGACGCTAAAATCATCCCCATAAAACGCGTAATAATTTTGAGCCCAATAACTCCAAGGGCAGACGCACGGTGCGCCGCCACATAGAGAATCGCAAAGGTCAGCAACGAAACAAGAGCAATATTCCCTAAGAGCACTCCCATTTCAAGGGGAGATCCTACCCGGCTTGCAAGTAAAACAACGGTCGTAATCGCACCCGGGCCTGCCAGCATGGGCATAGCAAGCGGCGTCGCGGCAATGCTTTCTTTCTCAGTACCTTCCACCTGTTCTTCCTGAGTCTCACGCACTTCCGTGCGGCGTGCACGCAACATATCCAATCCAACCAAGAGCAAAACAATGCCGCCTGCGATTTCAAATGCCGGCAAAGTAATTCCAAATATCCGAAAAAGAGACTCTCCTCCCACGGCACTCAAACAAAGAATAATGAAAGTGAGAAAGGACGCCAGGGCCGCAATGCGCACACGCTCCGGCTGAGTGTTCCGCGGCGTCATGGCTAAAAAGGTTGGGATCAGTCCAATCGGATCCACAATCACAAACAAAGATGAGAACGAAAGAATGACAAACTCCATACCACGCATCCTATTCTATAACAATAAGTTACAGGTTGTTTTTCTCTGATAGGAATCCTTATTCCTTCTCATAACCTATCGTTTGAATTGCCAGAATATTGAGATCCTTTTTATCTTACAAACTTGAATCTTGGGTGCATCGTCAGGGTTTTCTATTTTTTATCTTTCTAGGTCCATGTTAAAATTAATTATGAAGCTTAAGAAAAACTCTCCGATTTCAATGCCGGTGCTTTTCATTTCTCTTTCTATTTTAGCGGCTGTTTTTTATTTGAATCGAAATCCCGCCGTGGTCTCAGAATCTCTTCCGGGTTTTCAGGTGGATACTTTTTCCGGCGATATTCAGGTTTTTTCTGCCAGCCAAAATTCATGGACTCAAGTGGAGCGAGGCTTTCTTCTCATGCCGGGAGACCGGCTAAAAACAGGCGCAGGGGCCCAAATAGAGTTTCAAATTGCGGACTCTATCCGCGGCAGACTTCGAGAAGATTCCGAAATCCTTTTTCCAAAAAATCGTACAGCCAAAGATCATGAGCCTGCCTTTCGAATCGAACTTAAAAAAGGGACCTGCTTTCTTGCCTCCGATTCGGAGGCGCTCCCTCATCCGCTTGAAATTGCCCTCGGTCCCATGATCGCGATCACCCAAGAAGCCTTCACCCTTGCAGCCTCTCAAGAGAGTTTAGACCAAGGATCTCTTGGCATCCTCCGCGGATCTGCCGCTCTGGAAGATTACAAAAATCGTCCGCTTGGGACTTTGCACTCCATGCAAAAACTTGGTTTTAAGAATTCAAAGCCTTTTGCGGAGCCCGAGGCCATGGATCAAAGGGCCTGGCAGCAGTATCACGAAGCCTATGAACTGATTGAGCACACAGCGGCCAGCGAAGCCGCTCAGCTTGATTTATCCAAAAAAGCAGGGAATCTTTTTGTTTATGTTTTTGATCATGGAACTTTTTTTACTCCCAAAATGGGATACGCCAACCGTGAATTTACGACAGATCCTTTAGCGGGAGAGGTTTATCTCCAAATAGAATATGACGTTTTTCCTGTCGGCTCTTTTGTCGGCATGTATCTTAAAACCCGAGGACTGGATCTTTCCAAATACGCGGCCCTTCGATTTCAGATGCGGCGAAATCCCAAAGAAGCGGGTTTTCCGGAAGCTGTCAAAATAGAAGTGAAATCGCCCAGTGGAACACTCCAAAGTTTTATGCTCAAACATCCGGAACGGGACTGGACTCCAGTGGAATTTCCCCTGAGATTTTCCAAACCTGCTGAGATCCGGGAGATTGCTCTGGTCTTTATGAATGAAAGGATCGGCGGCTATTCTAAAGGATTTATTCAACTCAAAAACTTCATGCTGGTCCCTAAGGAAAATTCTCCTGTCCAAACTCCGGATACAAGTCCCAGAGAGCAGCATCCAAGCGAAGACGATCTTCTCGCGCAATTGCTCCAATAACCTACGTGAAGCGTGAAACTGTGAAAAGTGAAGAATAGCAGCCATTTTTGTTTGCTCTTCACGTTTTCACTCTTCACTCTTCACTTGCCCCAATACTTTTCCCTTTCCTCAGCTCTTCAGACTATGTAAACTACTGTTTTCCTAACCACGGCACGGCCGCAATACACGCAGGAGTTTTTGATGTTTAAGCTTGTTTTACTTCGTCATGGTGAGAGTCAGTGGAATAAAGAAAATCGTTTTACCGGATGGACCGATGTAGATCTCTCCCCCAAAGGAATTCAGGAAGCCTCAGAGGCAGGTCAACTTCTCAAAAAAGAAGGCTTTGCCTTTGATATGGCCTACACCTCTCTTCAAAAACGCGCCATTCGAACCTTATGGTTAGCTCTCGATTCCATGGATCTCTTATGGATTCCCACAGAAAAAACCTGGCGGCTCAATGAACGCCACTACGGATCCTTGCAGGGCCTAAACAAATCAGAAACAGCAGCCAAATTTGGCGAAGACCAAGTGAAAATTTGGCGGAGAAGCTATGATATCCCCCCGCCTCCTTTGGATCCTTCGGATGAAAGAAGCCCGTTGAAAGATCCGCGTTATCAATCTTTGAAAAAAAATGAACTACCGCTGACCGAATGTTTAAAAGATACGGTGGCGCGAGTACTTCCCTACTGGCGTGAAACAATCGCTCCGGTCATTCAATCAGGAAAACGTGTGATGATTGCTGCGCACGGAAATAGTCTGCGTGCGCTTGTAAAATATCTCGATAACATTTCCGAAGCTGAGATCATCGGGCTGAACATCCCGACAGGCATTCCTTTGGTTTACGAATTAGATGAATCGTTAAAACCCATTCGGCACTATTATCTCGGTGATCCAGAGAGGGTTAAACAAGCCATGGAAGCCGTTGCCAGTCAGGGAAAAGCCGGGAAATGATCTAAGATGCTATCTGATATGAGGTCGAATCTCTTGACAAGAAATAGAGTTATGACTACACTTCTTATGGAGCTGAAAATAGCTCCAGGAAATAATAAACTTGAGAGCTCAAGACAATTTGAGCTCATACCAAAAAGGCGAAGTCGCCCCAGCGAACCTATGATGGAACGCACAGGGCCTTCGCCTTTTTTGCATCTCATCCCATGAGCGCACTGAATCTTAATCCGGAAAAACCCAAAAAACGGATCCCCGTTGAGTACACACTCATCGGATTTATCTTCTTTTTTATTGCCATGCTAATCCTGCAATGGGCTGCCGTTCGAAAAAGTGAGATCCGTATCAATCATAATGGGAAATTTGAAACCATTCCCTATTACTACTTTGTCCCCCTGACAGCTACCCGTGAGCCCATGCAAGTCATGGTGACTGTCGGCGATCTGGGAGATTCCGGGAAAACTTTTATGTCCGTCGGCTGGCTTATCTATGGCTTAATAAATCGCATTGCCATTGTGGCACCTGAATTTCCTTTCTCGGATGAGGACTGGGCAGCCAAGGAAAGTTTCCAGTTTCCCGAAGTGTGGTCAGGCGGTGCACTCATCTCCATTTTGGATGACATGGCAAAAAAACATCCCATCATCAATCGAAGCCGCTTGCTTTTGATGGGCTTTTCTGCCGGAGGACAATTTGTAACCCGTTTTGCAGCCTGGCGTCCTAATCTAGCCCGAGCCGTGGCGGTTCATGGATGCGGAAATTTTGATCCACCCCGCACTTTTATTCCTGTGATTTTTCTGGTCTCCGTCGGCCAATTGGATATTGCCCGCATCATGCCCACCGAGGAATTTGTAGATGCCTGCATGAGCACTGGCACAATGGTGCAATACTTTGTCACCACCAATGTGGGACATAAACTTTCCAAAAACCAGATCAAACTGACTCGGAATTTCTTCAGAGCCGTCCTGGCCGGAGCCATTTCGAGAACCTGATTACTCGCTTTTCTTTCTATTCCTTGCGCTAGTTTTAATCTTCACCCTGAATAAACATGCTATTTTTTGCTCTCCCCCCAATTTAAAAAACGTGTAACTTATTTAGCTCAAATAAGATAAGCTTTTTTTTCTGAGGGAAAATTAATCCTTCTCTGCCTTGGAAATCGCCCTATCTCATGGCACTATTTATAGTAAGAACCTAACCAACTAAAAAACATGGGGTATAACTCTTTGTATCAGAATACAAGAAAAAACTGTGCTCTGAGGAATGTAGGAGTCTTTTTTACGATCCTTAGTTTCTCGGTCACGACCTTTACGCCGCCCCACGCCTGGGCTGCGAACCTCCAGAGTCTGCCTCCTGAAATATCGGCAGGAAATCTACGTGCAGATCTCACGGCCATTCCTCTTCCTGAGGAGATCGGGACGATTCGGGATATTTATCAATGTAGGGACACGGCATGCCGTGCCCCTACTACATTGGTTGTTTTAATCGAAGACGCGCACTCCATCCCCGCAGCCCAGAAAAATATTCAGTCCATCATCCATTTCTTTGAGTCGTACTATGGAATTCAAACAGTGTTCACAGAAGGGGCTATTTCTCAGCTGGATCCGCAAATATTCTTGAGTTTCCCAGACCCGGAGCGCCTGAGCTCCGTCATGAAAACCTATATGGATCAGGGAGAACTTACGGGAGTGAATGCCGCTGCTTTGCAACGTGAAAATCCTGATTGTAGGGGCACGGCATGCCGTGCCCCTACACAATTTTCCGGCATGGAAAACTGGTCGCTTTATGAAAAAGGCATTGCCGCGTATCAGACGGCTATGGCACAAAAGAAAGAATTAGGTGAAGCGTTAAGCGTTAAGCGTGAAGAGTCGCAGAAGCAGAAAGAAAAAATCTATTCAAAAGAACTTTTGGAAATTGATCAGGCGCGCAACAAGTTTGACGAGGATCAAAGTTCAATCCTGGATCTTTTGCGTGTCGCAGCAACCTATCAGCCTCCTAAAGAATATCCTGCTCTGATGGCGCTTCTACAGCAGTCCATAGACCATAGTCCATGGACCATAGATAAGCAAAACCAAGAGATTAAAAAAATAGCAGATCAAATAGGCCAAGCTCTCAAGGCTTCTATCGCTATGGACTATGCCTGCCCGCCGGAGCAATGCGGCAGGCGGGGACTATGGACCATGGACTTAAAAGCTTTCAATGAGAAGCGCCAAGCCTACCAGACCTCTCAGATCTCCCCCGAAGCCTACGCACTTTATCTTAAAGAACTCGCCGAGCGCTTAAAACTAAAAATCAAAATCCCAACCGTGCTTGCGTCAGGTATTCAAAGAGAAGAAAAGATCCGGGACATCCGCGGTACAGAACTCTTCCGAAATCTGGAACAGTATGTGGATAAGGTAAGCCGATCCCTGCTGAGGTCACCTGAAGAAAAAAAATTATACGAACAAGGTGAGCGCCTGAAAATTCTGGACCGGCTCGCCGATCTTAAACTCACGCAGGAAGATTGGCGTAAACTTAAGTCCATAGTCCATAGTCCCCGCCTGCCGCTTCGCTCCGGCGGGCAGGCATGGTCCACAGAAAATAAAGAAGAAAGGTTGCTATGGTCTATGGACGATGGTCTATGGACTCATCATCTTGAATTTTATGAAATTGCAGAAAAGCGCAATGAGGCCTTTCTGCGCAATATCATTAAAATCCGAAATCCGAATATCGAAGCACGAAACAATATCCAAATTCAAAATTCCAAGGATCCAAACACCCGCTTAAAACATTTAAATTATGAAAATTCGAATTTGTTTCGAATTTCGAATTTCGATATTCGGAATTCTGCCATGTTGGTGGCGGGCGGCTTCCACACCGAGGGACTGACTCAGCTTTTAAAATCATCCGGCACTTCGTATGTGCTTGTGATGCCCAAGATCCAGGAATTTCCAGCCGAGGATCTTTATCCTCGTCACATGCAAGGCGATGTGTCGTGGAAAAATTATTTCCGCGCTGAAAACGGGCGGGTGAATTTGTATGAAGCGTTTGTCCGCGGAACGAGAGATCAATTGATTTCAGGGATAAGGGATAAGGGGAAAGGGATAAGTGAAAAACCGTTTCCTACCCCCTACCCCCTATCCCCTACCCCTGATTTTGTAAAACCTTGGCGCGATCAAATTTTAAGAGACCTGGCTGCTCAAGGACGCATTTCCGAAGCCGGAAAATACACGCGGTTTATTGATGAAATCACATCGCAAGGTGCAAAGTCCCTCGACTACGCTCGGGATGGTGAGCCTGTCGAACCACGCATGGCGCATGGCGAAGAAAATAATTGGATCGAACGCTCTGCGCTTGGCGCTATGCGCTCTGCCTGGCTCTCTGCCATCGACCAATTCGGCGCCGGCCTCAAGCAACTGAGAATCGATAACCGACTTAATCGTAACAACATTCTTGATCTCATCCGTTCAGTCACATCAACTTCGTCTGCTCCTGCTCTTGCCAGCGCCCTCGACCCAAAATCTTTTGTAAGTGAAAATATGATGGGAGAACATCCGTATAGCTTAAAAGCTATACGGCCCGACGAGATACCCACAGCACAAAAACAAGTGTCACGCGCTGAGGTGCGTTCATTGCCGGCTGCAATGAACACTCCTCCGGGCGCTGCGTGGGAGCAGCGCTCCGAGGTGCGCTCCGCCCCCAATGCCCGCAGCATTGGGGACAGTCGCGGCATCGCTTTGGTGAGCGATGCCCGCTCCGAGGTGCGCGCTGAGAATAATCGAGTGAGCCAGTTTGCGAGTGTGCCAGTATCCGGAGAAGAAACCATTCTCCGGCGGATGCGGTGGGGCGCCCTAAGCCTTGGATTCGCAGGAATATTAGCCATAACCGTCAGTCTTATCCGGACTCATCACTATCAAGTCCTGGAAGAACGGTCCATTGCTCAAACCGTGGAAGGAGTTTTTCATGCCATGCCCGCGGAGTCTCTGGAAAAATGGTCCCCGGTGACGATTAAAAATTTAAACGAACTGCTCCAGCAATATCCAAATCTCGAATCGCTCATTGATAAAGAACTGGTGCGCATAAAAAATGAACGAGCTGCAAAAAGGAATCAGGACGAATGGAACCGTAAAGTACAGGAATTGAAAGGCAAGGCACGTTCTGCGATTGAGCGCCTGCAGGGCCGCTATTATGCAGAAATCCATGCCAATTCCATCCAGATCGATTTTCGAAATCCGGATGCGTCCTTACTTATGGCGCGAACTTACCTGCGCATTTTGGAACGCTACCCCTTGCGCCGCGGATGGATCAAAACTATTCAGTCCGCGGATTTGCGCGGCAGCGGCGAATTAATCATCCAGCTCGATCCGGAATTTTTCCCCGGGATTGCACTTCCGCAGGCCCGTTTCTCCGTTACAGGCGACCAAGTATCCGGCAGTGTCTCATTAACCCGAAAACCCGGCGCGCCCCCCGTATCTCCTGCCACCAATTCCCTTGCTCCAAAATCCATGCGCATTGATCCAGCTCCTCGTTCAGAGGTAAGAACAAACCCATTAGAGTTATTGCTTTCTCCACAAAATTATCAAATGCTAAAAACACAAACGAACTGGCTAAATCCAAATCGAAAAATTTTAGAATCAGACATTCAATTCTTACACCGCATGGTTACACAAGATGGCTATGATGATGGAATTCATGAAAAGAGTGGCGAAGATCTAACACTTCAAGAAATAACTCCTGGTCGTTATCGCAAATCAAATTTAGCTGATCGTGGAGCATTTCGAATGGGTGCAAAAGCTCGAAGGATTCCTGTACAAATGAAACAGCTGACGGAATGGTTCAATGCCAATGAAAAGCTCATTATTGACAAAGAAATTTTAGCGGCGGAAGCATTCCTTCGTTTTATTGATATCCATCCTTTTAACGATGCGAACGGCAGAACAGGAAGGCTTCTCATTAATATCTTATTAACTCGATGGGGCCGCCCATTGATTTCCTATCCCTTGTTGCCATGGGATGATTCAAATGTTATCGGTTATGCCACTATTCTTCCGGAGGATGCCATTCATCTGGGCTTTATGATCCGCAGGGCTCAGCAGAATCATTCCAGTGTGGGATATTTAAGACACGGACCGCGCGTTAAAGGCCAAGAAATCCTGGAAAGAACTGACTTTTCCAAACTTCGTAAAGTTAAAAGTTATGATTTTTTAAACTGGATCAGAAGCTGCATTGGCTTCTGGGTTCCTTTAGAAGGAATCCAAGAAGTTTATGAAAAAACAAGCCTATCGGATCAAGAATACGCAGAATTTATAAAAATATTACAGGCCATAAAATCAGCTTCCACAAAATCAAGCACCGCTCGTGAAGCTCAATTGGCTTTAAACTATTTTAAATCTCTTCGTTCCGAGGTGAGAAAAGAGCGGGTTGTGGAGCTTCAAGACCCTCTGGAGGTCGATGCAAACATTGTGTCTTTGCTGGAAAGTGCTGACGTCGCGGATCAGTCTTTAAGACAACAGCTGACCCAAAAAGGATTTGGAATAGACCATGAATCACTTGAGCAACTTCTTATAAAGTTGGGATGGTACGAAAAACAAGCCAACCCTTATTTTGACCAACAGCCTTCTTACGGGATTCATAATCAGGGAGCTCTCATTTTATTTGCTGAAGCCATATTCATGGATTATTTTAGGAATGCACGTCCCAAACCCGCCCCCCATCAATTTTTGATGCACCTCATCCAAGATGATCCCGCAGCAAAAAGCTTCCCACCCATGACGGATCCCCTCTTGCTGTCAAGACTCGTAAGCTTTCAAGGACGAAACGGAATTGAAATACTTCTTTATCAGGGTATTGAAAATAAAATTATCAGCACTCAAAATGGACTTCGATGGAATGGCCACGAACTGGATAAGGCAGAAATCTCCATTTCCTCGGAAGGAAAAGGATGGCTTGAAGTCGCGGATCGTTATGGATCCGGAAGATTTATCCCGGGATCTCCCAACGGAATTCCCTTTAAAGCCGCCCATCCTCTGCAAAAAGGGACCCTGATTCGCATCCTTCGATTTTCCGATAGCATTCATGACATTGTAGAACCGATCCGCCAATCTGCCCTTCGGTCCTGGGATTTGAAGGGAGGTAATTTTTTAGAGAATACCTCTCCCAAAGCAGAGAGACCACGCCTCCAAGTAGAACATCCTAAAATGAGATCCCTGACGGGAAAAGAAAGTTTGGTGTTGCTTCAGCCGAGGCCGGAATCCAACGAACAAGCGGTGTATCATCCAAAAGATGACTATCCCTATTCCATTCAGTTTGCCGAAGCCGCAGCAGATCAAATCAGCCGCATGGCATCAGAATTTAAGGATAAAGAATTTAATATTTTTGTCAAAGGAACCGGGAGTGGACTAGATGCCCGGACGGCTCTTTATCAGGCCCTCAAAATCCGCGGGTTTAAAAAAGTCTCCATCGATATTTCAGACATCAATCCCCTGGCCGTAGAAAATACCCGCGAAAATATACGGGACTTAGTCGATGAATCCCGGATTCCGTTTCAATCAGAAGTCACTTCCGGATTTCCAAGCGGTCAGAAAAAATATCATCTTGTACTTTTTAATGCCGGCGATGTTATTGAGGGTCCGGTGATGGATGACACCAAACAAATGTCTTCCGAAGATTTTGCTGCTTTCATGTCCGATCTTCAGCTTCGGCTTGCTTCAGGCGGCGTTGCTCTGGTTCGGAATGAAAAGAATCTTTTGAACCGCTTTCCTGAATTTAGAAGTGCTTTTGATATTGAACCTGCGGGAACCGATGAAATTGGAGAGCTTAAACCCGAAAACCGCAGTGACAATGGCTCCGAAATCTTCCGCATCACCCATTTCCGCTCTGAAAATAGGGCCTTTTCAAAAGAAGAAATCCGCTTAGACCCGCAAATCCGCTGGCCTTCCGAGAATGATGTAAAAACCGGCGTGATGCTGGGCATTGATGATGTCAATGACCTGCTTGAAAAGTGGCCCTTTCCGCATGAGGTGGAACTGAAAGCAAATAGCAAAATGGAATCTCGTTTGGTTCCTTATGCACTCATTCAAAAGCCAGGAGGCCAAATTCAAAGAGAGCAATTTATGGATGTAATTTTGTCGACAGACTCGAAATCTCCGAACACTCTCTTCGTCGGACATGATGATCCGCAAAATACATTTTTACGCGAGTACGTGATGACGGGGAAATGGGGGCCTCCGGAAACCACTCAGCGCCTGCTGCAGCAAATTCTCCATTTCAAACGGCAGAAGTGGTTTCTTCGCCTGGAAGTGTGGGCTGAAAAACGCGGATTTCATGAAATCGTGATGGAGCCGCTTGAAGGAACAGACCGCAGGTCTCTTCAAGAAGGCCGGCTGCCTCAGATTTTTATTCAGCATGGTTATCATTACGATCCTCTGCGCAACCGCTACGTCCGCACCCTCCGCTCCGAAATGCGAAGTTCCATGAGTTTTCTTAAAGAGCAAATACAAGAACTCATAGCGCTTCACAACGAACCTGATGAACCATCTGGAGAATTTCTTTCAACCTCCTTTGGAGCTGACCGAGCTGTTCAAGGATTTGTTTTCAACTTCGAAAATGATGGCAGCATCGTTCGATACAGCTTGGGAAAGGATAAAAGCGAATTAATGGGTTCAGCTGCAGTTTTAGAATTAAGCAAGTTAGAAATTACAGGTCTTAAGAAACGTCTCGCACAAGCCATGGGTGTGCAAAATCATTTGGATCTCAAAGTAAACGGAGACATCTTAATTGATACAAATGGTGAGCTTATTGCGTTTGACTTTCCACAAGGGGGATCTGTTTTGTATAAAATTTTAGAGAAAGTACGCCCGCTTCTTGCTGAAACCGCCTACACACTCCATGTTCAATTGGAATTCAATCCCTCGGATAGGACGCAAATTCAAACTCTCACGCTTCTCGTTCCTGAGTCAGGCCTGCGAACGGCTTCAGGATACGCCGACCCAGAACTTGCAGAACACACGCAGCGCCAACTTCAAGATTTGACGCGCGCTGAGCTGAATCGATTGGAGAGCATCGAAGAACTAGAAGATGCTTCCCCGGATCCCAATGAGCTCCTTCCGGCTGACATTTATCGAGCGGCAATGCCAAAAACTCGGGATCTCATCGCCTGGCAAGATCCGTCTAAGAGGCTGCATATCCTAAGGGAACATTACATCCGCATCAACGAGGGCCTTAGAAAATTTAGTGCTTTTAATCATTTTATTTTTTCGCCATCGGGTGATCTCACTCAGTGTCAAATATTAAACTGGCACTTTGATTTTTATATTTATGATAGCCGTCTTCCCCAACATTCGAATGGAAACGCTCTTATTCACAAACTATCTGACATTCAAGAGCAGGTGCCTCCTGAAATTCAGAGCCCAGTTCGTGAATTTTTTCGCAAAGTCAGAACCGAAGCTTTCGGAGAAATGGAGCATTGGTATGCTCAGTCGGATGTGAGCCTTTATTTTGGAAATGGCCATTTCGAAAGCAGCGAATGGGACAAAACCTTTACAGATATCTTTTCCGATATTCAACAGTGGCAAAGCGCAAAAGCAGAATTATTAATGCACGATACTTCCCTTGCGGCCCACCTCACGAGTGCCATCAATACAATGACCGCCCGCATCCAACCCACACAACGTTCCGAGGTGCGAACCCCGCTTGAATCAGGAGATATTCAGATCATTACAGGAACCCCCATGCACGGCCTGCCTTCACGGCAGCACACGTCTTCCGATCCGGAGGATCCGAATAAGCCGGTTCATTTATTAGGAGAAATCGATACTGAAATTCTTTTTTCCCGCAATCTTCAGCCTTATTGGGGCGCAGACAAAAATCTGATTCCGTTTATCCCGAAGGAGTGGTTTAAAAATAAGGATGTTCTGGTGGTTCCCGGATACGGCAATCTGCCCTTTATCATCAAAGCAGCCGGCGCCCAAAGCGTTACCGGTGTCGATATCGATCCTGTGACCATTGCCTGGCAAAGAGCCAAGGCGCAATTTGCTTATGAGCCCCGCATTCAATATATTTTTGGACAATACCAGTTGGGTTCTCGCGCGGATCTCATTAAACAGGATTTTCTCAGCAACCTTCAGGCGTTGGTTCAGCATTCTGCCCAAGAGATTCAATATCAATTAGAAGGCGTGAATTTTAAACAAGGCGATCTGCGAATTTCCCTGCCGCTTGAAAAAGATACGCAGGATCTGGTGGTCATTCCCTACTTGATGGGCGTTCCCAACGGGCTTCAGTCCGAGGAGGAGCTCGATCAAGCTTTGCAAGAATCCTTGCGGGTCTTGCGCCCGGGCGGCCGCATTCTCGTATTACCGGGACGCGTAGGACCTACGGACCTTTCGAATCTTCCCAATGCCGAAAATATGAAGCTCCTGGATCACTGGCTGACTTCTCTTAAAAACCGCGGCCTCGATGTAGCCTTCAGTCCGTTTTATCCTCACATGCATCTTGCGGGGATGCAGCGCATTCAAGCCGCGTACGCCGTCCTCACCCCTCAGCGCTCTGCCCCCACCACCGATGGAAGACTCCTTCAAGAAGGCCGGCTGCCTCAGATTTTTATTCAGCATGGTTATCATTACGATCCTCTGCGCAACCGCTACGTCCGCACCCTCCGCTCAGAATCGCGAGTCGAAGCGCAAGGTGCGGACAACAAACCTATTAACTTGACTCTGAATTTGGATGGAATTTTGGAAGATCTAATCGAAATGGCTTCTGAGCAGGGCTTCAGCATGCAGTTCCTGGGAGGAACAGCTCGAAGAATGTTATGGGGGCAAGATCCGTTTAATGGAGTCTCGGATCTTGATATCGCTTTGCATACCAAGCCAGACTATTCAGGCGCAGAAAGCATCTCATCACGAATTAACGAATTTATGAACGCTGTTGAAAAGAGGTATCCTGATCTCGCAGTGGATGTTCTTAATTTTAAAAATGCCGTGCTTAAAGAAGGTTCTTACGATGGTTTTAAAAGCTCACCGCTTGCAATGACTGTTGATCGCATGATCGTTGAAAAAAGGCGGGACGGTTGGTTTGTATCTGATGAAAATAATGGAGAATATTTAGAGAGCGTGAGGCAGAGAATTATAAAATCGATATCGAAAAGTCCATCCGCAGACTCTGGTATGACTATGGAAGGCGCGCTTCGGTACGTACGTTTAGTTGCAGAGTATCCTGATGCTCAAGTTGATAAGAATACCCGGGATGCGATCAACCTCTTCGTGCGTCGAGGGGTGGCCGAAAGCGGAGACAATCGATTCACGTTAAGGGTAAAAAAAGTCATGAAAGAATTTACGCAGGGGGATTTAGAAACTCTTGCGCGCGGCGCTCATGGCAGATTCTTGATACCACTTTTGAAGATCGTGATGCATGCAAAGTATCCGGCAGATTTAATAGAATCATTAGAAAGCGTTGGCGATACTCAAACCAATCTAAAAACGCTATTTGAGGAGGCTGTTGACCTTAAGGAATTGATTCGAATAGAAACTCAAAGTCGAGCAATCGGCAGACATAGCCGAGAAGTTGATTTTGATGGTGCATTCCTAGTCGAGCCTGATGTCGGAAAACTATATGGCGCATATTCGGATAAAGATAAATTCGCTGAAATGATATGGGACACTTTGGTAAAAAGACGCTGGTTAAGTACAGTCGAGGTTATGGGTAAGGAGAAATTCAATCAATTTGTCAAAAATGAATTATTTCATCTGAATCAAATATCAATCTTGCGACGGATGTCGATACTGGCGGATATTTCAACTTTATTGTTTTTCTACATGGATTCTCCTAATTTTCCGAATAACCGCCTCGAAGGAATGTATAATTTTGTTGGTGGGGATTTCAAAAGACATTTGAGGACTCATGAGGCTGAGATTGAAGGAAAGATCGGAAAAGAGTACCCCAGTCTTTGGAATTATTATTTTAGCATCTATTTGCCCAAGCTCACAGAGCTGGAGACGGGTAAACAACGAGCGGAAACCCGCTCTGAATTGCGGAAACTTTCGCTGGATTCGCAGGACATGATGGCCGTGCAGGATATCGAGACCTGGCGCTTTGCACGCATTGCAGCCACAGGGTCTGAAAATGCTTATTTTGCGGGCTTCGTCCAATATCCCAGTTTTATGCTTTCTCATCTCCGCCAGTGGGCAAGACTGCACCCCGAAGATTCTCGTTCGGAATCGTTTCGATCTTTGAAAGATCTCCTGCAAACAGCACAGACAAATGGAAATCAGAAAATGGCAGTTTACTATCAGCCTTTTGACGCTGCGATGGGAGGTTATTTAAAATTTCATGAAAAGCTGCATCTTCAAATGACTCAGCGAAAAGAACCTGCCCATAAGACCGTTGAAAAAACTGCACGAGAAAATTTAGAAAATCTTCTGACGCGCCTTGATGAAGAATCGGCCGATTTTCCTCGCCCGGAGCTTCAGGAGATCAAGGCTGCTTTTTATGCTCTCTTGGAGGCGCTCAAACATTACATTGCGGACACCGATCACGATGAGGAATTTTTTGCATGGATCATTTCATTAGAAAAATATCCGGACGCCTTTGATCGCCTAAAAGCATTTCAGCCGTCATCCCCGGAAGAAAAAGAGTTCTTGAATCGCTATCTAGAATCCGAAAATTCGGCCGTGCGCATGGAAGCACCCGTCCGGCGTGTACTTGCCGCCATCGAGCGTGTCCCCGAAGTTAAATTATTTTTCCAAAAGTACAGTGAGGCCCTTTTTCAAGACTCCTCCGTTCTTGTCCGGTCGGAAAATCGAAGCACCGTTCCGGATGAGTTTGTTGAGAAACAAAATCAAGCGAGTACGCCGGCACGCATACCATCCAACATACAATTTTTAGATACAGGCTCACAGGCCAACGGGTTCACTCGCTCACAGTCGACAGATACACCCGTCCCGTCTGAGGGATTATCATTGATTTCAAAGGGGCTGAAAATTTCAGCGGGAATGCTCGAGGGCCACCAGCCGGCTGTCCATCCGGCGCTCAAGAGACAAGACATCATCCTTAGTCGCGACCGTAGGCAGAATAACGTTCTTGATGAACGACACATCCTGTTCAACCCTGTCCAATCGGAACTCAACCCGATCCAGCCGATCCTTGACCTCACCCATGTCTTTTTGGAGGATTTGCAAACCTTCGCCAAAGACCCTAAACTGGCTGTTAATGTCTTCGAGGATAACCTTGAACTCGCGCTCGCGGGGAACGTCGGAGCCGGAGCCGTACTTACGCATCACCATACACTTTTTCCTCTTTCTGAGGGACTTGCGTTTCGAGGGGTGCGTAATTTAGCAAGCAAGCCCGGAGCTGTCAAGACGTTAGAAGCTAGCAATCAGAAGTTAGATATTAGAAGAGCCCAGCCTCCAGCCGCTAACGTCCAACTTCCAACATCCCACGCGCAGATCACTTCCCCTTCGACGCGTTCTGAAGTAAGAGCTGGGCGTTATTTAGCAGATACTCCCATCCTGCTGGCTGATAAATCACAGCGTTTAAAAGAAATGCGGGATTTTGGATTAGCGTTGGTATTATTTCTTAACAAGCTAAAAGAGTTTTCAGATAAAGGCGTAACTACAGCACCCGCCCTAAGAAATTTCCTTGATTGGGATAATCAGTACCAAGATCTGTTAACCACTAAAGATAAAAAAATTGATGTTACTAGCTATCTTATGACGGGATTTCTATTAACAGAGCCTGAACTGATTCAAAGGCTCAATGAATTAAATAATCAAGATGCCTATTTTCTGGAAAATGCATTGATGGCCTTTGATGTCATTAGACAGCTTGCTCGAAGTCAAAACCCGATAACATTTGGAGAAGTTAAACAAATGTACCGAATTCAGAAAGCACAGTCAGATCAGGAATTTCAGTCTATGTGGAAAATGGGAAAACTATTGTTTGAGCCTGGAGCCTTAGAAAACTCAGGCCGTAGTTTAGAGATGGACGAGATGCTTTTAGAGCGAGCACTTAATATCGTGACTGATCAAATGCCGAAACGCTCCGAGGTAAGGACGAAGGAAGAAAACAGAAGTCAGAATCTAGACGCTGGAAAAATCCAACCTCGAAATTCCGCTCCTTTGTTCTTTGAAGCTTCCGCCTTAATTCCGAAGTCAATTCGAAGTGAGATGAGAGAGGCGCTCAAATTTCCGGAAGATGCGGAAGAAAATACGGAAGCGCTCGTGGATCTGGCCATGACCGAAGATCCGGATAAGCTCGTGGAAAGATTGAAACAGGATGTGAGGGATGCGTTCAAAAATCTATTTAAAAAGGGACAGTCCCCTGTCCGCCAGAGGACGGATCCGCCGATTCACGTGCGGATGGGGACAGTCCCTGGCTCTTCATGGACCGATGAGGACATTACAGCCATGCAAAACATTGCCCAGAATCTTAAGGCCTCGATTTCTCAAATTCAAAATTCTCATCTAAGTCTGGCTATCGAAGATGAGGACACGGAATTCGAAAATCAGCTTTCGCGTACAGCTCTGCTTAAACTTTTATCCGAGCATCCGGGACTCGTGAATGAAGTGGCCTGGAAAAGCAATTCAGGCGCTAAGATGCCGACGGATTTCCGAACCCAACTCAAGGATCTGGGCGCTGCCTTGCGCCAAGTGGATCCGGCCCGGACGTTCATTCCCTTGAACCAACAGGCGGCGCTGCCTCTCATACGGGGACTGTCCCCGTCCGCACGAGAATCGGCGGATCCGTCCTCTGGCGGACAGGGGCCTGTCCCCTTACATGGGGTTTTCTTACCATTAGCAGTATCGCAGACACAAAATCAAGACCCGATTCTGGCGGACTTTGTGGAGCTTTTAAGATCCGTGGCCGCACTTCATCTGGCAGACCTCATCACCTCGCATCCGGATCTTCTAAAAGGAAGTCTTTCGGAACTTCACAAAAAACTTTTGGAGCGCCTGGCGATTTTAGGAACGGATGGACAAAATATAATTCGATTTTCAAATTCCGACAGTGGTTTTCTTTTTGATTCTGCGGCTGCAAAAATTTATCTAAAAGTACAAATCGAACGCTTGACTGCACAATCGGCGTAAAAATAATCCTTTTTTTGATTTTTTTCGAAAAAAAACGGTTTAATCGCCCAAAAATGCCGAAAAATCAAGCTTCTTCGTTGACCTCCTGCAAAATTGCTGTATAATTTTTCATCATGATGAAATGTTTACAGACAAGTCTCGTCCTTCCCGGGAGAAAATTCCCTTCATGAAATTCCAAGGAAATCTTTTAATCATCGGCTGCGGTTCTGTTTCGCAGTGCGCGCTTCCGATGCTGATTAAGCATCTGGACATGCCCGCTAAAAAAATCACAGTCATGGATTTTGTCGATAACCGCAAGCGCATCCAAAGCTCCTTGAAACGCGGAGTCCGCTACGTTAAAGACCGAATTACGCCTTCCAATTATAAGGAAGTCTTGGGCCGGTATGCTGGTCCCGGGGACATGATCATTGACCTGGCCTGGAATATTGAATGCCGGACCATCCTGGAATGGTGCCGCAAGCATCAAGTCCTTTATATGAATACCTCGGTGGAAGAATGGGATCCTTATAAGGAAGGCCAGCGTAATGACCCAACCCAGTACACGCTTTACACCCGTCAGATGGAACTCCGGAAGATGTTTGCGCGTTGGGGCGATAATGAAGGCACCACGGCCGTTATTGATCATGGCGCTAATCCCGGCTTGGTCTCCCACTTTACGAAACATGCCTTGATTCAAATCGCTGAAAAAATCGTCAAAGAAAAACCCAAGGATCCGCGCCGTCCTGAGCTTGAACGTGCGCTCAAGGACTTGGATTTTGCGCACCTTGCCATGCTGAGCGGTGTTAAAGTCATTCATATCAGCGAGCGCGATACTCAGATCACGAATAAACCCAAACAGGTGAATGAGTTTGTGAACACCTGGAGCATCGAAGGATTTTATGAAGAAGGTGTCGCTCCAGCTGAGCTTGGCTGGGGAACCCACGAAAAATACGTGCCTGAAAATGCGGTCTTCCATAAAGAAGGCCCGAAAAATCAAATTTGTCTCTCCTCTATTGGTATGAAGACCTGGGTCCGATCCTGGGTCCCGTGCGGAGAAATCACCGGCATGGTGATCCGCCACGGCGAGGCCTTTTCGATTTCCGATAAACTCACGGTCTGGGAAAACGGCAAGGCCATTTATCGCCCCACGGTTCATTATGCCTATTGCCCCACCGATTCGGCCATTAACTCACTGCACGAACTTGAGATGCGCCAGTTCCAAATGCAGGAAAAACAGCGCATCATGTCGGATGAGATTATTGACGGACGCGATGAACTTGGCGTCCTTCTCATGGGACATGATTTTAATTCCTGGTGGTGCGGAAGTATTTTAGATATCCACAGCGCACGCAAACTCATCCCCCATCAGCAGGCCACCACCATGCAGGTGGCGGCCGGAGTGCTCGGGGCCGTTCAGTGGATGATTCAAAATCCAAAACGCGGCGTCTGCGTTCCGGATGAACTGGATCATGATTTTGTCCTAAAAACTGCGATGCCCTACATTAAACCCTTTATTTCTCAGCCAGTGGACTGGACTCCGCTGAAGCACCTCAACACAAAATTCACCAAGTACGACGTTCCCCGTCCGATTGACGATGATGTCTGGCAGTTTACGACATTCCTCGTGGATCATCGGGAGAGAATGCGAGCCCATGGCCTCAAACGGCTTTCTCAGCACCCCGAAACTGTTAAAATCTAAAACTCCGGATCCGTCCGGCATCGAGAATCTCATCCGTGCTTTTATCAAAAAGCATGGATCTCCTTTGATGGTCATCCGAAAAAGCGCCTTAGAAAAACAATTTACACGTTTTCGTAAAGCCTTGCCCGGCGTCACGCCCTACTATGCTATTAAAGCCAATCCGCATCCTCGGATCATCAAAACCTTCTTGCGATTGGGCGCCTGCTTTGATGTGGCGAGCGCCGGGGAAATGCGGCAAGTTTTGAGACTTGGCGCCAAACCCCGGCAGATAATTTTTGCCAATACAATTAAATCCGAGGCCGATATTCAGGCGGCACGGCGCATGCGTGTCAAACTCATGACTTTTGATAATGAACCGGAACTTTATAAAATCGCAGAGCATTATCCCGGCGCCCATGTCATCTGCCGTCTCAAAGTGGAGAATGATAAAAGTCAGGTGAATCTATCCCTTAAGTTTGGGGCTGATCCGGATGTAGCGTTCCATTTGCTGCGCAAGGCGAAGCAGCTTGGACTCGCGCCGGTCGGCCTCAGCTTCCATGTGGGTTCTCAGTCCAAGAATGTAGAGATTTATCTCCAGGCCCTGGAAATTTCTGCAGCCATTTTCCGGGAAGCCAAGGCCCATGATCTGCCGCTTAAAATTTTGGATATTGGCGGCGGTTTTCCGATCCCTCATTTTGACGGAGAAATCGGAGTTAATTTTGAACGCATGGCCGCTCAGATCCGGAAACAGATCCGTCATCTGAAGTTTGATAAAAAAGTCCATTTCATCGCTGAACCGGGGCGATTTTTTGTCGGACCTTCCGGCATGCTGGTCACGCAAGTGGTAGGACGGACCTTCCGGAACAATATGAATTACTACTATTTAAATGACGGCGTGTATCAGGATTTTTCGGGAATTGTATTTGATCACTGTAAGTATGAGTTTAAAACGCTGCGGCGCGGTCAAAAATTCTTGAGCGCGCTGGCCGGCCCAACCTGCGACTCCTTTGATACGCTGGCCACCGATGCAGAAGTTCCGGAGCTTTATCTGAATGATGTGGTGTACGTGAAAAATATCGGAGCTTATTCCAGCGCTAGCGCAGTTCCCAACTTCAACGGATTCCCTCCCGCCAAAGTCATCTTCCACTGATTTATTATAAATTACGCACCATTTCTTTGCCGTCATCCCGGCCTACGAGCCGGGATCTCCGCCACAAAACGCGGCGAGATTTGTCCACAAAGCGTTTTGGGACGGATTCCGCCAACGCTTTGTGGCGAACAGAAATTGGATTCCGGGTCTCACTATGTTCGCCCGGAATGACAAGGATGCTGCTATAAGACTAGGTTTTAAGAGTCCAACACTTGACGGATCCTGGCGAGCAGCTGAGCGCTTTGAAAGGGTTTTTGCAGAAGATTCATGTGCAAATCGGGAAAAGCCTCGCGCGTCAGCGCTGAACTCGTATAGCCCGACATAAAAATCACCTTGAGATGGGGAAACCGCACCTTGAGTTTCCCGTAAAGTTCTTTTCCGTCCATTCCGGGCATAATGACATCAGAAAGGAGCAGATGAATTTCTCCCGAATGCTTTTGCGCCAATTCTAGAGCCTCCTTCCCCTGAGAGGCTGCGAGAACCTGATAGCCGTATTTACGCATCATCGCAGAGGCCACGGCCCGTACGCCATCCTCATCTTCTGCCATCAGAATCACTTCATTCCCGCCGCGAATCGGTTTTTGTGAATTGATTTGCGGAAGCGCTGCGGCTTTTTTGACACAAGGAGGAAAAAACATTTTAACCGCACTGCCTTGTCCGGGTTGGCTCACCACCGTAATATATCCATTATGTTGTTTGATAATGCTGTAAGCAGATGCAAGTCCCAGCCCCGTACCTTTACCGCGCTCTTTGGTGGTATAAAACGGTTCAAAGAGATGCTTTTTGACCTCTTCACTCATACCAACTCCCGAGTCCATAATTTCTAACTCCACATAAGCTCCGGGAGGAATTCTAGAAAATTCCGTGGAGAGCGAATCTTCTTTGGACACTTCCACATTAAGTGTTTTGATAAAAAGTTTTCCGCCGCTTGGCATGGCATCGCGTGCATTTAAGACCACATTCATGAGCACCTGCTCCAACTGCGTTATAGAGACTTCCACCATAGTCAATTTAGGATGGAGACTAAGTTCTAACTGAATTTGTTCTCCCAGCGTATGACGGATTAAAGCGCTGTTTTTCTGAATAAAGATATTCAAATCCAGCGCCTCGCGGACAGCCAAATGATGATGACTGAAGCTGAGAAGCTGGCTGGTAAATTCAATAGAACGGTTCGTCGCCTTTTGAATTTCCTTCAAATAACTTCCCTGAGGACTTGTTTCATCTATGTCCGAAGCCAAAAGTTCGCAGAATCCATGAATAGCTGTCAATTGGTTGTTAAAGTCGTGAGCAATCGCCCCTGCCATCTTGCCGAGGGCCTCCATTTTTTGAGATTCCACAAGCGTGGCCTCCAGCTGAGTCCGTTCTTTGATCTGCCGCAAAAGCTCCTCTTTTTGAGTAAAAAAATCCTGGATCAAAATGGACACGGCTCCAAACTCTGTATTTTGTTTTTTGAGAGAGGTCAATATCGCAGGATTCTCATTTTTGAGAGCCTTTTCAATCAGAGAAAGCGGGCGGTTCACCCAAAGCTGGAGAAGCATCATCGCTGTTAAAAGCAACAGGGTTAAAAGCATCATAAGTGCTTTAAATTGAACCCGGTCCTCATGGCGCATCTGATCAATGATCGGAGAGGTTTTTATAAATTCCAGCTGTGCGATCGGACGATCCTCGGCGGATTTTAAAATTCTGGTGAAATGAATGTCTGAGCGGGCAGAGCTGCTTTTACTGGAGAGGATTTTCTGGTCATTTTTTTCAATAGAAACAATTTTAACTTCTGAAAAAGTGAGCTGCGATAAATCATCGAGCCAGTCTTTGTCCCATAATTTCCCAACCAAAAAATATCCCTTGGGGTTTGTTTTGCGTTCCGGATCTGCAGTCGGATGCGCCGTGGCACCCCGGATTTCTAGAAGTCCATGCGGCGTTTGGATAAAAAAATGTTCAAAGCGGGTTCCCTGGAATAATTTTGAAAATACATCGCGAGTGAGCGGAGCCTCTTTAAAATCACTGAACCCCTGCATGGATTTCGAATAAACCAGAGAACCATCCATCCGATAAACCCAGGCTGCATCTGCCGCATAGGTCCGCAATCCCTCATCGATATTTTGAAGCGCCCACTCAGGATCCGCGGTCTGGATGAAATTCACCATTTCATCCCAGTAGGTGTAGTCGTAAGAAAGGGTCTTTAGCATATTGCTTTTAAGTTCAATTAGATTTTGAATTAAACTTTCCGTTTCAGCGCTCCGCTGTTCAAGAAGAGAGGTGGATTCATTCCGCGCGGCAAGACCAAACAAAACAAAGGTTGAAAGAAGAATGGCCGTAATAGCCACTAAAACAAGACTAACTTTTTTATAAACCTGCATCTTTATTCCATTTCTAGTGGACGGTCACACCTATCAGGGACAGATATGACTTGCATCCCTAGACCGGTTCCTATCAAGTTACTTAAATCTTAAAGGTCAGCGTGATCTCCCCATAGAATGCATTATCGGCATCATCATCCCCGCGCACAAGGGGGCTGAATGAATTTCCTGCATCATCCCTCTGGACCCTGTAATACTGTCCCGGAATGAAATAGCCGAACGCCATGCCGACTTCCCACTGATCCGTCAGTTGATAGGAGGCGCTCAGATCCCACTCATGCCCCAATTCCCGAGGGAGCTGAAAGGTCTCACCCTGCCAAGTCCCCACACCCCGCTCCCGGGAGGCCAAATACCACCAGTCGACCGCTAAAGTCAACCGTTTGACCGGAGTAAAATCGAATCCGATATTCGGCATGGATAAATTTTCCAAAATATACGGATCTCCAAAAGTTCCGGGCCGTAAAATACCGCTATAAGATCCCCATCCTGTGCCCATGGCTGCCAAGGGTCCATTTCCCCGCGGTTGATAAATCGTGTCCCATAGATTGGTATTGAGCGGCGAGTAGTTACTAAAGGCCCGATTCGCAGAACCTTGCAGCACGCCGTTCACATCGGAACCTTCCAGTTCATTGCCGGAAGCCAGCATGAAGCTTGCACGCGGCTTGATCCAAATTTCATGCAGATCCGCGCTCATTTCTGTGGCCAGCATATATCCTTTGTGACTGATGTCCCGGCTGTCTAAAAGTCCGTCGCTGTCAATGGCACCGCCCTTGGCATTGGCGCCGCCAAAATTCCGGGCCGTTTCAAAATCAAATGCAAGGCGATTCCATTTTAATTTTAAATCAAACCCCATTGTGCCCAGCAAATCCTGTTCGGTTTGAACCGCAAACAAATTCGCGCGTTTACCGCCGGTCCGGTCCGAGAGCAATGATACATAAGGCTGCAACGAACCGGAAAGAAGTCTCCAGGAATCCGCCTCTTTTTGATTCCACTGATAAATGCCGTCCAAAGAAAAATAATCCGCCACCGTGGCTTGATACCCGCGCCCGATTCTTTTATCCTGTTCCAGGATGGGGCCTAAAATCATCCGGTTATTCCAATCCGGCCGGTTCCAATAAAATGTCCAAGCAAATTTTTCTCCGGGATGATAGAGAGACGCTCCATAATTTTCAAAATAACCGGCCCCGGCATATCCATTTCCAAGAATATGAGAAAAAAGCCCAGCCTGGGTCCGCAATTCATAATCACTGGGAAGTTTGGCGTTCAAAAACCATTCTTTGATTTCCGGGAGATATTGCTTGCCGCGAATCCGGTCTGTTTCTCCATAGATAGAGTTCACATCCCGGCGCCCAAGCACAATGGCATCTTCATAAGCCGGCCCTGTTCTTTGAAATTTTATAAAGACTTCTGCAAGATCGCGGTACTTGGCAGAAGTTTCCAAATAATATTCCATGCCCAGGTAACTCATGGAGTCTTTTTTGCCTGCGGAATCGAGATCAATCAAGTTATTCATCATAATGACATCGGATCGTTCATAAGCAGAGGCGCTCAAAGAAAAGGCATTGGATGAGGGTTTGAGGATTTTACCTTCAGAGCCGATCAGTTCGACTTCTGAAAAAAGAGGCCTTGTCTGCAGCAAGAAAAATATTTCCAGAATTACGATCAGCCAACTCCACCGGGATCGTTTCATTAACTCTCTTTCGGGTGAGCATTCAGGAATTATTTTTTACCGTCTAGAACATCCCGCACTTTTCCGCACAACGATCTTTGAGTAAAGGGTTTTTGGAGAAAATTTAAGTTGCCGGACAAAACACCGTGATGAACAATGGCGTCGTCGGTAAATCCGGAAACAAAAAGAACTCGGATTCCCGCTCTCTCCTTAAGGATTTGCTCGGCCAAATCTCTTCCATTCATTCCCGGCATAATGATATCCGTCACAAGCAAGTGAATGGTTTCCTTCTGCAAACTTCTGGAGATTTCCAGCGCCGCGGCTCCATTTTCAGCGGCAAGAACCCGGTAACCTTTTTTTTGCAGCAGAGAGACGGCTAAATGTCTTACGGAATTCTCATCTTCGGCCAAAAGAATGGTCTCACTTCCTCCTGTAATTTCTGTGTTTTTCTTTTGCGAGGTCAAGAGCTCCGCCGCTTCGCCTGTCACAGGCAGAAAAACTTTAACCACCGTTCCTTTTCCTTCTTCGCTATAAACATTAATCACGCCATGATTTTGACGAACAATTCCATAACAAGTCGCTAGGCCCAGCCCGGTCCCCTTGCCTTTGGGTTTGGTGGTAAAAAAGGGTTCAAAGATATGTTTGCGAACCTCATCGCTCATCCCGGTTCCATTATCACTGACCGAGATCACGACATAAGCACCCGCTGGAATATTCGTATAATGTTCTGCATACTCCTCCTCAAGAACTACATTTCTGGACTCCACCACAATCTTCCCCCCTTGAGGCATAGCATCCCGGGCATTCACCACCAGATTCATAACCACTTGCTCAATTTGACTCGGATCAGCCTTCACCGTCCCCAGCGGCTGATCTCCGCTGATCACCATCTCCACCGGAGGTTTGATGAGCCGATGCAGCATAGGCTCCAAATCCTTAATCAAAACATCCGGGCTAAATACCTTCGGAGAGGAAACCTCGCGGCGGCCAAACACAAGAAGTTGTTTAACAAGTGCCTGGGCGCGTTTGACCGCTTCTTTAATTTCCTGGATCTCCATTCCATGATTTTTCATGGCCTCAGAATTTTCCAAAAGAAAATCAACATAACCTCCGATCACGGTCAGAATATTATTAAAATCATGGGCCACGCCTCCCGCAAGGAGCCCGATGCTTTCCATGCGCTGGGCCCGCTGCTGATGTTCCTCAAATTGTTTGCGTGCTGTAATATCTTGTTTAATGGCAATAAAGTGAGTCACTTCCCCTTCTTTGTTCTTCACCGGAGTGATGGTCATCTCTTCAGTATAGAGTACGCCGTCTTTACGCTTGTTAATAATTTCGCCATTCCAGACAGCTCCTGCAAGGACGGTCCCCCAAAGATTTTTATAAAAAGCTTCCTCATGTTTCCCTGATTTCAAGACTCGCGGATTTTGTCCGATGGCCTCTTTAGCAGAGTATCCTGTAATAGTGGTAAAAGCAGGGTTCACCCAAATAATTTTGGCCTCCCGATCCAAAATAACGATTGCATTGGCTGCAGACTCCAAGGCTGTAGTTTGAAGATGCATCTGCGCTTCCGCGCGCTTACGGTTCGTGATATCGCGCAACAGTCCGACGGAGCCCCACTTCCCTTCGATTTGAATGGCGGAAAGAGAAAGTTCAATCATGATTTCCGTTCCATCCTTACGAAGTCCGCCGAGTTCCAGGGTCTTGCCAACCGCACTTCCCTGCCCGGTTTTTTGAAAATAGGGAAACGCCTTTTGATGCGCTTCATGATACCGGGATGGCGCTATTAAAGGATGGAGGGGCTTGCCAAGAATTTCATTTTTTGACCAGCCGAAAATTCTTTCTGCAGCCGGATTCCAGAAAGAAACGAGTCCATCGTGATCGAGCATCACAATGGCATCCTGGGCAGAATCTGTAATGGTGCGTAACGTCGTTTCCCGTAACCGCAAAGTCTCTTCTGCTTTGCGGCGCTCACTCGTATCGCGCATCACACACTGAAAACTGATGACTTTTCCATTCCGGATGAGGGGCTTCCCAGTCACCTCACAATAAAAAGGCTCCCGGTTCTTGGGTTTATAAAGAAACTCGGTACTGGCGGATTTACGGTCAATGACCATCTCTTTCATAAGTTTGAGGGTTTTGGTCAGTTCCATGGGATTCGCAAAATATTTCCCCATAAAAGCCCCGATTTCTTCTTTAGGATCATATCCGCCAAACTCCATGGCCGCGGCACTGACATATTCAATATGCCCGGTGAGGGAGACACGAATCACCATGTCCTTTAATCCCTCGGCAAGTAATTTATATTTCTCCTCGCTTTGTTGAAGCGCCGCCTCCCTTTCTTTCCGCTCACTGATGTCGCGAATGATGGCCTGCCAGTAGGGCTTTTCTTCAATAAATAATGTGCGGGCACTAATTTCAACCGGGAAGGTTTCTTTGTTCTTTCGCCTATGAAGCGTTTCAAATCGAACACCGCTATCTCCGGTAGCCTGATTAAATTCTCGTTTATTACGAGAAAGTTCATCGGGATGGGTGAGATCGTAAATGCGCAAAGATTGAATCGTCTGGGCGTCATACCCATAAAGACTGAGGGCTCGATCATTCGCTTCTACAATGACGCCTTCTTCGTTTAAGAGCAAAATAATGTCATTGGCGTATTTAATTAAATAATCGAAGTGTTTGATCAGGGCTTTGCGTTCCACTTCGCTCCGGTACATTTGCTCAAAAAAGGCTGCATGCTGAACTTTGTTGAGAAATCCAAGAATGGCTGCTGTCAGCAAAATCAGAGACAAACAAATAGTCGTCACCATCCACTTACGAAGCGACGCATTTTCGTATATTTCACTTTCATCCATTTTGACAATCAAGGCCCAGGCGATTTCTGGAATATTTCTGATGGCAGAAATGACCGGGATGTCCCGGTAGTCCCACCCCTTCATACTGCCTTCATGCCCCCGCAAAGCCATCACCATTGGATGCCGGGTGTCCTCCATAGAAAGTCGGAGGGTGAACGGCGCTTTGGACTGAAGCCGTGGAGAGTTGATGATGACAGCGTCCGAGTGATCCTGCGTGGCTAAAAGAATTTCTCCGCTTTGCCGCCGGCCGGCCCACTCTTCGATCGAGGGAAAGAGATGTTCCGCAAGATTCGATCGCAAAATAACAAAACCAAGGACTTTAAATCCTTCTTCTTTTCCCTCATTTTTTCCAATGCGAATTCCCTCATCCATCATAGGCAATCCGTCTTTTGAACAGACGTAGGCCTTCCCCCATTGCACCCCTGAATGGCTGCGCGCCTTTTCTAGAAGCATCTGCCACTGGGATACCGTCTCACTAAACTCCTGATCGTCTGTCGAAAGCAGCAAGCGACCGTCTGAAGAAATCACAGCAGCCCCATAAAATCCTTCACCCCGACGAACTTCCTGAAGAATGGCTTGAAGCCTATCCAGAATCTGAGGATCTCCGGGCTTTGCCTCCAAATGCTCAAGGGCATCTTTTAAGGAGGTATCATGGGCCATGCGATAAGCATGCTGAGCACGTTCAGTAATCCAATTTTCGATCTGAATTCTTTTATTCTCTGCGATTCCGATCAAAACTTGTTCTCCGTTTTCCCGCTGGTCCCGGAGATATTGCTGATAATAGGCATTGCCTCCGAACGCAACTCCTGCAGTAATCAAAAGAAAAAAACCGATAAGGGTACGGGAAGAAATCCGGCGGCGAATGTCCTTTTGAATACTTTGTCCCGCTAAAAGAACTCCGGCCAGCATCAGCATCAGCGCAAGACAAAAAATACCTCCAGCGAGGATCCAGACTCCATAAGCCTGGAACACGTCTTTCAGCTGGATTTTTCCAAAATTTTCATACGGAGGAAGCTGTAATTCTTTCAGGCATTCATGAACGGAGGCATAATTTTGCGGGACCGTCCAGCCTTCGTATTGTCCCGTGACCGCGGCCAAGTCATCCGAGGGCGTTGCCAGAAGTGTCTTAGAAATTTTCTCGGCAAGACTGAGTGGACTATGATGCATGCGGAGAAAGGCCCAATCCGGATAAAGCGGAGTGGAGCTCATCAAAGCATCTCCAGGAGTGTTCATGGGATGCAGTACACGGATGTCCTGTAAACGAATTTTACCTAAAGCACTAAGTTCTTCCAAAACACCAGTTCGCACAATTCCGGCATCTACATTGCCTTTTAAAACAGCCTCCGTTACTTTATAAACCGTCCCTAACACCGTCCATTGAAAATCTTTTTCTTCATGCAATCCTTTTTTGCGAAATTCACGGAGTGCTGCCACCCATCCGCCAAAAGACAAGCGGTCCACGGCAGCAACGGTTTTGCCTCTTAAATCTTCGATTTCACGAATGTCCGGATGAGCGGCAGAGGTAAAAATCACACTTCCAAATCTTCCCTCCGAAGATTCGGATCCAATGCTTTTTAAAGTCGCTAAAGCCTGAGCATGATCTTGAGTTTCGTATAGAACGTAAAAAAGGGGATTGGTAATGGCAAAGTCCAGCGACTCCGTGGCCATCTGGGTGTTCATCTCATCAAAATCAAGGGGGATCAGGACGAAATGGGCTTCACTAATCGCATCATTCAAATTTTCAATCGTATTCGACCATTGCTGGATAGCAATATCTTTGCCGTGGTTCGCCAGTACTCCAACTTTATATTCCCGCTTCGGAACAGGGGTTTCTCCCGGGCAGAATGCTCCAAATCCCAGCATCCCTACACTCAGAAAAAGGATAACTCTGAGGATGCGTGTAGAAAAAAATGTTACTTTCATGAATCAAAAACCTTGTCCGTGGACTTCAAAACAGATTCGGAAACTTGGATACCTAACTGCCGAGCGGTCTTTAAATTCAACATGCGCTTTCCTTCTTTGGCTTGGCGGATCGGGATCATGTCCGGTTTAGTACCGTTCAAAATTTGAAGCGCCATCCCCGCCGCTTCCCGCCCGTGTTCTTCTGCCGAAGAGACCACGCCGCAAAGGACGCCTTGCTCAATTGTGAAGTCAAAAAATCCAATGCTGGGACGTTTTATGTTCTCAATCGTCCACTTCATCACCTCGGAACCCTCTAGACTCAGCGGACTGCTCCCGCTTTGGAGCGTGTGATAGGTATAAAAAAAGATGGTGTCCGCATCGCGGTCGAATTCTTTCACCCGATCTTTCCAGCGATCATATTGATTGGTCAGCGCATAGGCGATAACCGTTCCATCAATTTCATGCTGTTTACGGATGAAATTAAAAGCACCGATAGAGGTGGCGCCCCGGTCTGCTAAAAATGCAAAACGGCGGAGAGAATAAGAAGGTCCAAGCACTTCCCGCAAATACTGCAGCGACTGGGCCGCGCGCGGCCGCGCCAAAATTCCCGTCACATTGGAGGCAGGAAATCCATAAACAGAAGGATCTTCATTCACACCGCAAAAGACAAAATAAGGCAGCTGACTGACAAAATATTGAGTAACAAAAGTCTGGGCATCATCATCCGCCGCAATCACAACCCCAGGTTTCCATTCCTGAATTTTTTTCCGGATTTCGGCGCCTCTTTTTTCTTTCCAGACTGAGTCATTGCGGCGCTTTCCGTCCAAATAAACAATCTCCAACTGAAGCGGCTTTCCCCGCAGCACTTCTTGGACTCCGCGCGTGATTCCGTCCGTCCAGGCGTATTCGGCATGATAGCTGTGGACTAAAAGAACTTTGGGGTTTTCAGAAGCTGAGTCAGCGGCATAAGAAGAAAAAGGATGGATCAGGAGGAGAAGAAAAATTTGAAAAGCAAGTCCGCGGAGCTGCCGCATGAAAATTCCCTTTGTCAGCTTTTGGATTCAGACCTTCCATATTCTCTTACGGCATCGATCATTTCCTTAAACCGAAAGAAGAAGTCGAGTGGTGACCACCAAGTCCAGGTACTGCATATCAAAAGGTTTCATAACATAGGCATAGGCGCCAAGCTGCGTAGCCTGCTGGGCAATGGCTTCATCTTGAATACCCGTTGCCATCACCACTCCGATCGAAGGGTTAATCTCTTTGATCATTTTCAAAGTAATGAGCCCATCCATTCCCGGCATAGTCACATCGAGGAGCACCATCAGGGCTTTCCCCTGTTTCACAATGGCAATAGCTTCTTCTCCGGAGGATGCCTGAAGAATTTGAAATCCTTTCTTCTCAAAGAAAAGGGAGAGAAGTTTTCGAATGGCTGGATCATCATCCACAATTAGAATTTTTTTCTGGGGAGAGCCCTCGGAGGAGGTGGCGGCGCCTCCGGCATGATGAAGAATTTTTTGCATACGCTGCAGCACATCGGTTTGAGGCGCGGTTTTATCCATCACATCCGCAGCACCTGCCTGCATGGCTTTTTTTTCAAGGTCCGCATCTAAATGATCCGCAAGCACCAGCGTTGGGATCTTATTGCCTTCATGCAAAGGAAGTCCCTGAAGGACCATAAGCGTTTGTTTTATATCGCGGCCGATTCCAAGCACAATTAAGTTGGGCCGTTCTGTTTTTAAAATATTAAAAAGTTCGTCATCTTTAGAAATCGTAGTGGCGTCATATCCGTTTTTTTTCACTAAATTATAGTAGGACTGGCGAAGTTCAAGCTGATCTTCCACAATAAAAATTTTTGATTTCATTCCTTTCGCCCTTTCTACTCCCCTTCGCTACTTAAGGTTCTCAATAAATTTTCTAAGGACTCAAAATCCACGGGCTTCGTTAAAAAATCCGTCGCCCCCAAAGAAATGGCCCGTCGGGCCTCGTCTTCGTCATGATGTCCCGTGACCATAATCACCGTCATATCTGGATGAATTTTTTTGATAGCCTGCAGAACTTCCAGCCCGCTCATTTCTTTGAGAGTCAAATCAAGCAGCACGGCGAGGATGAGGTCGCGTTGGGCTGGGGTCAGGTTCTGAATCGCTTCAATAGCTTCCTGGCCGGTTTCAGATGTTGCTACTTGAAATCCACTGCGCTCAAGCCGTAATTTCATGAGCTTAAGTATTGCGGGTTCATCATCAACGACCATCACGACATGTCTCGAAATGGCTTTATCGGTCATAATATAAATTTTACCATCAAATTTTAGGAGTGGAAAGTTTGCGCTATTCTTATAAGTTTAACGACAATCGGCAGACATAACTGGATCTATTATCCTTCTCCCCCCCTAAAGCGTCGAAAGATGCTGGGGCCTTATTACGCCTGGCACCAGGCTCTTATCTATGCTAATCTTTGGGAACCAAAATCTATGGAACCTAAGCCTATTCTTCCTCTACAAAGTGCTCCCTCCAAGTGGACATCCTGTCCTCTTTTATACCAGGATCAAGGCCTTTTGATTATTGATAAACCCGAAGGCGTCCTCTCGCACCCCAATGCGACAACTTCCAAATCCTCCGGACGAGCGGCTTTTAACGGCGTCTATGATTTTGAAAATCGATGCTTTACCACACCCGCCGGGCCCGTGTGGCTGCTTCATCGGCTGGATCAGGATACCTCGGGAGTTTTGGTGGGAACACAAAATGCGCAATTGGCTGTTCAACTACGAAAACTTTTTGACGCCAATGGAATTAGAAAAAATTATATCGCGCTCGTGATGGGACTCGTCCGGCCCCCGCAAGGATCTTGGCGGGATCACATGCTGACCCAGCAATCCGCCGGCCGTGTCCGGTCGCGCATTATAAAAACAGGCTCACCGAACGCTGAACTCGGCTACAAAATCCGGCGCGTCTTTCCCCGCTCACGTTTGACGCTCCTTGACATTGAACTCATTACCGGACGCACGCATCAAATTCGAGTTCAGTCTGCTTACCGGGGTCATCCAATAGTCGGAGATGAGCTTTACGGTCACTTTGCTTTTAATAAAAAATTGCGCCGCGAACTGGGCTTGAAGCGACTCTTTCTTCACGCTGCACAAATCAGTTTTCGTCACCCAGGATCTGGAAAAGATATTTCCGTGAAAGCTCCCCTGCCGGAACCGCTTCAAACCGCACTTTCACTTTTAGACTAAATCGAAGCCTTTATATTTTTCTTGCGGGGAACAAGAAATGTGGAGTAGCATAGTTTTTTGGAGAAACTAATAATGACTAAGTCCGTTCCCGCGCCCACCCTATCACTGAAACATCATCATTTCCATTCTCCCTGGCGGCGCGGATTTTATTCCTTCGCAGGCATCACTGCCGTTTTAACCCTGGGAACCGTTGGTATGCATGTCCTGGAAGGCTTTTCTTATCTGGATGCTTTTTATTTTACCAGCATGATTGCGACCGGCCAAGGCCCTCCGCCCACCCTTTCTGCGGCAACGAACGCAGGAAAGATTTTCACTTCTATCATGGCCTTTGTCTCGGTCGGCACAGTGGTAGCTTGCTTTGGATTTATCTTTGGCCCTTTTATGGGTCAGCTCTGGAAAATCGGCGTCACGAAGCTAGAAGAAGAAATCTATCATCACCATCCGCACCCATGACCCCTCTTAAAGGAAAAGCCCTGATTGCCCAATCTGGTGGATGCACGGCTGTGATCAATCAAAGCCTGGTCGGAGCCGCCATCGCCGCCCGTTCCTCCAAGAACATTTCGCAAGTTTTGGGTTCGCGGTTTGGAGTAGAAGGAATTTTCAATCATGAATTTGCTAATTTATCCAAATTATCTGAAACCGCTCTTTCCAAAATTGCCGGACATCCTTCCGCCGCTCTTGGATCTTCGCGTTATAAATTAAAGCCAGGCGACGAGCACCGTCTAGTAGAGCTTCTCAAAAAAGATTCGATCCGTTATTTTTTCATGGTGGGAGGGAATGATACCTCGGAAACACTGCTCCGAATCTCCAAAGCTGCGGAGGAACTCACGTACGAGCTTCGGACCGTGCACATCCCAAAAACCATTGATAATGATCTGGTAGAAACAGACCATTGTCCGGGCTATGGATCGATTGCGCGTTTTGCTGCCATAACCACTCAGGAGGCCGGACTGGATACCGAAGCCATGCGCCGCGTGGATCCGGTCAAGATCATTGAGCTCATGGGACGAAATTCCGGCTGGATCGTGGCTGCGTCCGCTCTTTTAAAGAAAAAAGATTCGGATCCGCCGCATTTACTTTGTATGCCGGAAGTTCCTTTTGAAGAAACGGCTTTTCTCAGCCGGGTTGAAAAAATTCTTACTCGAGTCGGTCACTGTGTGGTGGTGATCTCTGAAACCATCCGTGATAAAAATGGCAAACGTGTGGGAGAACGAAAAGAAGGTGTGCTTCGTGATCCTTTTGGCCATCCCTACGTGGACGGCGCTGCACAAGCGCTCGCAAGGCTTGTGGAAAATAAATTCAAGATCCGTGCACGTTTTGATAAACCCGGTACGATTTCGCGCATGTCCATTCCCTACGCCTCGGAAGTGGATCAAGCGGAAGCTTTTCAATGCGGGCGATTTGCCGTTGAATGGGCACTCAAAGGAAAAAGCCAGATCATGGCAGGGATGAAACGCCGGAGCGGTGCTTATAAAATTGAGCATGTCCCGGTTCCTTTGGATAAAATCCCGGGCCGCGAACGTTATCTTCCAAAAAATTTCTTTGATGCGGTACGCGGTGAGGTTTTGCCTGCCTTTTTCCGCTATGCGCTGCCTCTCTTAGGAAAAAATCTCCCGGACTTTTACCGATTATGAAAAATTCGAACCCACGGCGATTAAGATGGGTCATGATCAGCATGCTTCTTATGGGTTGTGCGGCCATTGATTCCGCTTCGCTGGAACACCAAATTCTGACTTCTGATCAAAGAATTATGACGGATGCTCAGGCCTCGGCCATGGTGAGCCAAGTTCTCAAAGATCAAAAAGTACTCTATGAGGACCCGATTCAACAAGCCCGCATCGCTTTGATGTTGACCCGCCTCAGTAAGGCCGCAGGAAGCACGACTCCTTTTAATGCACGCCTCTATCAGGATACAGAGCCCAATGCCTTTTCCATCGGAGGAAAATATCTATATATCAGCAGTGCTCTCTTAAAAATGTTTCCTGCCGACGATGATCTTCTCGCCGGAGTGTTGGGTCATGAAATGGGTCACGATATCGCGGGTCACCACGCACGCCAAGAAACAGAAGCCTACTGGCGAAACCTTGCTACAAACCTTGCCCAAAAAATCGGCAAGCAGCATGCCGAGGTCGTGGATCCTCTGGCAAAATCAGTTTCTACTTTGATGGGACTCAAATTTTCGCGAAGTGAGGAAAAAGAAGCGGATATTTTGGGAACTTATTACGCCATCAAAGCAGGTTATCAGCCGGAGGGGTTGACCCGTTTTTTTGAAACTACAAATAACAACATGAATTCCAATAAATGGATCAGTTTTCTCTCGACTCATCCCTATCATCCGTCGCGTATTGCCACCATTCAACTCGTAATTCGTGTGATGCGAAAAGAGGTTTCTCTGGATCAGGCAGCTTTGACAGATCCTCAAACCGCTCGCGTACTCCAAAGTCTTCAACATGTAGAAACCTTGAAAAAACCTGCATGAATTCTCAGACTTTAGCGATTTGCATCACCGCATTTTTAGCTTCCGGACTCACTTTATTCTCGGGATTCGGACTCGGAACCTTGCTCATGCCGGTCATGGCACTTTTTTATCCGCTTCCTGTGGCCGTTGCCATGACAGCGATTGTTCATCTACTTAACAATCTTTTTAAACTTTCCCTCACCGCTCATCATGCCAAACCTGGACTTGTTCTTCGATTTGGAATCCCGGCCGTACTTACGGCCTGGGCGGGCGCTCAGCTTTTAGACAAACTAAGTTCCCTGGCTCCGCTTCTGACTTATCATTTTTTCCATCTGCCGGCCTCCATTACAGGCATCAAACTCCTGATGGGCGGACTGATTATCGGATTTTCCATTTTGGAAATTTCTCCGCAGTTCAAAAATCTAAGTTTTGATCCGCGTTTCATTCCCTGGGGAGGCGCACTGTCCGGATTTTTTGGCGGGCTCTCCGGTCATCAAGGAGTTTTAAGAAGTGCTTTTCTAGTCAAAGCTGGACTTTCCAAGGAATCTTTTATCGGGACAGGCGTCGTGATTGCGTGTTTTGTAGATATGACACGGCTCTTCGTTTATTCGAAGCACCCGTCGGCTCATTCATTTTCATCCGCTCAAATCACTTCTCTCGTCGCCGCAACTCTAGCGGCATTTGTAGGCGCGTGGCTGGCCAACCGATTTCTTCACAAGATGACTTTGCGAGTCGTTCAGAACATAGTTGCAGGGGGAATGATTTTGATCGGAGCCGGTCTCATGGCCGGCGTCCTTTAATCCCTGAAGCTCTTACTGAACTGGAATTTTCTTTGCGGGCTCTTCCGGTGCTGACGATTTTTTGGGAAGCTCTACCGTCAAAACACCCAAATCATATTTGGCTGTAATTTTATCTGTATCCACATTTGCCGGCATGGGGAGGGTTCGCTTGAAACTGCCGGTCCGCCGCTCCTGCTGAATGACATTCCCCTGTGCATCTTGGGAAGTGGATTCGATTTTGCGTTCTCCGGAAATAGTCAAAGTATCCTGAGAGGCATCGATCTGCAGTTTATCTTTATCCATACCCGGGGCATCCAGGCTTACCACATAGCGATCTTTTCCTTCCCGTACATCCATGCGAGGACTGGCAAATCCTCCTTCAAGCTGCGACATGGCCTGATGCGCGCGCTGCATCGTTTGTTCCATGATTTTATTCATGGATGCTTTCATGTGATCAAATTCCTGATAAGGATCCCAGTCTCCAAACAGGGGCTGGGCGGCTGTTCCTGCTTGAGGATCTTCCCAGGCATTTTGAGATGACTGCCGGGTCGTTTGGGTTTGAGAGTGAGTCTCGACTTTGACGGTTTGTGGTTCTTCTGCAAAAAGGACTGTAGAGATCCATAAAGAAAAAATGATCGCGAGATAAATTCTGATGAGTTTCTGGAAAGGTTGCGCTATCATGGAAAAATCTCCTTCAATGTTAAGAGGTTTAAAGCCGTTGGATTATATCAAATCCTGAAAATCAAAAAAGAGCGCTTCGGCTTAAGAGGATAGACTGATGAAACGCAGATTTATTCAATGGACAGGAATAACTCTTCTGGGGATTTCACTACTTCCCCTCCCGCTCCAAGCGGCCCCCCAACCTAAAACTCCTTCTTATCGGTCTTGCCAAGCCAAGGATCTTGTCGGCGCCTGGGAGATGATTCAGCAAGTCACTCCGGATCCCATCAATCCTCAGGATCCTTTCTATTATAAATATCAGCGGTATGTCTTTACATCCGATGGCGGCATGAAACATCTGACTTCCACAACCCCCATCTCTGGGGAGCAAAAAGAAAGTCAGCGAAAAGCTCCAACTATTTCCACCTACCAGGTCAATCCGGACGGCGGAGTCGTCATTCGGAGAAAAGACTCCAAAAAAAATCAACTTTTCCTCTGTACAGCTATTACTCAGGATTCCGAGGATGCGGAAGCTCCCATGAAGGCCGGAGACCTTCTCATCAGCTACTATACGCTTAAAAACAAAACCCCGGTCCTCCAGCGGCTCCTTAGGAAAGAAACGCCTGATTCAGGCTCTCGCAATAAAAAAACTATTTAGACAAAAAAGTGGCTGAGAAGCCATGATCTGCTAATATATTTCCATGCACTTTCACACGATCAATCTGATACCGCCCAAAGGTCTGGTATTTGTGCTTCTTGGCATATGCATTTTTCGTGAATTCCGAAAAGGTTATTTTAAAAAAATCCCTGCTTATTTAGCCGATCAGGACTGGCGGCCTTATACTCAAATTATTTCTGCCTTTTTATCGTTGGCGTTTCTTTTTTTATGGATGGATTCTTTTTTGCTTCATTGGATCCAAACTTATGATCTTCCTTGGTTCCATTATGCAGCTGCTATTGGAAGGACTTTGGGATATAGCACTTATCCCTGGCTGCTTTTAGTGGTGGTTTATGCGCTGACACGCGCCTTACGTCAAATGAATTGGCACCGCGCGAGCTTTTGCTGCATGGTTTCGGCGGGCTTAACTTCCCTTGTTGCACATACCGTCAAGATCGTAGCGCTTCGGGCGCGGCCGTATGAAGGCAGCGGGCCATTTTCTTTTTTCCATTTTCATGAAGTCCTGAAACATTCAAATACTTATTTCAGTTTTCCCTCCGGAGATGTGGCGGTCGTGGCAGGCATTTTCTGTTATCTCTCATACCGAACGAAGAACTTTTTTGGGGGATGTCTGGCCTTAACATTTCCTCTTCTAACCTCCTGTTCCCGCATTCTGCTGAATAAACACTGGCCATCAGACACCTTGTTCGCGATTGGACTGGGATTTTGCGCCGGATTACTTGTCTTTAATTACGACGATTACCTCCACAAAGAAAAAATTGCCCTTTAATTCAAAAAAGGGGACAGGCTACTTTTCCGTTACTGAGTAAAAGTAGCCTGTCCCCTTTTTGCTTTAGATCGAATAATCGGTAGGAAAAGCGTCCATTTTTTTGGGAGTAACGTACACTTCTTCATTCCGCTTCAGTTGAAGCACCTGAAATCGCTCGATGGGAATTTCCGCGTGAATGACTCCCGAGGCTTCTTCACTCACCAACTCTAAACGAACGGTGGGACCGGCTGCATTAATATGCTGGATGCGCGCCCGGAAAGACTGAGCTTGCGGTTTGCGGTCAATATCCAGGAGATGAGGACGGATATAAATTTGCGCCGAAGGGCCGGCCGCGGCCGATCCCCCTTCAAGCTCAATCGTAGTGTTTCCAAGATAAATTTTAT
Organism: uncultured bacterium; assembly: GCA_964460795.1. GTDB lineage: Bacteria > Omnitrophota > Omnitrophia > Omnitrophales > Aquincolibacteriaceae > CAZOOM01. The sequence continues at coordinate 34,256 of CAYWRU010000003.1, read as the reverse complement.
CGCCGTCTGATCGGCCGTGAAACAGATTCACATTACCCAGAAAGTGATACACAAAAGGACTCGCGGGACGATGATACACTTCATCCGGCGTACCGATCTGTTCAATTTTTCCGGCATTCATGACAATGATCCGATCCGCTACTTCAAGCGCCTCTTCTTGATCATGCGTCACAAAAAGACTGGTCATATGAAGCTGGTCATGAAGTTCTCGCAGCCACTGGCGAAGTTCTTTTCTCACCTTGGCATCAAGGGATCCAAAAGGTTCATCTAAAAGCAGCATCTTGGGTTTGATCGCAAGTGCCCGGGCGAGCGCCACACGCTGGCGTTGCCCGCCAGAAAGCTGCGAGGGATAGCGTTTGGCGAGCCCTTCCAAGCGAACCAAATTGAGCAGTTTCAAAACCGTGCGCTGGATCTCCGATTCTTTGGGCCGGTCTTTTTTCGGTGTGACCCGAAGACCGAAGGCCACATTTTCAAATACGGTCATATGCCGAAAAAGGGCGTAATGCTGAAAGACAAATCCCACACGCCGCTCTTTGATCTGCTGATCCGTGGTATTCACGCCGTGGATTAAGACCTGTCCTTCTTCAGCTTCTTCCAAACCCGCGATGACTCGAAGCAATGTGGTCTTACCACTTCCGCTCGGACCCAAAAGCGCAACAAGCTCGCCGGTTTTTACTGCAAAATTAATCTGCTCTAGCGCGGTAAAATCCCCAAATTTTTTTAGAACTCCTTTAACCTCGATGCTCATCCGATCCTCATCCCTTGTTTAACCCTGCGCCATTTTGTGTTCAACGCTGTGTTTTAAAATCAGCGTTAAGATCGCCAAAAACATCAGAAGCGATGCCACAGAAAAAGCAGCCACAAACTGATACTCATTGTATAAAATTTCCACATGAAGCGGTATGGTATTGGTCAGCCCCCGGATATGTCCGGAAACCACTGAGACCGCACCGAATTCTCCCATGGCCCGGGCATTGCATAAAATAACTCCATACAAAAGTCCCCACCGAATATTAGGAAGCGTGACCCGCCAAAAAGTCTGCCATCCGTTCGCACCTAAAATAATTGCGGCCGTTTCCTCATCCGTCCCCTGGGACTGCATGAGCGGAATCAGTTCGCGGGCCACAAAAGGGAAAGTTACAAAAAGTGTGGCCAAAATAATTCCGGGTGTTGCAAAAATGATTTTAATATCGTGAGCACTCAACCAGGATCCAAAAATCCCCTGGGCACCAAAAAGTAAAATAAAAATCAGACCTGAAATCACAGGTGATACAGAAAAAGGCAAATCAATTAAAGTTAAAAGTAATCGTTTTCCTGGAAATTCATACTTGGTGATAGCCCAAGACGCTGTGAGACCAAAAATCAGATTGAGTGAAACGCTCACAAACGCCACGAGTCCAGTAAGCCGGATCGCCGCCAGGGCTTCCGGATCCAAAAGTGATTTTGTATAAACTGAAATCCCTTTACTTAAAGCATAGGTCAAAATTAATACCATAGGGATGACAAGAAAGAGCGCCAGGAAAACTACGGCGGAGCCAATCAATACACGCTGAATCCAAACAGGCTCCTGTAAGGATTCTCGTCCCTGAACTTGCGGCACATGAAGCCGCCGCATCACTGTCCCAGCCATAAATCCCTTTTACCTCTCAACATTATTTTAGGAAATCGCTTCATAACGGCGTGTCCTGGCCTGCAAAATATTCAGCCCTAACAATAAAAAGAAGGAAATGCACAGCATGAGCACAGCAATCGCCGTTGCGCCCGCGTAATCATATTGCTCCAGTTTGGTCATGATGAGAAGCGGCGCAATTTCTGTTTTCATGGGCATGTTTCCGGAAATAAAAACCACGGATCCATATTCCCCCAAGGCTCGGGAAAAGGCCATAGCCGTTCCGGTCATCAGCGCCGGCAGAACCGTTGGAAAAATAACTTTTGTAAAAATCTGCCAGCGATTGGCCCCGAGACTCGAAGCAGCTTCTTCAATTTCTTTTTCCAGATCCTGAAAAATAGGTTCCACCGTCCGCACCACAAAAGGGAGTCCGATAAAAGTCAGAGCAATCACAATTCCGAGTTTTGAAAAAGCAGCGTGAACGCCTAAAGCAAGAAGCGGTTTTCCCAGCCAGCCATGCGGTCCATAAAGTGTGGTCAGCGCAATCCCTGCAACCGCAGTGGGAAGCGCAAAAGGAAGATCCACAAGCGCATCTAAAAGTTTTTTGAATGGAAAAGAATACCGGGCCAGCACCCAAGCCACCAGCAGTCCAAAGAAGGCATTAAAAAACGCGCTAATCAAAGACGTTTCAAAGCTTACCTGCAAAGCTAAAAGGGTCCTCTTAGCCGTCACTGCCTCCCAAAAATGTCCCCAGCCCAAGGTCATGGACTTGAAAAATAAAAGAGAGAGCGGGATCAGGACAATCACGCTCAAATAAAAAAGCGTAAATCCCAGAGTTAAACCAAACCCCGGAATCACTCGCTGAATTTTTTTTCCCATATTTTTAAAACACTGTTCTCTTACGTTAAATAAAGTTGATCAAAAATCCCTGCATCCGCAAAATGATCGGCCTGTGCTTTTTCCCATCCTCCGAAATCTTCGATCGTAATCAATTCTATCTTTGGAAACCTCGCCGCATATTTTTGCGCCACAGATTCTAATCGGGGCCGGTAATAGTTTTGAGCAACAATCTCCTGTCCTTCCTCCGAATAGAGATACTCTAAATAGGCCTTGGCAATTTCCGTAGTGCCGTGTTTTGATGCCGCTTTATCTACCACCGTGACCGGAGGCTCTGCCAGAATGCTAAGCGATGGAACCACAATCTCAAAACGATCCTTACCCAGATCATTCAGGACGAGAAACGCCTCGTTCTCCCAAGCAATCAAGACATCGCCGATGCCCCGCTCTACAAAGGTCGTAGTCGACCCTCGAGCTCCTGTATCCAGGACCGGAGCATTTTTATAGAGAGCTTTGATGAATTCCTTGATCTGGATTTCATCGCCGCCAAATTTCTTTTTGGCATACCCCCACGCAGCGAGATAATTCCAACGTGCACCGCCCGAAGTCTTTGGATTCGGGGTAATCACTTCAATCCCCGGACGCACCAGATCGTTCCAATCCTTGATCTGCTTCGGATTGCCTTTCCGAACCAAAAAAACAATCGTCGAAGTATACGGCGCACTATTATTGGGTAGCTTAGACTGCCAATTTTTGGAAATCAAGCCTGCCTTTTTATAGAGCGCGTTCACATCAAACGCAAGCGCCAGAGTAGCCACATCAGCATCCAAGCCGTCGATAATCGCGCGCGCTTGTTTACCCGATCCTCCGTGCGATTGATTGATGGTGACATCCTGCCCAGTTTTTCCTTTCCAATATTTGGCAAATGCCGCATTATATTTTTCATAAAGTTCCCGGGTAGGATCATACGAAACATTAAGCAGCGTCACCGAAGTCTTCTCAGCCGCAAAAGCCGTATTCGATGCGCTCAGGATCAAAATTCCGACAAAAAACAAAATTCCAATTTGCTTCCACATAAGAGTCTCCTTTTCAAGGCTTTCTTAAAATACCAGTTGTAGACGGCTGATCAATGCGTTTTCATTTGTACGGTTTTTCCCGCCTTCTCCGAGCGGTCCACCGCCGTTTTCAACGATCCAAACTTCATCAAATCGTTTACTCTCGGTAATTTCTATTTGAACAATTTTTGATTGATGAACCTTGATGGTCACCGCCCCAAAAGCTAAGCGACGCACAACATCCGCAATATCCTTAATGATCGCATCATGAACAATGGATTTATTTTGAATTCCAGGCCCCATGCTTTTCTCCTATCCTGTAGCTGCTGTTTCAAAAAGCCAAGTGGAAAGATATCTCTCTCCACAGGAAGGAATAATCACCACGATGGTTTTGCCTTCAGACTCCTTGCGGCGTGCCACTTCAAGAGCTGCCCAAACTGCAGCCCCGCTTGAAATTCCGGCCAAAATCCCCTCTTCACGTGCGAGCCGCCTGGCGATCACTCCTGCATCTTCATGGCTCACCAAAAGGGTTTCATCGATCACCTTTTGATTGAGATTTTGCGGAATAAATCCAGCGCCGAGTCCTTGGATTTTATGCGGCCCTGGTTTTCCGCCTGAAATCACGGGAGAATCTTTGGGTTCGATTGCAATAATTTTCACCGTGGGCTTGCGCTCTTTCAAAACCTCCCCCACTCCTGTAATGGTTCCACCCGTACCAACGCCTGCAATAAAAATATCCACTTGCCCATCCGTATCCTTCCAAATTTCTTCGGCCGTTGTTTTGCGGTGGATCTCAGGATTCGCCGGATTATTAAATTGCTGAGGAATAAAACTGGGCGGGGTATTTTTTGCAATCTCTTCAGCCTTTTCAATGGCACCCTTCATTCCCCGAGGGCCTTCGGTAAGAACGAGTTCTGCTCCCAAAGCAGTTAACAATTTTCGCCGCTCAAGACTCATGGTCTCCGGCATGGTTAAAATCAACCGATACCCTTTGGCCGCAGCAACGAAAGCCAGCGCAATCCCCGTATTTCCACTCGTGGGCTCCACAATGACCGAGTCTTTGTGAAAGATCCCCTTTTTTTCTGCAGCTTCAATCATCGCTGCACCAATCCGGTCTTTGACGCTGGAAAGCGGATTGAAAAATTCGAGCTTTGCCAAAATCGTAGCCTTAAGTCCACTCGTTACGCGATTGAGTTTTACGAGCGGCGTATTTCCGATTGTTTTTGTAATATCGCTGTAAATTCGTCCCATATTAACCTCCTGAATTGACAAAGGTTTATTACTATATAATATCTATGGTTTTAATAGACTATTAGATTACTACCCATCTGTCAAATGGTCTTTTGATTCATCGTTGATCAGATTATCCATAACTCATTTAGCAATAAATGGTTAGGATATTTTCTATTCTCGAGGAAGTGTTTTAGGAAGACTGAGAATGAAGGAAGTGCCCTTGCCGGACTCGCTCTCAACTCGTATCGATCCCCCATGCGCTTTCACAGTTCGATCAATAATCATGAGCCCAAGCCCGGTTCCTCGCTGCCCTTTGGTAGAAAAAAAAGCCTGAAAGATTCTCGCTTTCACTTCCTCTGTCATACCCTGACCATTATCATCGATGCGAATTTCATATTGTTCCGGATTTAAACTTCGAGCGCGGATACGAATCCAAGCATCAGATTTATCCGCAGCCTCAATGGCATTTTTTGTGATATTAAGAAGAGCTCGAAAAAGTGAACGCGGCTCACCTTCAGCCTTCAAGGCTGATTCCGATTCAAAATCGAGAGCAACATGAGCTTGACGAGCTTTTTCATCAAGATCATTCCTTAATTCTGTGAGCACAGCCGCCAAATCCATTTCCACGGGTTTTATTTTGTAGTCTTTGGTTAAACTCAACATTTCGTACGCAAATCCATCCATTTCATGCAAAGCTTTTTTAATACCGGCTAAACCTCGAGTGAGTAATTTGTCATTTTTCATGGACAAACCGCGATTCAAGCAGTCATCAGCTAATTTCCCAAGCTGAAGAATGTTGGTAAGTTCATGCATCACCATACTGGTGGTTTGTCCAATGGCGGCCAGCCGCTCCATCTTCATATTCTGTTCGAAGAGCAAGATGTTCTGCAGCGCCCCAGCCAACTGATAAGTCAGATCTTGGGCCAGGGCAAATTCCTTATCAGAAAATTTCCGACCCGATTCCCGATGAAAAAAACACACGGAGCCAATCGCACTATTTCGCACAATCAGCGGAAGAACGAGAAGGCGCTCATTGGAAACAGGCTGACCACGGCGGTACACGGCTTCCGCCTCGCTTTTTAACTGTTCCGCAATGATGGGACTGGGGCCATTGGCAGATTCAAGCCAGAGCTGATTTTGATTCCCAAGCAGGAAGAGGTGTCCGGATGCACCAGGGATAAAAGTCAGAACACTATCTAAAAAAAAATCGCAAAGAAGTTTTTTGTCCATGAACGAATTAAAGATCTTCCCGATCTCATTCGCCCCCTTAAAATCATTATCAAGATTCACGGATCAATTCCCTTTCCATCATCAGTCCTTTTCGAGGACTTGCTTGGCTTTTTTAAAAAAGCGTTTATACTTTTGACTTATGCAGCACAATCCTTCAGATAACTTCAATCGGACTCATCAATATCTCGGAGAAGTCGGGAAATCCGAAGAATCTCTTTTCGAAATGATGAAAGTCCTCGTGCATGCCCTCGAAGACCGGGATGCCTATACTCGCGGCCATTCAGACCGCGTTGCAGAACTTTCCTATCTTATCGGACAAAAGCTTGGTTTTGATAAGCCCCGATTGGAAACCCTGCGCCGGGGCAGCCTCCTGCATGATATTGGAAAAATCGGCATTCCGGATGAACTACTTCACAAACCCGGATCCTTTTCCCCGGACGAGCGGGCCCGCATGAATCAGCACCCCGAAAAAGGACATTTTTTAATCCTTAACTGCCATCTACTTTGGGATTTAATCCCCATGATCCGCAATCATCACGAGAATTTTGACGGCTCTGGCTATCCGGATGGATTGCTCGGAAAAGCCATCTCGATTGAGGCCCGCATTGTTTCGCTTTCAGATTATTTTGATGCTCTCGTGACCGCACGGCCTTATAAAAAACCGTTCGCTCTTAAAGACTCTCTGGCACTCATCCAAAGAATGACCGGCTCTAAATTTGATCCTGAGGTAGTCAAGGTCTTTCAGGAAGTCGTCGATCTTTATTACCGCCAAACTTTTCACTCAAACGGCCAACACCCATGAACGAACAGACTTTGATCATCGATAGTGACTCTGCGAAACTGAAAGAAGTCCGCGCGGAAATTGGAAAATGCCTGCGCGCTTCCGGCTTCCAAGACAAACCTCTTGAAGAAATGCTGGTCGCTGTGGGAGAAGGCGCTGCCAATGCCATTCGCCACGCCTATCAAGGAGAAAAAGGCCATGAGGTTCGAATCACTTATCAGGATCATCCGGATCGGATCGTGATCCGTATCCGCGATTTTGGAAAGAAAATTGATCTCACCAAGATCAAAGAGCCCAAGCTTCCTCCAACAGAACCGAACGGTCTAGGGATTTATTTCATGAAGACAATCTTGGATGACTTACAGTATAATACCGAACACACCGCAGGCAATGAGGTCATCATGACCAAATTCAAAGCCAAACCAAGGAGCGAGGCGTGAAGATCGACAAGAAAAGCGGAGATCACGGATCAGAGTTTATCCTGCTCGACGGAGACCTTGATTTCCATTCCTCGCCTGATGTCCGAAGTGAGCTTTCCAAACTTGTAGACCGCCAGACAAAACTTATCTTGATTGACCTTAAAAAGGTTGGCTATATCGACAGTTCGGGTCTTGCCACCTTCGTGGAGCTTTTCCAAAAAATGAAACGCTATGGCGGCAGTTTGGTTCTTTATAATTTAGCCCAATCGGTTCGCAGTGTATTTGAAATTGCTAAACTCGATTCCATATTCAAGCTGGCCAAGGATGAGAGTGAAGCCCTTAAATTCATTACCCCTAAATAAATCCTAACCGCGGATCCACACGCGATGCAGCGGATCGGAAACGCTCTAGGTTCCCTCGGACGTCAACTTCACGAGTTCCTTGCAGAGCTCGGGCGTCTTGCTATTCTCATCAATGAATCTCTTTATTGGATTTTCATTGCTCCTTGGAAAGGTAAAAGAGGTCTGCGCCGGCCGCTCTTAGCACGCCAGCTCGTTTTCGTGGGGAATGAATCCATCTTTATTGTCATCTTGGTCTCCATCTCGGTAGGTGCCGTCTTGGCCCTTCAGGCCGCGTACATGCTTCAACAATTTGGCGCCTTGCTTTATACAGGGTCTCTTGTCAGCGTTTCCATGGCCCGCGAACTCGGTCCCATTATTACTGCCATTGTCATTGCCGGACGTGTGGGAGCCAGTATTACAGCAGAACTTGGCACCATGAAAGCCCAGGAGGAAATCGATGCCTTGACCACCATGGGCATTTCTCCGATTCCTTATCTTGTAGTCCCTCGTCTTCTTTCGCTTTTGATCATGCTGCCGTGTTTAACGATTTTAAGTTATGCGGTCGGAATGCTGGGCGGATATTTGATTGGCGTAGTAGGTCTTGGAATTAATTCCAGTCTCTATCTGCGTGGAAATTTTGATGCCCTGGTTCCCAAGGATCTTTATACTGGCATTGCCAAAAGCGGAGTTTTTTCTCTTTTGATCGGCGCCATTGCCACGCATACAGGGCTTTCCGTTAAAGGCGGAGCCGATGAAGTGGGCCGTGCAACGACCCGGTGTGTTGTGATGTCGGTGATCTCCATCATTATTGCGGACGGATTTTGCACCGCCTTTTTTTACTATGTGGTGAAATAATGCACGCCATCCGAGTCGACCGGGTTCACAAATGGTTTGATGAGCGCGAGGTCCTGAAGGGGATTGATTTTAATGTCCATCCCGGAGAAACTTTGGTCATTCTGGGAGGATCCGGATGCGGAAAAAGTACGCTGTTGAGATGTTTGATTGGTCTCCTGAAACCCGAGCTGGGGAATATTTATATTTTTGGTCAAAACATGGCCAAGGCCTCGGAGGATCAAAAAAATACGATCCGCCGGAAATTTGGTATGCTCTTCCAGGGCGCGGCGCTATTTAATTCGCTTACCGTGGGAGATAATGTAGCGCTTCCCATCCGGGAACACACCAAGCTTGCAAATGACATCATCAAAATTATTGTAAAGGTGAAATTAGAATTGGTGGGGCTTACAGGATTTGAAAATCTGAAACCTTACGAAATTTCCGGCGGAATGAAAAAACGCGTGGCCTTGGCACGCGCCATTGCCCTGGATCCTAAAATTGTTTTCTATGACGAGCCCGGTGCGGGTCTGGATCCGATTACCGCCGGCGTCATTGACCGGCTCATTACGGATCTCAGCAAAAAGCTTCGGATCACTTCTGTCGTGGTCACGCATGAAATGCAAAGTGCATTTCGTATCGCGGACCGGATGATTATCCTGAATCAAGGACGCATTATTGCGCAAGGAACGCCGGAAGAAATTAAAAATTCCAATCACCCTTATGTGCAGCGCTTTATCCACGGTGAAGAAGGTCCCGTGGCCACAGAAACGAAAGAAACTTACCTGAAAGGATTGTTGGAAAGCGATGAGCTCTAATCACAACTATACATTTTCAGAAGTCCGTTCCGGATTGTTCATTCTCGTCTCAGCCGCGATTTTAATCGGCCTGTTGTTTTACTGCGGCACATCTCCTTTTCTTTCGGACAATTATGTGGTCAAGGCACATTTCAATTACATTGCGGGCTTGAAGAAGGACTCACCTGTTCAGCTGGCGGGTAATGAAATTGGCCGCGTCACAGACTTGCAATTCGTGGAAGAAAAAGGCGTCAGCAAAGTGGAGGTGACTTTAGCCGTCTATCGCGGCGTAAAAATTCGTCAGGATGCCAAGGTGTTCATTGATATCATGGGATTTATGGGAGAAAAATATATTGAGATCCAACCCGGTTCGCACGAAGCGCCCGCCATTACTCCCGGAACCGTCCTGCAGGGCGAAGATCCTGTGGCTATCATGGAAATCGTACATCGCTCTCTGAAGATGATGGATGATTTCGAAAAAATCTCCCAGCATATGGATGCGATGGTAAAACAAATGGAAGGACTCCTGGAAACGAACAAGCCCAATATCCAGCAGATTTTGGACAATCTAACCGCCTCCTCTGCTAATCTCAAAGATATGACCTCGGATCTTAAGTGGCATCCTTGGAAATTGCTGCGCAAGGGAAAGGAACATAAAGAGTGATTTCCCGCAACTTCTCAGGGCGTCTCTAGATTCCATGCGTCTACCTGCTCTGAAGCCTTTAGCCCCTTATCTTATCAGCGCTCTGCTTTGGGCCGTGACCCTCACCAGCCTTTCATATATTTCCCCCTTGCTGGGACTTGAAAAAAGAATGCTGGATACTTATTTCCAAGTCCGCGGCGCAGAACCCGCGCATCCGGATATTTTAATCGTCGCGGTAACAGATGAGGATCTCCGCCAAATTGGCTCTTGGCCGTGGCCAAGAAAGTTTCACTCTACGTTTCTCAATGTACTGCGCCCCTATGAACCCGCTGTCATTCTTTTTGATATGTTTTTTCCTGAGACTTCAGATGCGGCCAATGACGAGGCCTTTGCAACTGCCGTTCAAAAATCAGGGAATGTTGTTTTTCCTTTCTATTTTACAGATAAGCAGACTCCAGAAGCGAACACCAAAGATATCTGGGGACTTCCCTTTAAGTCCCTAGCCTCTCACGCGAAAGGTCTCGGCTATGTCGATACTTTTACAGATCCGGATGGACATGTGCGCGAAGTAGTACTACGACAATTGTTTGACGGTAAATTATATTCGCAATCAGGGCTGGCTGCAGCCGCTGTAAAAAAAGATTGGAAAGATCAAGATCTTAAAGTTTTTGTTCCTGGAAAACCGCTCTTAATTAATTTTCCTGGACCCTTCAATCAGTTTTCCGCAATTCCTTATGGACGTCTTATCTGGAACTCTCAATTCAGTTGGTTTAAACCTTATCTTGAATCCCTTCGAGGAAAAGTGATTATTTATGGATATACGGCAGTGGCCACGGGGGGGATGGATCTTAAAGTCACTTCTTTTGATAAGCTTTATCCGGGAATTGGGATTATCGCTAGCGTCCTCCATACAGTACTCACCGGACATTATATTTCTCGAATATCTTTTGCAGCCCATGCGCTGCTCCTTTTTTTCTACGCATTGCTTGTTATGGGCATCACAACGCAAAAAAAACCGCTTTCTGGAATTCTTCACAATGTCGCCATCACCCTCATTGCCTACGGTCTGTTTCAGCTTGCGTTTAATCACTTAAGAATTTGGGTTCCATTGATCACTTTCTTGATCTCGGGAATTGCGCTCCATGCTTTTCTGACTATCTCTGCCTTTGTGCGCATTCATTTTGAACGCGAAATTTTAGCCCGGGAACTTTCACTGGCCTCGCGGATTCAAAAAAATCTACTCCCCACGGCCATGCCTGATATCCCCAATGCGGGCATTGCAGCCGTGACCGTCCCGGCCCGGCACGTGGGCGGTGACCTTTATGATCTGACCGCACTTTCCGAAGGGCGATTCGGAATTTGTATCGGTGACGTGTCCGGCAAAGGAGTCCCGGCCGCTCTTTTTATGGCAAAGACCTTGAGCGAATTCCGTCGTGAAGCTGCAGCACACCGGGAACCCTCCGCTGTGGTTTCGCATCTGAATAAAAAACTTGCGGAAGGTGGATTTACCGGGCTTTTTGTGACCTTGCTTTTTCTTATTTTGGATCCGGCCAACCGGCGCATCACTTTTGCCAACGGCGGCCATGATCCCATCTTTTTTTATCGTAAACGTACGCGGGAGGTTGAACTTCTCGTCACAGAGTCGGGAACGCCGCTAGGCATTGATGCTGAAACTATCTTTGATCAAAAAGAGATTTTTGCCGAACCGGGCGATATTTTACTGCTTGAAAGTGATGGGATTAAGGAATCGATGAATGTCCGCAAGGAAATTTTTGATGTGCACCGCATTCAAGATGCCTTAATTGAAGCCGCTGACAAATCCGCAGAAGAAATTCTGCTTCATCTAAAAATGCGCGTGGATGAATTTGTCCGTTCGGCTCCGCAGCACGATGATCTTACTCTGGTATGCGTCAAATTCCTGTAAAATTAAAATCCGAAATTCTAAGTACGAAATTCGAAACAATATCTAATTTCCTAAATTCAAATATTAAAACACGACGTTTTGAAAATTTGAATTTTGTGTTTGTTTCGGATTTCGAAATTAGGATTTCGAATTTGATCGATTAGGGTTGGGCTAAGGGATCCGCGGGAGTCCTGTCCATCAAAATTTCGCGGGGCTTGGCGCCCTGTGCTGGACCAATAATTCCTGCCGCTTCCATTTGATCAATGATACGAGCCGCACGCGTGTAGCCAAGGCTTAGACGACGCTGGAGATTCGAGGTAGAAGCCTGTCCGGTTTGAAGCACCACATCCACTGCCTCATCAAAGAGTTCGTCGCGATCATCGTCTGCAGCCGCGGTTTTGCCTTCCTGGGCCTTTTGAATTTCAGGATGAAATTCAGGTTTGGCCTGAGAAGCTACAAAAGCCACCACCTGATTAATTTCTTCATCGGAAATAAAACACGCCTGACCTCGGGTCGGCTTTTCATGCCCCGGCTGAAGAAATAGGAGATCGCCCTTGCCTACCAATTTATCTGCACCACTTGTATCCAAGACCGTACGTGAATCTACTTTGGATGCCACTTTAAAAGAAATTCGCGCAGGAAAATTGGCCTTGATCACACCAGTAATAACATCCACGGAAGGCCGCTGAGTTGCCAAGAGGAGATGAATTCCAACTGCACGGGATAACTGAGCCAGACGCGTAATGGCACCTTCCACTTTGTCTTGCGCCACCATCATGAGATCCGCAAGTTCATCAATTACCACAATGATATAAGGAAGACGGGCAGGAATTACATTCGGAGAGGATTCTTTACCCGCAACCTCTTGTTTGACCTCTTCAGAAAGCGGCCGGCTGTTGAAGGACTGAATATTTCTAACTCCCACTGTAGCCAAAAGCCGATAGCGATTTTCCATTTCTGAAACAACCCAATTTAAAGTATGCGCGGCTTTTTTCACATCCGTGACAACCGGCGAAAGCATATGAGGAATCTTGTTATAGACTGCCATTTCAACCATCTTGGGATCAATGATTACAAGTTTCAATTCATCGGGTGTCAGCGCATACATAAGTCCTGTGATGATGGAATTCACGCACACGGTTTTTCCGCTTCCCGTGGTCCCGGCAATCAAAAGATGGGGCATGCCTGCAAGATCTCCGACCAAGGGCCGTCCGCTGGTATCTTTTCCTAATAAGAGCGGAAGTGCGTGCTTTTTGGAACGAATGATTGCCGTTTCAACCAGTTCCCGCAAAAATACTTTTCTCGACACAGAATTTGGAACCTCGACTCCAATCGCCGATTTTCCGGGAATGGGAATAATGAGGCGAACACTCGCCGCTTTCATGGCCAGTGCAATATCATCGGAAAGCGCGGCAATGGAATTCACTTTGACGCCGGGTGCGGGCATGAGTTCATAGCGCGTAATAACCGGTCCCTGCTCCACTTCCATCACTTTCACTTCGATATTAAAGTCCGCGAGTGTATCTTCCAAGATCTTTGACTTTTCCTGAAGATTATCTGCAACCACTTCCACTTTTTCCGGCTTTTTCAGAAAATCAATGGACGGAAACTGGTAATTGGAAGCCATGTTGCGGGATCCAACGACTCCCTCATGAACATCTTCCTTGGCGTCTTTTGCAGAGGACTCCGGAAATTTTTTCTTCGCTTTTTCTTCTTCTTTAGGCAGCGGCGTATCTTTCTTCCCCTTCAAGGCAGCAAGCATTGGTTTTTTTTCGGACTCGGACTCCACACTCTCGACTGCATCCGGATTGTAGCGGGTCACTTTGATTGCAGTCTTTCGATCAAAGGCAGGTTCCGGAGGCTCTTCTTTGGTCCGATTTGAAGCCTTATTTTTTGCATTCACTTTAGCCGAGGCCTCTGAATTGGCTTTTCGCGGAGAAGAGGACTCTTTCCGGCCCCAGATTTTTGAAAAGAAATTTTTGAGACTCCAAAACGTCACACCCAGTGCGTGAATTCCACCGTGAACCGCATCCGCAATCCCTTTGACCACAGGAAAAATTAAAAAGTCCGTGGCAAGTAAAAGAGAAAGGAGTAAGCAAGCCGTCGCCAGAATGTAACTTCCCACATGCCCAAAATAATTGATCAAATGCGTGCCGAGTAAATATCCAAAAGCTCCGCCATGCTCAAAGCGCAGCTCCGGATCCAGCGATACGGAAACTAAAATGGAGGTGGAAATCATGGCAATGGTAAGCCCGGTAAATTTTAAAGTCTTCCGAACCGGAACACGCTGCAAAAAATAAGAGCAAGCCCACAAAAGCAAAATACACGGGATCAAAATGGCGCTGTCACCAAAAGCCATCTTCATGGCAAAAGCAAGATAGGCGCCCGTGAGTCCTGTGTAATTTTGAATTTCTGGATTGGTGCGCGAAGTAAAAAAGGGAAGATCTTCAGGATGATAAAAAAGAAGACTGGCTAAGGCAAAGAGTCCCAAAAGGAGGTAGAGCACCCCCCACATTTCATTGACGCGCGCTTTCTTCATAGTAAACTTCTCCTCACATCATTCAGCGGGAGTATCTTAGGAAAGCGATTCGTCTTCCGGAAGAAACGGTGCTAAATTCCGGTATGTCCAAATCCCCCTGCTCCCCGCCGTGTAGTGTCTAGATTATCGGCTGGGATGAGGGAGGCCTTAACCACTTGAGCAATCACGCACTGGGCTATTCGCATGCCGCGCGTGATCGTAAAGGAGACCTGACCAAGGTTGACTATAATCACCTGGATTTCTCCACGGTAATCGGCATCAATGGTGCCAGGAGTATTGAGAAGCGTAATGCCGTGTTTCAAGGCCAAGCCGCTGCGAGGACGAATTTGGGCCTCATGGCCAAGAGGCAGTGAAATGGAAATCCCTGTAGGAATAAGAGCGCGTTCGCCTGGAGGCAGGATCACATCTTGTTGGACCGCTGCCACCAGATCAAATCCGCTTGAACCTTCGGTTTGATACCGAGGAAGTTCGAGACCTTCAAAATGCGGCCAGGTTTTGACCGCAATCTCGACAAACATTATTACCTCGACTCGATGAATGTTTCGGGTAAGCTCGGTACAATGGTGAGCAATATTTGATCAGCCACAATTATAGGCGGATCAAATGAGTCGAACCATTATCGCCTGCTGCGGGAACGACCGCGATCCCGGTCCCGTCCACCGCGTCCGCCGCCGGTTTCAGAAATCGGATCACGCTCAGAATCCGGCGGAAGCATGGGCATGCCGCCTTCGCGAGCTGCTTTGATGCTGAGACTAACTCGTCCATCTGGTTCGATATTGATCACTTTCACGGGAACAATATCTCCCATTCGGAGATAATCATTCACAGCTTTGACAAAACCCTCGGCTACTTCAGAAACATGGCAAAGCGCTTCGCGGCCGGGCATGTATTCAATAAAAGCTCCAAATCCCACGAGCTTCTTGACCTGACCTTCATAAACCTTCCCAAGTTCCGCCTCTTCCGTCATACCCTGAATCCGCTTGATGGCGTCTTCTGAGGCCTTGGCTTCAATGGAAGAAACCGAAATGGTTCCGTCATCCGCGATATCAATCTTGGCGCCCGTCTCCTCCACCAACTTTTTGATATTTTTTCCACCTGGGCCAATAATCATTCCGATTTTCTCAGGATTGATCTTGATCGTGGTAATGCGCGGTGCAAAAGGAGAAAGATCTGTCCGCGGCGCGGGAAGTGCTGCCGTAATTTTTTCCAGAATCTTCAGCCGGGCTTCTTTAGCTTTATCAAAAGAGTCGCGAAGCATGGCATCCGTAACACCATCAATTTTGATATCCATCTGAAGGGCAGTCAGACCTTGCGTGGTTCCTGCGGCTTTGAAATCCATATCGCCGTGATGATCTTCAATGCCTGCGATGTCGGTCAAAACTTGGAATTTCTCGCCCTTAGTCACAAGACCGAGTGCAATACCTGCCACCGGCGCTTTAATCGGAACTCCGGCATCCATCAAAGCGAGTGTTCCACCGCAAACAGTCGCCATGGAACTTGATCCATTGGATTCCAAAATGTCCGACACCAGACGAATCGTGTAAGGAAAGGATTCATGAACCGGCAAAATAGCCTCAAGCGCACGTTCAGCAAGCGCTCCGTGACCAATCTCGCGGCGTCCAGGACCACGATTGGGCTTGGCCTCTCCAACGCTAAAAGAAGGGAAATTATAGTGCAGCAAAAAGCGCTTCGAGTATTCGCCTTCCAAAGCATCAATTGTCTGCTCATCATCTGCAGTTCCCAGCGTCGACACGCAAAGAGCCTGAGTTTGACCGCGGGTAAAGAGCGCAGAACCATGGGTGCGCGGCAGGACGGAAACTTCGCAGGTAATATTGCGAATATCGCGAACCCCACGGCCATCCGGACGTTTGCCAAGTTCCAAAATATATTCGCGGACTTTTTCCTGTTCCACTTTATCAAAACAAAGCTTGAGATAAAATTCTTTGAAGCCCGGTTCTTCGGGATTAAACTGGGCCTTCACTTTATCAAAGAGCGCATGCGAAGCGTGTTCCCGCTCTTCTTTTGATCCCAATTCAAAAATTTTATTGAACTCACTGCCAACAACACCACGAACCTTTTCCATCATACCGGCCGGAATGGCAAGGCCTTTGACGGGCCGCTTCTTTCTTCCGCCCTTTGCCGCAAGCTGTTTAGAAAGCGTCAGGATCTTTTTGATTTCTTCATGACCAAAGTGAATCGCTTCCATCATTTGCTCTTCGGTAATTTCCTTGGCGCCGGCTTCCAGCATCAATACCTTGGATTCCGTAGCTGCCATCACAAGATCCAGCGTGCTTCTTTCCAGATCTTCCTTGGAAGGATTGGCCACCCACTGCTCATCAATCCGGGCCACCCGCACCGCACCTAAGGCATAGTCAAAAGGAACCTCAGAAACCAAAACCGCGGCAAAGGCTGCGTTCATGGCCAAAATATCCGTGACATTTTCCTGTCCGACGGAGAGCACCATGACCGTAATCTGAGTTTCATTAAAATATTCGGCGGGAAAGAGAGGACGAATGGGACGATCGATCAAGCGCGCGGTTAAAACCTCACGGTCCGAGGCTTTACCTTCACGTTTGAAAAATCCGCCCGGGATTTTTCCGGCGGCGTAAGCACGTTCCCGGTAATCCACGGTCAGAGGAAAATAATCAAGCTCTTCATTGGGCTCTGAGGCACTGACAACAGTCGCCAGCACTACGGTATTTCCGCACTGCATGATGACCGAGCCATGGGCTTGTTTGGCCATACGGCCGGTTTCTAAAGTAATTTCGCGGTTAGCAAAAAGTCCTGTAATACGCTGCATTGTCATAATGGTTCCTTTCAATGATGAGAGACGTCGAGAGAGCCGGAGGCTACTTTCTCAGATCCAAGCGGGCAATCAAAGCCTTGTAGCGTTCAGAATCGATCTTCTGTAAATAGCTCAGAAGCTTCTTTCTTTTGCTAACCATCTTGATCAGCCCGTAACGGGAATGATGATCCTTGGGGTTCTTCTCGAAATGCGGTGAGAGGGCATTGATTTGTTCAGTCAAAACTGCAACCTGAACTTCAGCTGAGCCGCTGTCACGTTTATGGACTTTGTAGTCCGAAATGATCTTCTTCTTATTGTCTTTAGTGAGGGCCATGGAAACGTTCTAACTCCTTTATTCTTCGTTTTTTGTCGTCAAAAGTTCTGGCAGTATACCCCAGATCGACTGAATTGTAAATCCGGGATTCCAGCCGCTTTTTTATATTTTTAAATTACCCATAACACAAGCAATACCAACAGGTTACATCAATTAAACAAGAATTTCTCGAGCCGCCTCGATATCCTTCGTAATCTGTAACTTGAGTTCTTCCACTCCGGGAAAGGCTTTTTCTTCGCGGATCTTTTTGATAAAGGCGACCTCAACATGCCGCCCATAAAGAGAATCCAGGATGGGCTCCATAATAAAGACCTCCGCCACACGCGGAGCTCCGCGTTCATGATGAAAAGTGGGACGCTTTCCATAATTCAAAACACCCGCTTGCCAAGCACCCGCTTGAAATCGTTTTTCATTCGAGGCGGGTTCGCCTGATTGGGTCATGATCTCCCGCACCTGAACCGCATAGACCCCATCCGGCGGAATGACTTCTACATCAATTTTTAAATTCGCAGTCGGAAAACCCAAACCCGCTCCCCGACCATCGCCATGAACAATTTCCGCAAAGATACTGTACGGCCGCCCTAAACACATTTGAGCTTCTTCTAATTCTCCTTTGGAAGCCAAAGTGCGGATACGGGAACTAGAGACGCGGTCCCCGCCTATCAAAACACTGGCCACTTGTTCAAAATGAAACCCTGATTTCACAGCGAGCCGTGACATGAGTGTGGTATCACCGACACGGCCTTTTCCAAAGCGCGCATTTTCTCCAAGAAATATTTTTGCGATTTGAAGTTTTTTTACCAAAATCTCATTCACGAAATTTTCAGCTTCCATCTCAGAAAATTCGCGCGTAAAGGGAAGATAAAAACAAAGATCCAGCCCAGCCTCTTCGAGTAAAAAGAGTTTGTGTTCCTGCGTATTTAAAAGCGATGGTTTCCGTTCCGGATGAAGCACGGCCTGGGGATGTTCACGAAAGGTAATTAAAGCGGTTTGTCCGTTTTTCTCACGAGCCTGACGCTGAACCCGGCTGATAATCGCTTGATGGCCGCGGTGAACGCCGTCAAAATTTCCCAGCGTTAAAAAAAGAGGCCGGGATACGTCCGGCGTAAAAGGATCAAAGGATTCTAGGACTTTCATATCACCTCAGCTTGTGAAGATCGATCGTGTGTTTTTCAAGTTCAAGAGGACTCATAGTGCGAAGCGCTTCAATCGTCACCGCATTTTGAAGATAAAATTGTCCGGCCCGTACACGCCTTAATTCGGCGAGCGTGGCAAAACATCCGAGGCTCTCTCCCAAATCATTCACCAGAGTTCTAACATACGTTCCCTTGGAAACAGCTACGGAGAAATGAATAAAAGGCCCGTCCTTGCGGCTGAGATCAAAGCGGTGCACCACCACGGGCCGGCCTTCACGCGCCACGGTCATCCCTCGGCGGGCTAGCTTGTAAAGCCGAACTCCCTGATGTTTCAACGCTGAAACCATGGGAGGCACTTGAATAATTTCACCCGTAAATTGCGGGAGCGCCGCCTGAACTTGACCCAAAGTAATAGCCTCAGCATCTCCGGTCCGGAGCACAACTCCCTGCCGGTCATGAGAATCGGTTTGAACTCCGAGCTCCATAATTCCCTGATATTCCTTTTCATCCGCGCTTAATTGATTGGAAAGTTTTGTGGCGCGTCCGAGCAATACGACTAAAAGTCCGGTGGCAAGCGGATCAAGCGTCCCGGCGTGCCCGACTTTATTGATTCTAAAATTCTTGCGTAAGAATCCGCACACATCATGCGAGGTCCAGTCCTTAGGTTTATCTACCAGGATCACTCCGTCAATCATCATAAAGTGAACTCCTGATGAATTTTTTCGAGGACCAACTCTACGACCTTTTTAAGAGAAACTCCCTCGAACAAACAACCCGAGGATTTCCGGTGCCCGCCCCCGTCAAATAATGCTGCGATTTTTTGGACATCATAATTTCCTTTCGAGCGAAAAGAAACACGGACCGTTTTTCCGTCCAGCAGCTCACTTGCAAAAAATGCCACTTTGACCGTGTGAATGAGACGAAGAAAATCAATAAATCCTTCTGAGTCTTCGTAGTCAGCGCCGTATCGCTTCACATCCTGACGCGTCATGGTCACCCAGGCAATTTGATCGCTTGCAGCGGTCCGGACTTTTTTAAGAAGATGACTGTACAAATAAATTTTGTTCAGCGAGTAATTAGAATAAACCCCTTCGTTGATGGCTTCCAGATCAATGCCTTTTTCAATCAGCTTGGCAGCCAATCGATGCGTTCCTGCGCAAGTGTTGCTATAACGATACGAGCCCGTGTCCGTGGATAAAGCAATGTAAAGAGACTGAGCCTCCTCTTTCGTCAGCTCCAGGCCCAAATGTTGAAAAATTTCATAGACGGCCTCACCTGAGGCTGCGGCCTTGGGACGCACATAATTAAATGTTCCGAAAAGTTTATTGCTAACGTGATGATCGATATTAAAAACAGCCGTATCTGGTTTTAAAAGATCCTTCACTTTTCCAATGCGCTCGAACGTTGCGCAATCCGTCACAAGCAATGCATCCCATCGAAATGGACGGCGCCGGATCTCTTCCGCCGTATGCCACTGATCCGAAGGAAAAAGAGAAGTCAGGCTTTTGGGGAGAGATGATTCTCCGACCATGCACGTCTTTTTCCCGAGCCGGCGAAGGAGTGAATCCATCGCATAGAGACTTCCAAGCGCATCGCCTTCGGGAAGAACATGACAAGCCAGTAAAAAGTTTTGGTGAGATTTCAGGGCCTTACAAAAAGCATCTAAGGATGAGCGGCTGGGTTGGGCCAAAGCAGATGGGGTCGATTTAGGCTTGCGGAGTTTTTTCATCTTCAGAGGATTCTGTCTGTTTAATCTGCTTCAAGACCTTATCGATTTCCATGCGCCGGTCAATCGTGTCGTCATACTCAAAAGTCAGGTGCGGCGTGTAGCGAAGCTTGAGGGCGATTCCGATTTCCCGCTGGAGAAACCCTGCCGCTTTTCGCAGTCCTTCACCGCAGGCAGTTTGAGCTGCTTTATCTCCGATCACAGAATAAAAAACACGGGCTGATTTCATATCCGGAGCCACTCCCACGTGAGTCACGGTCACAAAACCAATCCGGGGATCTTTTACGCGATGAAGAAGAAGGTTGCTGATTTCCATCTGAATCAGATGACCGACTCGGTCGGATCGTTTTTTTTGCATCGGATGAACTCGTCTGAGACGCTGGATCAGGACAGAAATGTTCCGCCCAAAATTCGGCTACTGTGAAAGTTTGGTTGCCACTTTATCCAAATGATAGCATTCAATGAAATCACCCTGCTTCAGGTCATTGGAGCCATCTAAGGAAAGCCCGCATTCATAACCCTGGGCGACATCCCGCACATCATCTTTAAATCGTTTGAGCGATGTTAATTTGCCGGTATAAATGATCACATTATTTCGGATTACCCGAACCATATGATTACGAATAATCTTGCCCTTCGTCACATAGCCGCCGCCAATCACACCCGCTTTGGAACTTTGAAAGGTTTGGCGAACTTCCGCGCGGCCGTCAATGACTTCGGAATAAGTCGGCTCCAAAAGTCCTTCCATGGCCTTACGCACATCTTCAATGGCTTCATAAATAATATTGTAGTACCGAAGATCCACACCTTCTTTTTGGGCCATGGTCTCAGCCTTCGTATCCGCGCGCACATGAAATCCAAGCACCACGGCATCTGAGGCATGCGCCAGCATCACATCCGATTCACTGATCGGTCCGGTGCCAGAATGAATGACGCGCACTTGACATTGATCATTGCTGCATTTTTCAAGCGACTGGGCCAGCGCCTCCATGGAACCTTGCACATCCGCTTTAATAATAATTTTGAGCTCCTTAAAATCTCCTTCGGAAAGACGGTCATAAAGATTTTCAAGGGACAGATGCTTGGCCGCTGAACTGAGCTCTCGTTCACGTTTTTCCAAGGCCCGTTGTTCGGTAATTTTACGCGCCATGCGCTCATCTTCCACAGTCACAAAGGTATCGCCGGCTTCCGGAACTCCGGAAAGTCCCATGATCGAGATGGCGTAGGAAGGTCCGGCTTCGGGCACTTGTTTTCCACGGTCATTTTTCAGCGCCCGGACTTTTCCAAAATAAACTCCGCACACCACGACGTCACCGACCCGGAGCGTTCCGCGCTGAACAATCCCCGTAGCGACAGGACCGCTTCCCTGCGTCAGATGAGCTTCCACCACCGTACCCGAGGCTTCGCAGTCTGGATTGGCTTTAAGCTCCATCACTTCGGCTTGAAGGAGAAGCATATCTAAAAGTTCAGGGATCCCTTTTTTGGTTTTTGCAGAAACTTCCATGCAAATCGTTTTTCCACCCCAATCTTCCGGAGCCAGATCATGACTTTGCAATTCGCCCTTCACCTTTTGAAGATTTGCAGAAGGAAGATCAATTTTATTGATCGCCACCACAATCGGGCAACGCGCTTCCCGGGCATGATGAATGGCTTCTACCGTTTGCGGCATCACGCCATCATCCGCTGCCACAACCAGGATAACAATATCTGTAATATTCGCACCGCGGGCCCGCATGGCCGTAAAGGCTTCATGGCCTGGAGTATCAAGAAATGTTACATGACCTTTGCCGGGAATATCCACGCCGTAGGCGCCCATATGTTGAGTAATAGCACCTTTTTCTGTGGCCACAACATTGGCGCTTCGAATCGCGTCTAAGAGCGAGGTCTTGCCATGATCCACGTGCCCCATCATAGTCACCACAGGGGGCCGGATCTTAAGTTTTTTAGCATCTTCGGCATGAACCTCTTTGGCCAAATATTTTTCCGCCTCATCCACTTGTTTTACAATCTTGATCTTCAAAACATCGGCAAGCGTCATCGCTACTTCTTCATTCAAAAGTTGATTCACATTGGCAAAAACTCCGACAGACATTAAGGATTTGATCACCATCGGAATGCTTTGATGAGTTTCCTGGGCTAAATTCCCGACCGTAATAGGAAAACGAAGCGCAATGGCTTTTTGCGTTTCTTCAGCAGGCGCAGGAGTCTTAACCGGAGCCGCAACAACCACAGGAGCTGGAGCGGGAGCAGGCTCTGGCTTCTTAGGCGCAGGAACAGGTGCTTTGTCTGTTATTTTAACAACCGGTTTAGGCTGAGGAGTTTCAACTTTAACAGGAGCCGGCGCAGATTTAGGTTCAACTTTTGCAGGAGCTTTTTGAGTTTCCGTTTTAACAACTTTAACCGGAGCCGCTTTCGCCGAAGCAACTGATTTTGCTTTCTCTGAACTAGCAGGGACTTTTAGTTTTTTGATCAAGGCATCTTCGACCACAGACATCGGGCCTTTGACGTCTCCACCCAGAGCTTGAACTTTAGCCATCAAATCTTTACTGGTGAGGCCCAGTTCTTTTGCAAGTTCATGAACTCTCATGGGAGCCTTCTTCTGGAATATCTGTTGCATCGCTGGTTTCATCCGCCGCATCGGACGCTTTGATTTTTTCCTGATAAGCTTTTGCGGCCTCAATCACTCGCGAGGCACGCTCAGCATCAAAACCTTCCACCTTGGCCAAATCATCCGCCGTGATCCTCTGTAAATCTTTGACTGAAAAAATGCCCGCGGTATTTAGAATTTTTGCATTCTCTTCGCCGATGCCTTCCACTTGCTGGAGAGGAATTTTTTGACTCACGCTTCTGACATCTAATTGCCAACCCACCAGCTTAGAGGCCAGCCGGACATTTTGTCCTTTTTTTCCGATCGCAAGCGACAACTGATCATCGTCCACCAAAACCTCGGCAGATTGACGGTCCCGGTCGAGGCGAACTTCCTTGAGTTTGGCCGGTTCCATGGCCTTTCGAATATAAACCTCAATATCTTCTGTATAGGGAATAATATCGATTTTTTCACCGCCCAGTTCGCGGACAATGTTTTTTACGCGCTGGCCGCGCACTCCCACACAGGATCCCACGCTATCAATCTTGGCGTCTTTGGAGAAGACTGCGATCTTAGTCCGCGAACCGGCCTCGCGCGCAGCGGCGCGAATCTCGACCAACCCGTCATGAATTTCCGGAACTTCGAGCTCAAAAAGGCGCTGAACCAGTCCGGGATGAGCCCTAGAAAGAATAATTTCAGGACCTTTGGGACTTTTTCTGACCTCGACTACATAAGAACGAATAATGTGCCCCTGACGAAAATCATCGGCCGGAGATTGCTCGCGGGCTGGAAGGATTCCCTCGGCTTTACCAAGATCCACAATAATGGTTTTGGGTTCTACCCGGTGAACATTCCCCGTAATAATGTCACCTTCACGTTTATAGAACTGATCAAAAATAGTTTCCCGTTCAGCTTCACGGATTTTTTGAATGATAACTTGCTTGGCAGTTTGGGCGGCAATTCGTCCGAACTTCGGATCATGAAAGGGTTTACCGTTTTCAAAAAGACGAATATCGCAAGTCTTGGGGTCAATCTCAATCGAAAAGCGTTCCGGATCCGGATAACCCTTGCGGCAGGCAGAAAGAAGGGCTTGGCTAAGGGCCTCCAAAAGCATTGCCTTGGAGATG
The DNA here is from genome assembly GCA_964460795.1 of uncultured bacterium. GTDB lineage: Bacteria > Omnitrophota > Omnitrophia > Omnitrophales > Aquincolibacteriaceae > CAZOOM01. Next base: position 10,343 of record CAYWRU010000003.1, on the reverse strand, counting down.
CCCTTTTCTTTCTCTACGTATTCGAGTGATGTGAGCAGTTCTTGATTCATAAACCTCAATCCGTCCTGAAAATAAAAGAAGTGGGCTTAAATCTTGCCCACTTCTAAAGCAATTAAAACGATGTAGACGAAATAGTAGCAAAATTACCCGGTCCGGTCAAGCTCCCTGGGCTGGCCCTGAATTCGCAGCTTCCCGACTTTTTTGAAGAGATGCCTTCAGCTCCAATACATTTCGCTGCAATATTTGGGGATCCTGAATGCGAGTCATATGATCCAAGGCATCTTCGACTTGAGTAATCTTAACCCTTTGCTCCTGAACACGTTGGATCAAAGTATTCAACTCACCCGCCACCTCGGTAAAGTAGTCCCCTTCACGAAGACGGATGGGAACAGCCGCTTGGCCATGATTGACCCGGCGCAAAGTCAGCCGGAACCGATAAACGGGACCTGCAATTCGATGAAGGAAGAAGATCCCAAAGGATCCTATAACCAATAAGGTGGCAAATAAGATACAGGAGACCCAGAGTATGAGCTGGTAGCTTACATCCGATAATACTTCGTAGGGATTGATCTTGCCAAACCGAAATCCTCCCCCAAAGGCAGCTTCCCGGATGGTGTAGTGGATAATAAATCCCACCGCCAGCATGGAAATCATAAAAAGAATAATCACCACAAACATAAACTCACGCTGGATGGGTTTATGGATAATGATGTTCCGCACCTGGCGGCGATAATTCCGGACTCCCGAATCTCCCCCGGAGGGAATGGCTTTCTCGTTCATAATCTCACCTTCCTGGTTATTGAGCCCTCGAAAATTTGTATCCCTACAAACGAGGGCTCATCCTGAGCGAACGAGGTGAGTCGAAGGATCTCTAGGCCCTTCGACTCCGCCCGCACTATCGGGGCTCCGCTCAGGGTGAGGAGTCGGTAAAAAACTCCACGACCCCTCAGTTATTTATCGACCGTCTTGAAAAAAGGCATACTTCGATGAAAACTCCACTGAGAGATCCATCGTTTGACATCTTCCCAAAGTAAAAGAAGATTGGGTAATACAAAAAGCGTCAAAATGGTTGAAGAAAGAAGCCCGCCAATGATTGTAACCGCCAGCGGCCTCCAAAGTTCACTCGACTGACTCCACCCTAAAGCAAGAGGCACAAAACCTAACACCGTTGAAAGCGTGGTCATAACAATCGGACGAAGCCGGTCCTGGCCGGCACGGACCACAATTTCTTCAAAGGGAAGTTTTCCCTCTAACTTTAAATGATTAATATGATCCACCATAATAATGGCGGAGTTGACCACATACCCTGCCAGAAGAATCAATCCTATAAAAACCTGCTGACTGAGCGGAGTGCCGGTGGAGAGCAAATTCCACTGCCCTTTGAAACAAAATTCAAAGAGGCGTTTCCAAATAGGAGGATCGCCGGTCAGAAAAAGTGCCAGCCAAACTCCGATGGTGCCAAACAAAACCGAGGTCATGAGCCAAACCGGTTGCATAAGATTCTCAAAAAGACAGGCCAGCACCATATAGACCAGGAAAAAAGTCAGAACCACGGCGCCGGCAAGTTCAAATTTACTTTCTACCAGCTCATCAAAAGACCCTCCGAAACGCCAATAATAATCGTCCGGGAATTGCATAGCGCTCAGTTTCTTGCGCGCCTCAGAGGCAATAATTTCCATGGGCCGCTTGGTGTCTCCCTTTACAAATACATAACGATATTTATCTTTTCGATCAATGGTTTGCGGCCCGGAGGACGGATAGAAATTCGCAATGTCCCCCAAAAGAATCTGAGCCCCCGAATCTGTATTCATGGGAACAAAACGCAGATCATCAATTTTTTGCCGGTAAATAGCCTGAAGGCGCGTGATCACTTCAATTTCTTCACCCTTCAAATAGTCATGAAATTTGGTGGGCCGCATTCCGCGCACTTGAGCATGCACCGAGTCTGCAACCTGACGAACGTTGATTCCGTAGAGAGCGGCACGGCCTTTATCCACGACAAGCGAGTATTCCGGACGCTTGCGCAGATCGGTCATCACAATATTCTGAAGTCCTTGAATATCTTTCAGGCGATTCGCGGCATCAATAGCCAGTTTTTGTAAAACATCGTTGTCATTTCCAAAAATATTAATGACCAGTTTTTTCTGTTCCGAACCCGACACGCCTTCATCCACAATGAGACTGTAATCATCGTGGACCTGCTTCACCATTTTATTCCCCTGCTCATCGATCAATTTGATGATTTCTTCCTTGGAGTATTGGCGCTTATTTTTAGGTTTAAGACGGACAAAAATACGCACATCATCTTTTCGAATCGTACTCGAAAACATTTTGACATCCGGAATTTTGCTGAGCATATCTTCAACTTTTTTCACCGCCTCATCATTCGCTTCCAACTTGGCGCCCGCAAGGGGAAACATCACGACCGCAAATTCGTTTTCTTCATAAGTCGCGGGCCAGTCAATACTACGGGACATAAGCCCCGCTCCGCCCACGAACAACAATCCGACAAGCGCCAGAAGGACCCAGGAGCGATGGGCAAGATTCCATTTCATAATTCGAGCATAAAATTTCGGCACACGGGCAAACCAGTGCACAGACGATTCGTTCACATCCAGGGCCCCGAGCCCCCACTGCTTGATGGCAATCGGCACAAACATCAGCGCCAGAAAAAAAGAGGCTACCAGCGATACGCTCACCGTAAAAGCGAGCCCCGCGTAAATCATCTGAATTTTTTTATCAATAAAAATGATGGGCAAAAAAACCACAAGAGTGGTCATAAGAGAGCCTAAAAGAGGAACCCACATTTCTTCGGCTCCGCTTTGCACGGCGTGGACTGAATCCAATCCCTGTTCGCGTTTTGAGAAAATATTTTCAATGATAACAATAGAACTATCCACCAAGATCCCGATGGCCAGCGCCATACCGCTCAAGGTCATGACGTTAATCGAAATTCCCCAGAGATTCATGAAGAAAAAAGTCATGACCACCGAAGCCGGCATAGAAACAAGCACAATGAGTGCAAGTTCCCATCGTCTTAAAAAAGCAAAGATCATGATCGCCACCAAAAACATGCCAACCAAAAGAGAACCACGCACATCATCAATCGCTTTCACAATCGTGTCGGATTTATCGGAAACAATCATGGACTTCAAACGGCCGCGGCTGTTTTTGGTGTAATCCTCCAGAATATTCCGGACGGTCCGCGCCACGGGAATGGTGTTGGCTGTACTGGTTTTTTTGATATAGACCGTAACGTTCTGTTCGAGATTAAGCCGGGCATAATCAGCCGCTTCCATATAGGAATCTTTCACCGTGGCCAATTCCTTAAGAGGAATAATGGATCCTTGGCGCGTGGCCTTGATCCCAAGCTCACCGATTTCCTCCACGGTTTGAAAAGCGCCCATGCTGCGCACCCCAAGATTAATCGTCTCTCGGGACACATTTCCGGCAAGCAGATTCACATTACTTTTACCGAGGATATCCATGATGCGTTCCACCGAAACGTTGTAATGCACCATTTTGTCGCGGTCGATTTCGATTAAAATTTTTCGTTCCCGGCCGCCGTAGACCTCCACACTAGCCACACCATCGATGCGGGATAAAATAGGCTTAAGATCCACCTCCACCACTTCACGGATCTCTTCAGGCGAAAGGGCTTCCGAGGTAAGAGCGAAAACTAAAATAGCAGATTCGGCATCGTCATAATTGGCAATCACCGGTTTTTCAATTTCTTTGGGAAGGAGCGGTTTTACACGGGAGAACTTTTCGCGCACCTCGAGGGCTGCAAACCTCATATCCGTTCCGGGCTGAAACTCCATCGTCACACGCGACTCCGCTTCTCGGGAATTCGAGTAAAGACTTTTCAGATTGCTGACCGTAGCAATGGATTCTTCGATAGGTTTTGTGATGCTTTTTTCAACTTCAATGGGGGCTAAACCGCCGCGCGCCCGGACAATAATACTGATGATTCCCTGATTCTGGCCTTGATACAGTTCAACAGGCAAACGGACAAGCGCAATAAAACCCAGCATGATAAGGGCCGCGAAAAACATCAGAACCATGACCGGGCGCTTGAGCGCCATGCTCGGAAGGCCCATCACCCATTTCCTTCATCTTCTTCGGCCAGCGCTTCGTCATAACCCATGAGACGTTCCGCAAGATAAGTCACCAGAATATAAAGAAGCGGCACCACGACCAAAGTCAGCACTGTGGACGAGAGCATTCCCCCCATACTGGCTACGGCCATGGGTCGGCGCAGCTCCGAACCTTCGCCCAAACCCAGCGTCAGAGGAAGGAGTCCAATAACCGTCGTCAAGCAGCTCATCAGAATAGGACGCGTCCGAACTTTAGCCGCTGTGAGTGCAGCTTCCACAATCTCCATCCCCTCGGCCCGCAGCTGGTTGAGATATTCAATCAGCACAATGGCATTATTCACCACGGTTCCTACCAGCAAGATGACCGCAAACATGGACATGACGTTAATAGAAATTCCAGTGATCAAAAGACTGCCCAGCACCCCGATAAATGAAAGCGGTACCGCCACCATAATAATAAGCGGCTGGATGAACGATTCAAAGAGTGCGGCCATGATCATATAATTCAAGATCAAGGCCAGAGCAAAAGCAAAGATGAGCATGGTGTAACTTTCTTTTTGCTCTTTGAACGTTCCGGAAATATTGGCCTGAAAATCCGGGAAATGTTCGGCCACATCTAAGTCTTTGAGCATGGTCTGGACTTTATTCAACACGTTTTTACTCTGGACATTTTTCTTCAGCGATGCGGAGATGATCGTGGCACGCTCTTGATTAAGATGTCGAATTTCACTCGGACCCAACCCTTTGGTAATGGTCGCCACTTCCTTGAGAGGCACAAGCTGATCCAGCGCCTGAGAATAAAGCAAAAGGTCATTTAAGTTTTGAATGTTTTCTTTGTCTTTCTGACTCAGACGAACCCGAATATCAAATTCACGGCCTTGTTCATGAAATTTAGTCGCCACCACTCCATCAATGGCGGCTTTCGCGGTGAGTGAAATATCCATAGGAGACACGGCATAACGCGCGGCGCGGCTCTTTTCAATTTCCACTTTGGTTTCCCAGGCCGGCTCAGCCACATCATCTTGAATATCCACGGTTCCGGGAATCTCCTCTAATTTCCCTTTGATGGCCGCCACCACTTGACCCATTTTTTGAAAATCGTAGCCTTTGACTTCAATCAGGATGGGTTTGGCTCCGCCCTCTGCAAATTGGAATTCACTCTCCTGGAGGATAAACTCCACATCCCCTTCTTCCACATCCAATTTTTGGATTTTGGAACGAAGCTCATCCACGACCGCGGCGGAGGAACGATGCCGCTTCTTTTTCAGATTCACCAAAATGAGCCCCTGCCAGGCCCGAAGCGTTTCGATTTTGACATCGCCCTGACGGCTTTTTTCTGCACCAATCGTGACCGCAACATCTTTAACTTCTGCAAGGTCGCGGGAAGCTTCCTCAATTTTCTTCGCAACGCGATCCGTGATCTCAATACGCGTCCCAATAGGCATGTCCAGCTTAATGAGAAATTGTCCTTGATCGACTTTGGGTAATACTTCCCGGTCCAGATTGGGATAAATAACCATCATGGATCCAAGGATGGCAATAAAAATAAGGGCAAGAACGGACCCGATAAAACTTTCATGTTGAGCCCGGGATTGATCGGGCCGCAGTATACGCTCCAAAGGTTTGGTCCAAGGCCAGGGTTTGTACTCCTTTAACTCGATAGATAATTTAGTGGTGAGCATGGCCACAAAACTGAGCGGTACAATGGTGGAAATAATCTGGGAATAAATGATGGCCCAGGAAAGGTCCTTCATAATCTGTCCGACAAATCCCGGCACAAACACAATGAGAGGGAAAAAGACCGCGATCGTGGTGAGATTGGATCCAATAACCGCCCACGTCACTTCACGGGTCCCACTAATGGCCGCAGCCTCTGCTTCTTCCCCAAGCTGACGGCGGCGAACAATATTTTCTACCACCACAATACTGGTATCCACAATCATACCCACCGCCAGCGCCAGGCCGCCGAGCGACATGGTATTTAAACTAATGCCGGTAATGGACATCAGGAAAAAAGTACCTAAAACAGAAATCGGAATTGAAAGCGTTACAAGAAGCGAGGCCTGAAAGGATCTTAAAAAAGCAAAGAGAACGAGAAACGCTAAAAATCCGCCCTGGATGGCTTCGCTCTTGAGATTGTCCATGGAATTTTTGATGAAGACGGAGTGATCATAAATAATATTCGCCTGCAGACCGCGTGAGTCTAAATCCGCTTTAAGTGATTCTAAAGTTTTTCGGAGGCGCTCTACTACTTCAATGGTATTAGCATTCGCCTGCTTCTGGATGGAAAGAGAAAGATTTTCGTGTCCGTTATAACGCGAGATGCTGGTCCGCTCTGCCGTTCCGTCCACCACCGTCGCAATGTCTTTTACCAGCAAAAGCCGCTTATCCATCACATCCTTGCGGACTTCCGAACGCAATGTATCCAAAGTCTGACGCGGACCTTCATCGCCTTTTTCAAGAAAACTCGTATCTTCACGCCGCATCTTCTGTACCGTATCCACTCCCGCAACCGAGTATTCCACTTCGCGCACGGATTTAAATTCGCCGACCGTACGGATCAAATATTCATAAAGTCCTTTTTTAATGCTTCCGGCCGGATAAGAGACGTTGGCATCTTCGATAGACTGAATCGTTTGAAGTAAAGAAAGATGGCCGGCCAGGAGCCGCGCCTGATCAATATTGACCTGAATTTCACGATTGACGCCGCCCGAGAGATTGACGGACGCGACACCCTCCACTTTTTCCAAGTTGTCTTTGACCATTTTTTCCGTCAAAAGCTTCATGCGCACGGGTTCCATATTTTGCGCCGTAACCGAGAGGATCATGATGGGACGAGAGAGCGGATCAAATTTGAGCACCACCGGATCATCCGCTTCCTTAGGAAGACGTTCTTTAATGAGATCAATTTTTTCGCGCACTGCCAGAGCCGCAAAATCGATGTCCTGTCCCCAATTAAAGGAGATGACGACCGTGCTGCGTCCTTCCCGCGAGATGGATTCAATGCGTTTCAGACCGGACACCGATCCCACAGATTCTTCAATGGGTTTGGTGACCAAATTTTCGATCTCTTCCGGAGCAGCATTGGCATACTCCGTCACCACGGTAATTTGAGGGTAACTAACGCGAGGGAAAAGCTCTTGAGGCAGTTTTTTAAGAGCGATCACACCGAGGAGAATAATCCCCAGTGTGAACATGATGACGGTGACGCGTTTTTTGACTACATATTCAGCAAGTGACATTTTAGATTGAAGATTTTAGATTGAAGATTTTAGATTTTGGAAGGCGCGAATGGACTTCTATAATAAAAATTCCCGATTCTGCAATCCGCAACCTGCAATCTAAAATCTAGAGTTCTGCTTCCTGAGTTTCGGCAACCCGGACTGCTTTTCCGTCCCCAAGGCGTTCCAAATTAGAAGCTGCAATAAGTTCTCCTTCAGAGACTCCGGCATCCACCTGTGAATAATCCGGGCGAGTATAGCCGATCACCACCGGCCGCTTTTCTACCGTATTTTTATCACTGTGGATCACATAAACAAACTGTTCGCCTTCTTTTCCTTGAAGGGCGTCGGTCGGAACCACCAGCGTATTTTTCTTACTGTAAAGCAAAACCCGGACGCGGCAAAACATTCCAGGGAGAAGAAGCCCATCGGGATTTTCCACTCGAACTTTAGCCGTCGCCGTGCGGCTTGATCCCGAAACTACGGGCGCAACATTCTCAATCACTCCTTCAAAGGTTTTGTCCGGATAGGCATCAATAAAAACCCGCGCCTTTTGTCCCAATGCAATTTTATTCACATCTTTTTCTCCGACACCGAACTCTGCAAAAACATACTCCGTCATGACATGAGTTCCAAGAAGCGTATTGGCGGTCACGGCTTCGCCCTCTTCCACATTCAGCATACCGATCATGCCCGCCGAAGGTGCGTACAAGTTAGATTTTTCAAGCATGGATTCATGCGCCTTCATCTGAATGCGCGCGGCTTCCATTTCATATTTCTTGGAATCCAGTTCCAGCTTCACTTTATCCAAAGTAGATTGCGGGATGGCTCCCATTCCAAAAAGCTTTTCATGTTCTTTGACCTTATCTTCTGCGATCTTCGCTTCTGCATCCGCCTTGTTATACTCAGCCTGAGCTTTTTTCAGCTGAAGCAGAATGTCATCCTGACGCATGGAGATCAAAAGCGCGCCTTCTTCATAGCGCTCGCCTTCCTTATAATTGATGGAGCTGATGACGCCGGGAATTTCGAAACTCAGTTTAAATTCCATTGCACCCTTCAGTGTCCCAAGAGCATTCAAAGGATCTTCATAATTATAGCGGCCCATTTTGTAAGCTTTGACCGGAACCACTTCCTGCTTTCCGGTTCCCTGAGACTCACTGACCACTTTTTCAAGAGGCGGTTTCATGCGTCCCAGAATGCTTTTCCCAATATTGAAGAGCACTCCCAAGACAACGATGCCCACAACAATCTTCAGCCACTTTGAGAAATCAGGAGTTCCGGAAGGAGCGCCGCTCGAAGCATTCAGAGAATCTTCCGAAGCGGATTCTCCTCCGAGTCCTTCGGATGGACGCGCTTTAGGTTTTCGTTTGAACGAAAAAAGATTTTTGATCCGCTCGGAAAGATTTCGTTTGTACGGAGGCTCACCGGGTTCGGGATAAGTCATGTTCTTCTCCAAATTTTAAGTAGTCCGCAATGCCAATGGAATAATTGACCGAGGCCCTCGCTGCCAGATAATCGGCCACGGCCTTGTGCAGCTTGTCGAGATCGTCCATTCGGTCCCGCTCTGCTTCGAGATATTCAGAGATTTGAATTTCATTTTGATCCAGCTGATGTTTTTTAAGCTGGGCCACTCGTTTACGATAATTGACTTTCTGAATCAGTGATTTGACCTGGATTTCATTTTTCTGATAATCAAAGTAGGCCTTTTTCACATCTTCAATAACTTTTTTCTCAGCACGTTCCAACTCAACCACTTGTTCCAGTTTCTGAACCTCGGCCTGCTTAGCTTCAACAAAATCAGAAAGCCCGTCCAAGATCCCGGCCGATAATTTATTCGAAGTCTGGGTCGTACCCTGATCCGCCTGAAACTCCGTCACCGAAGGGGCCCGCTGATCGTTATCATAAGTATATCCGATCCTGTTCCCGCCCGCATTCCAGTTAAATTCTAGCATGCATCGGAACTCTTTACGCCATTTGGGGTCGTTGGAAATAGCATCATAAGATTCTCCCAAAGTTCCCATTTCTAATGTCACATCGGCCTGGGGCAAAAATTTTCCGAAACGGATCTTTTGGGCCAGCTGGGCCGACTCCAATTTTGCCGATTCCACACGAAGTTCCGGGCGATTCAAATAGGCTAAATCCACCAAATGATCCACTTCCACGGCCGCCAATCCTCCGGGCAGGGCAAAAAGGTTTTTTGCATCCAAAGGTTTTGCGGTTTTAGAGGTCGCTTCTTCTTCAGCAATCATTTTTTCAACATCGTAAAGCGGTTTGACACCCAGATCTTCCTGCATGGGAAGATTCAGAAGTTTTTGAAGTTCAAGTTTTGCTAGTTCCAGCTCCTGCTGGGAATTCTCACGGTTAAATTCCACATCCCCAAAAAGGGACTGGGCATTCAGATTTTCAATTTCAGAGACAATGCCTTCACGATATTTCTTGCCCGAAATATCCCGAAGATTTTTGAGATTTTTCACTGTCTCTTCGTAATCCCGTACCTGCTGATGGGCCCGGTCCAAATCAAAGTAAGCTTTAGAAACATCCTTGATCAGATTTCCCAGTACAGAATCATATTCATTTTCTGCAGCCTCGAGGTCCGCCTTCCCTTGAAGGAAGGTATTCCAGAGAATTCCTCCATGAAAAATCGGCTGACGGAGTTTAAAGCGATAACTCCCGGAATTAAAATTGAGTCCTCCCAGCTGTCCGCCCTTATCACTCAGTTCATAACTGGCTTCCGGAAAAAGATTGCGGACTGCGACCATGATTTTTCGGCGGCTAAGCGCCATTTTTTCTGTCGCAACTTTGGCTTCCGTATTGGAACGAATGGCCCGGTCCAACACTTCCCCCAGGGCCTTGGGCTTATCAGAACCCACAAAATCCATTTTGTTTTTAAATTCTTTTGCAGAAATAATTTCCTGCACAATGCGGCGGTCCAAATAGGGCATTTTTTTGATGCGCTCGGTGCGCTGAGCCTTTAACTGTTCTTTAAAACTCAGGATTTTTTTAACTGTTTTAGACTCCTTGGGCG
>CAYWRU010000002.1:106271-143835 GCA_964460795.1 uncultured bacterium | reverse complement strand
AGTGAGCGGTAAACTCAACCGCTTCGCGCCAATTTCGGTGGCCAAAGAGCAGGAAGTTTACGTGGGTGATTTGCCTCTCATGACGGAGACCGGCACCTTCATTATTAACGGAGCTGAGCGTGTGATTGTCAGTCAGCTTCATCGTTCTCCGGGTGTTTCGCTTGAAGAAGCCCCGCATCCGAGTGGAAAAAAGGTTTACAGCGTCCGAATCATTCCTTACCGCGGCGCCTGGATTGAATTTGAATCCGATATCAATGATGTTCTTTACGCTTACATCGATCGTCGCCGCAAAATTTTAGCCACGACCCTTCTTCGTGCGGTCGGATATTCCACGACGCTCGATATCATGAAAGAGCTTTACGAGGTTCAGAAGGTGGACCATCTTTCCAAGAATGGTGGCCACAAATGGGAAGGGGAATACCTTGCTGAAGATCTGTTCCATCCGGAGACCAAGGAGCTTGTAGCGGCCGGCGGAACCAAGATGAGTAAAGAAGTTGCGCAGACGATTCAAGCCGCAGGGATTGATACGATTCATGTGGTGCCGCTCACACAGGATGAGCTCCCTATCGTCAACACGCTTGAGAGAGATCCTTATAAAAATTCCAAAGATGCGCAGATTGCTATCTATCGAAGAATTCGTCCCGGGGATCCCCCGACCGAGGCCAGTTCTAAAGATTTGATTGATAAGTTGTTCTTTGATGCTCAGCGCTACGATCTTGGCGAAGTCGGACGTTTCATGTTGAATCGTAAGCTTGGTTTGGACGCCAAGATCAAACAAACCACGCTTCGCAAAGAAGATATTATGAAGGTAACTCATGCGCTCCTTCGCCTTCGTTCTGGCGCGGTGCATGTGGATGATATCGATCACCTCGGAAATCGCCGCGTGCGCTCTGTGGGTGAACTGCTTCAGAATCAATTTCGCGTCGGATTTTCGCGCATGAAACGCTCCTGCTTAGAGCGCATGTCGATTTATGATCTGGATGCTGCGATGCCGCATAACTTGATCAATCCCAAGTTGATTTCTGCAGCTATTAAAGATTTCTTTGGCCGCAGTCAGTTGTCTCAGTTCATGGATCAAACGAATCCGCTTGCCGAACTTACGCACAAGCGCCGTCTTTCAGCGCTTGGACCCGGAGGACTTTCTCGTGAACGCGCGGGATTTGAAGTCCGTGACGTGCACCCTTCGCATTATGGACGCATTTGTCCGATTGAAACTCCGGAAGGTCCGAACATTGGTCTTATTGCCTCGCTCAGTACGTTTGCGCGTGTCAATGCCATCGGATTTTTGGAGAGTCCTTACCGCAAGGTTGAAAATGGACGCGTGACCGAGAAGATTGATTTCGTCACTGCGGACGTTGAAGATAAATATGTTATTGCGCAGGCCAATGCCCGCATCGATGAAAAAGGTCGCTTCCTGGATGATGTGGTTTCCTGCCGATGCCGCGGAGATTTTCCGAAGAAAAAGCCTGAAGAAATTGATTATATGGACGTGTCGCCTCGCCAGTTGGTGAGTGTGGCCGCTTCTTTGATTCCATTCTTAGAACATGACGACGCAAATCGCGCGCTCATGGGCTCTAACATGCAGCGCCAAGCCGTTCCTCTTTTGATCACCGAGTCGCCGCTCGTGGCCACGGGAATGGAGCAGTATGTGGCGAAAGATTCCGGAGCCACCATGCTTTCCAAGGCTCGCGGAACGGTCAAAGCGGTTTCTTCAAATGAAGTCGTAATTGATGATTTTGTTTACAAGCTTAAAAAGTTTGAGCGTTCCAATGCCGGCACCTGTATTAATCAGCGTCCTGTTGTGACGGTGGGTGATAAGGTTAAGCGCGGTGATGTTATCGCGGACGGCGCGGCCACCGAAGGTGGTGAGTTGGCGCTGGGTAAAAACGTGCTCGTGGCTTTCATGCCCTGGCGCGGATACAACTTCGAAGACGCCATCATCATCAGCGAAAGACTTTCCAAAGATGATGTCTACACGTCGCTTCATATTGAAGAGTTTGAAATCGAGGCGCGTGATACGAAGCTGGGCAACGAAGAAATTACCCGAGATATCCCGAACGTGAGCGAAGAAGCCCTTAAGGATTTGGATGAGGGCGGAATCATTCGCATGGGAGCTGAAGTGAAGCCGGGCGATATTTTAGTGGGTAAGATCACCCCGAAATCTGAGACTGAGCTTTCTCCGGAAGAGAAGCTTCTTCGCGCGATTTTTGGTGAAAAAGCCGGCGATGTCCGTGATGCTTCTTTGACCGTTCCTCCCGGATGCGAAGGAATTATTGTAGACGTTAAGGTGTTTGAACGCCGCGAATCCAAGGCTAAATCTCGCGACGAAAAACGCCAGGAAACGAAAGAAATTGACACTATTAAAGACCGTTATCAGGAGCGAATTGATGTCCTGAAGCGCGAACGGCTCAATAAAATTTCTGAAATGATCATTGGGAAGCGCCTTTCGGATGATATTGTGGACGACATCCTGGGTGAGGTGCTTATCAAGACCGGTCATGTCATCAGTAAAGTGGATCTCAAAAAACTTGATAATTGTGACTGGGAATCCATTCGATTGGAAGATGAGCCGGAGCTTGAAGAAAGCGTTCGAAAAATTGCCCGCGTTTGGGGTGATGAAATTGATGAGCTGGTCAGTGAGCGCACGCAGGAAATCGAGCGCGTTAAAAAAGGCGACGAGCTTCCTCCTGGCGTAATCAAAAAAGTTGTGGTGTATGTTTGTTCGAAGCGCAAGATCTCCGTGGGAGATAAGATGGCTGGACGTCACGGTAATAAAGGCGTGATCGCTCGCATTCTTCCCGAAGAAGATATGCCGTTCCTTCCGGATGGAACTCCGGTGGAGATTATTTTGAATCCGCTCGGCGTGCCTTCACGTATGAACGTTGGACAGATCCTTGAAACCCACTTAGGTTGGGCCGCAAAAGTGCTTGGCATCAAAGTGATGACGCCGGTCTTTAGCGGTGCTCGCGAAGAAGAAATTGTGGATATGCTCAAGCAGGCGAACCTGCCGGTGGATGGCAAGATTAAGCTGCGGGATGGCCGCACCGGAGATCCCTTTGATAGCCGCGTGACCGTGGGTTACATCTATATGTTGAAACTCGCGCATCTTGCGGATGACAAAATTCACGCTAGGTCCATTGGTCCCTACTCTCTTGTGACGCAGCAGCCGCTCGGAGGTAAAGCTCAGTTCGGCGGCCAGCGTTTCGGAGAAATGGAAGTGTGGGCGCTTGAAGCTTATGGAGCCGCTTTTACGCTTCAAGAACTTTTGACGGTGAAGAGCGATGACGTGGTGGGCCGTACCCGAGTATATGAATCGATTGTCAAAGGCGAGCCCGCGCTTCATGCAGGAACGCCGGAATCGTTTAATGTGTTGGTCAAAGAAATTCAGTCGTTGGGTCTGGATATTGTTCCGGAAAAAGCACAAACCAGAATTGATGCAGACAAAGATGCTGAAGATCGCAAAGCGAAAGCCAAGGAGAAGCTAAAGGTATGACGTACGACATTAATATGTTCGATTCCATATCGATTCGAATCGCTTCCCCGGAAGTGATTCGCAGCTGGTCGCATGGCGAAGTCCGGAAGCCGGAAACCATCAACTACCGAACGTTAAAGCCCGAGAAAGACGGTCTTTTCTGCGAACGGATTTTTGGACCTACCAAAGACTGGGAATGTAATTGCGGCAAATACAAGCGCATCAAGCACAAGGGGATTGTCTGCGATCGTTGCGGAGTTGAAGTGACGCAGTCCAAGGTGCGGCGCGAGCGTATGGGTCATATTGATCTTGTGACGCCGGTTTCTCACATTTGGTTTTTCAAGACTATGCCGTCCCGCATCGGAAACCTGTTGGATCTTAGCGTCCGGGCTCTTGAAAAAGTTTTGTATTATGAAGAATACATTGTGATTGATCCCAAAGAAACGCCGCTCAAAAAGAAGCAGCTTCTTTCGGAAGAGGATTACATCAAGGCTCAGGATCAGTACGGTGCTTCAAATTTTACGGCCAAGATGGGTGCGGAAGCTGTTCGTGAACTTCTGAAAGAGCTTGAGCTTGAAAAAATTGTTCAAAAATTTCAGCGGCAGGTCAAAGTTTCGAAATCGAAACAGTCCCGCGCCCGCGCCATCAAAATTTTGAAAATCGTCGATTCCTTCCGCAAATCCGGCAACAACGCCGAGTGGATGATCTTGGATGTGATCCCGGTGATCCCGCCGGATCTTCGTCCCCTTGTGGCTTTAGATGGCGGACGTTTTGCGACGAGTGATTTGAATGATCTTTATCGCCGCGTCATCAATCGTAATAACCGGCTCAAAAAACTTTTGGAGCTTAAAGCGCCTGACGTCATTATTCGCAATGAAAAGCGCATGCTGCAGGAAGCGGTGGATGCTCTCTTTGACAATGGTCGTCATGGACGCCCGGTTCTCGGAGCCGGTAATCGTCCGCTTAAATCCTTAAGCGATATGCTCAAAGGTAAGCAGGGGCGTTTTCGCCAGAACTTGCTTGGAAAGCGCGTGGATTATTCCGGTCGTTCCGTGATCGTGATCGGGCCTGAACTGAAACTCCACCAATGCGGTCTTCCTAAGAAGATGGCGCTCGAACTTTTTGAACCGTTTATCATCCGCAAGCTCAAAGAGCGCGGCTACGTTCACACCATTCGCTCTGCGAAAAAGATGGTGGAGCGTGGTAAGCCCGAAGTTTGGGATATTTTGGAGGAAGTGATCAAAGAGCATCCGGTGATGTTAAACCGCGCTCCTACACTTCACCGTCTGGGTATTCAGGCGTTTGAGCCGACCTTGATGGAAGGAAAAGCCATTCGTATTCATCCTTTGGTTTGTACAGCCTTCAACGCAGACTTTGACGGTGACCAGATGGCTGTGCACATCCCGCTTTCTATGGAAGCTCAGATGGAAGCCCGTGTGATCATGCTTTCTGCGAACAATATTTTCTCACCTGCCAGCGGTGCGCCGATCGCCACGCCGTCGCAGGATATCGTGCTTGGTATTTACTACCTCACGAAGCAAAAAGAAAAAGGCCATGGCGAAGGGCTCGTGTTTGCCGATTATGATGAAGCGATGCTCGCTTTTCGTGACGGAGAAATTGAGAAACATGCCAAGTGCAAATACCGGCTGGAAAACGGCAAGATCATCGAAACCACATTGGGACGCATTATTTTAAATGCTGTGTTGCCCAAGGGTTTTGATTTTGTGAATAAGGTTGTTAATAAAGGGACCCTCTCAAAAATTATCGGGGCTTGTTACCGAAAATTCGGCCACTCGTCTACGATTTTGCTTTTGGATCGGTTGAAATCGCTTGGCTTCGAAGAAGCAACGCTTGCCGGAGTTTCGATTGGTATTCAGGATATCCAGATTCCTTACACCAAAGAAAAAATGTTGGGCGAAGCCCGTAAAGATGTAGAAGTGATTGAGTCACAATATAAGAATGGTCTCATCACTGACGGCGAACGCTACAATAAGGTTATCGATATTTGGACGCACACGACCGACCGGGTTTCGGACAGTATGTTCGAACAGCTCGAATCGTTTAATCCGATCTTTATGATGGCGGATTCTGGTGCGCGCGGTTCCAAACAGCAGATTCGTCAGCTGGCGGGTATGCGCGGACTGATGGCAAAACCCTCAGGAGAAATTATCGAAAGTCCGATCACCGCGAATTTCCGCGAAGGTTTGACTGTGCTCGAATATTTCATCTCCACTCACGGAGCCCGCAAAGGTTTGGCTGATACCGCTCTTAAGACTGCGGATTCGGGTTATTTGACCCGTCGTCTTGTGGATGTGGCTCAAGATGTCATCATCACTGAGCCGGATTGCGGAACCATGAACGGTATTTATATCCAGCCGCTTTATGAAGGCGAAGAAGTTGTGGTGCCTTTGAAGGACAGAATTTATGGCCGTACGCCTTTGGATAATATTGTGGATGTGGTCTCTGACCAGCAAGTCATCAAGGCTGGCGAAATTATTACGGATGAAATGGCAGATAAAATCGAAGATCTTGGAATTGAAAAAATCCGAGTTCGTTCGGTCTTGACCTGCGATTCACGCGTTGGAGTTTGTGCTAAGTGCTATGGGATGGATCTTGCGACCGGACGCATTGCTGAGCTTGGAGTGGCGGCGGGAATTATTGCCGCTCAGTCAATCGGCGAACCGGGAACGCAGCTCACCATGCGTACCTTCCACATCGGAGGAACCGCCTCTCGTACCGTCGAGCAGTCTTATTTCCGCGCTCGCAACGAAGGTATTCTGCAGTATCACAATTTGAAAACGGTTCGCACCAAGAACGATGAGATTATCGTTTTGAATCGTAATGGAACGATCACGCTTCACGATGCCACGGGCCGCGAACTCGAACGCTACACGCTTCCTTCCGGAGCCATTATCAGCTACAAGGAAGGTGAAAAAGTTAAAAAAGACGAAATTTTTGTGAAGTGGGATCCGTATACGGTTCCTATTTTGACAGAAGTGTCAGGAAAAGTTCGCTATGAGGACATTGTTCACGGCGTGACCATGAATGAAGAAATGGACTCCACGACCGGCTTGAAAGAGCGTGTGATTATTGAGCACCGTGAAGAAATGCATCCTCAGCTTCTCATCACCGGAAAAAATGATGAGATTATGGGGTTCTATCCTCTTCCGACCGGCGCTCATATCGTGGTCAAAGACGGCCAGGAAGTCACGGGCGGTACGTTGATTGCCAAAACACCGCGTAAGATTGCAAAAACGCGCGACATTACCGGCGGTCTTCCGCGTGTGGCAGAGCTTTTCGAGGCGCGTAAACCGAAGAATCCGGCCATTATTTCTGAAATCGATGGAACCGTGGAATTTGGCGAAGTGGTCAAGGGCCAGCGCGTGATTTTGGTCAAGAGCCCTTCGGGTATGGAAAAAGAATACTCCATTCCACACGGCAAACATTTGAACGTTTATAAAGGCGACAAAGTCATCGCGGGTCAGCAGCTTGTAGACGGCCCGGTGGTTCCTCAGGATATTTTGCGAGTTTCCGGAGAGCGCAGCCTTCAAGAGTATCTCGTGAACGAGGTGCAGGAAGTGTATCGGCTCCAAGGTGTTCGCTTGAATGATAAACACGTGGAAACGATTGTCCGGCAGATGCTTCGTAAACTTCGAATCGATGATTCGGGAGATGCTGATTTTCTTGTCGGTTCTCACGTGGATAAGGTTCGATTTATGGAAGAAAACGAAAAGTTGGAGAAAAAAGGCAAAGAGCCGGCCAAGGGTACGCCGATTCTTTTGGGAATCACCAAGGCTTCTTTGACGACTGAAAGTTTTATTTCAGCCGCTAGCTTTCAGGAAACGACTCGAGTGCTTACCGAGGCTGCAGCTTCCGGCAAGCGGGATGAGCTGAAGGGTCTGAAAGAGAACGTTATCATGGGCCATTTGATTCCAGCCGGAACCGGATACAAAGGCCACCAGGATTTTGAAGTGGTTAAAAAACTTGATGCGATTCTGCCCCAAATTACCCCTGAGATTGAAGTTGAGGGGGAAGCTCAGGCAGCCGCGGCAGAAGAGACGGAGAAAAAATAATGGCACCGACGATTAATCAATTGATTCGCAAAGGCCGGGAAACGTTTCGCGGTAAAACTAAATCACCTGCGCTTCAGGGCGCTTCGTTTCGCAAGGGTGTGTGTTTGATCGTGAGAACGCAAACGCCGAAAAAACCAAACTCTGCTTTGCGGAAAATTGCACGTATTCGTCTGACAAATGGCGAAGAAGTCACGGCTTATATCCCCGGCGTGGGGCACAATCTTCAGGAGCACTCGATTGTGCTGGTGCGCGGAGGCCGCGTAAAAGATCTTCCAGGAGTTCGTTATCACATTGTTCGCGGGAAGCTCGATGCCACGGGAGTGGCGGATCGGACCAAATCTCGCTCGAAATACGGGGCCAAGACGCCGAAAAAAGCGCCGGCCGCTAAGTAAGGTGGATTTAATACTATGAGAAGACGACGGGCAAAAAAACGAGAAGTTTTAACAGATCCAAAATATAACGATATCTTGGTGGCGAAGCTTATCAATATTGTGATGAAGATGGGTAAGAAGTCGCTTGCTCAGCGCATTGTGTACGGCGCGCTCGACCGGCTTCAGGAAAAAACCGGCAAAGAGGCTATGGAAGTTTTTCGTAAGTCGATTGATAATGTTCGCCCGCTCTTGGAAACCAAATCCCGTCGAGTGGGTGGCGCTACGTATCAAGTTCCTATTAATGTGCGCCCCGATCGTGGGTCGTCCTTAGCGCTCCGCTGGATTCAGACTTTTGCCAAGGGCCGCAAGGGAAAACCTATGATGGAAAAATTAGCGGATGAAATTTTAGATGGTTATAACAAAACAGGCGCTTCCTTTAAGAAGCGTGAAGATACGCACAAGATGGCAGAGTCCAACCGGGCCTTTGCTCACTATCGCTGGTAAATTTTATGGCAGACGAAAAGAAAATTCATTTTCCCATTGAGAAGATTCGCAACATCGGGATTGCGGCGCACATTGATGCCGGAAAAACGACCACGACCGAGCGCATTCTTTACTACACGGGAAAGACGTACAAGATCGGTGAAGTGCACGAAGGTACCGCGGTGATGGACTGGATGGAGCAAGAGCAGGAGCGCGGAATCACGATTACCTCCGCAGCAACCACTTGTTTCTGGAAAGATTGCCGCATTAATATTATTGATACTCCCGGCCACGTTGATTTCACGATTGAAGTGGAGCGCTCTCTTCGCGTGCTAGACGGAGCGGTGGTGGTGTTTGGCGCTGTGGAAGGTGTGGAGCCGCAGTCTGAAACGGTTTGGCGCCAAGCCGATCGTTATCACGTTCCGCGTATTGCCTTCATTAATAAGATGGACCGCACGGGTGCGGAATTCGAGCGCAATATTCAGCAAATGATTGATCAGCTCGGCACGAATCCTGTCTGTATTCAGTATCCGATCGGCCGTGAAGATAAATTCAAGGGCGTGATTGATCTTTTGGAAATGAAAGCGATTCTTTTCCACGATGAAACCTTGGGCGCTAAATATGACGTGGAAGAAATTCCTGCAGAATATGTTGAGCTGGCAAAAAAGATGCGCACTGAAATGATTGAAAAGGTCTCTGAGTTTGATGATGATTGCATGCATAAGTTTATCGAAGGACACGAGCCTACCATTGCAGAGATTAAGCGGGCTATTCGTAAAGGAACCGTGACTTTCAAAATTGTTCCCGTTATTTGCGGATCCGCCTTAAAAAATAAAGGTGTCCAGCAGATTTTGGATGCGGTGGTGGATTATCTGCCGGCGCCGAATGAATTACCTCCGACAAAGGGAACTAGCCCGGATGATGGTTCTGCGATTGAGCGCCGGGCATCGGAGTCTGAGCCCTTAACCTGTCTTGCTTTTAAGATCGCCAGCGATAAATTTGTTGGATCTTTGACCTATATCCGAATTTATTCCGGCACTTTAACTTCAAGTTCTTATATTTTTAATCCGCGAACACGTCGTAAAGAACGCATCGGACGCTTGCTTTTGATGCACGCGAATAAACGCGAGGAAATCGAAGAAGCGGGCGCTGGCAATATTGTTGCGGCAGTAGGGTTGAAAGATATTCGGACCGGGGATTCGCTTTGCGATGAAAATAAGCCAGTGGTGCTGGAAATGCTTTTCATTCCTGAGGCGGTGATTTGGATGGCGGTGGAGCCGAAGACCAAAGCGGACCGCGATAAGATGTCGGATGTTTTGAGCCGTCTTGTTTCTGAAGATCCGACCTTCCGCGTCAAGACCGATCATGAAACCACTCAGACCTTAATTGGCGGGATGGGCGAATTGCATCTGGATATTAAGGTTGACATCATGCGCCGTGAATACGGGGTGCAGGTGAATGTCGGGAAGCCGCAAGTGGCTTACAAAGAGACGATTACCGGAACAGCGCAGGCCGAAGGAAAATTCATCAAGCAGACCGGAGGTCGCGGTCAGTACGGACATTGCTATATCCGAATTGAACCGCTTGAGCGCGGCAAGGGAGTTGAGTTTGAGAGTGAAGTGGTGGGCGGAACCATTCCTCGCGAATACGTTCCGGCCGTGGAAGACGGTGTAATTGAGGCTTGTTCCAATGGTGTCTTGGCGGGATATCCGGTGACGGACGTCAAAGCCGTTGTTTATGACGGAAGTTATCATGATGTTGACTCTTCTGAAATTGCGTTTAAAATGGCGGGAATCTTAGGTTTCAAGGAAGCCTTCCGGAAGGCCAATCCCATCCTGCTAGAACCCATCATGTTGGTGGAAGTTGTTGTCCCCGAAGAATACATGGGCGATATCATTGGCGATTTGAATTCGCGTCGCTGTGTGATTCAGGAGATGGCAAACCGCGGTCATTTGAAAGCCATTAAAGGTCTCGTGCCGCTAGCGGAAATGTTTGGCTATGCAACGGCCATTCGTTCACTGTCTCAAGGCCGGGCAACGTACAGTATGGAACCGAACAGTTATCATCAGGTGCCGAAACAAATTGCAGAAAAAGTGATGGGAGAGGCGACGGCGAAGTAAAGCGTCGCGTAATGTTATGGCAACCAAAGAAAAAATTCGTATCAAATTAAAAGCATATGATCACCGCGTTTTGGATCAGTCGGTGCATGAAATTGTAGGAACCGCACGCCGAACCGGCGCGAAAGTCATTGGACCCATTCCGCTTCCGACCGAGATTTGGAAAACAACTGTGCTGCGTGGCCCGACGATTGATAAAAAGGCGCGCGATCAGTTCGAGCAGCGGACGCACAAACGCGTATTGGAAATTGAAGACCCGACGTCGCGAACCGTGGATGCGCTTATGAAGCTGGATCTTCCAGCTGGCGTAGATGTCGAAATCAAATTATAAACGAGAGAGTTATGATCGGACTTTTAGGTAAAAAAATCGGAATGACGCACATTTTTGATAAAGAAGGCCGGAGTATTCCGGTCACTGTGATTCAAGCCGGCCCATGCCATGTGTCTCAGATAAGAACCGCGGAAAAAGACGGATATACGGCCGTGCAAATGGCGTTTGACCCCATGCGGGCTAAGGTTGCGACCAAGGCACGGCTAGGGCATTTGAAAAAATCAGGAGCCGGGCCGCTGCGTTTTATTCGTGAAATCCGCACCGCGGAAGTAGAAAATCTTGAAGCGGGCGCTCAAGTGCGGGTCAATAATTTTGAAGAGGGCGACTTTGTGGATGTGGAAGGCGTCACGATTGGAAAAGGCTATCAAGGTGTTGTGAAGCGGCATCATTTTGGAGGAGGCCCGGGAGCTCATGGAAGCAAAATGGGGCGGGAACCGGGATCGATTGGTTCTAATACCAGTCCTGCGCGTGTTTTGAAGGGTTTGAAAATGTCCGGACATATGGGCAATGAAGTTCAGACAACGCAGAATCTTAAAGTGATCAAGGTCGATAGCGAAAATGATCTTTTGTTGGTGCGTGGAGCAGTTCCTGGATTTGACGGCGGTTATGTTGTGGTTCGGAATTCGCTCACGCGTGGCAAAGCTAAAAAGTGGGTTGTGGATTCGAAAAAGAAAGAAGAAGCCAAGGTCTCCTGAAACTCAGGCCAGAATCTTCTCGATCTCCAGCGAACTCAATACCGATAAGCGGATAAGGAAAAAAACGGATTTATGAAAGCGATTTTGTATTCAAAAGAAGGCAAGAAAAAACAGGAAATTGTCCTGAATCCCAGTATTTATGCAGCGCGGGTAAATCACCGTTTGCTTGAGCTGGTCAAGAATGCCTTTGCTGCGAATCTTCGCCGCGGAACGCATCAAACCAAGACGCGTAAGGAAGTCAGCGGCGGCGGAAAAAAACCTTGGAAGCAAAAAGGTACTGGCCGTGCGCGGCACAGTTCCATTCGTTCTCCGATTTGGAGAGGTGGAGGAACCGTGTTTGGTCCGCATCCGAGAAGTTATTTTGTGAATCTTCCGAAGACCATGAAAGATGCGGCGCTTATTTCGGCCCTCAGCCTTAAAGGTGAGGAAAAAGGACTTTTGCTTGTGGAAGATGTAAAACTCGCTCAGCCGAAGACGCGCGAATGGGTTGATATTTTTAAGAAGTTGCCGCTAGAAGGAAAAAGGGCGCTTTGTGTGGTGAAGCAGTTAGATGCCACGATTCGTCGTGCGAGTCAAAATTATTTGAATCGCGTTGAAATCGAAGAGGCTCATTTGGTGAACGCGTATCACATTATGAACCGCCCGAAGCTGGTCATTGAGCAGGAAGCGCTCTCTGTTATTGAGGGGCGTCTTTCAGACGGAGCTTCTCAAGAACCTGCTGCTGAAGAAGCGGTTGCTGCTAAAAAGCCAAAAACTACGAAAACAAGTTCGAAGGTAAGAAAGACTAGAAAATCATGAAGCTGAGCGTTTATGAAGTTATCCAAGAGCCGGTGATCACTGAAAAGATTACAACTTTGAGCGAATCTCAGTCGAAGTATGCCTTTAAGGTTCATAAGGCGACCAATAAAAAGCAGATCAAATCCGCTGTGGAAAAGATTTTCAATGTTCACGTAACCCGGGTCAATGTGCAGAATTATCTCGGCAAATGGCGGCGTGTTCGCTATCAGCCTGGCCGTACCCCGGAATGGAAAAAAGCGATCGTCACCCTGAAAAAGGGCGAGAAGATCGATATTACAACGACCTAAAGGAAATTTAAAATGGCTCTGATTCAGTATCGTCCCTTAACTCCGTCGCGCCGGTTTGGAAATGTTCCGGACTTTGCGGAACTGACCACCGACAAGCCGTACAAGCCGCTTACAGAAATTCGTAAGCGCTCTGGCGGACGCAATACGCATGGCCACATCACGATGCGCCGTCGTGGCCGCGGTCATAAGCGCCGGATCCGCATCATTGATTTTCGAAGAGTCCGCTACAACATGCCGGCTAAGGTGTTGACGATTGAGTACGATCCGAATCGCAGTGCGCGCATTTCGCTTATTCAATATGAAGACGGCGTTCATGCTTACATGCTTTCGCCGAATGGGCTGCAGATTGGTGACACGGTGATGAGCGGTGAATCTGTGGAAGTGAAGCTTGGCAATCATCTTCCGCTTAAAATGATCCCAGAAGGTACGCCGATTCATAATATTGAGCTTCAGCCTGGATACGGAGGCAAGTTGGTCCGTTCCGCCGGTGGTTCTGCGCAGATTCTCTCGAAAGAAGATAAATATGCGCACGTTAAATTGCCTTCGGGTGAAGTGCGAATGATTGATCTGCGCTCTTATGCCACGGTCGGACAGTGCTCGAATTTGGATCATGAAAATATTTCGCTCGGAAAAGCCGGTCGTGCGCGTTGGATGGGGATTCGTCCTGCGACCCGCGGTGTGGCGAAAAATCCTGTGGATCATCCGATGGGTGGCGGCGAAGGTAAATCAAAGGGTGGTAATCATCCTCAGAGTCCGTGGGGCCAGAAATCCAAGGGCTTGAAGACTCGCAAACGTTTCAAGGCAAGTAGTCAATTCATTGTAAAGGATCGTAGAAAATGAGCCGCTCATCTAAAAAAGGATACTTTGTCGATTTGAAATTGGCGAAGAAAATCAAAACCGCCCAGGAAAAAAAGGACCGCCGCCCGATTAAAACATGGTCGCGCCGTTCGACGATCACTCCGGAATTTGTGGGGTTAACGTTCGCGGTTCATAATGGAAAAATCTTCGGTAACGTATTTGTCACGGAAGACATGGTGGGACATAAGCTCGGGGAGTTTGTGCCGACTCGAATCTTCCGGGTTCATAGCGCCGCCGGGGACAAATCTAAAGAAGCAGCTGCGGGAGCTAAGACGTAAACTTTTATGAAAAAAGAAACTGTGAAGGCAAAAAAAATCGTTTCGGAAAAAATGCCGGCAACCTTGCTTCAAGCGCCTAAAAGCGCCCGGGCTCTTACGAAATATCTTCGCATTGGGCCGCGTAAATTACGGATCGTGATTGATACCGTAAGGCATCAGCCTGTTGATCGCGCTTTTGCAATCTTGGCTCAGATCAAGCGCAAGGGAGCCCGGATGACGGAAACTATTCTTAAAAGCGCAGTGGCCAACGCCCGGGTATTGGGCATGGATGAAAATCGCTTGGTGGTGGCCGAGATTCGTGCGGACGGCGGACCGGTTATGAAGCGATTTATGTCGCGCTCCATGGGACGCGCTGATCGCCTTCTGAAACGCATGTCGCATCTTTTTATTCGAGTCGAAGAAGGCCGGCAAAATAAATCGCAGACCTCGGCGGGATCGGATGATGCTAAGAAGGCCGAGGGATCATCGAGAGCCGTGAAGGCCAAGGCTCCGGCAAAACAAAAGACCGCAAAAGCGGGAAAAGCTTAGTCAAGGAGGATATTCCATTGGGTCAGAAAGCACATCCTTACGGACTTCGGGTTGGATACATCAAACCCTGGAAAAGCCGCTGGTTTTCGGGCAAGGGCTTTGATCTTCTTTTGCATGAAGATCTTAAGATTCGCAAATACTTGAAAGAGAAGCTCTATTTTTCCGGAATCTCACTGATTGAAATTGAACGTTCCGGCGGAAGAGTGCGTGTTCGAATTCATACCGCACGTCCTGGAGTTATTATTGGACGGCGTGGACAAGAAATCGACAAGGTGAAAGAAGGCCTTGCGGCGCTTACGAAGAATGAGCTCTTTTTGGAGATTAAGGAAGTCAAGAATCCCCACACCGATGCGCAGCTCGTGGCGGAAAATATTGCCATGCAGCTTGAGAAGCGCGTGAGTTTCCGAAAGGTGCTCAAAAAATCGGTTCAATTGGCCATGAATAAGGGAGCCCTTGGAATCAAGGTGCTTGTCAAAGGCCGATTGGGCGGTTCAGAAATTGCCCGTGATGAAAAGTACCGTGAGGGAAAGGTTCCTCTGAATACTTTTCGCGCCGATGTGGATTATGGATTTGCCGAAGCTTTTACCACCTATGGGACCATTGGTTGCAAGGCTTGGATTTATAAAGGCGATATTCTGGTGAAAAAAGAAGAAGCCGAGCTTCGTAAGGCGAGACAGCAGGCAGATCTTGAAAAAGATATGCAGGCGGGTTTCGTGGCAAAAAAATCGAAAAAATCAAAAGCTGATGAAGGCTCAGTTGAGGCCTCTGTTGGCACGGCTACAGAATCCAAAGAAGAGATTGCGCCCTCCGCGCCCGAATCAGGGGCGGAAGAAGCGCCGAACACTTAAGTAAAAGAGAGCTTTTATGTTAATGCCTAAGCGAGTTAAATTCAGAAAACAGCAGCGGGGATGGATGGGCGGCGTGGCCACACGAGGCAGCCAAATCTCCTTCGGAGATTATGGTCTTAAAGCCTTGGAGTGTGCGTGGTTGACCTCGATTCAGCTCGAAGCGGCCCGCGTGGCGTTGACGCGTCATATCAAGCGCGGCGGAAAAGTTTGGCTGCGTGTATTTCCGGATAAAGCCTACAGTAAAAAACCGGCTGAAACCCGCATGGGTAAAGGAAAAGGCGGCCCGGAATATTATGTTTGTGTTATTAAACCCGGACGCGTTATTTTTGAAATGGGCGGACTGCCGGAAGCGCTTGCAAAATCTGCGCTCCGTTTGTGTGCGCATAAGATTCCATTCCGGACCAAGTTTGTAAAGCGGAACGTGGGAGTTTAGACCATGAAAAGCGCACAGATCAGAGCCTTGACCGACGATGAAATTCAGGAAAAAGTCAGTCAGCTCCAAAAAGACTTAATGAATTATCGTTTTCAGCTGAAGACAGGAAAGCTGGAGAAGCAATCCGTGATTCGTTCCGCCCGGCGGGATGTCGCGCGTCTTCAGACGATCCTGAGCGAACGAAAGAAAACTGAGGTTAAGAAATGAGTACACCGGCGATTGATACCCAGGAACGCAAAGGCCGCCTGATTCGTGAAGGCGTGGTCAAGAGCGACAAAATGCAGAAGACTCGGATTGTTGAAGTTACTCGCTTGATTCAACATCCTTTGGTGGGAAAAGTTATCCGCCGCAAAGTGAAGTATGCGGTGCATGATGAAAAGAATGAATCCAGGGCCGGAGATAAGGTTCAGATTCAGCAGGCCAAGCCCCTTTCAAAGACTAAAAACTGGACTTTGGTGAAGGTGGTTAAGTCATGATTCAGCTGCGAACCATATTGGATATTGCGGATAACAGCGGTGCCAAGCGGGCTGCTATGATTGGTGTTATCGGCCGTCATGGGACCATGAGTGCGGAAGTTGGAGATATCATTACCGCGAACGTGAAAGAAGCCATCCCTGAAGGCGGCGTCAAAAAGGGGGAAGTGGTGAAGGCGGTGATTGTCCGGACCAAGTCTCCGATCAAACGCAAAGATGGATCGACGGTAAAATTTTCATCCAATGCTATTGTGATCATTGATAATCAAAAAAATCCGCGCGGTACGCGTATTTTTGGACCTGTCGCCCGCGAACTTCGGGAAAAACAATTTATGAAAATCATTTCGCTTGCTCCGGAGGTGGTCTAATGCGTATCCGGAAAAATGATCAGGTGATTGTGATTACCGGCCGTGATAAAGGCAAGAAGGGCCGTGTGATGAAAGTATTCCCCAAGAGTGCGAAAGTGCTTGTGGAAAAAATTAATTACCGCAAAGTAGCCATGCGGCCGACCAAGGAAAATCCCAAGGGCGGAATTTCTCAGATGGAAACACCTCTTGCGATTGCGAATGTTCAGTTGATTTGTCCCAAATCGGGAAAACCGTCGCGCGTGGGCTACATCTTTTTAAAAGATGGCGAAAAACAGCGCGTGGCCAAGAGCAGTCAAGAAATGTTGGGAGCTTAAGATGTCCGTAGAACAAAAAACAGCTTTACCCAGAATTTTAGTCAAGTACCGGACGGATGTCGTTCCTGCTCTCAAACAGGAATTTGCTTACAAGAACGTGATGCAGGTTCCGAAGCTGGATAAAATAGTTGTGAATATGGGAGTCAAAGAAGCGAAGGAAGACGTCAAGATTCTTGAGCAGTGCGCCTTGGAACTTGAAAATATTGTCGGACAGAAACCTGTGATCACTCGCGCAAAAAAATCGATCTCAGCTTTTAAGCTTCGCGAAGGATCTCCGGTGGGAATCAAAGTAACTCTGCGCGGTTACCGGATGTACGAATTTATGGACCGGTTGATTAATATTGCAATGCCCCGTATCCGCGATTTTCAAGGCTATGCGGGCAAGGGATTTGACGGACACGGAAATTTTACCTTGGGACTGCTTGAGCAGACGATTTTTCCCGAGGTGGTGTTTGATAAAATCAAAAAAGTTCAGGGAATGGATATTACGTTTGTTACCACTGCCAAGACCGATGCCGAAGGCCGCAGCCTGATGGCGCATCTTGGACTTCCCTTTAAGAAAAAGTAAAGGATTAGTCATGGCTAAAACATGTCTCGTGGTCAAACAGCGGCGGACCCCGAAATTTAAAGTCCGCGGCTATCACCGATGTCAGCGGTGCGGACGCTCTGGAGGATATATCCGGAAATTTGCACTCTGCCGCATCTGTTTCCGGGAACTCGCCAATGAAGGCGTGATTCCGGGAGTCGTGAAATCAAGCTGGTAAGTCGAGGAGGATAAGAAAAGTTTATGCCGATCACGGATTTCGTGGGGGATTTTTTAACGGTGGTGCGCAATGCCTCCAGCGCCAAAAAGGACAAAGTTACGGCGAAGACATCAAAGCTGACCACGCGCCTTGCCGAACTTTTAAAAGAAGAAGGTTTTGTCTCCAACGTTAAAGCGTTTAATGAAGGCAACAAAAACTTTGTTCGCATTCATTTGAAATATGTTCGAGGAAAACAGCCGGCCATTCAGGGAATTCGGCGCATTTCCAAGCCCGGGCTTCGTCGCTACGGCGGATCCACCGATCTTCCGCGCGTTCAAGGAGGATTGGGAATTTCGATTGTCACGACCTCCAAAGGTTTGATGACCGATAAAGAGGCTCGTAAGCAAGGACTTGGCGGCGAAATCATTTGCAAAGTTTGGTAATGAAGGAATAAGACCATGTCACGAATCGGTAAAAAACCAGTTGTTGTTCCTGCGGGAGTCCAGGTTGCGGTCAAAAACCAAACGGTTTTAGTCCAAGGTCCCAAAGGAAAGCTTGAAATGGAGATTCATCCTAGGATTAAAGTGGAATCCAAGGATGGGAGTGTGACCTTTGCGCGTTCTACGGATATTAATAAAGATCGTGCGCTTCACGGTCTGGCCCGCAGCGTGGTCCAGAATATGGTTCGCGGCGTTGTGGAAGGTTACAAGAAGGAACTGGAAATTGTCGGCGTCGGCTTCAAAGCTGAGGTCAAGGGGAAGAAGCTGGTTCTCGCGCTTGGATTTACTCATCCCTGCGAGTTGAATATTCCCGAAGGCATTTTGATTGTTTGCCCGAATCCGACCCGCGTAGTGGTCACAGGAATCGATAAGCAGTTGGTGGGGCAGGTTGCGGCAGATATTCGAGCGTTTCATAAGCCCGAACCGTATAAAGGCAAAGGGATTCATTATGTCGGTGAGGTTATCCGACGCAAACAAGGTAAGACCGTCGGCTAAAAGACGAGAAATTATTTATGCTAAAAAAACTAAAAGCACGTCAAGCAAGGCATCGCGGCATTCGAAAAAAAATTACAGGGACAATGGAGCGCCCGAGACTTTGCGTTTATCGCTCTTTAAATCATATTTATGCTCAGGTGGTGGATGATATTTCCGGAAAAACTATTTTTGGAGCTTCCACAGCAGAAAAAGAATTTCGCAAGACAAAGGCGGCAAAGTCGGTTCGAGCTGGGCGTCTTGGAGAAGTGCTGGGCGAGCGTTTAAAAAAAGGCGGCATTACTAAAATTGCATTTGATCGTGCGGGATACAAATATCACGGCCGCGTTAAGGCGCTGGCCGAGGCTCTGAGAAAATCCGGGCTTCAATTCTAATCGATTCATCGAAAAGGTGATAAGCGGTATGGCAAAAAAAGAAAAAATTCAGCCCAAGTCGGATGAGAAGAAAAAGCCCGAAGGCGACGTCGCGCATCCGGTTATTATTGAAACGAGCGCCGGAACTCCCTATGAAAAAGTGATTCAGGTGAATCGCTGCGCCAAGGTTGTAAAGGGCGGAAAAAGGTTTCATTTTAGCGCACTTGTTGTGGTTGGAAACGGAACCGGCGATGTGGGTTATGCGCTCGGCAAAGCCAATGAAGTGGCGGATGCTATTCGTAAAGCTTTAACCCACGCTCAAAAGCACAAGATTCCCATCAAACTTAAAGGTACTACGATTGCGCATGAGGTTTGGGGCCGATATGGAGCTGCAAAAGTGATGTTAAAGCCCGCAGCGCCTGGTACGGGAATTATTGCTGGCGGAGCCGTGCGGGCTGTTTGTGAATCTTGCGGCATTAAAGACATTTTGACCAAGAGTCTTGGCAGCGATAATGCAATTAACGTACTTAAGGCTACTTTGGACGGACTCGATCAGCTTTGTGATCGGCGCGAACGCATGGACGAAGAAACCGCGCCTGAAGTTTCCGGAGCTGCGTCATGAGAGCAAAAAAACCTTACAATAAAAAGCGCAAGCGTGTCGGTAAAGGTATTGGTTCTGGACACGGAAAACGTGCGACCCGCGGTCAAAAAGGACAGTTGTCTCGCTCAGGATATGCGCGCCGCTGGGGCTTTGAGGGCGGACAAAATCCTCTATACCGCAGACTTCCAAAACGCGGATTTAATCATCCGGGAAAAGATTACGCCGTTGTGAATGTGGGCGATCTTGCTCGCTGGGAAGTTTCGGAAATTTCTCCAGAAACCCTGATGGCTTGTGGGGCTGTGAAATCCATTGGCAAGGGGCTGAAAGTCCTTGGGAATGGAGAGATTTCAAAACCTTTGGTAGTCAAAGCGCACTCCTTTAGCGATTCTGCGAAGGAAAAGATTGAAAAATCTGGCGGTCAAGCCGTTTTGATTGCAGCGAGTAAATCTGCCATCTGATTTGATGTGGTGAGCGGACGATCCTGAAAAAGGATCCGAAAGATCAGAATATGCTGAAAGCATTTGGAAATATTTTTAAGGTTCCGGAACTTCGGAACAAAGTGCTCTTTACTTTATTGATCGTAGTGGTGTATCGACTCGGGGCATTTGTCCCGACGCCGGGAGTAGATGGAACGGCACTCGCTGCTTTTTTTCAGCGCATTGCAGCCAGATCTCCGGGTGGATCGCTCTTTGGCATGGTAGGACTTTTTACCGGCGGTGCGCTTGAAAAGGCGACGATTTTTGCGCTCGGCATTATGCCCTATATTTCTTCTTCCATTATTATGCAGCTTTTGACGGTGGTGATCCCACAGCTCGAAAAGTTGGCAAAAGAAGGAGAGGCGGGCCGCAAAAAGATTATTCAATATACGCGCTATGGAACGATTATTCTGAGCTTGATCCAGACCTTTTTTATTTCGCTCTGGCTTGAAAATCCGATGAGTTTTGACGGAACGGTTATTGTTCCGAATCCGGGATGGGGCTTTCGGATGATGACGGTTCTGACCCTCACGACCGGAACAGCCTTTATTATGTGGCTCGGTGAACAGATTGATCAGCGCGGCATTGGAAATGGGATGTCGATTTTGATTACGACCGGAATTATTTCGCGGGTGCCGGCGGCTATGTGGCAGACCTGGCTCCTGCTTTCACCGTTTGATCCGGCGCGTCAACAGTTAGCCTGGTGGAAGTTTGGGTTGATGTTGATCATGTTTGTGTCCGTAGTTATTTTTGTCATTCTGATTATCCAGGGCGAGCGGAAAATCCCGGTACAGTATGCGAGACAGGTAAGGGGAAACCGGGTGTACGGTGGTCAAAGCACTTTTTTACCGCTAAAGGTCAATCAGGCAGGCGTGATTCCGATTATCTTTGCGCAGTCTGTGATTTTGTTTCCGGCTACGATCGCAGGATTTTTTCCGAAAGCCACGGCGCTGAATCATTTTGCTCAAAGTATGATGCACGGTTCTTTGACTTATTCTTTGTTGGAAGCATTTTTGATTTTATTTTTTACGTATTTTTATACGGCAATTACCTTCAATCCGATTGAGGTGAGCGACAATCTCCAGAAGTACGGAGGATTTATTCCGGGGATTCGTCCAGGGAAAAATACGGCTGAATATTTGGATTATATGATGACGCGCATTGCTACCAGCGGCGCGGTGTTTCTGGCCGTGATTGCGCTGTTACCGAGTTTTATTTCGTCGCCGCGGCTTTTAAACATTCCGTTTTTAGTCGCAAGCTTTTTTGGTGGCACGGGTCTTTTGATTATTGTCGGTGTCATGCTGGACACCATGCAGCAGATTGAATCGCAGCTTTTGATGCGGCATTATGAGGGATTTATTAAGCGCGGAAAATTGAAATCGCGGCGCTACTAAGCGAAGGAATCTCGATGAAAATTATTTTGCTGGGACCTCCGGGAGCAGGCAAGGGAACGCATGCCAAGGTTCTGAGCGAAACGTGGAAAGTGCCGCATCTGGCCACGGGAGA
Organism: uncultured bacterium; assembly: GCA_964460795.1. Classification (GTDB taxonomy): domain Bacteria; phylum Omnitrophota; class Omnitrophia; order Omnitrophales; family Aquincolibacteriaceae; genus CAZOOM01. The sequence goes on along the minus strand of CAYWRU010000002.1, from coordinate 122,437 downwards.
TATTTTACGCGGACATATCAAGAGCGGAACGGATCTTGGCAAGAAAGCCAAGGATGTGATTGAAAAAGGCGGTCTTGTTTCGGACGATTTGGTCAACGCCATGATGTTCGAAGAGATTTCAAGGCTTCCCAAAAAAGAATTTATTTTGGATGGTTTTCCGCGCACCATCGGCCAGGCAGAAGCGCTGGACGTTTTTTTGAAAAAAAACCACCTGCGGCTCGATGCAGTTTTAGATTTTGAAACCGACGAGAATATTTTAATTGATCGACTTTCCGGCCGGCGGGGTTGTCCAAAGTGCGGAGCCAATTATCATATTCGTAATATTCCGCCGAAAAAGCCCGGTGTTTGCGATAAGTGCGGAGCGGCTTTGACGCAGCGCAAAGATGATAATCCGGAAACGATTCGGAATCGGTTTGCGACGTATCAGAAAGAAACGAGCCCGCTGATTCAGTATTATACGAATGCAAATTTGCTTGTTTCAGTGGATGCGAATTTGGATGTGCCGTCGTTGCAAAAGCGATTCCGCACCATCTTTGAAGAGTTGAAATTGGCGGTATGATTTCTCTAAAGTCTGAACGAGAGATTCAGACCATGGCCAAGGCTGCCAAGGTTTTGCAGCGGGTTTTTCGGGAAGTGCCCGGAATCATTCGCCCGGGAGTGACCACAGAAGAGGTGGATCGGCTTTGCGAAAAACTGATTACAACCAGCGGCGCTCAGAATGCTTTTAAAGGATATCGCGGATATCCCAAAACGGCTTGTATTTCGATTAATGAAGAAGTGGTTCACGGAATTCCGGGGCCGCGAGAGCTTTGCGAAGGCGATATTATTAGTTTAGATATCGGCTGCAAGATTGACGGATATTATGCGGACGCAGCCCGGACTTGGCCGGTAGGAAAGATCTCGGCTGCAGCTCAAAAGTTGATGGAAGCGGCGAAGCGGTCCTTTGATGCAGGTGTGGCGGCCTATCGGCCCGGAGCGCGCATCGGAGATTTATCCGCAGCGATTCAGGCTTCGATTGAAGCCGATGGATTTCAAGTGGTCCGCGATTACGTAGGGCATGGCATCGGCCGTTCGCTCCACGAGGAACCGCAAGTTCCGAATTATGGAACCGCGGGCCGCGGGCAGGTGATTCAGGAGGGGTTGGTGCTCGCCATCGAACCCATGTTGACCGAAGGGCATTGGGCTGTCAAAGTGCTCGGAGATGGGTGGACGGTCGTGACTCAAGATGGGAAGCTCTCGAGTCATTATGAAGATACGATTGCTTTTGTAAACGGCCAGGTGATGAATCTGACGCGTGAGTGATCCAAAAACCGAAAGAGCCTATGACGAAAGAAGAAGCGATCGAAGTGGAGGGGACCGTGGTAGAGCCGCTTCCCAATGCTATGTTTCGAGTCCAACTCGACAATGGCCACAAAGTGTTGGCGCATATCTCAGGCAAGATGAGAATGCATTACATAAGAATTCTTGCGGGCGACCGAGTGAAGATGGAGCTTTCGCCCTATGATTTAACCCGCGGACGCATTACCTTCCGCGTGAAGTAAGAGAGGAATCATGAAGGTTCATAGTTCAGTGAAAAGAATTTGTGAAGATTGCAAGATGGTAAAACGCCGTGGCATTGTGTACGTGATTTGTAAAAATCCGAAACACAAACAGCGCCAAGGCTAGAGGCCGGTTCGACCGAGCGAAGACAGGAGAAAAGAAAGTTATGCCGCGAATTTTAGGTGTGGATATTCCAAGAGAAAAACGGGTGGAGCGAGCCCTGACCTATATTTATGGAGTCGGACTTCGTACTTCTCAGAAAGTTTTAAAAGATGCACAAATTAGTCCGGATAAACGGGCCAAAGATTTAAGCGAAAAAGAAGTTTCGCAAATCACGACGCTGCTGCAAAAAACAGCAAAGACCGAGGGAGATCTGCGTCGGGATATTGCACAAAACATCAAGCGCTTGATGGACATTCGGTCGTACCGTGGGTCTCGGCATTCCAAAGGACTTCCGGTCCGCGGACAACGCTCTCACACGAACGCACGTACCCGTAAGGGCAAGCGTAAGACAATCGGCGGGCTTAACAAGAAGCCACCGTCTCCCAAATAACGATCGGAAGAGGAGCTGATAGGGTATGGCAAAAAAGAAAAAGAAAAGGGTCGTAGCCCATGGCGTGGCTCACGTGAATGCCAGTTTTAATAATACCATCGTGACCTTTGCAGATCACGAAGGCAATGCACTTTGCTGGTCCAGTGCCGGCGCCGCAGGATTTAAAGGATCGAAAAAGTCGACACCTTTTGCCGCTCAGGTGGCCGCAGAAAATGCGACCAAGAAGGCGCTCGAATACGGTTTGAAAGAAGTGGATGTTTATGTGAAAGGCCCGGGATCCGGCCGTGAATCTGCCATCCGAGCCATTCAGGCTTCGGGCGTTCAGGTTAAAGCCATTTACGATATTACGCCGATTCCGCATAACGGCTGCAGACCGCCGAAGAGAAGGAGAGTTTAATTTATGGGAAGGCATCTTGGACCGGTTGTACGGCTCTCCCGCCGTGAAGGTGTGGATCTGGGACATAAATCCCGTCGCTCGGGTGAAAAAGTTGCGAAGCGGCTCAGCCAAGTTCCGGGTCAGCACGGACCCACGCGCCGCGGACGCAAGTCTTCGGACTATGGCATTCAGCTGCGCGAAAAACAAAAATTGAAGCGTATTTATGGAATGTTGGAACGGCAATTTCGCGTATTCTTTGACCGCGCCTCTCGCAAGGGCGGAGTGACCGGCGAGAACCTCATCCAGCTTTTAGAGCGCCGTTTGGATAATGTGATCTACCGTCTTTATTTTGCCGCGACCCGACGGGAAGCGCGCCAGATGGTGAGTCATGGCCTTATTTCAGTGAATGGAAGGTGCGTGAACATTCCTTCTTTCATGGTTAAACCCGGCGACAAGGTGGAGCCGCGCAAGCGCGAGTCAACTTTGAAGAGAATCCGGGAAAAAATCGAGCAGTATAAGGATCTTGCCCTGCCCGAGTGGTTGAGTGTGGACGGCGAGAAGTTAGAAGCCCAGGTGCTGCGTATGCCGACCAAAGCGGATGCGAAGCTTCCGGTGGAAGAATCACTGATCATCGAACTATATTCGAAATAATCAGAGCGCTGTTTTTTTGCGACTGTTCTAAGGAGGAACAAAATGGGGATTCGTTGGAAGACATTTGAAATGCCGAAACGGCTTGAAGTGGATAAGACTACTTTGACCCAGACGTACGGAAAATTTGTGGCCGAGCCTTTTGAACGGGGCTACGGAGCGACCATTGGCAACGCGCTCCGCCGCGTGCTGATCTCTTCGATTGATGGCGCCGCCATTACGAAGATCAAGATTGAGGGGATGCTGCACGAATTCTCCACACTCGATGGTGTGGCTGAAGATGGTGCCCAGATCGTACTCAACCTCAAAAAGGTTGTCTTGAGATATGAAGGGAAAAATCCCAAAAAAATTCACATCGATGCCCATAAAAAAGGACCGGTCAAAGCGTCAGATCTTAAAACTGACGGAAGCGTGACCGTGGTGAATCCAGATCAGATTATTTGTCACTTAACCAAAGATGTCCCGCTCAAGCTGGAGTTGGAAGTGGGTCGCGGACGCGGATATCTTCCGGCCGAGCGTAACAAAGCTGAAGGCGATGTCATCGGAACCATTGCAATTGATTCTCTCTTTTCACCGGTGGTGAAAGTGAATTATGCGGTGGAAGACACTCGCGTCGGCCAGATGACGGACTATGATAAGTTGATCCTGGAAGTTTGGACCAATGGCGCTATGGATCCAGAACAATGCCTTCTCTATGCTTCCAACATTCTGTATCGGCACTTAGATATCTTCGTCAATTACGGCGAGATACCGGTCGAGGAAGAAGACGAGGAAGAAGAAGACGTTGCTTTCAAGGAACTCATTGCCAAACCGATCAGCGAACTGGAACTTTCAGTGCGCAGTGCAAATTGTTTGGAAGCTGCCAGCATCAAGTCTATCGGGGATCTTGTTGGAAAAACAGAAGCCCAAATGCTGAAATATAAAAACTTCGGCAAAAAGTCGCTTTCCGAGATTGAGAGCATTTTGACTCCTATGGGTCTTCACCTCGGAATGAATATCGATGATCGTATTCACAAAAAGAAAAAAGGCGAAACGGAATCGGCTCCAGCAGCAGCTGCGGAGACCACACCTCCCGAAGAGCCGGCTGAAAATTCAGCTTCCAGTGCATCCTAAAGCCCAAACGCGGTAAGAAAAGAAGCAGGACGTCATGCGACACGGAAGAAGAAAGAAAAAATTAGGTGTCAAAACAGGTCATCGAAAGGCCCTCCTCCGTAATTTGGTGCGGGCTCTGGTGATTCATAAACGGATTCGAACCACGGTCACGCGCGCCAAAGCAACGAGCGCGGTGGCGGATCGAATGGTGCAGATTGCCAAGCGGGGAGACCTCCAAGCGAGACGTCTTTTGATCTCGCATTTAGGCGATCCGGAAACAGCCGATCGATTGATCAAACGGATTGCTCCTCATTTTAAATCCCGTCAGGGTGGATACACTCGGGTGATGAGGCTTGATGAATTTCGTCCCGGAGACGCAGGGGATGTGGCGCTTTTGGAATTTACCGAGCAGATTGATGAGCCGGCAAAGACCAAGAAAAAAGCGGCCAAAAAAACAAAGAGCCCTGCGATTGAAGAGACAAAGGTTGAAAAGAAGTCCAAAGCCGCGAAAGAAGAAAAGGCCTCTGATTCGGAAGGTTCTCCTAAGAAAAAGGGTGAAGAACCCTCGGAGACCAAGAAAGAAACCGAAAAGAAAGGTGGGTTCCTTGGCACCCTCCGCAAATTCCTCAAAGGTGATGACAACAGCTGATTTTAAACCTGCGCTTTCGGCGCGGGTTAAATCCGTTGCTCCTTCGGTGACGCTGGCTATTGCCGCGAAAGCGAAAGAGATGGCCTCGCAAGGAAAACCGGTCATTTCTCTCAGCGCGGGTGAACCGGACTTTGACACCCCTTCTTTTATCAAAGACGCTGCGATCAAGGCCCTTCAGGCAGGCGACACCAAATATACCCCGGTGACCGGAACGCTTGAACTTCGTAAAGCCATTGCCGCAAAACTTGTCCGCGATCAAGGTCTCACTTACGCTCCAGACCAAATTGTGGTAGGAACCGGTGCCAAGCACGCGATTTTTAATGTCCTCTTCGCGCTTTTGGATGCCGGCGACGAAGTCTTAATTCCCGCTCCTTACTGGCTCAGCTATCCGGAAATGGTGACTGTTCTCGGCGGAAAAAGCGTGATCCTGGAAACCCAACAATCTTCGGGATTTAAAATCACGGCTGCTCAGCTCAAGCGCGCCTTAACATCCAAATCCAAAGTTTTGATTTTAAATTCACCCTCCAATCCCACAGGCGCGATTTATTCCCGCGAAGATTTGATGGCGCTTGCTGCGGTGGTTAAGGAGCATCCCGGCCTTGTGGTATTGAGTGATGAGATCTATGAAAAATTAATTTTTGACGGACTTTCTCACGTGTCCATTGCCTCGCTGGATGCTGAAATGGCGCATCGCACCGTAGTTATCAATGGCATGAGCAAGGCGTATTCCATGACCGGCTGGCGGCTGGGCTATGCAGCATGTCCAACCAAAGAATTAGCGGTGGCAGTGGGCAGTGTTCAAAGTCATTCTACCTCGAATCCGACGTCATTTGCGCAAGCGGGTGGAACGGCGGCTTTGAATCAGGGAGAGCAATCTGCTGCGGACATGAAAGTTGTTTTTGAGAAGCGCCGCACCTCCTTTTATGATCAAATTCGAGCCATCCCGGGGATGGTTCCGTTCAAGCCCCAGGGTGCTTTTTATCTGTTTGTGGATATTTCCAAAACGGGCATGGATTCTCTGACCTTCAGTGATAAGCTGTTGACGGAAGCCCATGTGGCGGTGGTTCCCGGAAAACCCTTTGGCAGTGACGCACATATCCGCATGAGTTTTGCCACCTCAGATGCCAAACTTGCGGAAGCAGCGACACGCATTGCTGCCTGGCTCAAGAAGTAAATTTCGATTTTTCTCTTCTGCATTCATCCTGATTTCTGATAAGGGACGCATCATGACGTCTTTTAAACGAAGCAAAAACCTCTGCTCTGCAGTTCTTGTGGCTGTGGTGACTTGCCTGCATTTTCCCTCGACCCTTTTAGCAGCGACGCAGGAAAAGGAAATAATCTCAGGCATTGAAGTGCATGGTTCGGCAGAATTTCTAAAACGCACCCGGGAATCCTTGACGCTTCTTGAACCTACACGCGGTTTTCAAGAAATCCGACCCTACATTGCTATTATAAAAGAATCCGAACGCTCCGGTATGCGCGCACAGTATGAGCGGCCCACTTATGAAGTAGGGAAAGCCACTTGGCAGCACTCTGCGCTTTGGTATGCGGGAACCATTGTGCATGATGGTTATCACTCCAAGCTTTATCATGATGCCCAGAAAAATCAGTTTGGTAATGAACCCGATTTGATGACTTGGTCCGGAAAGGAAGCGGAAAAGAAATGCCTCTACGCTCAGGAAAATGTGCTCCGTGAACTCAATGCCCCGGCTTCTACGATCGACTACATTAGAAAATGGGAAGAAAATCCAACCTATCAGGGAGATCCGCGCAGTCAATCGGATTATCAAAAGCGCTGGTGGTAAAGCGGATCTTAATCAAATTCGAAGCGCGAAATCCCTGCCTGACCGGCAGGCAGGCGAAATTCGAAACAATATCAAATGTATCAAATTCAAATGACCGAAACGCATTGTTTAGAATATTCGGATTTAGATATTCGTAATTGTTTCGTATTTCGATATTCGGATTTCGAATTTTCATAGAGGCATGATGCATCTTTTTAAAATTCATCCGGGAGATGTTTTCGATCGGCAGGAGCTGATTGAAAAATTGGGTTCACTGGGTTATCAGCTCGCGGAATATGTCACACACCCCGGAGAATTTTCCCAGCGCGGCAATCTCATCGATATCTATCCTCTGACCTTTCGTGAGCCGGTTCGTATTGAGTTCCGCAGCGACACCATTGAATCGCTTCGCACCTTTTCACTGCAAAGCGGCGAATCCTTAGGCGCGCTGGAAGATGTTTTCTTGATCCCTGTTTCCAAATCCATTGAAAAAAAGATGGGGCGTCTTGAAGATCGGCTTTTAAGTCAGCAGCCGGTGCTTGATCCCAAGGATCTTGAGCGCGGCGATTATGTGGTGCATCTAAAATTTGGAATCGGAAAATATCTGGGGATGAAGCCGCTTCAAATCAAAGGAGAGCGGCGGCGCTATCTGGCGATTGAGTATGCGGGACAGGAGATCCTTTATCTGGATCCGCGCGAACCCATGGAACGTTATATTGGGGGAGCAGGTAAGGCGCCAAAACTGACTAAGCTTCATGGAAAAGAATGGGAAAGAATCAAGGAGCGGACCCGCAAGGCTGTCGATCATATTGCGCATGATATGCTGGAGATCCAGGCGCGGCGAAGCCTTGAAAAGGGATTTATTACTCCCAAGGATCATGCTTGGCAAAGTGAATTTGAATCGGAGTTTCCTTTTACGGCTACGCCGGACCAAATCAAAGCTATCCAGGATGTCAAAAAAGATTTGGAATCCGACCATCCCATGGATCGGCTCCTTGCAGGGGATGTGGGATATGGAAAAACCGAAGTTGCGATGCGTGCCGCATTTAAAGCCGTGACCGCGGGCGGCCGGCAAGTGGCAGTGCTGGTACCCACCACCGTTCTGGCTGAGCAGCATTACCTGGTTTTTAAGGACCGGATGAAATCCTATCCCGTGAAAGTAGAAGGGATCTCCCGCTTTCGGACTCGTAAAGAACAGCTTGCTATTCTTCAAGCCACGCGCGAAGGACGCATTGATATTTTGATCGGTACCCACCGGTTGCTTTCCAAGGACACAGAATTTAAAAATCTCGGACTTGTGGTGATCGATGAAGAGCAGCGTTTTGGAGTCCGTCACAAAGAGAAGCTTAAACATCTTCGCACTCAGGTGGATGTGTTGACCATGACAGCCACACCCATTCCGCGGACACTTTATATGTCGCTCGTTGGAGTTCGCGATATGTCCGCGCTTCAGACGGCTCCGCTCAATCGACTTCCGGTTGAAACCCGAGTCTGTGATTTTGATGATGAACTGATCCGCTCGGCTTTTCAGCAGGAACTTGACCGGGGAGGGCAGATTTATTTTGTGCATAACCGGGTCCAGTCCATTGAAAAAATCTATGAGCATTTAAAGTCCATTCTCCCGAAGGTTCGTTTTGGGGTGGCGCATGGTCAGATGCCTCCGGAAAGCCTGGAGACGGTCATGAAAAGTTTCTTGGAACATCAGTTGGATTGTTTGATCTCAACCAGCATTATTGAATCCGGAATTGATATCCCGAATGTGAACACCATTTTGGTGAATCGTGCGGATTTGTACGGCCTTGCGGATCTTTATCAGCTTCGCGGCCGGGTGGGACGTTACCGTGAGCAGCGTCAGGCCTTTGCCTACTTTTTACTTCCTAAACGAACGGTATTAACGGCGACCGCTGACAAACGTCTGCGGGCCATGGAACGTTTTACGGAATTGGGATCAGGATTCAAGATTGCTTTGGAGGATTTAGAGATTCGCGGAGCCGGCAATTTACTCGGTCATGAACAAAGCGGATTCATCCATGCCGTGGGTTTTGATCTTTATTGCCGCATGCTGCGCGAGGCGATCCAAAAAGAAAAGCATCAAGCAAAAAGAAGCGATAAGGTTCACGGATGACTCTTATGCAACATAACGTAACCTTTTACTCAGTATGGGGTTATATCATTTGAATTGCCCGAGCGCTTCAAGTACAATACTCCCCCTATGAAGCAGATTACCCTTTGGATCTTTATTTTCATCTCACTCGCCCTCTTTCCTTTGAAAGCCGTTTATGCGGAAGGCCAAGTCCTGGATCGCGTAGTGGCCGTAGTAAATGATGATGCGATCACTCAAAGCGAACTCGATAGTTATCTTCGTCCTCTTTATGAGCAGATGAAAAAAGAATATCAAGGCGCTACGCTTGCCGAACAATTTCAAGAAGCCCGCAATAAACTTTTGAATCAAGTAATTGAAGACCGTCTTGTTTATCAGAAGGCCAAGGAAATGAAAATAGAAATTAAGGAAGCTGAGCTGGATCGGGAAATGGGGCAGTTCAAAAAAAGATTTAAGGATGAATCCGAATTTGAGACGGCTATGCAGCAGGGCGGATTCAGGCTTTCTGCGGTCAAAGAACGTTTAGAGCGTCAAATGATGATCCGCCGTCTTCACGATATGGAAGTGCGCTCCCGTGTGATTGTGACTCCGGTGGAAGTCGAGGCGTATTACAAAGAACATGCCGCAGATTTTATAGAACATACCAAAGTCCGTGTTCGCTCCATTACCATGAAGAAAAATGATCAGGCCCGGGAAAAAGGTCTGACCGATGAAGATACGCTCCGGCGGATGAAAGATATTCGAAAAAAAATCATCGAAACTCCTGAGCGGTTTGCGGAACTTGCGAATAAAAACTCCGAAGATTATCAGGCGACCCAAGGAGGTTTGGCTGACTGGGTTGAGCCAGGGGCTATGATTCCGGTGATTGACAGCGTCATCTTTAAGCTGAAAAAAGGCGAAGTCTCGGAAATCATTGAATCTCCGATGGGTTACCACCTCTTTCGCCTAGAAGACCGCGTGGAAGGTAAAGACCGCAAGTTTGAAGACGTCCGGAATGAGGTTTACGATCTTCTTTACCGCGAAAAGGCCAAAACGCGTTTTGACAGCTGGATGGAAGATCTGAAACACGAAGCCTACATTTCTCTCCGGAATTAATTCGTGGTCAAGACTCGGACGCCGGTCATTGCTTTTACCCTGGGAGATCCGGGCGGCATTGGTCCGGAAATCATCGCGAAATCACTCCAAAAAAAATCGCTTCGCTCCTCTTTCCAATATATTCTTTTTGGGTCCTCTGCACCTTTTGAGCGGCTCAAATCGCCCTCTTTTAAAACATCGATTAAAAATGGAAAGTTGATGTTTGTGGATGTGACGGCGGAGGCTCTGCAGAAAAAAAATATTCCTCCGGGTTTTGATCCTGGAAAAGTAACGTACCGAAATGCGGCCTTGGCCATGGAGTCGCTTCGTCAGGCCACGCAGGCTGCGGTGAGGGGTGACGTGGATGCTATTGTGACTGCTCCCATCCACAAAACAGGAATGCGTTTAATCGATCCGCATTTTCATGGGCACACAGAATATTTGGCGCATGAAGCCGGAGTGAGAAAATTTGCCATGATGTTTGCCAGCCCTCGGCTTAAAGTGACGCTCGTGACCATTCATGAACCGCTTCGCAAAGTGGCGTCGCTTTTGACCTCTCAACTTATCTTGGAAAAAATTTGTCTGACCAAGGACGCTCTTAAAAAGCGTTTTGGAATTCAGAAGCCGCGCTTGGCTGTTTGCTGCGTTAATCCTCATGGGCGAGAAACGGGTGCTGAAGATGAAAAAGTGATTCGTCCTGCCGTACGAAAAGCTCAAGCCTTAGGAATTCATGCTGTGGGGCCTCTTTCAGCGGACCAAGTTTTTTTTGAAGCGTACACAGGACATTATGATGCGGTAATTAGTATGTATCATGATCAAGGGTTGGCACCGTTTAAGATGATTGCTTTTCGGGACGGTGTGAACCTAACCCTCGGACTTCCGTTTGTCCGAACCTCTCCGGATCATGGCACGGCCCATGATATTGCGTATCAAGGCAAGGCCGACCCCTCTTCCTTTTTATCCGCGTGGAATCTTGCAGAACAACTGATTCCCTCCTAACGTTACGAAATCGATTGTCATGTTGAGCCAAATCGAACTCCTTAAAAAATATCAGATCCGGGTGCGCGGGCATTTAGGACAGCATCTTCTGATTGATGCCAATGTGGCGCGTAAAATTGTTCAGGCGCTGGATCTTCAGTCCGGAGAAGTTGTTGTGGAAATCGGTCCAGGACTCGGTGCCTTGACGTGGGAACTTCTTCAGCAACCCGTCCGTCTGGTTGCGATCGAGAAAGATATCCGGTTTGTCGAGATTTTGAAGCAGGAGTGGGCGGAGCGGCGGCGCGAGTCCCAAGTGCATCCGGATGCGCAGGCAGAATGGATCCATGCGGATGTTCTTTCATGTAATGCGGCGGAGTTTGCACGCGCTCGATTTCCGGATGTAAAGAACTTCAAAGTGGTGAGTAATTTGCCTTATTACATTACCGCGCCCATTCTCTTTCATCTTTTGGAACATCGGGAGCAACTTTCCAAAGCGATTCTCATGATGCAACGAGAAGTTGCGAAGCGTCTTGTAGCCAAACCCGGCACGCGCGATTATGGACGTCTTTCCGTGGCCGTGGAGTACAGTGCAAGAATGAGTGCGCTTTTTGATGTCTCGCCAGGATGCTTTACTCCTGAACCTGAAGTGCGGTCCTCGGTGGTGGAATGTCTTTTTTCTTCCGATCGCCGGTTAAAACCTGATTTGGAAAAGTTCTTTTTTGAACTCGTCCAAATTGCTTTTTCCCAGCGCCGGAAGGCCTTAGCCGGGCTGCTCGTCTCGTCTAAAATAGTGACCAGTCGTGAGGCGGCCTATCATGCGCTTCAGAAAACAGGTCTGGAAGAGGGGATTCGGGGAGAAAAATTAACTCTGAAGAATTTTTTAGAATTGGCCGAAGCATTAAAGGCAAATCCTTCAAAAGCAAGGGGTTAATCCCTCAAGAAGCCGGAGATTTTTATGTCGAGAAACTCATTTTTTAGAACCGTTGCCTTTATGACGCTTCTAACCGCAAGTCTAATCGCTTTGTCCGAATCCTCTAACGCCTTTGCCGACGACGATATGTGGTCGAAACTTGGCCGGGGAATTTCCAACATTACCACAGGATGGATGGAGTTGGGTTATCAGCCGTCTCAAATGGCTGAAGAAAAACGCTGGCCGATTGCCCTTGCGGGCGGTATTCCCAAAGGCATTTTCTACACCTATATGAGGACCATGGTCGGAGTGTACGAGACCGTGACCTTCTTTGTTCCAGCTCCCAAAAACTTTGCACCGATTATGGAGCCTGAGTACATCGTACCGGAATAAAGAGACAAATCGCTTTTTGCTGCAGGGACAGGTCCTAAAAAACGGATCTGTCCCTGTTTTTTTGCCCTATTGACGGTCCGCTCCCGGTCTGCTATGACATTCCCTCAAAACAAACACCAACCATCAAGGAAATGCCAAATTCCAACCCCCAAATCCCAAGGGGAAAATTAGTCATTCGTTTGGAATTTGGTATTTGTAATTTGGGATTTGCTATCGATGAGTCGTACGGTTCAGGCTTTTCAAAAACAAGCAGAAGGAATGCTGCATAAAATCCTCGATTCCGGAGATGTGTCCAGGATTTATGGCGCTTTATGCGCTGAAGATCCTGATTTTAAGTCTGTCCCCCCCAAAGATTTTGAAATGAATTACTTGGCGGCACGTTTGGCTCAGATCAGTCTTTCTTGGGAATCAGAGTGCACAGCACAGGGGATTCTTTTGCATGAAAAAGCCAAGGCTTTTTTAAAACGCGTCATGGATACTTTTCAAAAACCCGACACGCTTTCTTTTGCTTCTGCATTCAGCGAATACCGGTGCGCCACTCAAATCCTAGAAGATGAATCTTCGGACACGCTTGCCATGACGCGGCTTTTGTTTCAGCGGTTTAAGTTAAATCCTGTGATCGAAGTATCCCAGGAAATTCAAATGATGAGAAACTCCTTTCAAATGCTCATGGGCGCTTTGGAAAGCGAGCGTGCCGGATTTGAAAATTATTTTTTCGAATGGCTGGCCTTAGACGATTCCGGGGAGCAAAAAAAGTGATCAAGTCAGGTGCCTTTTTTTTTATTTTAGTTTGTCTTCTCAGCGCTTCCTTGGTTTGGGCTTCTCCCGATACCGAAACACAACCGGCATCTTCAAAATCTGCACCTGTGAATCTTGAAACACTCTCAGTCCCTGCGGCAGTGGATGCGGCTCAGGAACTGCTGCTTCGTGAAGGCACCGAGGCTCTGGCGCGCCGCGATTGGGCCGCTGCGCGGGATGCCATGGCTAAGGCTTTAAAAGAACGACCTGATTTAGCGCAGGCTGAGGAAGGGTTGAGCCGAGCTCTGTTGTATTTGGGGAAAAATAAAGAGGCTCTTGCCGCGGCTCAAAAAGCGATCAAGCTTGACCCCTCGAGTGCCGAAGCCTACGCAACCTTGATCAGTCTTTATGATCGGGAAGGAAAATGGCTGGATGGTTTGCAGGCTATTGATAAAGCCCTCCAACTTAACCCTTCGCTCCTTCGCAGTTATGTTGCTGCCGGGCAATTTTATTCTCATCAAGGCGTAACCGAAGAAGCGGCGAAAATGTTCCAAAAAGTGATCGATTTGAGTCCGCAAACGGCTTCTGCTTACCGCGACCTTGGGAATGTTTATCGGGACGATAGCTTTTATGATGAAGCCATGCGAAGCTATGAAAAAGCGCTTGCCTACAATCCAGCAGATGCCGAAACGCTTTTTCAAATCGGGCTTGTACATGTCAAACAAGAACATTTTTCTAAGGCTCAGGAATCTTTTCAGAAAGCCATTAACGCAGACCCGCAACACGCAGAAAGTTATTTCCAGCTGGGAGAAATTTTTAGGCAGGAAAAAGAGTTTAAAAAAGCCGCGCAGATGTACCGAAAAGCCGTGGAGTATCAACCGGGTTTGATGGCGGCCTGGCGTGAATTAGCTCCTTTGGCCTCCGAAGCCGGAGATCATGATATCGCAGAAAAAGCGTATGAGAAAATTGCAGAAGGGGAGAATCCAGATTACCGGGACGTCGCCCACCTCGCATTTCTTTACCAGCAAAAGAAAAAATATGAGGAGGCCCTGGCCACCTATCGAAAAGCTTTGGATTTGGAGCCCAACGATGACATCAGCTATTACAATATGGCGTTGATTTATCAGGCCCAGGACTTGCCGGGGAGAGCTGCGCAGTATTATCAGCAAGCTTTAGAATTGCATCCTGAAGAGGCTGATTATCATGCAGGACTCGTGGCTGCTCATTGCGCCGATCACAATGCTCAGGCGGCTTGGGATGCGCTCAAGGAAATGAAAGGCGAAGGGCTTGCTCCAAAGCCTGATTTGCTTAAATATATGAACCAGTCTTGTCCTTTAGCTTCAGAAACCCTTCCGATTTTGCCTGAGCCGGCCAAGGATTCAAAGCCGCGCTCTCCTATCTATGCAGCGGTTCAAGCCGCTGGAAAAATCTCCGAATAATTGCATTTTTTAGTTCATATCTAAGAATTTGGCCTGGCGCTTGCATTAAATAGGGTAGAAGCCAGAAATAAGGATAGCGGCCCTACAAAAATGGATTTCATGGGAACAAAATTGTAGGGAAGGTTTGTCTATTCGCGGAGAAGAGCAAGAGGTCTTGCGCTAGGACGGTGCCAAAAATCAACCAGAATCTGATTCCAATGGAAATCAAATTGCGGTAATATGGCACTCCCCTGAAATAGGTTTACAACTTTGCAATAATGTTAAGCATAGAAAATCACCAACCGAGGAGTAAGAGTCATGAGTAAAACGACGTTCGTGTTAAGCGAGCAGTTCGGAAGTAACGTATTTAATGATCGCGTGATGAAAGAGCGGCTGCCGAAAGAGACTTACAAGGCGCTGCGTGAGACTATTGATAAAGGTAAACCCATGAGCCGTGAAGTGGCGAATGTGGTTGCCAATGCCATGAAGGATTGGTCAGTTGAACGTGGGGCCACCCATTACACGCACTGGTTTCAGCCTCTGACAGGACTGACAGCTGAAAAACATGATGCCTTCATTAATCCCACGAAAGATGGCGGAGTAATTTTGGAATTTTCTGGCGAAGCGCTTATTAAAGGAGAGCCGGATGCGTCTTCGTTCCCGAGCGGTGGGCTTCGAGCCACCTTTGAAGCTCGCGGATATACAGCCTGGGATTGCACCTCACCCGCTTTCCTTAAAGAAGACGGTGACGGAAATGTTACCTTAGTGATTCCGACGGCGTTTTGTTCTTACACAAGCGAAGCCTTGGATAAAAAAACGCCTTTGCTTCGTTCCATGGAAAGTGTTTCCCGGCAGGCGCTTCGTGTTCTTCGTGCTCTTGGAAATAAGCATTCCATGAAAGTCAGCGCCACGGTCGGTCCAGAACAGGAATACTTTCTGGTCGATAAAAAATATTACGACAAGCGCCTGGATCTGATCACCTGCGGACGCACACTTTTCGGAGCCGCAGCACCGAAAGGGCAGGAACTTGAGGATCAGTATTTCGGAGCCATTAAAGACCGCGCAGCTGCGTTCATGCGAGACTTCGAAATTGAGCTTTGGAAAATGGGCGTAACGTCCAAGACTAAGCACAACGAAGTGGCGCCGGCTCAGTATGAAACGGCTCCGATTTTTCAAACGGCAAATATCGCGACTGACCATAATCAACTTGTGATGGAAACCATGCAGAAAGTGGCGCTCCGCCACGGACTCGTTTGCCTGCTTCATGAGAAGCCGTATGCGGGCATTAATGGATCTGGTAAACACAACAACTGGTCATTGGCAACGGATGACGGGATTAACCTCCTGGATCCTGGGCACACACCTCAGCAAAACGAACAGTTTCTTCTTTTCGTCAGCGCGTTGATCACGGCTGTGGATCGTCACGCGGATATGCTGCGTGCTTCCACGGCCACGCCTGGAAATGATCATCGGTTGGGCGCGAATGAAGCTCCACCCGCCATCATCTCCATCTTCCTCGGAACGGCCCTCACTGAAATTGTGATGAGTATTGCCAAGGGCAAAAAACCCCAGTTCCAGGATTTTGGTCACATTAAGATCGGTGTGGATACTCTGCCGGATCTTCCGAAAGATAATTCAGACCGCAACCGCACATCTCCGTTTGCTTTCACTGGAAACAAGTTTGAGTTCCGCATGGTGCCTTCTTCGGCTTCCATTGCCGGACCGAACGTTGTCCTAAACGTGATTGCATCCGAAGCGCTGGATGAAATTGCTACGCGACTTGAAAAAGCCAAGGATAAGAATAAAGAAGCCGAGGCGATTATCAAGGAAGCCATCAACAAACATGGCCGCGTGATTTTTAACGGCAACAACTACTCTCCGGAGTGGGAAAAAGAAGCCGCAAAGCGCGGACT
>CAYWRU010000002.1:0-106261 GCA_964460795.1 uncultured bacterium | reverse complement strand
TTCCCAACATCAAAAACATGGTGGATGCACTTGAGTCATTTGTCACAAAGAAGTCCTACGACTTATTTGCCAAGTACAATGTGCTCAGCCATCAGGAAGTTCACTCGCGTTTTGAGATTTATCTCGAGCAATACGCGAAACGGATCAACATTGAAGCCCAGACCGGTATCCAGATGGTGAAACGCCAGTACATTCCCACCGCGATTCGTTATTCGGGGGAACTTGCGGAATCCATCAATAAGCTGGAAAAAGCAGAGGGATCTTCCAAGGTCCAGAAAAAGCTTTTGGCTTCCATCACCAAATTGCTTGAAACCGCTTCCAGCAAATTGGATAAGCTTGAAAGCAATTTAGAGGATGCGCAGCAAGAAGGGGATGTGAAAAAGAAAGCAGCGCTGTACCGCGATGAAGTGCTGCCGGCTCTCACATCGATTCGTAAAGAAATCGATGCGCTTGAGCAGATTGTCCCAGCATGCTGCTGGCCGGTTCCGACTTACACGCAGATGCTTTTTGATCTGTAATCGATTTTGAAGTAACCAGTAACCAGTTGCCAGGGGAAAAGCCTGGTTACTGGTTTCTGGTTACTTTATTTCTTTCGTCCCCCCGTTTGACCTCCTTCTCGACGAATGTTAAGATGACTCCACTTCAGGAGAGTTCATGGATTTTCAAATTGAAAAAGTTGCAGAATTGGCCCGGTTAAGCCTCCGTCCGGAAGAAAAAAATAAACTCAGTCAAGATCTCTCAAAAATTCTCGGATATATTCAAAGTCTGTCCAAACTTTCCACGGAGAATGTGCCGCCTACAAGCCATGTCTTGGATATGGAAAATGTTTTTCGTAAGGACAGCGCCAAACCTTCGCAAGTGAGAGAGTCAGTCCTGAAGCACGCACCCCAGACCGAAGGGGCTTTCTTCAAAGTTCCTAAAGTAGTCGATAAATGAAGCCCTATCATCAGTTGACGCTCAAAGAAGCCATGGATTTGGGGAAGCAAGGCGAGATTCCCAAAATTCATGAAGCGTTGACCGCGCGAGTCAAAAATTTAAATCCGAAGCTGAATGCTTTTCTTCGTTTTGATTCCAGCGCTGCTCCGGGAGCGGGCATTCCGATTTCCATCAAGGATAATATTTGCGTCCAGGGCTCCGAGATCACGTGTGCATCTAAAATTTTAAAGGGCCATGTGGCGCCCTATGATGCGACGGTGATTTCAAAATTAAAATCTGCCGGCCTTTCCATGTTCGGCCAGTGCAATATGGATGAATTCGCTTTTGGATCTTCCTGCGAGACTTCAGCCTATGGTCCGGTTCGAAATCCCTGGGATTTGGATCGAGTTCCCGGAGGATCAAGCGGAGGATCCGCGGCAGCTGTGGCAGCTGATTTGACGATTGCGGCTTTGGGATCTGATACCGGAGGCTCGATTCGTCAACCCGCCGCATTTTGCGGAATCGTAGGGTTAAAGCCCACTTACGGGCGTGTTTCTCGGTACGGATTGATTGCTTTCGGATCCAGCTTTGATCAGATTGGCCCCATGACAAAAACCGTGGAAGATTCGGCCATGCTTTTAAATATGTTGGCTGGATTTGATGAGCGGGATTCCACTTCATCACCGCAGCTGGTACCGGATTACACCCGCGCGCTCAAGCGTGATGTCAAAGGGCTCCGCATCGGACTTCCCAAAGAATTTTTTATAGAAGGGTTGGATCCGGAAGTAGAAGTAAAAGTTCGAGAAGCAGCCAAGATTTTTGAAAAAATGGGAGCTAAAATCCAGCCGATCAGTCTTCCCAACACCCCTCACTCAGTTGCCGTGTACTACATTGTGGCCGTGGCCGAAGCCAGCTCCAATCTTGGACGGTTTGACGGGGTGGAATACGGACTGCGCGCTTCGAATAAAGATCTTCGTGAAATGTATTTCGAGACTCGCGACCAGGGATTCGGCCAGGAAGCCAAACGCCGCATTCTTCTCGGAACCTTTGTGCTTTCCGCCGGTTATTACGATGCTTTTTATCTAAAAGGTCAAAAAGTCCGCACTTTGATTCGTGAGGATTTTAGCCGCGCCTTTAAAGACGTGGATTTGATCCTGAGTCCCACGGCTCCGACGCCGGCCTTTAAAATAGGCGAAAAAGCGAATGATCCGATCGCCATGTACCTTTCCGATATTTTTACGATCCCGGCGAATTTATCGGGTGTTCCAGCCATTTCCATTCCGTGCGGATTTACAAAAGGGGACAGTCCCCAAAAGGGGACAGCCCCCCTTCCGATTGGGCTTCAGCTCATGGCAAAACCTTTTGATGAAGAAACGCTTTTCCGCGCCGCCTATTCCTTTGAACAAGAAACCGAGTTTTACAAAAGCAAGCCCAGTCTTTAGGATGTTTGACAAGCAGCTCAACGGGTGCTACATTGTTATTACATTAAGATAACGGAGGAACATCATGATAAAACACCTGACCACTCACGGAAACAGCATGGCGCTTGTGATCGAAAAAGCAATCCTAGAACTTCTGCATATCACGCCCGAAACCCCGCTTGAAATCCAGACCGACGGCCGGAAGCTAATTATTTCTCCCGTTGATCAAGAACGGGAAAAGAAATTTCGTGCAGCTCTAGAAAAGATAAATAAAAGATACGCCAAAACACTTAAAGCGCTGGCCGATTAACAGGTGAAATCTATGCTGAAAAAGATCCCTGTCAAAATACGGAAGCGAAAGTATGCGTATACCGCTTCTAAAAAACCTTTGATCCTAAAGGAAGTTGAGCCCCCATTTTATGGACACGAGGGGCCTATTTTTTTGGCGTATGAAAAAATCGCCATCATTCATACGGATCAAATCTCACGCTATGGGGGAACAGACGGAATTCGCGATGAATCTTTGCTGCGATCAGCGCTTGCTCAGCCGGAGGTCAGCTATGGAGGCGAGTGGCTGCATACAGATCTTTTTGAGATGGCGGCTGCTTATGCATTTCATATTTGTCAGAACCACCCCTTTTTAGACGGAAATAAACGAACCGCGCTAGTTTCCGCACTAATTTTCCTCGAATTAAATGGAATAAGCTTTACCAAACCACAGGAATTTTTTTTAGAACTCACGTTGTCTCTAGCGGCTGGAAAAATAAGCAAAGCCGAATTAGCGAATATTTTTCGTTCATTACCTACGGAATAGAATAAAAGGACTCGATTTTAATGAATTATGAACCGGTGATGGGGCTGGAAGTTCACGTCCAGTTGGCCACAAAAACGAAATTATTTTGCGGATGCAAAACAGAATTTGGTGCGGAGCCGAATTCAAACACTTGTCCCGTGTGTTTAGGATGGCCGGGATCGCTCCCGGTTTTGAATGAAGAGGCTTTGCGGCTGGCGATCAAAGTCGGGCTCGCTTTAAATTGCGAAATCAGCGGGCGGCTCAAATTTGACCGCAAACATTACTTTTATCCCGATCTTCCCAAGGCGTACCAAATTTCCCAGTACGACATGCCTGTCAATGGAAAGGGACGGCTTCAAGTGGAGGTTAAATATCCTGACGGAAAACTGATGCAGCAAAGCGTCGGAATCACTCGCGCTCACTTGGAAGAAGACGCGGGGAAATTGCTCCACGAAGGCATCAAGGACGGCAGTCTTGTCGACTATAACCGGGCTGGAACTCCGCTTCTTGAAATTGTTTCTGAGCCGGATCTTCGCTCGCCCGAAGAAGTGTATGAATACCTGACTTCGCTCAAAGCCATTTTGCAGTATCTGGAAGTCAGCGACTGCAATATGGAAGAGGGAAGCCTTCGCTGCGATGCCAACGTCTCGATCCGTCCTGTTGGACAAGAAAAATTTGGCACCAAGACCGAGATCAAAAATCTGAATTCCTTTCGCGCAGTCCAAAAAGCCGTGACGTATGAAATCGAACGGCAGAAAGAAATCCTCGAAAGCGGCGGAAAAGTTTCGCAGGAAACCCGTTTATGGAACGAGGGCACAGGCAAAACCCATTTGATGCGCTCGAAGGAAGAGGCTCATGATTACCGTTATTTTCCGGAGCCGGATCTCGTGCCTTTTTCCATTCCCGCGGCACTGATCGAAGAAATTAAAAAGCAAATCCCCGAACTCCCTCAGGAAAAAAAGGCACGTTTTATCAAAGAATATGGGCTCACAGCCTACGACGCTTCGGTTTTAGTCGAAGATCCGGATCTGGCGCGCTATTTTGAAGAGTGTGTAAAAGCAGGCTTGTCAGGGACTGTCCCTGAAAAAGGGGACAGTCCCTTTTTCAAACAAGCCAGCAACTGGATTCAAAGTGAACTTTTGGCGCTTTTAAATGCGGCTGGACAAACCATTGCCGATTCTCCTGTTTCATCCGAAAGCTTGGCCGGACTTATTCAAATGATTGAGTCTGGGACAATTAGCGGGAAAATTGCCAAAGACGTCTTGCCTTTGATGTTTGAGTCCAGAAAGTCTGCGGAAATGATTGTTAAAGAAAGGGGACTGGTTCAGGTCACCGACACAAAGTTGATCGAAGAAGTAGCGGACCGTGTGATTCAGTCCAATCCCAAATCAGTGGCGGATTATAAATCCGGAAACGCCAAGGCTATTGGATTCTTAGTCGGCCAGCTCATGAAGGAAACTCAGGGCAAAGCCAACCCTAAACTCGCCAATGAAATCCTCAGCCGCAAACTTAGCTCCTAAGCAGTTGCGGATTATGCGATTTTGATCATAAAAGCTAGTGAATGCTAGTTTGAAAACCTCTCCGATTTGAAAGTCGATCCATCAGCCTGTATCCTTTCCTAACTATCTAGCTAAGACCATTTTAAAACCATGAAGAAAACCCTACGACCCTTCTATAAATTAGCAAGTACAGCGACACTCGTCTGCTTTCTCACGACACAATTTTATAGCCCTGCGATGGCCTCACCCTCCACGGGTAAAATGACCGAAGTTTCTATTCCTCGGCCGACGTTTTCCGTCGCTATTCCCACGGAGCTTGGAACGATCGAATCCATTCACCCGGGAAAAGGTCCTGTCCTTTTTCATATTCAAGAAGCGCACGGGAATATCGAAGGCCAAAAAAAGATTCGCGACATTCTTACCTATCTCAAAAAAACGTATGGAGTGAACACCGTTTTTCTGGAAGGAGATGCCTTTGATTTGAAGCCCCAACTTCTTCGGTTTTTTCCTCAGGATCCTGCAAAAAATCAAAAAGCCCTTGATGTCCTTTTGGATGCTGGCCTCGTGACAGGACCAGAAGAGTTTCTGGCCAAGGAAAAAGACTCAGAAGGTCTTGGCCTGGAGGATCTGAGTCCGTATGTGGAAAATGGCCGGACTTTTGTCCGAGTCTTGAAAGAGAAAGAAAAGACCGAACAATTCCTCGCTAAGCTTGATGTCGAAATAGAACGCCTCAAGGGAACTCGGCTGAATAAAGAACTAAAGCGATTTGTCAAAATCCGAGAAAGCTATGAAGCAGGAACACTGACATTTGAAGCGTATCTCGCAGCTTTGAAGAAACAGGCTCTCCAGGTTTTGAATTTGAATCTGGAGGATCCGCGCGAGCAAATCGAATGGCCCATGATGCTCCGGATCTTTGCCCTTCAGCGGATGGAAAAGGTGCTTAATCTTTCAGAGTTTGAAAAAGAGCGAGGAGCCTTCTTGGCAGTGATTGAAAAATTACTTCCTCGAGAGCACCAGAACACCAGAGCGCAGGAGCACCAGAATAAATTACTGGCTTCGTCGAATGGGGTAGTGGCTGGTGATCTGGTCCCTGGTGCACATCTCGGTCTAAATCTTTATGATCAGATTCATTCCTTGTTGTTTTCTTCTCAAAACCAAGTCACTCTTTCTGATACCGATTTAGAAAATCTGATGGAAAGCTTGGTCGATCGTCTTCCCAAAGATTTTCCTTATTACCGATATCCCCATGTGAATCGATGGATTGGACACGTGCTGCTTCAAAGCGAACTCAAAAGTCAGCGACTCATGCAAGAAATGAAAAATCTGGAGCATCAAATCTCCAACAAGCTTGCCGCAACCTCCGAAGAGAAAGAAATCCTTGTTCTGTTGGCGGATTATCAATTACTCACGAAATTATTTTCGCTTCAGCTTGCTCCTGAAAATTACGAAAAAATTATTCACTCAGATTTAAGACCATCGATTTTTATGAATTGCCTTACTCCCTTTCAGTCAACCCTCAAAGGGATGAACGCCGCTTCGGAAATGGATATTCTCTTTGATGCAGCGCTCTCGTTTTATCAGAGCGCCAAGGCGCGTGACGCCGTCATGATTCGTAACCTTGAATCAAGGTTAGCGAGTGAACGGGTGAGCGAGTTAACCAGTGAGCAAGTAAGCCGGTTAGCCAGTAAACCGGTAGATTTAACTGGCGCACTGGAAACTGGCATACTCGCTAACTCGCACACCGGCACACGCATTGCAGTTGTGACCGGCGGCTTTCACTCCGAGCCTTTTGAAAAACATTTCAACGAACAAAATTATTCCTATGTCCGCATCACTCCCAAAATGTCCAACACGGAAGGATGGGAGTCTTATACGAAGCGCTTATTGAGTCATGCATCCTCCACCTACCGTGCAACCGATTTTTCGGTGGGAGACCAAGCTCTGAGCCTTTCCGACGTTAATCCCGCATTACTTCATGCTGAGATCCGCCGCACACTTTCCCTGGCTGGGCTTTCTGTTCAGTCCTCCCGTTCTGAAGTTCGAAGCAGCGCCCGCGTCTCTGGGAAATCGGAAAAACACAAGACCCTCATGCTGCGGTTGACGCAAAGACAATTTTCTAAAAACCCCTCTTTGGCCATATCTCGTTTATCCGGTTGGATTAAAAATAAACGATGGTTTATGGATAAGGAAAACACGGTTGAAAAAATAGAGGAAGAGGACTCTTTTCAACTGAGATTGTCCAATCACCAAACTTTGAATGGAGTGATCGCTGTCTTTCATCTAAAAACTAGCGGAGGGAAAAAGCTGCAAAAAAGATATTTTATCCCCCTTTTGATCTCGACAACCAAACAAAGGGGGATCGCTGAGAGCGATGTGGTCAAAATACAACTCACCGATGGTGAACGATACCTGGCTCTTGCCGAGCCAAGCCATCTCTACCAGAAGATGGTGGTGAGGCATTTCCGGAACGGCGCTTCGATTTCCACCGCTCAAGGTGGTCAAATTATTTTTGTTCCTTATGGAAATGATCTTAAGACTATCGATGTGAAAAAATTAAAGGCTCAGCCTCTTGGTGTATCAACCAGCAATGTGCTGACCCTCATTCAGTCTGATGGACAAGCCTTTGTGAGTAAAACGTATAAAGATGTCCGGGGTAACGCTGGTGCTAGGGGGATGAAATGGCCGGACAATCTTGAAATGCCGCGACTTGAAGCACTCGCCACTTCACATTACCCCAACGTCCCTAAGCTGGCGGGGGTTTTTTATTATCAAAGTCAGTCAGGTGTGCGATCGCCTCTGGGGACGGTCATGGAGAAAATTCAAAGTGAACAAGAAGTGGGAGATGTCTTTTGGAACGGATTAACACAGCTTATGAAAACTTTACGGACTGCAGAGCCAGCAGATCGTCCTAACCATTGTGAGAAAAATGCGCAAGGAATGGCCCCATGGGCTCGTGAAGTGGCGGGAAGCATTGCTCGAATGCATGTGGGATTTTTACGAAGCGGGAACAAAGAGTTTGATAGCGTCCCCGCCACACCTACGGATAGTTTCCGCTGGGCCAACATTCCGTTGCGCAATTTGTCAGAAACGATGCCGGTTTTGCATAGGCGCGCCAAAACGGAATCAGGCCAGGGACTTCAAGCGATTATTGAAGCATTAGAACAGCTGGCTCCCCGCGGTGCGCGCATCACCCCCGAGACTTCCAAGGCCGCTGAACCTCTCATGGCTTTTGCCTCGAATTTTCTCCACCTGCAAGATGTGATTCGTAAAGCCCAAGTTCATGGTGATCTCCACGGAGCTCAAGGTTTGATTCAATCCTCGAACGGTGTTCAGCATGTTAAAGCCTTGCTTGACGCGATTCAAAGCGGAAACTCATCGGTTGTCCAGGAAACGGCACATCAAGCAGCTGCGAGGATCCGATGGATTGATTTCGAAGGTCCTCCAGCGAAAGATAGGGTGAGTGCTGATTATGATTCTCGAGAAAATCCGCTGGTGGATCTTGCGGGGATGCTTCAAGCGTTTTGGTATATTACGAATATTCAGCTTTATACTTATTTCGATCTTGATCCTCAAGCTCATCCTGCGGATCGTGATGCGGCTCGAAAAATTTCTCTCGTCTTAGCCGATCAAATGACGCTTCAAGAAGCGGGGTTTGACTCCGCAAAGGGAGCGGTGATCTCTTTGCTCGGGAAATGGTTATCCGAGGTCAGCGCTGCCTTTGTCGATGGATATCTGGACGAAATTGAAAATCAAGGGATGCAGAACTCGCTTTTATCAAAATGGGATCGAAAAACTGCAAAAACAGTTTTGAATTTTTGGATTTTGACACGCGCTTCTCATGAGTTGCGCTATGAGACCTATGCCCGTGATTGGGGCTGGGAAGGTATTCCAGCGGGACGCATGCTGCACCTTTTGAATACGGCCTTTGCAGGCGCTCTTGTACCGGTGAGTGAGATGCCAAAAAAAGAATTTTTTTCTCCCCTGGATGCCGCCATTCCGGTGGAAGGAATTTTTCTTCCCTTTCATCATATGCGGCATGAGGACGATTGGGGAATAGGCAACTTTGAAACCGCTCAAGTAGCCGGGGATGTTGCGCATCGCTTGGGATATCATATTATTCAAGGTCTTCCTTATACGTATTCCTCAGCAGGCAATTCTCCTTATTCGGTGTTAAGCACGCTTCTTTTAGATCCTGTCTATTTAAGCGCTCCTGGCGTGATTCGCTGCTTGGCAAATGCAGGAATAACGGTTCCTGATTGGCAAAATTTTCTAGAGCAACATCAGACGGAAATCCATGCGCTAAAAAGCAGTCCCCAGATTGATCATGGATCCATCCGGAGGCTTAATCTTCTTGCGATGACATTAGCATGGGAAACTTTCCAAAAGCATCAGGACTCTCCACTTTGGAATAACTTTCAGAATTTCCTAAAACAAAACCAGGAGTTAGTGAATGATGACCTGCTATTTCTCGAACTGACACGGGAAAACAAAATTCATCATCCTCAAAATGGTGAAGATTGGAGGTTGTGGGAGGCGGGCTTGCGGGACCGGAATCCTGCAGCGCTTCAGCAGGCGAGAGACCGATTAAAAAACGAATTACAATTTGATGCCTTTGTCCAATTCATGCTGAGTACTCAGAAAATAAATTTAGATAACCATTATCGAAATCTTGGGATTTCATCCATGGTGGATATGGCTTTTGCACCGCCGGATGCGGAGGTCTGGAAAAATCCGCGCGCGGTGGGGATGAACCCCGCCAATGGATATCGGCGTGATGCGGTTCAAGGCGTTCCCGGCAAAAAAGAAACTCCTGTGGGACAAATTTGGAACTTTCCTGTTTATGACTGGTCGAATCCAGAAGCTTGGCAGCTTTTTCTAAAGGTGTATAAAGCCAATCTTGATCGTGCTGATTATGTGCGAGTCGATCATGCCTTGGGGGTATATCGAATTTTTGTGTATCTGCAAAAGGGACTCACTTTGCAGGAGCTGGGCATCTTTCATGAAATCCAACAACTCCGCCAAGATGCTTTGCAAACCCCTTCCGAAGGAGCTAAACAGACAGCAGCTCGTCGGGCAGATGAATTGATCCGGCGGCGCATTCAGGAAATGAGCGTTCAGTTAGGATGGCCGCGCGAGGTGGCTCCGCTTTTATTTGATGAGAACGGGCAGATTCGAAAAGGAGGGAATATGTTAATCATTGCCCGCAAAGTTCCTCCAGAAAAGCGCGAAGAAAAAATTCCTCTTGGATCCAGGTGGCAGCGCTGGCATTGGGCAGAAGATGCTTTTTTTGATAACGAACCTAAATGGGATGTGATTCGTCTGACTCCGAACGAAAGGGCGCAGGATGACGGCGATGTAAAGACGTGGCTTTTTCCTGAAGGAGACAGAGAACCTCCCAAGGCAGACGACCAAATTCGAGCCGGATATTTTCGTCTTTCTCCCGGAGAAGCCGCGATGTCGGATCTGGCGGAGATTGCCCAAGATCAAGGAAAGGTATTAATTCTTGAAACATTAGGCACGGTTCCGCCGGAGATTCAGTTATCTTCGGGGTATTTTGGTAATAATTATTATCCGCTTGTTTACGGACTTGATTTCTCAAGTTGGTATCATCCTTTGAATGTTCGTAGACGAAGTGGAATGATGACATTTAACGTTGCAGATACAGGATCTCCCCAAGCAGCTTGGGAAAAAATCACAGATTGGGAGAATGTAAAAGGTCCCATGGTGCGCGCTTTTTTTCCGGATATGCCGGGGGAGAAGTTTCATCCTCATATGATGCGGGTGACCCCTGAAATTCATCATAAGTTACTAGAATTAGTTTATGCGCCGCAAACGATTTATCCCCAAATCCAAAATGGACATGTTCCACTGATTGCCCTTTTGGGTTTGATTGATATCGCAAATCTCTCAGAACAGTACCGGCTCAATATTCCTGGATTCGGCGGTCAATGGGTCAATAAACTTCCCGAAAATCTTTCTTTGGAAAGATTGAATGAGGCTGCACAAGGAAAGCCTTCAAGCACTCTAGCAAATTTAGCTGTTACAACAGTGCGCTGGCTTCACGAGCAAAGAAAAAAAATAGTCCCTAAAATCAATCCCCAGGACGTGAAGATTTTGCGGGTGAAGCCGGATGTGATCGAAGATGCCATTCAGATACGGAAGTTGAATGCGCAAAATCCTTCTTTAACCGTTCCTTTTATGCTTGAGACAAGCATTCAAGGCCGGCCAGAGACAGCTGAACTTGTAGTTCAATCACAAGACGGAGAGGAAGCAAGAATTCCAATGCGCGAAACTCATGCGGCACAAGGACAAATTCCAGGGGTTACCAGTTGGGCCGCGCGATTACGCCCTTTGACAGAAGGGATTTATGAATTTTGGATTGAAATTAAAAAACAGAATGGAGAGCAAGAGAGGTCTAAAAAGGGGCGTCTGATTGCCGTCGATGAAAAGGCTGATTTAAATCCTGTGTCTCCTCATTACCGACTTACGCCCGATCACCGCCACTTTGCTTCCCGTTCTGAGATTCGTCGTACACTTGCCCTGGCCGGGCTTTCTGCCAGTCGGAACATTTCCGGGAGGGACAGGTCTGGGCTAACAAATCTAACAAAACCTGGCACTGCCGGAAATGTTCCGACTCCGCTGCTGAGTACTACTCCGGGCGAGGCGTGGAAGCCTCGCGCCGATCCGCCTTCGCGTAACGAAGGACGGATCCGTCCCGCTTTGCGGGCGGAGTTGCGGGGAGAGAGACAAAAAGAACTGGAAATTCTGGCTCGAAAAATGAGAGGAGTTAAATATCTAAGGCGGTTAAGTCCGGAAGAATTTGCAGCATCTTTTTATCTTCCGACAGAAGAGGTGCTCCTCCAGTTTGATAAGGCTGCAAAAATGCTGCTTCGAAAAACAAGTCCTGCGCTGCGCCGGGATCTCTATTTTAAATCACGTCTCGTTTCGCGGATTAGAATTCCAAAGACAGATCATTTCAAGGCACTTCAATCCATCCGTTTCGCTGATCTGGCGGTGCTGGAAGTGATTGTTTCAGAAGCCCAAAAACAAAAAGAAACTTTGCTTCCTCCCAAGTCACTCGGACGTATTTACCGGCGTTTAAAGGAAGAGGCTTTTACCAGTCCGAGGCTTTCGCAAATTGTGAAAGATGTGATGCGAGAAAACCGCACACCTCCCTTTGATGCGGCGCGCCTGCAAAGACTTGCGGATCAAATCATTCCAAAACTCAAAGAATTTTATCCGGCCTGGTATGAGGAAAAAAAGGAGGTGCGCTCAGAATTAAGAACGGATCCAGAAAACCCCAATCCTGCTGAAATTCCGGATCTTTCGGCTGTGCCTGCGGAAACCCAATCTTCAGACACGGAGCCTATTTCAGCGGCTGAAGTTCCGCCCGTTTCTTCGGCGCCTGCAGCATTACCTTTGCCGGCCGATGTGTCGGCTCTTGAGTCCCAACCGGAACCACTTCCGGTACAAGCCGAAAATTCTGTTCTCGCATCACCTGCCGCACCTTTAGAAACGCCTCAGCCGCCAAAAGAAGAGGCTCCCAAGGATGCTGCTTCTGCGAGTCTGCTGCCTGCTCCGCTTTATGCTGCCTTTGCACAGAACGGAGGCGTTGCCCGAGTTGATGAACGCAAAGTATTAACTGCAATGACCAAAATACAACGGCAATGGGAAGATAGACTTCGAGCTGAGGACGAAACATCTGGAATTCAGAGACCGGACGAGGAACGGCATCAGCTGGCCCTTGCGAGAGCAGAGAAACAAGTGGTGAGTCTGACCCGCGAAGCAGCTCGAGAAAAAGTTCCTGCGGTTCGAGTGATTACCGCCAGCGCGAACCACCATCTTCCCGTGCCCGTGGCCGGAAAATCAGTCAGCCTTGCAAAACTTTTTCACAGCCGAGACCACCATGTGGCGGACTGGCTGAAGAAGATTGTGGTTTGGATGAATGATTTAGATCCGGAAAAGGCCCCGGCCCATGTCATTGAAATGCAATGGGAATGGTCGTCTAAAGAGGATAAACAAAAAGCCCTCGAAATTCTGGAAGAAATTTTACAAGTGCGTGAAGACTACGCCATTTACATGCCAAGAACCCAGGTTTTGTCCGTAATCAATTTGCTCAGACTTCTGTTTGTCGTTGGAAATTTGGATGAAACCGTCCAAGTGATTCATGGGATCATGGATGCCCCGCTTCAGGATGGTGAGTTTGTAGCGTTCGATGCTCTTTGGGTAGATGTGACGGGGCGTTCCAAGCCGCCAGATCCGTGGATGGCCCGCTATAAAAAAGTAATGCGCCGTTATGAATCAGGCCAGGGCTATGCCCATATGGATAGTTTTGTAGACCATCACCCCTATGCAGGTCTTAACTTGAATGTATTCAGACGTTTTGCAGGAGATGCGGCGGCCAATTCGGGACTGGCGGAAGACCACGTTTTTGAATCGGGAGAAGTTGGGGAAGAAAATCTTCCGGATTCCCAACGCAGCGAACTTCGCTTTTTACGTCCCGGCGAACCGCTGAATCTTAAAGAGCTTATCCCGAATTATGACAGCCGGATCAGCTACCCGCTCTTTGATAAAAAACATCTTTGGAAAAACGCTGAAACGATATGGTATTCCACCCGCGCAAAATTAGAGGGGATGCCTGCCAAGATCCTTGCTAGAAAAGCGGGGCATCCAGCACGTCTTCAAGCATGGCGGGCCAATCATGTTGCACGACTGCGCGAAAAAAAGCGGGCGGTAAAGATCATTAGCTTGTTGACGGAGGAACGCAAAGAAAGAATCTCAAGGCTGCTTTCTAAAATGGCCGGATCAACGAGCGTTCGTTTGTGGGTACAGAGAGTGATCGAAAATCAGCCGCCCGAGCAGGCCAAAATTACGCTTAAAGATGACGTGGAGCGGATCGTAGGAAACATCCTTCCTGCGCCGGCGGAGCCTAAGGCCAATGCAAAAACGGTAGAGGATCAGACCCGCATTCTTGCAAGAGAAATGACAAGCAAAGGCAAACGAAATGTGTTTCTTGCAGCGCAAGCCGTGTCTGAAATCATCAAAGAACTCCATAAAGATGAGATGCATATCGCTGAGCTGGATACGCTTAAAATTATTTTGAATCAGCTGCGGGGAAATCACATCCTTCAAGCATCAGATCCGGTCGACCCAAGAATGATCACTCCCGCTTTAAATGATATGGGAATCAACATTGGAAGGCCGGCGGGATGGTCCTTATCTGCGGCAAGTGAAAAAAAAGTGGAGCGGATTGAAATCCGATGGGAAGAAACGCCTGGTTTTCATACCCAAGAGTTTGAAAAATGGCTGGCACGCTGTGGCCTTGAAGGAAAAAAAGAAGAGTTTCTCTCAAAACTAGCTTTTATCAAGAAAATGGCGAGTGAATATCATGATCGCTTTGATAAGGTTCGGTTATCACAGTACGAAGAGCGCCCGGTGCAATTTACTCATGATGCGACTGGTATGGGCCCGCAGCTGGTGATCGATGTTGATTTCCTGAATTTATCAGAACCGGAAATGTTTGCGGTCATTCGTTATGGGCTTTTGTATCAGGCTTTTGTAGAAAATCTCATGCAGGCAAAACTCCCCTATGAACAGGCGGCGGCTTATTTTGACATCATCCCTCTTTTAACGCGTGTTCCAGGCGAGGATCTCTTGCGGTTAAAAACAGCGATGACGCATTTGGGTAAGTCAGGATGGGAAACCCGTTATCATCTTGAATATCTTCACGCCGTTGAAAAAGCTAAACAGGATGAAATTTTAACCGGCTTATTGGGAGGTAAACCACCCGCCCTTCCTTCCGGCATGACCTTAGATGAATGGCGCCAGAACCTCCATTTTTTTGGACCCGACTATGCCCTGGGAGAGATGAATATTTTCCGTCAGCGGGCACAATATTACCGCGCCCGGCTGGGGAAATATTTTTTAGTGAAAGCCGCCTCTTATGAAGACGGTGTTTTTCTCGGGCAAAGAATTGTCGATGCAGCCCAGGAGCGAGCACCTTCTCAAAAGCCCCAAGTGATGCTCTATGCTGCTCATCGAAATGAAATTGCAGCCTTATCGAAACGTTATTTATTTGACCCTGCCAAGTTCCTGAAATTTTTAAATCGTAATCCGGAAATCCTCCGCTTAATGAGCATCAATGGATTTTATGCCTGCCTGCCTTATTTTCTGATTATGGATTTTTCAGAAATGGCCCGCAGTATGTCCGAAGGCCAATTTCGAGACGCTCTGGTTGCTGCCATGGGGGGTGCCTTTGATGCCAAAACAAGAGAACTGGTCCCCTATACAACCTATGAACTCAAGCGGGCTGCCCATGCCTATTTTCTTTGCTATGTGCTGCTTGGATATCAATATCCGGAAGAACTTTTAGGGGAAGACGGACATCTCAGCTTTGAAGAAAAAGTGGCCTTTTTCAACTCTCTTTATACGACGCTCTATGCATCTCATCGTTCGGACGAGCATGCGGATAAACAAAATCAATTAGTTTTGCAGGATCAAAGCGTGATGCGCATGATCATGCAGAGCGGAGAAGGGCGAGCAATCGCTAGACAAAAATTACTTCAGAACCCTCGCTTTAATTTCACCCTGGGGCAGCTGCTGCTTCGGCTTGGAAAAGCTAAACCAGATGCTAACAATATCAAGCCCCTGTTCAATTTTGGACAACAGCAGGAATTAATGAATCGGCTTCAAAATCGTGTATTTGAAAAATGGGGGGGCGCTTTAGGCCATTGCCTAGGGTCTGTTGAAGGGATGGATTTTTTAAAATCTTTTGAAGGAGAAGCGATTGGTACGGATCAATTCTTAATGGATTTATTTAGAACGCAAGGCCCCGCGGGATCCGCTGCCTTGGTGCAGGCCATGACGCATTTGTCCCGTCAAGCCACAGCAGAGATCCTGAATCGTTCCATGAAAGACAAGGGAGGAAGATGGGCTCCTGCAAAATTTGCTCTGTTGATGCGTGTACATCAAGGAGATTCGGAAGCCCAAGCTCGTTTAGCGGAACTGGCATTTAGTCATACGGCAGCCCATCCGAACGGTCCGCATACGTTTGATTACATGATTTATCTTTTGGAATCAGGCGGAACCGTGGATATGCGTCAGAGAATCAGGTTATGCAAGACCATCCTTTTATCCGTTCTAGGCGAGCGAAATGAGGAAAAGAAACAAGCGAAGCAAGAACAGTTTCAGGGGGCTCTCGCTAAACTGGCGGACTCTCAACGGCGCACCCTTATTCAGCAATTGGTGCAGGATCATCCCCGAGTCATTGAATCTCAGGACGCGCCGGCTTTGAGAGATTATTTTGTTCAGCATCTTCCCGCGGAAACCGTGTCCCGACTCATGCAAAGCGTTAATATTTCCGAAGCCACCCGCTTGCTCAGGAATTTAGAGGCAGGGCATGCGCAGGAGGTTCTTGAAGCAGGCGCCGCGACGGCAGGCGCTGAGAGTTTAATGCTTCAGCTTGCGCGGCGAACTAGTTATAAAAACTATCTAAAAGCACAGGGAAGTCTGCCGCGTGTGATTGAGGATTTAGAGGAGGGGGGCGAAATTATTAATGCCTATACGGTACTTGGAGTGGCTCGAGGCGAAAAAGATTTCTCTAAAATCAAAAGAAATTTCCGAGCCTTATCGAGAAGTTTTCATGCGGATTTATTCCGGCAGCAAGGTCCTGCGGTGATGGCCGAAGCAGAGCAATATTCCCGAGAGTTTGTCGCTGCCTATGCGGAGCTTGAAACGCCTGAACGCAGAAAAGCGTATGATAAAAAAACCTCTCAATCCGCCATCCGTTATCCGCAAACCACCTGGGATTCTCCCATACCCATAGATACAGCGGCGGTTAAAAAGAAACACAAGTCCGTTTCCCGCTCTGAACTCCGGACAAAACCCGTCTTATCAAAATCGTACACTCCAAGTGCAAAGTTTGCGGAAGGCTGGAAAAATGAACTGTGGGATGCGGTGAGCCGCGTCTTGGTTTCCATACGCAGAACCTATAGGGCACTTGCCATGGGCCAACCCAGCACCTCTGAACTGGGCGAGCTTGAGCGAAGGACAGATGCTGTCAAGGCTCTGATCACTCAAAATTTTTCGGATCCCCAAGCCCAAAAATTAAATTTTGAATTTCAGAGGATGTTCAGCCGTATGGAAAAGGATGCCTTAGCAAAAAAAGAATTTCCCTCCAGCGATGGGCTTAATTTCCCTGATATGGAAACCGTCCAGCTTTTGGCCCAATTGATTACTCATCTGAAAAAGGACGGGGAAATTCTATTCCCGGATGGATGGGATGAGGCTGTTCGGAAATTACCCCAAATGCCTCCGTCCGATGAATCACTGAAAATTAAGTTTATGAATCAATTGGTTTTTCAGCAGCGGCAAGCAGCTTTGATAGGATTTTTTGAAATCACACAGCTCCAGATGCTGTTGGCTCGATGGACATCTGTGAAACAGCAGATTGAAAATAATTTATCTAAAGCTGCCACAACTCCGCTCGGAGAAGAAGGCGCCCGTTCACTTTATGCGGCTTTGTATCAACAAGTAGGAGGTTTGACAGCGTTTGTGGAGCGATTTGAGCTGGCGAATCAAGAAATCGTAAGCGCTCGAAATCTAAGCCTTGAGCAGGTAGGGAGTTTTCCAGCAGAGGAGATTTCAAAAGCCCGAGCCCCCTTAGAGAAAGCAATCCGTGAGAAAAAACTTTTTCTGGAAGAGATGCAAAAAGAAATAAAAGATTTTCTTCAAAAACTCGCTCAACTGGAAGCTGCCACCGGTGTTCATGGCGGTCAACGCTCCGAAGTGCGCCGCGTCATTGCGGATTTTAGATTGCGGAATGCGGAATTCAATCCGCAATCCCCGTTCCGCAATCCGAAATCGAAAGGTTCTTCAGCGGTTGTGTTCGAGGGGAAGGATCCTGCGCTCAAGCGCAAGCACATCATCCTTAGTGGCCACGGTAGGAAGGATGACATTTTTTATAAAAGAAACATCATTTTCAACCTTAGTCAGCCGGCCTTTGACTTCAACCATATCTTGCCGCAATCCATCCACATCCTGACGCAGTCCATCTACGTTTTGGCGGAGGTCCTGCATGCCATCGCCAAAAACCCTGAACTGGGAATGAATGTCTTCAAGGATCACTTTGAACCCGCGCTCGCTGGGAATATCGGAACCGGAACTTTGTTTACGCATCACCATAACTTTTCTCTTCTTTCTGAGGGACCTGAATTTCGAGGGGGCGGTAGCGTAGCAATCTTTTTAGAGAGTGTCAAGAGCATGTTTTTAAAACGTTCCGAGGCCCGTCTCCAATCCCTACGTGATGGAAATAATCAGCAAAACCTCATCAGTGTGCGGGCCGAGGTGCGCTTGCCGCCGATTGCGTCAAGCACTCCTGTGCGCGTTCTTGAAGAACGCGCCGAGGTGCGAAGCGCTAAACCTTTTAATGCGGTTTTTGGAGGTCCAGAAATTCCGGCGGCAGCTTCAGTGGGGCTAGTCGATCCTCAGATGACAGAAAAAAGAGAAATCCTCAAACAGGCGGGGGTTGCGAATGAGCATGCAATTATAGAAGCCAGTATTGCTCTTAAGCGATATCCCAATATCATTTTACAGATGTTGATCTTTGCCATGGAAGAGAAAGGCGTTTTCACAGGAAATGCTCGCGAACTGGTCTCGAGAGTCAGAACCTTTCAAGAAAATTTGAGTGAAGATGGATTTAGAGAATTGCTTCGTGGAACCATGACCGTTTCAAGAGTTGCTAAGGATCAAGCGAGAGAAGGGGAGACGGCTTTTATGTCGCGCATTCTTCTCTCGATTTTGGGTGAGCTTGGAGCCCAAGCTCCATTGGATCATCTTCTGGAAGAAGCGTTGAAGGCCCAAGATATTCAAGTTGCTGAGATCCATGAAGAAGATCGCCGTACGGGGGCCAATGATTTCACTCTGAAATATTGGCAGGTATTTCGAATGACTCCTGCGGAAATGAATCAGAAGCTAGCCGAAGGCAAACGATGTCCTTACCGCAAAGCAGAAACGATTGCAGAAGAATATCGTAAGGTGTTTGGTCTTAAGCCGGAAGCATTAGGCAGAAAAATTCTAGAATCTTGGGATCTGCTTTCAATCCATCCCTTTGAATTTGAGCGGGATCTGGGATTAAGACCTGAAGAAACCCTGGCGGACTTACCCCTTGCGGCGCAACTCTTAAAAGATCCCGGCTACAAACAGCATCGAAAAAATCCAAAAAAAATAATGGATTTGCTTCGCGTCTGCGAAGTTCCTGCAGACCAGAGGGTGAATGGATTGAAATCACTCGGCTCTGAAAAATATGCCATTTTGAAAGAAGTGGTTGGTCACGCAAAGGGAACTATTAATCTATCCAAGGTGGACAATTTATCACGGCTCTATCATGGAACGGTTCGGGTCTATGGAGACATTACCAAACAATCGCTGGCTAAAGCAGTGAATGATGATGGGGAAATTGCGGAGGCTGCCAAAGCAAATATAAAAAAAGCAGTAGAGGAAGTCATGAATCAGTCTGCATTTCTTACCGAAAAAGTCACCGCGACTTCCGAAGAATTGACGACACGGGTCCAACAATCCATTCAGCAAACGGCAGGTATTTTAAATATAACGCTTGAAACTGCGGATGCGCATCAAATTTATGATCGAATCGGAGAAAAATACCGGCATAGCGTTCCTGCTGAGGACAATGCAAAAACACTTCGAGAGTTTTATGTTGAGCTTGGCCGATTGCCCCGAAAAGAAGCCTTTGTAGTGCTCGAAAAAAGACTGAACCACATTATTGAAGATGCTGTTTTGGAGCATGCGGCGCCTGGAGAGGATACGGATGCCCAGCAATTCGCATTTATGGAAGAGCTGCAGGCTAAGGTATCTCAAACGCCGGCGCTCAAAGAAATGCAGATCGTAAGCGCGGAGGAGTTGGTAAAAATTACAGGCGTTTCTCCAGCAATGCTTGTCAAAGATGATCAGTTCGCTTATGCGGTTGGACTCTTGCAAGCGATTACGCCTGCTCAGAGAAAAGAATTAGCAGCAAAAACAGCTCAACTGCTTTTATTTGGCGTTCAAGAAGATGAACTTGTATTTGAACTTAATTCTATGCGAGATACCAATCTGCTGGTGGTGGAAGTGATGGCAGAGGGGCTCAAGGGATTTCATCTGGCAAATCGGCAAGTGAGGTTAGTGCAGCTTTATCATCGTTTGGAGGAAGCACTGGGGGACCCCAATTTTAAATGGCTCATCAAAGATCTTACCAAGCCGCACAGCCGAAAACGCGAAGATAAAAAAAGAGAAGCCATCAAAGCAGATCTTGCAAAACATCTTGCGCTGAGTTTAGAAGTCATTCGTGAATCAAAAGGGGAGCGGGTGATCACGGTTTCTCCCCAGGACATACTCCCCAAACAAACTCTCTTTCATTTACCTCAGGAGCTTGAGGAGCGTCTTGAACGGCTCATGCATTTTTGGCAGGGCCAGGGAGAACCCCAGAGTATTTTGAAGGGATTTTTTGATATCAATCCCGACATTTTAAGTTTTATTTTAGATCAAATGGAAGAGCAGAACCGCGTTTTTACTTTACCGACCCAAATCACGGATTTAAGCGAGGAATTGAACCAGCAGCTCAAAGGTTTGCGTGGATCTGAGGGAGCTACGATCAAAGCTTACCTAAAAAAATATCCGACCACTTGGCGCCGTAACCTCAAAGAGCGCGTGAATAAAATCATCAAACAACTTCCGAAAAGAAAAAAAGGCGCTCAGAACACGGTGACTCCTACCACGGAAGAAATTTTACATGCCGTTCGGGAACACGGACAAAAATTGGTGGATACCGGCATGGATCCAGCGAAGGTAGCCGTTGCATTTATTAGCACCTTTGACATTAATGACCAGCTGTTCGGCGCGATTCTTGAGACCGCGAAAAGAGATGGCCGCACTTTCGCAGCCGGTTATCAATTGACCCGGATTGTGAGAGGGGTTTCAGAATATGTGACCGAAAAGCAATTTCCGTCCTTTCTTGCTTTTCTGAGCGCAAAACCCGCAACATGGAAAAAAGAAATTCAACCCACCTTGACTGCAGCTGTCAAAAACAACTCTATTCGCCGGTCTGAATTACGCTCATGGCCGGTTGTAATAAGTGCTTCGCTGAGCTCGCGCGAGGCTCGCTCCGCCCCCAAGCTTGGTCAACTTGGGGACAGTCGCGACACCGCTTTGGTGAGCGGTGGTCGCTCCGAGGTGCGTTCGGCGGCTTTGTTTCATCTGGAGCTGACTTCGGAGTCGCCCGCGCAAGATTATTTGGAAAAAATATTTTCAAGCTGGATTCCTAAAACCCAATTTGATGAAGGGCCTCGTGCCCGGTGGCAAGGACAGAGGGCGGGTACGGCGCATGAGTGGACTCGCTCACAGCATATGCTGGCCATGGCTGGAATCAGCGATGATTTATTTAAAGGCCGATGGGAAGCAGCCAAGCAAAAAGCGGGTTTGTTTACCCTAAGACAGGAAAGCTTTCATGCAGTTTCATTACAGATTCAGCAGATGCCTCTTTTGTATCAAAAAGCATTTCTCTATGGAGCAGCGCTTCATGATGTGGGTTTTGCAGAGCTTCCTGAACATACAACGCATGAGACATGGGGGGCGCAACGCGCAAAAGAACATTTAATAGAAAAAGGGGAGAATTCTTTAGTGACGGAGATAGTTGGAGAAATTGTTTTGGGTCATTCAAGTCTTTGGAGATTATTTAAGAATATGACGGAGCGTCATGATGCTGAATTTTTTATGGCTTTCGGCGGGGAGGAGCGTGTGGCGGATTGGATCGGCGCGCTTATTCGTGATGGCATGCTAGATCCTGCTGACCAAGCAGAATTGATCCGCAATCTAAAAATAATTTTTGTGGCGATTTCATCCGCCGATGTGGCGGCGTCCGGAGATCGTCGGCTTGACGATGAGCTTTTGGATAAATTTCAAAAGATAGCAGAAGCCTACTTCGATCGTGTCCATGAACTTAACCGCTCCGAAATGCGGTCGCGGGATCTGCCTTCTGATCAAAGATCCGCACGACATCGCGCAATTCCTCTGGGGAAAATGCAGAAATTAGAGCGGATGAGAAAATGGATCGCCTTGTCTGCACCGATAGTTTATATCCCTCTGATTGCAAAATTGCTTGCTAAAACCGGGGAATTTCAGGCCCCGTGGCTCGACCGGATCTCTCTGGGCTGGTTTCTGTTGCTTCCTGTACTGGGCGGAGCAGTCTCCTTGGCCATTCATCTCAAAATCCAGCGCCTTGAAAAAGCCAGCTGGGAAGGAAACGGCACTCCCTCCAAACGCTCCGAACTTAGAGCAACGCCGGCGCGCGTTAGTTTGAAAGATCTCTTGGCTGATGCATCGGTCCAACAGGCCCC
Organism: uncultured bacterium; assembly: GCA_964460795.1. Taxonomy (GTDB): domain Bacteria; phylum Omnitrophota; class Omnitrophia; order Omnitrophales; family Aquincolibacteriaceae; genus CAZOOM01. Next base: position 84,246 of record CAYWRU010000002.1, on the reverse strand, counting down.
GATTACTAAAGAGGATGTTCTGCTTCTTCAAATCGGAAAACATTTGCAAAATCTTTCCGAAATTGATTTCAATGATCTTTTGCGGGCAAACAGCGTGAAATTTCCAGACGGAGTGCGCTCTAAGATTTTAAAAATTTTCAAAGCAACATCTTTGCAGCAAGTTCTCCTTGCGCGTTTTGGCCAGTCCCTGAGCCAGCAGGAAATCGTGGGACTTCATGCGGGTGAAAAAATAATCAGGCAATTAACCGCAAGTGAAAAAGCACCGCAGCTCTTTTGGCCCGGAAAAAACGGGAAGATCTATATCCTTCGTCCTTTTTATGATTATCTCAGCAATATTCCGAACGAAGAAGAACGCACCAAGGTGGCAGCAGCACTTTTTGCCCGCATGTACACTTCCCAAATTTTGTTCAATACCTTGCGGGATGAAAAAATAGCTTTAGAGCCTGCGGTATCACAAAGTATTCGCCGCACCCTTCACGCTGTAGAAACCTTCGTATTTTCAGGCGCTCCGCTTCCCATGGAAGTATCGCCTGTGGATCTTCGTGCCCGGGGTTTTGTGTATCAAAAGATGTGGGAGCGAAGCGAACGTTTTACCCGTTACGCCGTTCCGCGTGTGGATTGGGGGCCTCGCATCGTTCGATTGGAAACGCTGATGCGTCGTTTGTATGCCTTGCGGGATCATTTGGATACAGACGGAAAAGTTACCCGAGAAGATCGTGCGAAAATAGAAGACATCAACACCTCTTATCGATTGGATGATGCCTCAGAAACCAGCATCCGTCTCCATCTGAATGGTCAGAGCGTGGATGAACTTATGACGTTTCAATCGAAATTTGGAGCTTCTTATCTTCAGGTGAAGAAGAAAATCGCCACTTTAGTAAGAGGTTACCGTGAGGGCAGGATTCCCGAAAAAGAATATGAAGCTGATTTAGAACATCTGAACCAAAAAGCCAATCTTCTGCTTAATAAACTCATTAAAGTGGAGTTTGCCCTCATAGCAGCGCTCTTGAGCGAAAAACGTTCGATCCGAAATGTTTTAGATTCTCTCATCAGCCATTTTGAAGACAAGGAACGGGAACTCCGGTGGCAGCGAATCCGGGAACTTCATAAACAGGGAGTGACGGAAGTTTTTGTCCGCAGTGCGGGGGATGACTATTTGAAGGTGAGAACCTTAAAATCGATTGTAGATAAACGCCGGCCGTCTACGGGTGCGGTGGAAAGAATTGAGAATCGCTGGAATCAGCATGAGACCTATTATTTGGCGACGATCAAGCAACTTCTCACTGCTTTAATGGATTCGAAAGGCGCTGTGACTCAAAATCCTCAGCTTTGGAAAACCCGGTTGTTGGAGTATCTGGCATTACGAAAAGTTGATATCAAAGCTGATTCAGGAGATATTCAAATTAACGATATCGCAGCGGCCCTTTATTTCAATCCCAATATTGCCAAGGATGTTTTTACCCGGATCAGAGCCTGGGCGCGTCAGAAAACAATTCAGGATCAGGAATCCAAAATTCGCGTGGTCAGTCAGCTGGCTCGGGATTTGGCGCCGGATGAGATTCGCTATCAGGAAGGACTTGGAAGAATTCGGTATCGGAATCTCTTCAATTTTTTCCGTTCGCGCGACCATGTGCTGGAAAATTATGACAGCGAGCATCGGCAGGCATGGATGTCCATCGGGTATTTGACGGATCTTCAGTTTCAGCTTCGGCATCACGGCAAAAAAACCATTCCTGCGCACCAATTGCGCAGTGCGGCCCGGGACTTGGAAGAAGTGGCCCGGTGGGTCGAACGGGCGCAAGTCCGGGAAAAAACTCGGGTTCGAAGTTTAATGGCGGCTGCAAAAGAAAATCTGGATCTCCGGCAGTATGATGTCGTGCTTTCTAAAGCTGTAGAAGCACAGAATATTTTGGAGCATGATTTCCTGCGTCGGATCGAGCGCATGAGCCGCTATATCACTCTCCATAAAGAATCGGTGATTGCGGAGCTGGATCGGCCCCTTTTACTGATCCGGCAGGGAGTGCAGGAAAATCGTCCGGCGCTTTTGGCGAAGGCCAAGCGGGAACTGGAACGATTTGCGCGCCGGCATTTAGAGGGCTATACCGCGACGGAAGACGAACCCGGATACATCCGCGCCAAAGGCCGGTATACATCTAGTGTCCGTCAATTGACGGAACAACTTTCCGATAAAACAATGCCTGATATACAGGCGCTGAGACTTCTTCTCACTAATCTCTACCGGGTCCGCGACGACATCGAACATAAATATGAAACGCGAGGCCATGTTGATTACAACAACGATCCAACTGAGATTGCGATTCGCACCCAGGTGGCCCGTGACCTGAGTCCTCTCCGCTCCGAAATGCGGAACGCAGAAAACATGGAGAAAGAAAAACGTGATCTTTATATCTTTTTTATGCACTCCATTTTCTCTCCGATGGCAGCTGCTTGTCATTGGTCCGTCAAAAAACTTTTAGAAGAGGCTTTCCGTGAGCCAAAGATTGCAAATGAAATAAAAAAGAAACTTCTTTTTGGTTTAGGTTCTGAAAGATTAGAAAAGCTCCGCAGGAGAGAGGATATTTTTGGTCCCCATGGGGGAACGTCTCCAAAGACGAAATTAGGCGAGGAGGTTATAAAAGCCATTCATTATTTTATTCATTCTCCCCTCCACGGCCCGGGTTTCGCTGAAAGTGATTTCAGACGACTGTTGAATGGGTATAAAGCGGCATCTTCCTCAGATCAGGAGTCTTTTACGGCCGCCATCCAGCGGAATAGGATTTGGCCTCTTCCTGAAAAAGTATCGCAAGCCTTAGGCTCGGGTTCGGTCCTCATGCTGTACCCTTCCTCCTCCTCGAGACAGATTCTGTCCGTAAGTTATGATCATGTATTAACAGCTATACAGCGTCAAAGCGCGTTGATGCAGGATCGGCTTCCCACCCGAGAAACACCAGTTACCTTGCTGCAGCGGCAATGGGGATCCATGACAAGCGAAAAAGTACAAATGGTGACTTTGGCCGACGGTGTTCAAAAGGGAATCCAATTCCCTCCTACCTGGGGAAGCATTCCGCCGGATATAGAGGCCTCGCTTCGTACCTGGCTGAAGCCCGGTCAAGAGCTGCAGGGGGAAGTGCTTCATTCGAATGGGGTATTAACGGGAATTCCTGTTCTGGCCATTTCGCCCGCGCCGCGTTCCGAAGTTCGAACTCGAAGGCCTTTGATGGATAAAAGCATACCGGGTTCAGAGAAGCCTTTACTTGCTGATTCCTCTGGATTTTTCATGCTGAACCGCGCAGCGCAAGAGGTGGCTTTGGGGGTTGAACAAGCAGTGGAACGACACGCCCCTTCGAGAATCGCGGCATCCGATTCAGCGCTGGTGACACTGATTGAATCTCACGGATTTTTGGATTTAGGAGAGCCACTCCAGCTTGAAGTGCTCCAAGCCCTGCAATCTTTTCCTAAACAAGCCCAAAACCATAGTCCGGCGGCTCTCTTAAGCATTCATTTGTTTCTCAATCTTAAATTTTTTCTTTCGATTCATGACAAAGCAAATCAAATGGAATTGCTAAAAATTTACATGGAGATTCTCCGGAAAATGCTGGCGTCAAAAATGACATTCAGCGAAACCCTTCTGATCGTAGAAGGTTATGTGAGAGGACCTGTCTTTGAAGCATTACCCTATAGCCATCAAAGGGATTCGCTGAAGGAAATCGAACGCATCCTCTCTGACTATGATATTGCGCAGCTTCAACAGATTGTATCCGCCGCAGTTTCACGGCCCGTTCCGGCTGCCGCCCATCCACCCCGTTCTGAAGCACGAGCACAAGGAGCCCTGCGATTTTTCTTAGGGGAGCACAGAAGCTCAGAGGTTCAGACAAAGCATCAAGATGAAATTAACCGATTGATTTCTCAAGATGCAGAACTTAGATCTATGGCACAACACTTTTCTAATGAAAACCCTCTTTATATTCTTGCAAACCATCGCCCCTACCATAGTGCTCACTATATTCATACAAATGAGACCAGTGACAGCGGAATCCATGCACTTGGACCTACCATTGAAATTGGATGGGATTGGTGGGATGAGCAGCCGCACAATATGAGGCCCATCATTTTAGCTCATGAAATGGGCCATGCGATTGTTGATGGCAACTATTCCGTGGATAGCGTCACCCATTTAAAAAATCAGCTCCAAACATTTTTTATATATAGAAACCCAGAGTTGCAGGGAGATCCTTGGATGAATGCCTACTATTTATACCAAGCGTTAACGGATGCCGAAGTCGTTCAGATGCAGCTAAGGCAGGGCTATGCGGTATCCGCTAAAGGTTATGCAGAGCATCTTTTATCTCATGCAAAATGGGAAAATGAGTATTTCGACATCTCAAACACTCGAAGTTCTGGCGCTCGCAAAATGGATTTGGCTATCAGTTACATGAGATGGTATTTGCCGCTGAGAATCTTTGAAATAGAAAATCCAAGCGAAAGTGGTTTGATTGAGCGGCTAAATTTGTCTTATGTTCCAAACGTTTTTTCGAATGTTGAAATGCAAAAACTCCAAGGGGAGATTGGCCAGACCCTTTCGGATCATGCTCTGAAAAATTCGAGTTGGAGAAATCCGGGTGAATTCGAAAAAATTGCTCGAGCGCTGTATCAACAATTCGATGACTTGGTTGGCGGGCACACCGTGGGTATTTCTGGAGGATCCCGGTCTGAAATTCGGGCACAAATTCTTCAATCAAAGATTGTGGGGGCGCTGGGAGTGGATTTGATAGAAGACAATGGCGAGCAGTTTATTCAATTCCGCGACCGGACGCGTTATCCCGAACCTCTTTTGGAATCAACAGAACGCTTGCCGCAGATCGAGAGAATATGGCCCGCTAGTTTTCCCAAACCTCATCAGCTGGTCAGTGCCCTGAATGGACAGAAGGCAGCTTTAAATCATCCTTATCAGGAAGTGATGGCTGTGGCTGCCGATCAGCCGACCGTAGAATTTCGATTTGTGGGAGATCGGTCGCGCGAACGAGTTGTGTTATCCAACGTGACTCGCATCTATGAAATCATTACCTCCAAAGCCAAATCTTCGGCGCCGAGCCTTCCCCCAGACCGTTTCCGCCGATCGGAAATGAGAAGTAAAACTCAGTCTGCGGGCGACGCTAACCCGCTCACCATTTTTAATTTGCCGCGGCGATCTAAGGAGGTCTGGCTGGGCGAAAGACAGGGGCAAGAATTATTGCGGAGGATTTTGCCGGTGGAGGCTGAAGCCACCATTCGATTCGCAGACTTTCAGGGGCCTGAAAAAGAAAGTCCCATTCGCGTAGTTCATCAGCGCGGCGGCGTTATTCACATGGATCTTCCTCTATTGATGCAACAGGGCGGACACCGTGGATTTGTTTTTGAAAAAGACGGGACCTTGACATATCTTTTATGGATTTTTGGAAATGGGAGAATCGTCAATGAAGCAACTTCAAAAATGGATCATGTAGCCAGCATCGACGAACTTTTCACCCGCTCCGAAGTGCGGAGCAATGCAGAAAAAATGACGCCGCGGTTTTCCGAGCCTTGGAAAAATGAGATTTGGGATACTGTGAATAGCGTTTTGGCAGCTATTCGCAGAGCTCATTTACTGAGGGGTATGGGGCAAGCAAAAGAAGGCACTTCCTATTTAGAAGAAGTTAAGAAGAATCGTGAAAAGCTAGAGCCGCTAATCACTCAAGTCTTTACAGGAGCTAATGGCCAAAGTTTTTATTTTGAATTATTAGCAATGTTCAATCGCATCGAACGAGATGCCATGGTTCAGCAATTTCCAGACGGATCAATGAACACCGCCATTTCAGAACCCGAGCGAATGCTTGCCCAACTTATTACCGGGCTTGAGCTGGGCAAGGAGATTGCGTATCCGAAAGGATGGGAAGAAGCGACTCATAAAATGCCGCCATGGACCGTTTCAGACGAAACGAAAAAAATAAATTTCATGAATCAATTAGCAATGCGCAATAAAGAAGCAAAATTAATAGGCGCTTTTACAGTCCTTCAGATTGACTTGGCTTTAGCCCGCTGGGTTTCCATGAAAGAGGCTATCGAAAGGAATTTACCGCGTGCTGCTGAAACGGATCTTGGAGAACACGGTGCCAGAGAGCTTTTCGATAGTTTGTATCAGAAAGCCGGATATTTGGCGGGTTTCGTAGAACGATTCGAAACAGCTAATGAAGAAGTGCATGTCGTATTTAAGCAGGTTCTTCAATGGGTTACTTCTTTGCCTGTGGAACAACTTTCAAAAGCGAGCGAGCGTCTCGACGGGGCTATTCGAGAAAAAGAACGCTTTATTGCAGAATTTGATGCGGCCATTGAAGATTTTGTGTCCCAGCTTTCTAAACTGGAAACTGCCACTGGCGTTCATGGCGGACCGCGTGCAGAACTTCGGACGGCTCAGATTTATCGGGAAAGGCTTTTGCCGGTGGCATTGCGCGAGACATTAGGCGAAGAGGGGTTTCGTGCGGCCGTGCATCTTGTGACTGAGGATCTTCAGACTAAAGAAGAGACAGCGAAGGTGATTTTGAAACCTGCGCTCGCGAAATTTCTGAAAGAACACCGAATGTTGCAACAGGTGTTATGGGCTCAGAATTCTAATGTCATGCCGGACTTGATCCGGCATCCAGATTCTGGATCCCGGGTCGTAGCCCGGGATGACAAATTCAACAAGAATTTACGGAACCGCGCACTCGACGGTCAGAAAAAAGCTGCAGGACCTGTCCCTGGCGAAATCGTTTCTAGAATTTTTGATACGGAAGCGAATGCGATGCCGACGCCGATTAATCTCGCACCCATGCTGCTTTATCTTGTGGCGCATCCGAAGGTGCGATATGAGCTCGTGGTGGTGGGAACAGACGAGCAGATAGCAGATTTCAGATATCAGATAGCAGAGTTTTCCAAAACCAAACTTGGATTTGATCCGTTTATGGCGTTGGACCATCAATTTACCTTGCGAAATGTCCGGGAAGAAAAGGATCTCGCCGGCGCCATTTCCCAGCATCTTTTTGCAAAACAAGGGCCGACGGCGGCTATTGGTGCAGAAACTACGGTTATCAAAGTGAGCGCAGCCCAGAATTTCGCCCGTGTGATTCGTCGAAATAATTTGAGTCCTGTGATTGTAGCCGATGAACTTGATCAGCTCATTCAAAATCGTCTGATGATTCATGACGAAAAAGAAATTATGGCCACGAGTACAGCCACAGAACTCAGCCGTCAAATTGCAGAACTCAAAGCCTTTTTGAGCGCTGCCTAAACACGTCACTAAGTGAATAAGTGGATAGGGGGCTATGGGGCCGCATTGACGATATTTCAAATCCATCTTATGATTCCTCGAAGTACTTAATCACCTAATCCCTTATGCACCTAATCATTTATGTTAACTCTGGGTATTGAAACATCCTGCGATGAAACGTCCTGTGCAGTATTACAGGACAAAGATCAATTGCTTTCCAATATTGTTTCCTCCAGTCTTTTCCGCCACAAGCCCTTTGGCGGAGTGGTTCCGGAAATTGCCTCACGCCATGCGCTTGAACAAATCGATACGGTGCTTTCTGAGGCGCTCACCGAAGCCAAAGTCCGGCTTGAGGACATCGATTTAATTGCAGTCACACACGGACCAGGACTCATTGGATCGCTTTTCGTTGGCGTTTCTTTTGCGAAAGCTCTCGCATTTCAATTAAACAAACCTCTCCTTGGTGTGAATCATTTAGAAGCGCATCTGGCTGCAAATTTTATTGGACATGAGGAGCCCGCAGCTTATGTTGGGCTTTTGGTATCCGGAGGCCACACCTGTTTAACTTTTCACGAAAAAGGGGAGATGAAACTTCTTGGGGAAACTATAGATGATGCGGCCGGGGAAGCTTTTGATAAAGTTGCCAAGCTGCTCGAACTGGGTTATCCGGGCGGTCCTTTGATTGAAAAGATGGCTAAAGAAGGCGATCCGAAAAAATATTCATTCACACTTCCTAAACAGTCCCAGCGTTTTGGATTTAGTTTTAGCGGCATCAAAACAGCGGTTCGGTTGTTGGTGGAAAAAAAGATAGAGGCAGGAAGCAGGATGCAGGATGCAGGAAGTGACAGCCCGCTTCCTTCCTCATTTGTATGCGATGTGGCTGCGAGTTTTCAGCATGCGGCAGTCAGCTGGCTGGTGGCCAAAACCATGGCGGCGGTTGAAGAGAAGGGCGTTCATCATGTGATCGTCGGAGGAGGGGTGAGCGCCAATCAATATTTAAAACAGCAGCTTGAAGCGGCCGCTTCCCCGAAAGACATTAAAATCATTTTTCCCGGCCGGGGACTTTCCATTGATAATGCCGGCATGATTGCGCGCCGCGGATGGGATCTTTATCAAAAGGGAATGCGTTCGTCCTTAACGCTCACCGCCACACCGAATCTCGCTCTCACCTAATACGATAAATCCGAAGTTCCAAATCCGAAATTCGAAACAAATCCAAAAATTTAAAATATTAAATTCGAAACAGCAATCGTTTTGGATTTAGATATTTAAATTTCTATATTGTTTCGGATTTTGTGCTTAGGATTTCGGATTTAAGGTCTATTCGCCGATCAATCGGGCGGCCAGCATGAGCAAAGCTCCGGCAAGAGCACTTCCGAAAACAATCCGCGGCGAATGTTTCTTCACTTCTCCCAGGACTGCATGAAACGCCAAATAGAGAAATCCTCCGGCAGCATGGAGCATCACCCATTGAATCATACGGGATGATGTATGAATGAAAAGATAATCGCCCAGAAACCAACCGAGCACGGTCGAAAGTTCAAGGATCAAAGCTAGAATCACGGATTTAACTTTCCCAAATCCGCCCTGGATGAGAAGCGCACAAAGTGTTAATCCTTCCGGAAATTTATGAATAACCACGCCAAGGAAAAGCGTAGAAAGTCCACCGCCGACTTCATGACCGAGTGACACGGCAATGCCGTCCATGGTGCTATGAATGGAAAGCCCAATGGCGAGCAGCATGGCAATGCTCCGGAAACGCTCCGGAGTTTGCTCTTCAAAATGCGATGCCGAACATGCGGGACAAATAAAAAGGTAATGACTGATCAGATAAAAAACCCCGTAACCGGATCCCAAAGCAATCAAAAGTTCCCACCAAACCAATGCCGGAAAAGCCTCTGGAATTATATGAAAAAAGGCTGCGCCAAAAAGTGTTCCGGCTGCAAAACTGATCAGGGCGCAGAGGGCTTTATGAGGAAGGCGAAGCACCGAGGCGATCAAAGATCCCAAAGCGGCGGCCCCATAAGCGAGAATGTTTTGGCTGGAAGAGCTTAAGAGTAAGGGGGAGTCCATGACACTATCTTATCGGCCCGGGTTGACACTCTACAAGCAAAAAGTTAGAATCCGACCCCTCTGAAGGCGAGAAACCCCGCATTCGGAAATTTTTGGACTCATATAAAGGAAATCTATGCCCAAGCTAAAACTCGCACTTCCCAAGGGAAGTTTGGAAGAATCCACGGTTAACTTGTTTAAAAAGGCCGGATTTTCCATCTCCATCAGTTCCCGTTCGTTTTATCCCACAGTCGATGACACTGAACTTGAAATCATTCTATTCCGTCCCCAGGAAATGTCCCGCTATGTAGAAGACGGAGTCGTGGACTGCGGCCTGACCGGCTATGACTGGGTTATGGAGAATGAGTCGGATGTGGCTGAACTTTGCGAACTTCAGTATTCCAAGGCCACCCGTAATCCCGTGCGCTGGGTACTGGCCGTTCATAATGACTCGCCGTTTAAGGACATCAAGGATCTTGAAGGAAAAAAGATTGCAACAGAACTAGTGCAGACGACCAAGAAATATTTGAAAAAACACAAAGTCACGGCCGAAGTCGAATTTTCCTGGGGCGCCACCGAAGTGAAGCCGCCGAAACTTGCAGACGCCATTGTGGAAGCTACAGAGACCGGATCGAGCCTCCGTGCGAATAATCTTCGCATCATTGATACGCTCGTGACTTCGATTCCGAAATTTATCGCCAACAAGCAAAGCTTAAAAGACACCTGGAAAAAACAGAAGATGGATAAAATCGTTCTGCTTCTTGAAGGCGCGATCCGAGCCCAGTCCAAAGTGGGATTGAAGATGAACGTGGCGAAAAAAGATCTTGAGAAAGTTCTGAAGATTCTTCCGGCCTTAAAACGACCCACGGTTTCTACACTCTCCGGCGAAGGTTGGTATGATGTGGATACGATCATTGATGAGTCTATTGTGCGTGAGATTATTCCGGAACTCAAAGCTCACGGTGCCGAAGGCATTATTGAATATCCTTTAAATAAAGTAATTCCGTAAAATCCCAAAACCCAAATACCAAGCACCAACAAAAGCAAGTTCCAGTTTTAAGGTATTTTAGAGATTTTGGAATTTGGATTTTGTCATTTGGAATTTTCTGATCAAGGAGGATCGATCATGCCGTGGGCTCATAAGCAGCGCAAGAAGAAGATGAATAAGCACAAGCGGAAGAAAAAGCTGCGCAAAAATCGTCATAAGAAAAAAGACTGGTCATAAAAGCAGTCCATAGTACACGGTACATAGTACATTAGTTCAAAAGCAATAAGCGCTATGTACTGTGTACTGAGTACTGTGTACTTCGTATGCGTTTCATCACACTGCAGAGTCCGGCCAAACTCAATTTATTCTTGAAGGTGGTGGGCCGCCGCAAGGATGGCTATCATGAGCTGGTCACAATCTTTCATCGCATCTCGCTTGCCGATACACTGACGCTCCGGAAAAAAAAGTCAGGATTTCATCTAACGTGCTCAAATCCTAAGCTTTCCTCGGGAGAAGATAATCTTATTACTCGCGCTTATCGGGAACTTAAAAAAGAGATCCCGCGTTTAGGCGGCGTGGCGGTCCATCTGAAGAAACGAATCCCCATGGGCGGGGGGCTCGGCGGGGGATCCGGAAATGCCGGAGCTTTCCTTTTGGGAATGAAGCGGCTTTATGGTCTTAAAGTTCCGGAAAAGAAATTAATGCGAATCGGATCCCGTTTGGGAGCTGATGTTGCCTTTTTTGTACAAAATACGGCGCAAGCGATTGGAAAGGGAGTGGGGGATCAGCTGAGGAAATTTCCGAATCCAGCGCGGCATTTTTTTGTATTGTCTGTTTCGGATCAGCCGCTTTCAACGCCGGCGGTTTACCGCGCGTTGCCCAAAAAACTTCCGGCTGTTAATTTGACAAGGGTAAACAGGGTTGCTAGACTTCTTTTAAGTTCTTTGGGAAAAAGGGATTACAAAAAGGCTCAAATTTTGCTGCAGAATGATTTGGAGACTCCGGCATTTCGTTTGCGTCCGGAGATTGTCAAAACCCTCCAGCGCATGCAGCGATCCGGATTAACAGCGGTGAGGATGTCCGGCAGCGGTCCCACGGTTTTCGGTATCGCTCGAAGCGAAAAACAAGCGAATGCAATTGCGCAGAAATTGAATTGCGAAGATTCTTCGCGCCGCTATGTGATTTGTTGCTCTTTTTAAACGGTATCGGATACCGTTTTGGCTGCCAAAACGCACCCGTTACCATTTGGATTTTGCCCGATGGTGAAATGGTATCACACTGCCCTTTGGAGGCATGATTCCTGGTTCGAATCCAGGTCGGGCAGGACTTCGACTCGCTTCGCTCGCTCAGTCCAAGTCCAGCGAAGCAACGGTTTGTCGAAGTCTCCTGAGCGAGGGAGCATAGCGACCGAGTCGAAGGACAGATCCAACGAATGTGGTTTGTTTATATCTTAGAGTGTGCAGATCAGTCTTTGTACATTGGTATGACCGACAATCTCAAACGTCGGTTTAAAGAACATTTCACTAAAAAAGGTGGCTGGTATACAAGTTATAAACCAGCTGTAAAAATCGTTTATTCAGAAAAGTTCCCCGATAAATTCAAAGCTGCGAAACGAGAAAAGCAAATCAAAGGCTGGACAAGAAAAAAGAAGCTGGCATTGATCCAGGGTGATTTATTGCTGTTAAAAAAATTGTAATTACGATTAGTAGCTCTCTACGACGCGGTTGTGCTTCAACGCAGAAAAATTATCGGCCGAGTGCAGCGTAGAGGATGACGATGGAGCGTGGGGCCGTGCGGTAGGTAAGCCCTCGGACTGCGGGTGGTCGGTGAAGTTCCGAAAAATCATCCGGCGATGCGAGCGAAGTATCCACCCAGCGTTTCCACCCATCGCCCTTTGAAGTTTCAAGCGGCGGCAGATTAAAAATCAAAGGCTCCCAATAAGCGTTCATCATGACGTGGAGTTGATAAACGCCTTCCCACATCACCGCCGTAAATGCCAGACTGCGCGATTCATGACTAAAATCCGGGGCCCCCAATTTCACGCCATGCCATTGGAGGGAAGCCTCGCGAAGCACCTGCGGCAGACTTAAATTTCCCAGCACATCTGGATGCGTGTGCGTGCGAAGACGGATCATTTTTTTGACAAAGCGAAGCAGTTCCCCTTCGGTGCGAATCTTATCCCAATTCATCCAGGAAAGCGGAGAATCCTGACAGTACGCATTATTATTTCCGTTTTGAGATCGCCGGACCTCATCGCCCATGGAAATCATGGGAGTTCCGATGGAAAGCAAAGTCAGTACGAAGAAATTTTTTATTTGCCGTACACGCAGCGCCTCGATTTCCGGGTCATCGCTCGGACCTTCCACGCCGCCGTTCCAGCTGTAATTGAGGTCCAGCCCGTCTTTATTTTGTTCACGATTCGCTTCGTTATGTTTTTCGTTGTAGCTCACAAGATCATTTAAAGTAAAGCCGTCATGACACGTAACAAAATTAATATTTTGTCCGGGCTGTCCGGTTTTGTGCGCATACAAGTCCGGACTTCCGAGGATTCGTTTAGAAAGCGTTTTGGAAAATCCGGGATCGCTCCGGATAAACCGCCGCACATCATCACGAAAAAGCCCGTTCCATTCCTTCCAATGATCCCCGATAAATTTTCCCACATCATAAAGCCCGCCTGCGTCCCAGGCTTCGGCAATGAGTTTTGCGCCTGCCAAAACCGGATCGGAATCAATATCTTCGAGCACCGGCGGATTTTCCAGAGGACGGCCGTTTGAATCACGAGAAAGAATGGAAGCTAGATCAAACCGAAATCCATCCACATGCATTTCCTGAACCCAATAATGCAGACTGTCTAAAATCATGCGCCGCACCACCGGATGATTTGCGTTCAGGGTATTGCCCGTGCCGCTGTAATTGGCAAAGCGCTTGGTTTTTTTATCCAGCATGTAATACACATTGTTTTGCAAACCACGGAGGGAATATGTCGGGCCCAAATGATTGCCTTCAGCCGTATGATTGTAGACCACATCCAGAAGGACCTCGATGCCCGCACGGTGAAAGGCCTTCACCATGTCCCGGAATTCATCGAGAACGGCGAGCGGTTCTCGGGTTTGACTGTAGGCATGATGAGGGACAAAAAAAGAAAGGGGTGAATAGCCCCAGTAATTGGTGAGTCCGAGCGGTGCATCTTCCGGATCAAATTGAAAAATCGGAAGAAGCTCCACCGCCGTGATGCCTAAATCTTTGAGATAAGGAATTTTTTCCGTAAGGCCTGAAAAGGTGCCGCGTTTGGAACTTTCCACGCCAGAATTTTCATGGCGGGTAAAGCCACCAACATGGAGTTCATAAATTACGGTCTGAGAAAAAGGAGTTCTAAGCAGCGCATCGCCTTGCCAGTCGTAGGTGCGGGGGTCTGCGACGACGCTTTTATAAGCAGAGGCCATATTGGATCCAGGTTCGCTGGCGGCCCTGCGGCTTGGAGTGCGCGGCGTGATCAGCGCCCGGCCATAAGGATCCATCAAGATCTTTTCTGCATCAAAATAAAGACCGCGCTCAGCATCCAACGGACCACTTACGCGATAGGCATAGATTTGTCCGGGTTTTAAATTTTCGACAAAAAGATGCCAGTAATCTCCGGTGCGGTTTTTTTTGGAATCAAAGGGAAGGACGCGTGATGGGCGACGGTCCTCCGCATGCTCAAACAGGAGAAGCTCAACCGTCTTGGCATCTTGAGAAAAGAGGCTGAAATTAACTCCGTGTGTGAGGACGCGTGCACCCAAGGGGAAACTTTTTCCCGTACCGCCTTGCAGCGTTTCACGACGTCGTTTTTTCATGCCGTCATCCTTTGGATGAAACTACGAGAGCGATGCATCAGGCGCACCCGGTTTGATCTGCCAAATTTTTTCACAATATTCACGAATGGATCGGTCGGATGAAAAATAGCCCATCCGTGCGACATTCAAGATGGCCATCTGCGTCCAGATTTTTTCAGATCGATAAGTCAGCGCCACTCGGGCTTGGCAGTCCATGTAGGATTGATAATCGGCGAGGAGGAGATAGGGATCGTTCGATAAAAGAGAATCCACTAAACGCGAAAAAACCCCGGTATCACCTTCGGAAAAATAACCGTTACGAATTTGATCCAACACCGTTTTAAGCGCCGGAATATTCCGGTAGAGTTCCTCCGGCCGATAGACAGTCCTTTTTAACTGCATGACTTCTTCGGCATTGAGTCCAAAGAGGAAAAAGTTTTCCTTTCCAACCGCCTGCCGGATCTCAATATTTGCGCCGTCCAAGGTTCCGATGGTTAGGGCCCCATTGATGGCAAATTTCATGTTGCCTGTGCCTGAAGCCTCCATGCCAGCGGTGGAAATTTGTTCCGAAATATCCGCGGCCGGATAAATGTGCTGGGCAAGTTTCACATTAAAGTCCGGAAGAAAAACAACTTTGAGCCGATTTTTTATTTTCGGATCGTGATTGACTACGTTTGCAACGGCATTGATCAGTTTAATAATTAATTTGGCTGCAAAATATCCGGGCGCAGCTTTGCCGCCAAAGATCACGGTGCGGGGCACGGTCTCGAGTTTTGGATTATCCCGCAAGCGATTATAAAGCGTGATGACATGAAGGATGTTCAGATGCTGGCGCTTATATTCGTGAATCCGTTTCACTTGAATATCAAATAAGCTGGCCGGATCCACGCTCAGTCCGGTCCGGTCCTTAATAATCTTAGCCAAATCTTTTTTATTGTTATCTTTGACGGCGCGCCAATCTTTTTGAAATCCGGAATCGGTTGCAAGCTTCGTCAAGTCCAGCAAAGACTTTTCGAGATTCTGGGGCCAATGTTTTCCGAGCGATTCGAAGAGAAGATCACAAAGCCGGGGGTTGGAAAGAAGCAGCCAGCGGCGCGGGGAGATTCCGTTAGTGATACTTTGAAATTTTCCAGGGAAGAGCGTATGAAAATCACGAAGAACGGAGGCTTTTAAAAGTTCGGTGTGGAGCGAGGCCACGCCGTTAATGGAGTGGCTTCCAATGCAGGCCAAGTGCGCCATGCGAATATACTTGTTGTGGCTTTCATCAATGAGGGAGACTCGCGAGATTAAACCCGCATCATTGGGTTTGCGGCGCTTCACTTCTTCCAGAAAACGGCGGTTGATTTCATAAATAATTTCCAGATGGCGCGGCAGGACGGACGCAAAAAGCGGAACCGGCCAGCGCTCCAAGGCCTCGGGAAGCAGCGTGTGGTTGGTGTAAGCAAAAGTCAGACGCGTAATATTCCACGCCTTATCCCAATCCATGAAATGTTCATCCACAAGGATGCGCATAAGTTCGGCAATTCCAATGGAGGGATGGGTGTCGTTTAGTTGAACCGAGAAATGTTCGTGAAACGTTTCGATTTTCCGTTCCTGAGCCAAATGCATGCGAACCATGTCCTGAAGCGCGCAGGAAACAAAAAAGTACTGCTGTTCGAGGCGGAGCTGTTTACCCTGGATCTGATCATCGTTGGGGTAGAGGACTTTGGTAATATTTTCAGACATCACTTTTGCCTGAACCGCTCCGTAATAGTCGCCGACATTGAAGGCTTGAAAATCAAACGATTCTTCAGCTTCCGCTTTCCAGAGGCGCAAAATATTGGTGGTTTTGTTCAAATAGCCGATGATGGGAGTGTCGCAGGCAATGCCTCGGACCACGCGGTTAGGAATCCACTTGGTGTGAAAATGTCCTTCCTTGTCTTGAGTGGATTCGGTGCGGCCGCCTAATTTGACTTGATAGGAAAGTTCGTGGCGTTCAATTTCCCACGGATTTCCATAATGCAGCCACTTGTCGGTTTTCTCCATTTGCCAGCCGTCGCGAATTTCCTGATCAAAAATTCCAAATTCATAACGAATGCCGTAACCAATGGCCGGGACTTCCAGCGTGGCGAGTGAATCCAGGTAACAGGCGGCGAGACGTCCCAAGCCTCCGTTGCCAAGACCGGGTTCTTCTTCTTCCTCAAGGAGCTCATTCAAATTGAGTCCTAAAGAGGCCACGGCTTTCTCAGCCTGTTTAAACATCCCAAGACAAAGCAAAGCATTTCCAAGATGCGGGCCGAGGAGAAATTCGGCCGAGAGATAACTGACGATGCGAAGCTTTTTATTCTTATAGGTTTTCTGCATTCGGATGAGGTGGCGAAGCATGCGGTCCCGCACGCTGTAGGCAAGGGCGAGATACCAATCTAACCGGGAGGCATTTTCCGGGAGCTTGGCCTGGGCGTAATAAAGGTGGTCGAGGACGGATCGGGCAAGTGTGTCAGGGGCTGTACCTGTCCGGATTTCGGTATCAAATCCCTTGGAGGAAGCCCAGAGGGCTTTAAAGGCTGCGTTTTCCATGTCCGGTGTCAAATTCCCCTTATGAATAGAAACAACATGATTCAAGGAGTTACAGGTAGCTACCCCCGCATTTCTCATTCCTCGCAAGAGAAATGCACTCGTACTTTATGGTACGAGTACTGCCCGTGAGAAACTTGAGGTTTCGCTACGGGCGCTCGATTTGCCTACGGGAACCTCAAGTTCCCGAGGCAAAGTACCCGCGCCCTAAGCGCGGGTGCGCGCGAAGTGCTGTGATACAAATAAGTTATCTCATTTGTATCACAGGGGTTGCCTTTTGCACGCTGCCTTCGGCAGCGGCGCAAAACTTTGGCCGTAACCCGTTCGGCCAAAGCTGGTTTCTCATGGATCCAATAAATCCATGAGAAACCAAGGCTAAGAATTCTATCATGGTTGAAGGGGGGGGAGTCAAACTATGAAAAAAGAGCCTCGGCGCTTTTAAGGTTCGATGGGTAAAAAGGGCGTGCAATTCCTCAAGGTGTCGGTTAAAATACCCGCCTTCGCAGTCATAAATGTGTTAATTCCTTTTCCTCCTTGCAGTTAGGTCGGTTTTTCAGTTTTTTTGTTGAAGGAGCAGTCTCTGTAAAATAGTCAGAGTTAGGAAAGTGAGTTTCAAAGGACGCTATGAACGCCTTGCCAGAAAAGTGCTCATTTTGCGGACGTGATAAACGCCGGGAAGTTCGAAAAATCTTCGCGGGTCCTGGAGTTTTTATCTGCGATATTTGTGTGCGCATCTGCAGCGATCTTTTGGTGAAAGACGCTAATCTTCAAGCGAAGCCCTTTGATCTTTCTGAAACGCTTGTGGTTCCCAAGCCGCGCGAAATCAAAGCCAAACTCGATGCCTATATCATTGGACAGGATCGTGCCAAGCGCCAGCTTTCTGTTTCAGTCCACAATCATTATAAACGCGTCAAAGTTCGTTCCCAGGCGGAGGATGTTGAAATTGAAAAAAGCAATATCCTTTTGATCGGGCCCACCGGATCAGGCAAAACGCTTTTTGCCCGGACACTCGCCAAACTTCTTGATGTCCCTTTTGCCATTGCGGACGCTACGTCACTCACCGAAGCCGGATATGTCGGCGAAGATGTGGAAAATGTTTTGCTTCGTCTCATTCAAGCCGCCAACTTTGACACCAAACGTGCAGAGCACGGCATCATCTACATTGATGAGATCGATAAAATTGCCAAGACTTCGGACAATGTATCCATCACGCGCGATGTTTCGGGAGAGGGTGTGCAGCAAGGGCTCCTTAAGATTTTAGAAGGTACCCTTGCCAATGTCCCTCCGCAAGGCGGACGAAAACACCCTCAACAGGAATATATCCAACTCGATACGCGCAATATTTTATTTATCTGCGGCGGGACCTTTGGGAGCCTTGAAAATGTAATCCGGCGCCGCGTGTCCTCTAAATCCATGGGGTTCGGAGCCGCGGTCGGAGCCTCTGACAAGCGACCGCTCGGCGAAATCTTGGCGCTTGTTGAAACCGAAGATCTAATTAAATGCGGATTCATTCCGGAATTCATCGGACGTTTTGCCATGACCGCTACGCTGCATCCACTTCAGGAATCGGATTTGGTACGCGTCATGACTGAACCCAAAAATGCGCTGATCCGTCAGTACGAAGAATTTTTCCGCATGGAAGGCGTTAAGTTGACTGTGACCCAAGATGCGCTTGAAGCTATTGCCCGCAAAGCCGTTAAAAAAGGAACCGGCGCGCGAGGCCTTCGTTCCATCCTCGAATCCATCATGCTGGATGTGATGTACGATGTTCCGTCTGAGACGAATGTTGTGGAGTGCGTGATTAACCGCGAAGTGGTGGAAGGAAAACAGCGTCCTCAGCTCGTCCGGCGCGAAGAGTGGATGAAAAGCGCATGAAACGTTCTCTCACTCAAAACACGAGTGAAACTATTGCCGCGTATTTTTTTCTCATGCCGAACTTTCTCGGCTTTTTGATTTTTACAACTCTGCCGGTTGTAGCCTCTCTGGTTCTCAGTTTTATGAAATGGGATCTCCTTTCCTGGCCCCCGCATTGGGTCGGATTTCGAAATTTTATCGAACTTTTTCAAGATCCTCTTTTTTGGAAATACAGCTGGAACACGATTTATCTCATGCTGAGCATTCCGATTAGTATGGCAGGATCGCTTCTTTTGGCGCTCGCCATGAATCAGAAACTCAAAGGTATTGTAATTTTCCGGACCATTTATTTTCTTCCTACCATTTGTTCCGGCGTTGCCATTTTTATGCTCTGGCGCATCATGTACAACTCCGATTATGGAGTCATCAACACAGTCATTTCTGAGTTTGGAAATCTAACGCATCTTGGACTGCAGGGGCCGGATTGGTTGACGGATGAAGTTTGGGCGAAACCCGCTTTGATTATTATGAATGTGTGGCAATCGGTCGGGGGCTATAACATGATTCTTTATCTCGCGGCTTTGCAAGGAGTTCCGCGTGATCTCTATGATGCCGCAGAAGTCGACGGAGCCAATGCCTGGCAAAAATTCTGGACCATTACCTGGCCGCAAATTTCACCCACGACTTTTTTTATTGCCATCATGAGTGTGATCGGGGGATTTCAGGGAGGCTTCGAATCCGCTTATGTGATGACCGGCGGCGGACCGAATGGCTCTACGACCACGATTTTTTATTATCTCTGGAAAAGTGCTTTTGAATGGCATCAAATGGGCTATGCGGCGGCGATTGCCTGGGTGCTCTTTCTGATCATCTTTGCTTTTACTCTCATCCAATGGCGTTATTACGGAAATAAAATTTATTATTATTGAACCGGGCCTCTATGGAATTAGACAAGATTAAACGGCTTTATCTTCGAAAAACAAAAATCCAACAAGGAATGGCGTACGCCTTTTTGATTTTTGGCTCGATTAGCATGGTCGCTCCTTTTTTCTGGATGGTCACGACTTCGCTCAAGCAATCCGGCGACGTTTTTATGCAAAATGCCCATTGGTGGGCGGAGTGGATTCCGTGCTCCTTTGTTTGGGAAAATTATTTGAAAGTGCCGGAGGTGGTTCCTTTTTTTAAATTTTACCTCAATTCTTTTTTTGTGACGTTTTGCGTGACGCTCGGACAAGTGATTACGAGTTCCATGGCTGCGTACGCCTTTGCCCGGCTCAGGTTCCCGGGCCGCGATAAAATTTTCTTTGCGTATCTTTCTACGATGATGCTGCCGGGAGCGGTCACTATGATCCCGGTATTTATTTTGCTGCGTTATCTAGGATGGGTGGACACTTACAAAGCGGTGATTGTGCCGGGAATTTTTACGGCCTATGGAACGTTTATGCTCCGTCAGTTTTTTATGACACTGCCGAGAGATTTGGAAGATGCGGCCAAGATTGACGGCTGCTCTTTAGTTGGAATTTTTTGGAAAATTATTCTGCCGCTTTCCAAGCCTGCGCTGGCGACGCTTACCACTTTTACTTTTATGGGAACTTGGATGAGTTTTATGTGGCCGCTCACGGTTTTAAATTCCCATGAAAAATTTACGCTTCCTGTTGGATTGGCTTATTTCCAGAGTTTGCACACCACAAACTGGACGCTTCTGATGGCGGCGTCTGTGATGACAATTCTCCCCATTTTGATCGTATTTATTATTAATCAGCGATTTTTTGTTGAAGGCATCAAGCTTACAGGTTTGAAAGGTTAGTTCATGCGTGCACTCATTTTGGCGGCGGGCAAGGGCACGCGGATGAAATCCGAAAAGGCGAAGGTTCTTCATGAGATCCTGGGCCGTCCGATGCTGGCGCATGTTTTGGATACGCTCGAATCACTTAGGATTCGCAAAATCGGGATTGTGGGCGGCGCGTACGGTACACAGGTGCGGGATTTTTTAAAGAAGCGTTACCCTAAGGCAGCGGTTCGTCCGGATTGGATCTTACAAAATCCTCAGCGCGGTACCGGACATGCGGTCATGATGGCCCGAAAATTTATCCGCAGCTCAAAAGAAAGTGTTTTGATCTGGCCTGCGGATATGCCGCTTTTGAAAGCTGAAACGCTTCAGAATTTTATTCAAGCGCATCAGGAGTCAGGCGCGGTGGTCGGCGTGTTATCGGCAACGGTCGAGAATCCGGCGGGATACGGAAGGATTTTGAGACAAGGGGAAACGTTTTACGCGATCCGAGAAGAGTTAGATGCGACGGAGGATGAGCGCGCGGTTCAAGAAATTAATACGGGAGTTTATCTTTTTGAATCCAAGCCGCTTCAAGAGGCGCTTGGAAAAATTCAGCCCAATAATGTTAAAAAAGAATATTATTTAACGGATACGATCGAAATTTTAGCACGAGAAGAAAAAAGAATCGCAGCATTTCCATTAGCGCGCTCGGACGAAGCTGCGGGCATTAATTCAAAAGGACAGCTGGCGGAGGCTATTCAAATGATGAACCGGCGTGAAGTTGAAAAACACATGGCTAAAGGCGTGACAATTATCAGCCCGGATCAAACGTATTTAGAATCCAATATTGAGATTGGGCCTGACACGGTGATTTATCCCTGGACCTTTATTGAGGCCGGAGTCAAAATTGGAAAACGCTGTCAGATCGGACCTTTTGCTAAAATCCGGCGCGGAACAGAAATTCAGGACGACTCCACGGTGGGAAGTTTTGTGGAAGTGAACCGGTCCAAACTCGGGAAAAAAGTTTTGGCCAAGCATTTGGCTTATTTGGGCGATGCCATTTTGGGAGATGGGACCAATGTCGGAGCCGGCACGATTACAGCCAATTTTGACGGAAAAAATAAGCACGTTAGCCGTATCGGCAAAGGGGTCAAACTGGGATCCAATACGGTCCTGGTGGCTCCGGTCACCCTCGAAGATCGCTCTACAACCGGGGCTGGATCTGTGGTAACCGCAAGAACCCGGGTGGCTCGGGGATCCACCGTGGCCGGGGTACCTGCCAAACCGCTAAAAATTGAGAAAAAACGTAAAAAGTAGCTTCAAAAACCAGACTTGTATTCCAGGGCCTGTTTTCCCTATAATACCCGGCCTTTAACCCAGTCTTAAGGCAACTCATGAAAGTATCTAAAAAGAACTACCATTCAGATTTTCGGGAAGATGACACCCTCACGATTTTTGGGGGAAATTCCAATCGTCCGCTTGTGGAGGAGATTGCATCGCTTTTAGGCAAACCCTTGGGCGATGCCTTGGTGGACCGTTTCCCCGAAGGAGAAATTCGCGTCCAGATTCGGGAAAATGTGCGCGGAAAAGATGTTTATATTGTTCAGTCGATTTGCACGCCGCCGAACGATAACTTGATGGAGCTTTTGATTTTAATTGATGCCGCGCGCCGCGCCTCCGCTCAGCGCATCACGGCCGTGCTTCCTTTTTTTGGTTATGCGCGTCAAGACCGCAAAGATCGCCCTCGGGTTCCGATCACGGCAAAACTCGTTGCAAATTTAATTACGGAAGCGGGTGCGGACCGCGTTTTGACCATGGATTTGCATGCCGGTCAGATCCAGGGATTTTTTGATATCCCAGTGGATCATCTTTATTCCATCAAAGTACTCGGCGAATATTTTACGAATCGAAAAATTACGAACATGGTTGTGGTGGCTCCGGATGTGGGCGGAACCCGAATGGCGCGCGCCTACGCCTCCATGCTTCAGGCGCCTTTTGCCATTGTGGACAAGCGCCGCGAAAGCGCGACCTCCACGCATGTCATGAATATTATCGGAGAAGTGAAGGGGAAGAATGTGGTGATGGTGGATGATATGATTTCCACCGGCGGATCCATCTGCGAAGCTGCGGCCGCTCTGAAGCGTGCCGGAGCCTTGGATATTTTTGCCGCGGTCGTTCACCCGGTCCTTGCAGGTCCTGCCATTGAGCGCATTAAGAGTTCAGAACTTTCAAAATTAGTGGTTACCAATTCAATTCCGGTGTTACCGGAAAAACAAAACGGAAAAATAGAGCAACTTTCTGTGGCGCCCCTTCTGGCAGAAGCCATTGCGCGTATCCATGCGCATGTATCCGTCAGTTCACTTTTTGAACAGGCGGGCGTCGAAGCATAAACGCGGCATGTCAGCCGCGACTTTCAAACATCTCGAACGTTGATAGCGTTTGAACTTTTTTAGATTCGATTCAAGGAGGAATCAATTTTATGGAAAAAACAACTTTAGTTGCAACGACAAGAGTGACGGATGGATCAAGAACTGCGGGACGGCTCCGCCGCTCGGGTTTTGTGCCTGCCGTGGTGTATGGTCATGGCATGAAGCCAGTATCGCTTCAGGTGGGAGTCCGGGATCTTCAGAAGGTTTTGCATACGAAAGCCGGAGCCAACGTCATCATTGATTTGGATGTTCAGGATGCCAAGCTTAAAGAGAGTACTTGCCGCATCAAAGCCATCCAACATAATCCGGTGACGGATCATATTGCACACATCGATTTCACCGTGATTTCCATGACGGAAAAAATCGTGGTCAATGTTCCGCTTGTGGTGCTGCATGCCGATGAAGCTGAAGGTATTAAGTCGGGCGGTATTTTGGATACAGTTCATCATGAAATCGAAGTGGAGTGCTTGCCGCTGGCCATTCCGCAAAAAATTGATGTGAATGTTAAAGGC
This sequence comes from uncultured bacterium, assembly GCA_964460795.1. Lineage (GTDB taxonomy): Bacteria > Omnitrophota > Omnitrophia > Omnitrophales > Aquincolibacteriaceae > CAZOOM01. Next base: position 61,014 of record CAYWRU010000002.1, on the reverse strand, counting down.
TTGAAACTGGGCGGAACCGTGCATGTCAAGGATCTTGTGCTTCCCGAAGGTGTGCGCTGCACTTTGCCAGAGGATGATGTGGTGGTTGCGATTCATGCGCCGCGCGCTGAAGAAGAAGCCGCTCCTGCTGCTGAAGGCGCAGAAGCTGTCCAGCCGGAAGTCATTGAAAAGGGCAAGAAGGACGAAGATAAGGAAAAGGACGCGGGAGCTGCTGCGCCTGCGAAACAGGCTGCTCCGCCCAAAGCCTAACCTTTGTCAAAGCCTCATGAAACTGATCGTTGGACTTGGCAATCCTGAGGCAAAATATTTTAAGACTCGCCACAATGCAGGCCGCCGGGCGATTGAATCCCTGGCGGCTTCTCATTCTCTTCGATTTTCTCTTCAAAAATCAGACCGCGCTTGGTGCGCTTCCTGGGAAAGTTCTGAAGGTCCGCTTGTTCTAGCCTATCCGGATGATTTTATGAATGTGTCCGGAGAAAGTATTTCGCGTCTGGTGCTCTCCTATGGAGTCCGTCCGGAAGAAGAGCTGCTCATTTTGGTGGATGAAGCAGCGCTTCCTTTTGGTCGGCTTCGTTTGCGCGGACAGGGAAGTGATGGAGGACATAACGGACTCAAATCCATCCAAGCAAAACTGGGCACTTCGAATTTTTCTCGGCTCCGAATCGGAGTGGGGCCTGAGCCGGATCCTGATTCCGGAAAAGATTCTGCGCAAATGATCTCTGTTCCTCTCGAGGAGTATGTGCTGGATCCTTTTACAAAATCCGAGGAGTTTGGATGGCCGGAAGTAGCAGCGCGAACCGCGCAAGCTTGCCTTCTCTGGGCCGAAGGACCTCTTTCCAAGGCCATGAACCAAGTGAACGCTCCTCAGGATTCAGAATCTTGAGATTTTCATAAATCATTGCTACTATTGAAGTTAAATCGTAAAACCAGGACTTGCGCCTCCAAAGCTTCTGTGTTACATTGTTGCACCGTTTGAATCCTCAGAGATGACCTCTCAAAGAGTTTCATTAGGCGTGTCGTTCATACCGGGATTCATCATTCTTTCTTGAAGGAGAAGATTTTCATGAAAACGTACGAAGGTTTTTTTGTTCTTCCGCCCGATGCTACAGCGGATGTGCGAAAGACGCAGATGAATGTGCTTGAGACCACGATTCAGAAATTTGGTGGCAAAATTTCTCAACGACATGAATTGGGCCGTAAGCCGCTGGGTTATTTGCTCAAAAAATTTCGTGAAGGCTATCATGTGGTCATTGACTTTGATATGGAGCCTACGCAGCAGCAGGAACTTCGTAAGACCTGGGAACTCCAGGAAGATCTTTTGAAGTATATGGTCACGGTTAAGATTCCGAAGCCGGAGCTTCCCGCTCCCGGAAAAACACCGGCGCCTGCAGCAACGGCTATCGCGGCTCCTTCTAGAGCTCCGCGACGCGCTCCGGTTTCGAGCGTTGCAGCACCCAAAACCTCAGAAAAATCACCGGTTCAATAAATTATGGCAGCGAGCTTTAATAAAACGCTCTTGATGGGAAACCTGACGCGTGATCCGGAAATGCGTTATCTCCCATCCGGACAGGGAGTGGCGTCTTTTACGATTGCGGTCAATCGTAATTACACTTCCCAGACCGGTGAAAAAAAAGAAGAAGTGAGTTTTGTCCGCATTGTGGTGTGGGCTCGTCTTGCAGAAATTTGTAATGAATATCTCAAAAAGGGGAGTCCTGTTTTTGTCGAAGGACGCCTTCAGAGTCGGAGCTGGGATGCTCAAGATGGAACGAAACGTTCCACTTTGGAAGTGATTGCGCAAAGCGTACAGTTTCTGGGGCGTGGCGGAGGAGCCAGCCGCGGGGGCGATGCTCCGGTGGCGCAGGATATTCCGGTTGATGAAAATGCAGTCTATGAAGAAATGGACAATATGTCCGCTTCACCGCGGGGAAAGCGCCCTACACCCTCTTCGGGCGGAGATCTTCAGCCTGATGATGAAGTCCCGTTTTAAATCAAAGGTTAATTTAAAAGGAGTTTTTTGATGTATCCACGTTCTTCGTCTTCATCGACACGCCGTCCCGCAGGATCGGGGCCTGATTCTCGCCGAGCTGGACCCGGCGGACGTCCGCCGCGAGGCCGAGTTTTTATTAAGAAAACCTGCCGCTTGTGCGCAGAAAAAACATCGACTCTGGATTTTAAAGATTCTGAGCGCTTACGAAAATTCCTAACGGAAAAAGGCAAAATTATTCCGAGGCGTATTACTGGGAATTGCGCCAAGTGTCAGCGTATCCTGGCCCGGATCATCAAGATCGCCCGCCATGCGGGAGTTCTTGCCTTTCAGGTAGACTAACTCGAGGGGATGATATGGAATTGATTCTTCTAAAAGATGTGGAGGCTGTGGGGCGCAAGGGGCAAGTGGTTCGCGTTCGTGATGGGTATGCGCGCAATTTTCTTTTTCCCCAGACCCTGGCAGTTGAAGTCACTAAGCAGAATTTAAAATTTGTCGAAGAGCAAAAGGCTCGCGCTGCCACGCGCCATGCCAAAGAAAAAGCTACGGCAGAAAAAGCTGCTTCCAAGCTCGGAGAGCTCAAGGTAACGATCGAGGCCCGTGCGGGTGAGCAGGGAAAACTCTTTGGCTCTGTTACTACCGAAGATATCGCGACTGCGCTTCAAGCTCAGGGTCATAAATTTGTAAAAAAACAGATTTCGCTCAAAGATCCGATTCGTACGTTGGGGTCCTTTCCTGTGACGGTTGAGCTTTACCCTGAGGTCAAAGCCAGTCTCACGGTGGAAGTCGTTCCCAAAGCCTGATCACCCGATCCGGCTTGAAAGGATGGAGTGGGGAATACGCAGCCTTCCATGAATCTGCTCGAAAAAATTCCTCCTCAAAACCGAGAAGCTGAAATGAGCGTTCTCGGAGCCATGCTTTTTGAGGAAGGAGCGCTTGTCCGCGCCCTTGAACTTCTGCGCCCCGATTTTTTCTACGATCAAAGTCACGCCAAAGTTTTTTCCGTCATGCAGACCCTTTTTGATAAGGCGCGCCCCATTGATCTGGTGACTGTTTCGGATGAGCTCAAGGCTCGCGGTCAGCTGGAAGAAGTCGGCGGCATGGCTGCAATTACCCAACTTACCCTTTCTGTTCCCACCGCTGCGCATATTGAACACTACGCTCACATTGTTAAAGAAAAAGCCCTGCTTCGAAAAATGATCCGCAATGCCAGCGACATTGTTCAGGATTGTTTCGAATCTCAGGATAATGTTCAGCAGGTGTTGAATGATGCGGAGAAAATGATCTTCGAGGTCAGCCAGGACCGCATTGAGGGAAAATTTTTCTCGATGAAGGAAATTATCCATGACAGCATGGAGACCATTGACCGCCTCTATCAGCGCAAAGAACACGTGACCGGCGTGGCAACGCAGTTTTATGAATTTGACGTCAAAACCGCCGGACTTCAGCCCTCAGACCTCATTATTATTGCCGGCCGTCCCTCGATGGGAAAATCAGCCTTTGTGCTTTCCCTTTGTGAAAACGTCGGAATTGTTCAAAAAAAACCGCTCGCTTTCTTTTCCTTGGAAATGAGCAAAGAGCAGCTGGTCCAGCGTATGCTTTGCTCGCATGCGCGGGTGGATGCTCAGAAAGTTCGTACCGGATATCTTTCTCATCAGGATTGGCCGAAGCTGACAAGCGCGGCCGGACGTTTGGCCGAGGCGCCGATTTTTATTGATGATACGCCCGGACAGTCTATCTTGGAAGTCCGCACCAAATCTCGCCGGCTCAAAATGCAGCACGACATTCAGCTTGTGGTGGTGGACTACCTTCAGCTTATGCAGGGATCCGGAAACATGGAAAGTCGTCAGCAGGAGATTTCAGAAATCTCTCGTTCTTTAAAAGCACTGGCCCGCGAACTTCGTGTGCCGGTCATTGCGGTCAGTCAGTTGTCGCGTGCGGTGGAAAGCCGGACCGGAAATCGTCCGCAGCTTTCTGACCTTCGTGAATCAGGCGCGATTGAGCAGGACGCTGATATTGTGGTTTTCCTTTTTCGTGAAGAGTACTATAATCCTACTGAAGAAAATAGAAACAAAGCGGAAGCCATTATCGCCAAGCAGCGAAATGGACCGATTGGTTCTGTTGAGCTTGTATTTATGAAAGACTGGACCCGTTTCGATAATCCTGAGCATCGTCAATCGGAAGGATCGGCTGAATGAAGCGAGTGTTCCCCTCGGGGGTATTTTTTTTGCTGCTTTTGATTCTCGCCAGTCCTCTCCGCGCTGAGGGAACCAAAGAGGATTTGGATAAACAGCTCGAAGCAGATATCCAGGCTCTTAAATCGGATTCGACCCCAGCTCCTGCTCCGGCAACAGAACCCGCTCCGACGGAAGAATCCATAGCATCTACTGCAGCCCAAACGCCTGCGGTTGTCACGGAAACAAAGCCGCTTTCGAACGCTCCAGCGTCTGCAGCTCCAACCGCCGCAACTTCCCTCCCTGCTCCAGCGGCGTCTGAACCTGCGAAGCCGGCCGCCCACGTGACTGGCATTGAAGTTCGGGGTAATTATATTGTCAGCACCAATACGATTCTCTCCAAGCTGCGCTCTCAAAAAGGGGAGCCTTTGGTTCAAGAAACGGTTAATGAAGATATCAAGCGTCTTTATGCGACCGGTTATTTTGAAGATATTAAAATCGAGGTGAATGAAAAGTCAGAAGGTTATGAGCTCGTGGTGGTGGTGATTGAAAAACCAGTGGTCAAAAAAATTGTGATTGAGGGCGCAAAATCCTTCAAAGAAGAGAAGCTCCGCAAAGAACTCAAGGTGTTGGAGGGGCAGGTTTTGGACCGAAAAGCAGTCAAGAGCGGCGTGGAGGCCGTGAAAAAACTTTATTCCAATAAGGGATTTAAAAATGTCGACATTGAATCGGAAGTCAATGTCGACCGCGTGACGAACGAGACGACCATCATCATCCGCGTGAACGAGGGTGAAAAATACAAAATCCGCTCCATTGATTTTGAGGGTGTTAAGGCCTTCAAGGTGAAACAGCTCAAAAAATTGATGAAAACTAAACCCAAGGGCTGGCTCTTTCGGTCCGGTGTCTTAAAAAATGCGGATTTTGATGAAGACCTTGAGCGCATCCAGCTTTTTTATCAAAAAGAAGGCTATTTAGATGTGAAAGTAGCGCCGGACTTTTCTTATGATGCAACCAAGCAGGCCATTCATATCAAGATCACGGTAGAAGAAGGCGAGCGCTATGTGTGCGGCGAAATTAAAATTGCCGGCACTAAAGTTTTTCCTGAATCTGAGATTTGGCAGGAGCTTGAGATGCTGCCCGGCCAGACATTCTCCCAATATTATCTCTCCCAGGATATTGAAAAAGTCCGCGACTATTATCAGAATCGCGGATATATGGATGCCCGCATTGTTCCGGATACGCATTTAAATGATGCGACGAAAAAGATGGATGTGACTTATACCATTGATGAAGGGGATCTTTATTTTGTGGAAAAAGTCATGGTGCGTGGCAACACTAAAACGAAGGATCTGGTTGTTCGCCGCGAACTCAGGATCCGTCCCGGAGATAAATTTGACGGAGAAAAAATAAAAAAATCTAAACAACGCCTTGAAAACCTTGGGTTTTTTGAAGAAGTTACTTATGACACGGAACCGGCTCCGTCGGCGCAGAACCGGAAAGATCTCGTCTTTCGTGTTAAAGAAAAACGGACCGGAGAACTCTCTTTCGGCGGCGGCGTTAGTTCCATTGATAACTTGGTAGGCTTTGCAGAAGTGGCCCAGCGGAATTTTGATCTTTTTAATTGGCCAAGATTTACGGGCGGCGGACAAAATTTATCCTTAAAAGCTCGTGTGGGTATGGAAAACTCTTCTTATAGTATGAATTTTTCAGAACCCTATCTTTTCAATAAACCTGTTGGGTATAGTTTAGATCTTTACCGCACTCATGAAGACGCGTATCAGGTGGATTTTGCTGAGAATCGCCTCGGGATGTCGAATACGCTTTCCCGCCTCTTCCGCGATGTGTTACGCGTAGGAACCGGTTACACCATTGAGAATGTAACGGTGAAAGATATTTCAGATGATGCCGGACCCAGCGTGCAGGATTTTGCAGGAGACAATCTCTTGTCGCGCCTGAAGGCTTTCACTTCCTACGATACTCGGGATAATGTTTTCAATCCCACGAAAGGATTTTTGGGATCTTTGTCCAGTGAACTCATCGGGAGTTTTTTGGGCGGCGATCAGGACTATTACATTTTGCAGGGATCTGCCACGAAATACTGGTCTTTCTTTAATAAGCATATTGTGGAGACTCGTCTTCGCTTGGGAACAGCCAAAGAATTTGGGGATTCTCCCTCGGTGCCCATTTTCGATCGTTTCTATGCGGGCGGACTTGGCACGGTGCGTGGTTACAACTACCGTCGCGTGGGTCCGAAAGAAGCTGGAAATCCGGTGGGAGGCCAAACTATGGAAGTCATCAATTTGGATTACACAATTCCGATTCCAAAATTGGATTCTTTCCGGTTTGTCATTTTTACGGACCTTGGGAACATCACCCCGGATGCCTATGATTTTTTTGAGTGGGGCGATACAGTGATTAGCGCAGGTCCTGGAGTTAAAATTAAAACTCCGCTCGGACCCGTGGCCCTCTACTACGGCTTTCCGCTCATCAATAAGGACGATAAGAATCGGAACGGCCGCTTTGAATTTAGTCTAAGCCGTGGGTTCTAATCCAACCTTCCCATGGATCGCTTTCAGAGTTTTTAATCCTAGTTAAACCAAACGGTAAAGGAGAATACACAATGCGTCACAATTTCTTACGCGGACTTACAATAGTTTTAGGGGCCATGCTTATTTGGTCAGGAGCCAATTCAGCCTGGGCGGGCAATGAAAAGTATGCCTTTGTAGATGTGGCCAAGCTTTTTGATAATTATCAGAAAACCAAAGATCAGGATAAAACGCTTCAAGATTCAGGCAAGAAACAGGAAGAGAAGCGGGATGCCCTGGTTTATGACATCCGTCAGCTGAAGGATGAACTTGCGCTTATGAATGGCGATATGAAAAATAAAAAACAGGAACTTTTGGAACAAAAAATCCAGGGACTTCAGGATTTTGACCGCAATGTGAAAAAAGATATTGATGAAGCGCGCAGCAAAGTGGTTCGGGAAATCTTTTCCGATCTAGACAGTGCCATCAAATCCTACGCTGAAAAAAATGGCATTACGATGGTTTTTAATGAAAAGGCGCTGCTTTACCGGGACGATAAATTAGCGGCGACGGATGCCATCTTGGCTGAGTTGAATAAAAACTACAAACCTGGGAAGAAATGAAACAGCGTACGCTTCAGGCCCCTGTTTTTTTTCACGGGAAGGGGCTTCATACCGGTTTTGAAGTTCGGATGAATGTGCTTCCGGCTGATCCGGACACGGGCATTCAATTTTGCCGCAAGGACTTAGATCCTTTGATTCGGGTGCGTGCTACGGTCAAGCATGTGCGTCAGGACGAACTCAGACAAACCTCTTTAATGGTAGGCGGCGGCATCATCCGCACCATTGAACATTTAATGGCCGCGTTTCACGGCCTCGGTGTAGATAACGCGATTGTGGAAGTGGAAGGCGATGAACTGCCGGCTATGGATGGAAGCGCGCAGGAATATGCGCGTGGAATTTTATCCGCCGGACTGGTGGATCAGGAAGCCGAGCGGAAGTGGATAGAAGTGAAGAGGCCGGTCTTTGTGGATGCGGGAGATCAATCTTTGATTGTGCTTCCTGCACCGCAGTTTCGGATTTCCTATACACTGAGCTATCGCCACGAAGATTTGGAAGATCAGCATTTTTCATTGCCTATTCTTCCTGAAGTTTTTGAAAGAGAACTGGCGCCAGCCCGCACGTTTTGCTTAAAAAAAGAAGCAGAAGCCTTGCTCAGTGCGGGATTTGGAAAAGGAGCCAATGTTTCCAACACTTTGGTGTTTGAAAAAAATCTGCCGATCCAAAACACGCTTCGGTTTGAAAATGAAGCGTGCCGGCACAAAATGCTGGATCTTCTCGGAGATTTATTTCTTTTAGGGGGATTTTTACGGGGGCATGTGATTGCTTCCCGGAGCGGTCACTCGCTGAATATTGAATTTGCAAGAAAGGTGCTTATGAGTCTCGAAAATTCAGATGCCTCAAACGAACCGATCACGTCATCCGTTTTAAATGTTCAGGACATCCAGAAGATTCTTCCGCATCGTTATCCTTTTTTATTTGTGGACCGGATTGAGCGCTTTGAGCCCGGAGTGCGCGCTACGGGGTTTAAACAGGTGACCATGAATGATTATTATTTTCAGGGGCATTTTCCAGGGCATCCGGTCATGCCGGGCGTGATTATTATTGAAGCCATGGCCCAGGTGGGCGGTGTGATCATGCTAAGTAAGCCTGAAAACCGGAATAAAATAGCTTATTTTATGAGCATTGATTCCGCTAAATTTCGTCAACCGGTCCAGCCGGGTGATGAACTCAGGATGGAAGTGGAAGTTAAAAAACTTCGTGGCCGCACCGGTCAATGCACGGGCATGGCCTATGTGGGAGATAAGCTTGTGTGCGAAGCAGAAGTAAAGTTTGCGGTGGTTGAGCGGTGAGTATTCATCCCACGGCGATTGTCCATCCGGACGCCCAATTAGCTTCTGATGTCGAGGTTGGACCTTTTTCGGTCATTGCGGGAACGGTCAAAATTGGTCCCCGTACGATTGTGGGTCCTCGCGTTACGATCGAAGGAAATACCACGATCGGCGCGGATAACGAATTTTTTTCTGGTGCTGTGATCGGCAGCCGTACCCAGGATAAAAAATTTGACGGTGGCGTGACCTATCTCAAAATCGGAGACCGTAATAAAATCCGCGAATATGTGACGATCAATCCCGGCACGAAAGCCGGCACTGAAACCTCGATCGGAAATGATAATCTTCTTATGGCTTATGCGCATGTTGCGCATGATTGCATTGTCAAAAACCGAACCATTCTTGCCAATGTTGCCACCCTGGCCGGGCACGTGATGGTTGAAGATGGCGCCATTATTGGCGGCCTCAGCGCCGTGCATCAATTTGTGAAAATCGGGAACATGGCTTTGATCGGAGGATGTTCCAAAGTGACGCAAGATGTTCCTCCTTTTATTGTAGCAGACGGACACCCGGCCCAGTTTAGTGGACTGAATTTAGTGGGCCTGACGCGCGCCAAATTTTCCAAAGAAGATCGGGATTTAATTAAAAAAGCGAACAAATTGATTTTTAAATCAGGCCTGACCCTTAAGAAAGCCATGGAGACAATCAAGACTGAGCTGCCCGAGAACCCCCACCTTGAGACGATCCTGTCTTTTCTCTCTCATGCAAAGCGTGGGATCTGCCGGTAAATTTTCATTGGCCGGGACGGCGCGATTTGACAGCTATGAAAACTCTTGGAATCATTGCCGGAAACGGAAAATTCCCTTTTCTTGTGGCGCAGGAAGCCCGCTTAAAAGGCCTTCGTGTCGTCATTGCCGGACTTGAAAAGGAAGCGGCTCCTGATCTTCAACCGTTGGCGGACGTCTTTTCTTGGGTTAAAATTGGAGCCCTGTCCCGGCTGGTCAAATTTTTCAAATCGGAAGATGCCCGGGAAGTGGTGATGGCCGGCAAGGTGGAAAAGGTCAAACTTTTTCAAAGCCATATCCGGCCGGATCTTGAAATGGTGAAAGTGCTCCTGAAGACGCGGGATTTTAAAGACGACTCGCTTTTGGGAGCCATTGCAGATTATTTGGAAAAACAAGGAGTGCAAATTTTGGATTCTACCTCGTGGGTGCGTGAGGCTATGCCTCAAGCGGGTGTCCTCGGCAAAATCAAACCCTCCAAGGAAATTTGGGAAGATATCCGTTTTGGATATAAAATGGCCAAAGAAATTGCCGGACTTGATATTGGTCAAACTGTGATTGTTAAAAAGAAGGCCGTGATAGCTGTGGAAGCAATTGAGGGAACGGACCAAGCCATCCTCCGCGGCGGAGAACTTGCCCGGGGAAATATCACGGTGATCAAAGTCGCTAAACCAAAACAGGACCTTCGATTTGATGTCCCGACCGTGGGGCTACAGACTCTCGAATCCCTTATCCGCGCCAAAGCCAGCGCATTGGCCTTTGAGGCCGGGAGGACCATTTTTCTTGAGCAGGAAGAAGTGATTCGTGCCGCGGACCGCGCCAAAATTGCTCTTGTAGGAATTACAGAAAAGGATTTTGTGTGAACATTCCTTTAGGAAATCCGGATCCGGACAAATCCTCCGCAGGACCCGAGCGAAAATACGCTGAACTTCGGACGCTGTATGAGATTTCGAGCGCCATCAATTCGTCACTCGATCTTGAAGAAGTCATGAACCGCGTCCTACAAATTCTCCACCGAGAAATGGGGATGGAGCGCGGCACGCTCACACTTTTGGATGACAAGACTCAGGAAATATTTATTGAAGTCGCGCATGGTATGCAAAAAGAGGCCATGACCCGTGGCCGCTACCGGCTAGGAGAAGGCATTACGGGGAAAGTGGTTGCTGCCGGAGAACCCATTGTGGTTCCCAATGTGGGAGATGAGCCGCTCTTTCTGAACCGGACTGGGGCGCGTGGCGATCTTCGAAAAAGTAATATTGCTTTTATTTGCGTCCCGCTCAAGCTCGATCAAAAAACCATCGGAGCGCTCAGCGTAGACCGTCTTTTTAAGGAAGGTATTTCGCTTGATGAGGATGTCAGACTCCTGACCATTCTCAGTTCCATGATTGCTCAGGCCGCGCAAAATTATCTCAAAGTCAAAGAACAGCGCGAACTGCTCCAAAATGAGAATGAGCGGCTCAAAAGTCAACTGCGTAAAAAATTTCATCCCAAAAATATTGTGGGCGAAAGCCGGCGCATGGAAGATGTTCTCGCCTCTGTAGAGCTAGTGAGTCAGACGCGGGCCACAGTGCTGTTGCGCGGTGAGAGCGGGACCGGGAAAGAGCTTATTGCGCACGCCATTCATTATCATAGCGATCGTGCTGAGGGGCCATTCATCAAGGTATCCTGCGCGGCGCTTCCGGAAAATTTACTTGAAAGCGAACTTTTTGGATATGAAAAAGGGGCTTTTACCGGCGCGACTGCCACAAAAATGGGACGTTTTGAATTGGCGCATCAAGGGACTTTGTTTTTAGACGAGATTGGAGACATTTCGCTGAGTACTCAAGTCAAACTCCTTCGTGTGCTTCAGGAGCGCGAGTTTGAACGCTTAGGCGGAACGAAAACAGTTCGCGTGGATCTCCGTTTGATTGCTGCGACGAATAAAGATCTTGAGTCAGAAGTTCGCGCCGGCCGATTTCGCGAGGATCTTTATTACCGGCTCAATGTGGTTCCAATTTTTATTCCTTCCATCCGTGAACGGCGTGAAGATATTCCGCTTTTAGTGAATCATTTTGTGGTTAAGGCCTGTCAGGAAAATCACAAGGCTGTTCATGAGATTTCTCCTGAAGCTTTAGAATGGCTCATGAATTATTCTTGGCCGGGCAATGTCCGGGAACTGGAAAATGCCATGGAGCGTGCAGTTATTTTATGCCGCAGCTCACTCCTTTTGCCGGAACACTTTCCGATTACGGGCATGAAACTTCAAATGGAACAGCCCGAGGCGGGCGTTGTTCCGCTGACTCCGCTCACTCCGGCTTCTGGCAAGAGCGAATCGCTTAGTGAATCCGTGGAACAGCTGGAAAAAGCCATGATTCGCGACGCGCTCAAGCGAACGGGCGGCAATCAGCGGAAAGCAGCTCAGATTTTGGGTGTCACGGAACGTATTTTGGGTTATAAGATCAAGAATTATGGACTCAAGGACTATCCCGGAGCTTCTTCGTAAGCATTTTATTTTAACGAATTCCCGAGGTGAAACATGTCGACTCTTGTAACGGCTAGCGATGAAAATTTAGGAGATCCACGGCCCAAAACTCCGGAAGAAATCCGTGCCTATATTGCCGAGCACAAAATCCAAATTATTGATTTTAAATTTAATGATTTACCGGGGCTCTGGCAGCACTTTTCCATTCCTGCAGCTGAACTTCTTCGGAACATTCAGGATGAAAGAAGTTTGTGGCGTCACGGTATTGGGTTTGACGGATCCACGATCCGCGGGTTTAAGAAAATCCAGGAAAGCGACATGCTGCTTGTACCTGATCCCACCACGGCAGTGCTGGATCCTGTGGCGCAAATCCCCACGCTAAGTATTATTTGCGATCTTTATGATCCGATCACCAAAGAACCGTACAGCCGCGATCCACGATTTGTGGCGAAAAAGGCTGAAGCCTATCTAACTAAAACCGCCATCGCAGATATCAGTTTTTGGGGTCCGGAAATGGAATTTTTCATGTTTGATGATATCCGTTTCGATCAGGGAGAAAATTTTGGCTACTATTTTATTGATTCGGTGGAAGGGGATTGGAATACTGGGAAAGAAGAGAAGCCGAATTTGGGTTACAAGCCCCGCTACAAAGAAGGTTATTTTCCTGCACCGCCGCATGACACGCTTCAGGACATTCGTTCCGAGATGATGATTACTCTCCGCCGCATGGGTATCCCCGTGGAGTGTCATCATCATGAAGTGGCTACGGCCGGACAATCCGAACTTGATATTAAATATGCAGCACTCACCAAGACAGCTGATTGCTGCATGATGGTCAAGTATGTGGTGAAAAATACGGCGCGTAAATATAACAAAACAGCGACCTTTATGCCGAAACCTATTTTTAATGATAACGGTTCTGGCATGCATATTCATACAAGCTTGGTCAAGAAAGGCGAAAATTTATTTTTTGATGAAAAAGGATATGCCTCCATCAGTCAGCTTTGTAAATGGTATCTTGGCGGAATTTTAAAACATGCAAAGGCGCTTTTGGCCTTTGGAGCTCCCACCACGAATTCTTATCGTCGATTAGTTCCGGGGTCCGAGGCTCCGATCCATTTGGTTTATTCTTCACGCAATCGCTCGGCAGCGTGCCGGATTCCCATGTACTCCAATGCCCCGGCCTCTAAGCGCATTGAATTTCGCGCGCCGGATCCGAGTGCTAATCCTTATCTGCTTTTTTCCGCCATTTTGATGGCAGGTTTGGACGGGATTAAAAATCAAATTGATCCGGGGCAGCCTATGGATAAAACCTTTGAGGAACTTTCAGCAGAAGAGCGCATGCGTCTTCGCACGGTTCCGACTTCTTTGGAGGAGGCGCTGAATGCTTTGGAGCGGGATCATGATTTCCTTCTTGAGGGCGGGGTCTTTACCAAAGATGTGATCGACACCTGGCTGGCCTTTAAACGGGAAGTGGAGATCGAAGCAATTCGGGTGCGTCCGCATCCGCACGAATTTTATATGTACTTTGATATTTAAAAGAAAAGAGTAGAGAGTAGAAAGAATGGCTAAATTTAGACAATCCGTTCTCTCTCCTTATTCCACAGCACTGAGGTGAGTAATGAAGAAATTCTTTGCATGCTTGATGCTCTTTGCGTGGGTAGTTCCTGCAGTTTATGCTGCCGAGTTAGAACCGGTAGGAACCCCACTTCGCAAACTGCAGCGTGGTTTTTTGAATATCGCTCTTTCTCCCATCGAACTTCTTTATAACATCAAAAAAGAAAATAAGGTTGAGAGCTTTCCTCCGGGATGGTTTCTGGGGATTGGCAAGGGGTCCATGGCTATGGTGGGGCGTGCGGTGGTGGGCGCGGCAGAGATTGTGAGCTTCCCGGTGGCTTCCCCGGCCGGGTACCAGCCTATTTTAAATCCGGAATTCCCTTGGCAGCTTTTGGACGGGCTTGATCCAACTAAGTCTGTTTTTCCCAAAACTACTTAGACGGATTTTTTGATCTCAGCCAAAATAATTTTTGCCGCTCGTTCGCTGGCGCCGCTTCGGCCCAATTTTTCCCGCACGCGATCAAAATCAGAACGCATTACTTCCATCAACTCAGGATGTTTCAAGATGTGATGGACTTCATCCGCAATGTGATCCGGCTTGATATCATTTTGGATAAATTCAGGCACCACGCTTTTCCCAGCCAAAAGATTGACCAGCCCCAGGTACGGAACACGGATGAGATGTTTGCCAAGCCAATAAGTCGATCGGCTTGCTTTGTAGAGGAGAAAATAAGGCGTTCCTAAAAGCGCTGTTTCCAAAGTAGCTGTGCCAGAGGTGACGAGGGCAAAATCTAAAGCCGGCGCAAGATCAGGCAGCGTATTTTCCACCAAGCGAACTGGAACATCCTCAAATTTTTTTAGAATCGTATCATAAACCTTGCGCGAAACATTACGTGAAAGCGGAGAAAAAAAGAGGGCGCCTGGCAGCATTTTTTTGATTTGCCGCGCCGTTTCAAGCATCAGTGGAAAGATTCGCTCCACCTCCTTTTTTCTGGATCCTGCAAAAAGACCGAGTGCAATATCTTTGTCCGAAAGTTTCCAGGGAAGACGGGCTTCTGCTCGCGATTTTGTCGGTCCCAAATGATCCAAAAGAGGATGGCCGACAAATTCACAAGGAACACCCTCTTGATCGTACAGTTTTTTTTCAAAAGGAAGAATCGACAGCATGAGCGAAATGTTTTTTCGAATTACATGAATGCGCTGTTCGCCCCAAGCCCAAATCTGCGGCGAAATATAATAAATAAAAGGAAAACGTTTTTTTATTTTTTTAGCGAATCGCAAATTAAAAGCAGGAGAATCAATAGCGATGATAGCGTCCGGTTTGAGGCTCTCGACTTCTCGCAAGGCCTGATAGAAAATTTTACGGTATCGAAAATAGAGGCGGATCACATCGCCTAGTCCTAGAGCGGACAGGGTCGTCATATCAAAAAGAAGTTCAGCGCCGGCTTCGGCCATGCGCGGACCGCCGAGGCCCTTGATCTGAAGGCCAGGAGAGATTTTTTTGAGTTCGCGGATTAGGGCTGCGCCGTGAGTGTCTCCGGAAGGCTCACAAGCAATCATGAATAGCTTTTTTGTCATTCGCTTAAATTTAAAAATCCTAAATCCGAAATTCGAAACAATACCTAAGTTCAAATTTTCAAATGTTTGAAACATTCGAATTTATGATTTTTGAGTTTGTTTCGGATTTCGTGCTTCGAGATTCGAATTTATGACCTTTTGATTGTTTTTGATGGTTTCAACAATGTCGGCTGCAAACCGTAGCGCTTCACGAGCCGCTTCATCCGGATGTCCCAATCCTTCTCCGGTTTCAATTTGGCGGAGAAAATATTGCAATTCTTCTTTTAGCGGCTCAGCCTTTTGGATGTCCACGATCTCTTGAGTAATTTGAAAACCAATTTTTCTAAAAATTTTTGCGCTTTGATCGCCGTAATCGAGTGAAATATAAGCATCTTCCTGAAAAATGCGGATCTTGCGTTGTTTTTCCGGACTGAGACGCGAAGCCGTCAGATCGACCACGGCGCCATTTTTAAATTTCAGGCGAACATTGGCAATATCTTCAAAAGGAGTGAGGACGCTGACCCCGATGGCGTCATAACTTTGAATCTCGGATTTAACGAGGCTGAACACAATATCAATGTCATGAATCATTAAATCCAAGACCACGCCGCAATCATTAATACGCCCGGTAAAGGGACCCAGGCGGTGAATTTCCATGAAGCGGATATTCTTGGCGATTTCTTCAATGCGTCGAAGCCCGGGATTGTGACGTTCAATATGTCCGACTTGAAGGCAGAGTTTGTTTTTTCGTGCCAGCGCGATGAGTTCATCCGCATCTTGGATGCGGATCGTGATGGGCTTTTCAATGAGAGTGTGTACACCGTTCGATAGAAAGAGAGAAGCTACGCTGAAATGTTCTGAAGTCGGAACCGCCACACTGATGGCGTCCACCTTTCCGATCAGATCTTTGGGGTCTGTAAAAAAAGGTACGCCAAGAGCCTCGGCTCGTTCTTTTTTGGAAGAATCCTTATCGCAAAGGCCCACTAATTTGCAGTTTGGAAGGGTGCTGTAGATTCGGGCATGCTCTTTTCCCAAGTGGCCGATTCCAATGACCGCAACGCGCAGCATGCTTGATCTATCTCTTTGGTATAGAATAGGTTAGGTGTGATTTCATGAGGAATTTATCGTAGCAAAGATGCTTGTGAGGTGTCAATGAATATGTTACAGTACACACCTTATCGACATTCCAAATTGATTCACACTCACAATAACCTTCTCGCGATCAGAATTCGACTTTTAACTGGGAGTTTATGGGGACTTATCAACGGCTTCTACAATATGTAAAGCCTCATCGCTGGCGCATGGTAACGGCGATCTTTGCAGGTCAAGGGACCGCTTTTTTCTCTGCCCTGATATCGCTGACCGCTTACATCACCATCAATGGATTACAAAATAAAAGCGAAGTTATCATTAATAATTTTCCGAATCTGCCCTGGAAGGTGGATATTCGGTTTCCCACCTATTGGATCCCCGTTATTATCATCGGAGTTTTTTTAGGACGGAGCTTGTTTGAATTCATCTCTCAATATGAAATGTCCATGGTGGGCATTAAAATTGTCCGCAAAGTCCGCGATGATTTATATCGCCACTTGGTACACCTCTCCAGTGATTATTATTCCAAAGGACGGACCGGAGATTTTTTAAGCCGGATCATTAATGATGTGGGTGCCATTCAAGGGGCCTTGACCAATGTGGTTGAGGATGTCATCAAGCAGCCCTTCACCATTTTATACAGCATCCCGTTCATTTTTATCTGGGGCGGGCAATATGCGGTGTATGCGGTGGTGGTCTTTCCTCTTGCTGCGATTCCCATTATTTATTTAGGCCGAAGCATGCGTCGCAACACTCGAAAAATGCAGGAACGCGCCGCCGACATTACCGCATTTATTGGCGAGAGTCTTTTGGGTATTCAAATTGTGAAAGCTTTTAATTGCGAAGAAAAGGAAATTGCTCGTTTTGAGCAGATTAACAAAAACGTTTTTGAGTTTTTTAAGAAGACCATTCGCGTGACGATCATTCAAAGACCTTTGATTGAGGTCATGG
Organism: uncultured bacterium; assembly: GCA_964460795.1. GTDB lineage: Bacteria > Omnitrophota > Omnitrophia > Omnitrophales > Aquincolibacteriaceae > CAZOOM01. The sequence continues at coordinate 44,040 of CAYWRU010000002.1, read as the reverse complement.
GCGCGATCGGGGTGGCTCTGGCTGTTTGGTTTGCGCTGAAACATTTACCCGCGGACCGATTCGGCGCTTTCGTGGGATCCCTTTTTATTCTCTATGAGCCGCTTAAAAAACTGAGCAAAGTGAATAGTACGATTCAGCAGGCCATGGCGGCCGGCACACGTATTTTTGAGGTGTTGGATTCTGTTCCGAGCGTGGAAAATCGCGACGGCTCAGAACCATTTACGGGGCCAGTCACGGATGTGGCTTATGAGCAAGTCTCATTTGAATATGATGCCGCTAAACCTGTTTTAAAAAATATTGATTTTCGTGTAAAGCGCGGTGAAATTGTGGCGCTTGTGGGCTCGAGCGGTTCGGGAAAATCAACGCTTGTAAATTTACTTCTTCGTTTTTATGATCCGATTCAGGGTGCGATTCGGATCAATGGGAAAGATATCCGCTCCTTTTCTTTGAAGTCTCTCCGTGATCAGATTGGAATTGTGACTCAGGACACGATTCTTTTTAATAACACCGTGCGGGACAATATTGCCTACGGAAAAGATACGGCGACGCTCGAGGAAGTTAAGAAAGCTGCTGACATTGCTTATGCGGATCATTTTATCGAAGAGCTGCCTAAGGGCTACGACACGAATCTGGGAGAGCGGGGACTTAAACTTTCAGGAGGTCAGCGCCAAAGAATTGCCATTGCGCGTGCGCTTCTCAAAAATCCGCCGATATTAATCCTGGACGAGGCGACTTCGCATTTGGATACGGAAAGCGAGCGCGAAGTTCAAAAAGCGCTTGAGAACGCGATGAAAGGGCGCACGGTTTTTGTCATTGCGCACCGGCTTTCCACCATTCAAAATGCAGACCGCATTCTGGTTTTGAATGAAGGGCGCATTATTCAGCAGGGAACGAATCAGTCGCTTCTCCAAGAAGGCGGCGCCTACCGCAAACTCTACGATCTGCAATTCACTCCATAAAAGTCAAATGAGCACACAACGTTGCGGAACGCAACTTGCCGTGCGAATTTGATCCCGTCGCTTTCCCCGCCGTTGGACGGGATCCCGCCAGAGGCGGTGATTGGCGGGATTCAGGGACTGCAAGGTATCCCCGCGGCAAGCCGCGGGGTGTACTCTTGCTGTTAATTCGTTTTCAAATCTCAAATAAAAAACCCCGAAACTTGAAAAAGTCTCGGGGTTCTTGCTGATAAATCGATTTGAACTTATGTGCCGGGAATTTTTATGCGGATCTTGGCCGTGTCATTGGATTCGGATTTAGGCTCTTCGACTTCATATTGATCCACGCTTCCGTAGCCCAGCGTTGCGACTTTGACCGTTCCTTTGACTGCGTTATCCAGAGCGGACTGGCTTCCATCGCGCGCGCCTTCAATAGTTCCCACCACCGGAGATTCTTTGGTGCCTGCCGCAGTTTCACCTAAAAGACTTCGCGTGCTGTCCACCGTGGCTTGCTTGATGCCGCCGACAAAATTTTTGGCCGCTTGGCCCGGAGACGGGGCATTGTAGGAAGGAGATTGATAAGACTCCGTCGCTTTTTCCATAGCCCGAGCTTCTTCATCATACTGGGCTTTTTTGGCCATACCCATGGAGGAGAGGGAAGCTAAAATCAAGAGGACTAAGAGCAGGTTTTTTTTCATAACCATGACCTTTCGTTGGTAATTCGAATCCAAATGATAAGATCGTATGCGCGCTAGTATAAGCCATTTAAATTCTATAGTACAGAGTCCCAAGTATACAGTACATAGTGTGCGGGAAATCTTATGAATATAAGGCAGGAGAATCACCCTGAATACTAGGGTCTATGTACTGTGTACCATGTACAGGGTTTTAAGAGGGTGGGTGGTTTGCTTTTTAGGGGGGGCTGGGCTATACTAACCCCGATTTTTCGCCAATCGGAGACAAAAGATCGAACCTCATGAAATCTCTTCGGTTACGGCAATAAATGATATGGAAATCAATTGAGAAAGACGCCTCAATTGAAAACATTCCCAAATACTAGAGCTATCCTATGAGAACAATACGAATTGGTTTGTTGGGCCTTGGAAATATTGGGACCGGACTGTATGAAGTCATCCGGGACAAAAGAGAGTTCTTTGAAAATGAAATCGGAGTGCGGCTCGACCTTGTCCGTGTGGCCGAACGTCACACGGAACGTCAGCGTGCGCTCAAAATTCCGCAAAAGATTTTTACCTCGGATGCCTTTGAAGTCGTTCGGGACCCATCGGTAGATGTTGTTGTGGAATTGATCGGCGGAACACAGATTGCCTATAAACTCATCCATGAAGCCCTAAAAAACGGCAAACATGTTGTGACCGCAAATAAGGCCTTGCTTGCGGAATATGGCGATGAGCTTTTTGCTCTGGCGAATCAGAAAAAACGATGGATCTGTTTTGAGGCGAGCGTAGGCGGCGGCATTCCCGTGATCAAGGGACTGCGCGAAGGGCTTGTGGCCAATCATATTGATTCCATTCATGCCATCATTAACGGAACGAGCAATTTTATTTTGACCCAGATGACGGAAAAGGGCACGGATTTTAAAGAAGCTCTGGCTGAGGCGCAGAAGCTGGGTTACGCGGAAGCTGATCCGACCTTGGATGTGGAGGGAATTGATGCGGCACACAAGCTTGCGATCTTGGTCCGTTTTGCCTTTGGCGGAAAAGTAAAATTTTCTGATATTTCCTGCGAAGGGATCTCTCAGATCCGCAGCGAAGACATTTCTTTTGCGAAGGAATTTGGATACCGGATCAAACTTCTTGCGATTGCCAAAAAATTAAAAGACGGCATTGAAGCGCGCGTTCAGCCGACGCTGGTTCCGCAGACTCATATGCTGGCCGGGGTCCAGGGGTCATTTAATGCGGTCATGCTTCACGGCGATGAAACGGGCAATGTTCTTTTTTATGGAAAAGGCGCGGGCCCGCATCCGACCGCAAGCGCTGTGCTTGCGGACTTGATTGATTTAGCGATGCGTCAAGGGGGAGCTCATGAACTTGGAAAAGTTCCGATGCGGGCGATTTGCCGGCCGCTTCGAGTGAAAAGCATCTCTTCGATCTTGTCGCGGTATTATTTGCGCTTTCAGGTGGTGGACCGTCCTGGGGTATTGGCTAAGATTTCTCAAATCTTGGGCAGGTGCAGGATTAGTATCTCGGATGTGATTCAGCGCGAGCGAAGCACCGGCGGAGTCGTGCCGCTTATTTTGATTACGCATGATACGTTGGAAGGCGATGTGCGGCGCGCACTGCGTCAGATTGATCGTATGCCGAGCATCAAAGGTAAATCGCAGGTTTTGAGGATTGAAGGAAATTAACTAGTTGTGAGTGCGGGGTTGTGAGTAGTGGGTTGGAGAATGGCTTAACTCAATACTCAAGACTCACCACTCAAGACTGATTCAATATGGTTAAAAAATACGCAGTTAAAAAAATCGGAATCATTGAGCGTTACCAGGAATATCTCCCGGTCACAGACGCAACGCCCATTATTTCTTTAAATGAGGGAAATACGCCGCTCATTTTGGCCGAAGCGCTTCCTGTCTATCTGGGCCTGAAAGATATCCGGATTTATTATAAGTTTGAGGGACTGAATCCTACGGGATCATTTAAGGACCGCGGCATGACCATGGCGATTTCCAAGGCCATGGAATCCAAGACCGAAGCTGTGATGTGCGCGTCCACGGGCAACACCTCGGCATCGGCAGCGGCCTATGCGTCGCGCTGCGGGCTGAAATGTTTTGTTTTGATTCCTGAAGGAAAGATTGCCAAAGGAAAATTGATCCAGGCTTACCGCTACGGTGCGCGGGTCATTATGATCAAAGGAAATTTTGACCAGGCGCTGGATATGGTGAAGGAAATCACCAAAGACGGACGGATCACGTTGGTGAACTCCATCAACCCCTTTCGAATTGAAGGACAAAAAACCGGAGCGTTTGAAATCGTGGATGATCTCGGGGATGCGCCGGAGTATCACGCTATCCCGGTAGGAAATGCCGGCAACATTACGGCTTACTGGAAAGGGTATAAAGAATATCAAAAAATCGGAAAATCTGAGATGCTTCCAAAAATGCTGGGATTTCAGGCTGCAGGCTCGGCGCCCATTGTGGAAGGCAAGGCCATTTTGAAACCCGAGACCATTGCGACTGCGATCCGAATCGGAAATCCTGCGAGTTGGACGGGGGCTTTGGCCGCGCGAGACGAATCCAAGGGATTGATTGAGGCTGTGACCGATGAAGAAATTACTTGGGCCTACAAATTTATTGCGGAGCGCGAAGGCGTTTTTGCCGAACCCGCTTCTGCGGCGGCCGTGGCTGGCGTTGTAAAATTGGCGCGGAGAAATTATTTTCAGTCCGGAACGCGCATTGTGATTACGCTCACGGGGTCGGGTTTGAAAGATCCGGATTTTGCACTCAGTTTTGACGATAAAATCGAGGCTGTTGAACCTACCGTGGATGCGGTGCAGAAGGCGGTGAAGTTGTGAAATATATCGTGATTGCACTTCCAGGCGCCGCGGACCAGCCGTGTGAGGAATTGGGACAAAAGACGCCGCTTGAAGTAGCAAAACTTACGAATCTTCATGCGCTTGCTAAACTCGGCAAAGTTGGGATGGTGAAACTGACGTCGGATCGTTTGGAACCGGCACCCGATGTGACCCTCATGAATTTGCTGGGGTATGATGCGGACAAAGTTTATACGGGTCGCGGACCGCTTGAAGCTGCAAATCTTGAAATTAAAATGGATCAGCATGAAGTTGCCTTTCGTATGAATTTTATTACCGAAGCTGAAGGGCGGCTTGCGGATGATACGGCTGGCGGTCTCATGACCAAAGAAGCCAAGGCGCTGATTAATTTTTTAAATAAAAAAGTGGCCAGCGATTTCGTGCGTTTTTTTGCCGGAGCCGAATATCGTCACGTTGCTGTTTTGAAGGATGCGCATGGGTTTCCGGCGCTTTCCGCCAAAACGATTTCACCTGAACAAATTGTAGGGGAAACATTGCAGGATAATTTCCCCAAAGGCCCGGGAGAAGAACTGCTCCGAAAACTCATGTTTGATGCAAAATTGCTGCTTCAGGATCACGAAATTAATCAAGTGCGTGTGGATCTCGGCGAAAATCCGGCAAATATGATTTGGCTTTGGGGTCAGGGTCCGCAGCCGCAGCTGCAGAAATTTACAGAACTTTATGATTTACAGGGTGCTCTGATTGGGGCCGCAGAATATGCGAAGGGTCTTGGAAGACTGGCTGCTTTGACGGTGCATGAAATCGGGGCATCCCAGGAAGAAGGGGAAGATTTGGACGCTGTGGCGCGTACGCTTTCTACGGCGCTTGAAGAAAAAGATTTGGTGACGGTATTTCTCACCGGCGCAGACGAAGCTTCACGTATGGGAAGTTTGCGGGATAAAATTTCTGCGCTTGAAGCCGCGGATCACCGGGTGATTTCTAAAGCGCGCGATCTGTTGGATAAAAAGAAAGATGTGCGGATTTTAGTGGCCTCCGGCCAGCCTTCCTTGTGGAAGACCGGAAAACGGACGCGGGATTCGGTTCCGTTTACGATTGCCGGAAAAAATATTATGCCGGATGACGTGGAAAAATTTACAGAACTCACGGCTAAAGTATCGGGGCTTAAGGTGTCGAACGGACGTGAGTTGATGAAGTTATTTCTATCCAAATAAAAAGATATCAGATGCCAGATTGCAGATAGCAGATAAAAAACATTCGTCTGATATCTGTGATCTGCTATCTGAAAGCTTAGAGCATTTTGAGGACCCATGGCTCTTTTAGTTCAAAAATTTGGCGGAACGTCGGTTGGAAATCCTGAAAAAATAAAACAGGTTGCGGCCCGGGTCATTAAAGCGAAGAAAAAAGGTCATCAGCTCGTCATTGTGGTCTCGGCCATGGGCGATATGACGGACGATTTGATTTCGCTTGCGGAACAAATTACAAAAGATCCCTGTGACCGGGAAATGGATATGCTGCTTTCCACTGGCGAACAGGTCTCGGTGTCGCTCTTGGCCATGGCCATTCAAGAACGCGGCGAAAAGGCGATTTCTTTTACCGGTCCGCAAGTGGGAATTTTGACAGACCAATATCATACGAAAGCGCGCATCGTTGATATCAACACGGTGCGTATTCGCAAGGCCTTGAAAGACGGTTTTGTGGTGATTGTGGCCGGTTTTCAGGGAAAGACCGAGAATGAAGAAATTACCACTCTCGGACGCGGCGGATCGGATTTGACGGCCGTGGCGCTTGCTAAAGCGCTGGGTGCAAAGACCTGCGAAATTTATACCGATGTAGACGGCGTTTATACCGCGGATCCTCGCTTAGTGCCGGATGCGGCAAAGATTGATGTCATTAGTTACGATGAAATTTTAGAACTGGCGGCCCAGGGCGCTAAGGTCATGCATTCGCGTTCGATTGAAGTCGGGAAAAAATTTAATATTCCGATTGTGGTTCGTCATTCTCAGCATGAAGGGGAGGGTACTTTGATTACCAAAGAATCAAAATCAATGGAAGACATTGTGGTCAGCGGCGTGGCGCTCACGGAAGACGAGGCGAAGGTTACCTTGTTTCAAGTCCCGGACCGGCCCGGCATCGCCGCCCAGCTTTTTGCGCGTCTTGCGGACGGCAATGTGAATGTGGATATGATTATTCAAAACAAAACGCAGACGCACTCGACCGATATTTCTTTCACTGTTTATAAAAATGAACTTCGGCGGGCCATGGAAATTGTCAAAAAAGCAGCGGAAGATTTGGACGCCAAAGATGTGAGCTGCGATGAGCACATTGCCAAGGTTAGTATCGTGGGCGTGGGCATGAAGGCGCATTCGGGAATCGCGGCACGCATGTTCCGCTCTCTGGCGGCTCAAAAGATTAATATTGATATGATCTCGACGTCGGAAATTAAAGTGTCTTGCGTGGTCGAAGGCGCACGCGGTAAAGACGCGATCCGCGCTATTCACAAAGAGTTTGGACTCGATAAAGGACCAAAACGAAAGAAGTAACCAGAAACCATTAACCGGTAACCAGAATTGAAAGTCTAACTTTTTATCTCTGGTTACTGGCAACTGGTTACTGGTTTCTCGTAAACATGAAACAAATCATTTTTTACGACACAACATTGCGGGATGGATCTCAAGGCGAGGGGATCAGTCTGTCTTTGGAAGACAAGCTTCAGATTGCCCAGCGCCTGGACAAATTCGGCATGCATTACATTGAAGGCGGTTGGCCGGGATCGAATCCCAAGGACATGGCCTTTTTCAAAGAGATCAAACGCTTTAAGATGAAGACCTCGAAGATCGTGGCCTTTGGTTCGACGCGCCGCGCACATACGGCCGTGGATCAGGATCCGCAAGTCAAAGCCCTTTTAGATTGCGGAACCAAAGTCATCACGATTTTTGGAAAAACCTGGGATCTTCATGTGACGGAAGTTTTTCGAACCTCTCTCAAAGAAAATCTGAACATGATCCATGACACGATCAGTTACCTGCGTTCCAAAGGCCGCCAGGTTATTTATGATGCCGAGCATTTTTTTGACGGATTCAAGGCCAATCCCGAGTATGCACTCAAAACAATTCAGACGGCGGCCAAGGCGGGCGCGGTCAATATCACACTGTGCGATACTAACGGCGGTTCGCTTCCGCATGAAATCAGGCACGCGATTTTGAGAATCCGCCGCACAGTTAAAACTCCGCTCGGTATCCATTGTCACAACGACTCGGATCACGCGGTCGCGAATTCTGTCCAAGCCGTGGGTGAAGGTTGTGTGCTTGTTCAAGGGACGGTCAATGGATACGGAGAGCGCTGTGGAAATGCAAATTTGATCAGCATCATTCCGGTGCTTCAGCACAAAATGGGATTCAAATGTTTTTCATCAGCGAAGGTGAAGGATCTGACGCTGCTTTCTCACTATGTGGCGGAAATCGCTAATATGCCGCTTCAGAATAATCAGCCGTTTGCCGGCCGTTCTGCGTTTGCGCATAAAGGCGGCGTTCATATCAATGCCATGGTCAAGTGTGCCCGGACGTATGAGCATATGGATCCCCGCGTGATTGGAAATCACCGCCGCTACCTCGTTTCGGAACTCGGCGGTAAGACCAATATTCAGATTAAAGCTAAAGAGCTGGAACTGAAACTGGATAAAGAATCTCCGGAGACGCGGAAAATTTTGACTGAGATTCAGCAGCTCGAAAATGCGGGCTATCAGTTTGAAGCTGCAGAAGCGAGCTTTGAACTTTTGGTTCAGCGGCTGATGGGAAAAGCGAAATCGCATTTCACGATTAAAAAAGCTGCGGTCTTGACCGAAAACATCGGGGACAATTCTCCGGTTTCCAAAGCAGAAGTTGCTCTGGTGGCTAAAAATCAGGAGCACTATGCCGAAGCCCAGGGCGATGGTCCGGTGAATGCCTTGGATAAGGCACTGCGTGCAGCACTGACGAATGTTTATCCAGTCATCAACGAAACGCATTTGACGGATTACAAAGTGCGCGTGGTGAATTCGGAAGAAGGCACGGCCGCCAAGGTGCGCGTTTTTATCGAATTCCAGGACAAAGACAAAACCTGGACCACCGTGGGCGTCAATGAAAACATCATCGAAGCCAGCTGGCACGCCCTCGTCGAAGCGATTGAATATAAACTCCTGAAGGGATGAAGAAGGTGCTAGAAGGGAAGTTTTAAAAATGAAGATTCGGTTCCATCCGCATGCGCGTGAGCGATTAGTTGAACGCGGAGCAACTGAAGAAGAAGTTCGGTTGGCTATTGAATCAGGCGAAATGTTCCCAGCAAAATTCGGAAGATGTGGATTTCGAAGAAACTTTCCTTTTCATAAATCTTGGCAGGATAGAGTCTACTCCACAAAACAGGTGGAAGTTTTTGCAGTTAAAGAAACGCATGGATGGCTGGTGGTAACGGTTATCACACGATTTTTCTAGGAGATAATATATGAAGCTTACCTATGACCCCAAGCTCAACATTGCCTATATTTATTTGCAGGCAAAAAAGTCCCGTGTTCAGACTCTGAAGGTAAGCGACTCCTGCAATGTAGATCTGTCACCGGATGGCACTGTCTACGGCATTGAACTTCTCAATGCCAACAAACAGCTCAAGCTGAATAGGAATGGCAAGCTGACGGTTGAAAATACCGCAACCGGAAAAATGTCAGATCTCCGCTTCTAAAAGGCCCCGGGAATAGTTTATGAATTTGAAAGATGTCTATGTCTGGTTTGGCCTTGCAGTAGGTGCTTTAGGATTAATAGTCGCTTTTTTATATTTTCAGAAAAATATTCGACCCAAAAATCCAAATTATAAACCTGGTGATGGACCAAAGCCTGACAAGAATCCTAATAGTCCGCTTGATGCTCAAGTGGTAATAGATCCTGACTCGCCTCTTCCGCCTGATAGACGATGAACAATTTAACTTTATCAAATCGTTACAATCCCAAAGATGTAGAGACCAAGTGGTACACGCTTTGGGAGTCCAAGGGTTACTTCAAACCTGCTTCTGATCAGAAGCGCGATATTCCGCAATCCGAAATCCGCATTCCGAATTATGTCATTGTCATTCCTCCTCCGAATGTCACCGGCATTCTTCATATGGGGCATGCGCTTAATAACACGATTCAGGATGTTCTGACGCGCTGGAATCGCATGAAAGGCCGCGACACGCTCTGGATTCCGGGAGTGGATCATGCGGGAATCGCAACTCAGAATGTGGTCGAGAAAAAACTCGCGAAGGAAAAAATCACCCGTCAGCAGCTGGGCCGAGAAAAATTTCTCGAGCAGGTTTGGAATTGGAAAAATGAATACGGCGGCACGATCACGAAGCAGCTTCGACGGCTCGGCGCTTCCTGTGACTGGTCGCGCGAACGATTCACCATGGATGAAGGACTTTCCAAGGCTGTTCGCGAAGCGTTTGTCACTCTCTATGAACGTGGGCTGATTTATCAGGGCGATTACATTATCAACTGGTGCCCGCGTTGTCAGACTGCACTCTCCGATGAAGAGGCTGAACATAAAGAAGTGGAAGGCGGGTTTTATCACATCAAATATCCAATTAAAGGTGGAAATCTAGAAAAGGATTTTATTGTGGTGGCCACGACGCGACCTGAGACCATGCTAGGCGATACCGGCGTGGCGGTTCATCCGGAGGATCCGCGCTACCAGCATCTTCACGGTAAAAAGTTACTGTTACCGTTAATGAATCGGGAGATCCCCATCATCACCGATACTTTTGTGGACCGGGAATTTGGCACCGGCATGGTAAAAGTCACACCTGCGCATGATCCCAATGACTTTGCGATGGGGAATCGCCACAACCTCGAACGCATCAATGTTCTGACTCCGGACGGACATATCAATGAAAACGGAGGAGTGTACAAGGGGCTGGAACGATTTGCAGCGCGTAAAAAAATCATTGAAGATCTTGAGACTCTTGGGCTTTTCATCAAAAAAGAAAAACACAAACATGCAGTGGGACATTGTTACCGATGTCATACCGTGGTGGAGCCGTATCTTTCCAAGCAGTGGTTTGTCAAAATGCAACCGCTTGCAGAAAAAGCGCTCAAGGCTCACCGCGAAGGGAAAACAAAATTTTATCCGGACCGCTGGACTAAAGTTTATACGAATTGGCTGGAAGGAATTCGTGACTGGTGTATCTCGCGCCAGATTTGGTGGGGGCATCAGGTGCCGGTGTGGTACTGCATGAAATGCAAGTCCATAGACTATAGTCCACAGTCTATAGGTAACAACCAAAACAAAAACACTATGGACTATGGACCATTGACTATGGACTCCCCGAAGGGAGTGATCGTCTCTCGGGAGACACCCTCGAAATGCCCCACGTGCGGCGGCACAGATCTGAAGCAGGACCCCGATGTATTGGACACTTGGTTTTCTTCCTGGCTCTGGCCATTTTCTACTTTGGGCTGGCCGGAAAAAACAAATGATCTCGCGCATTTTTATCCTACCTCGGATTTAGTGACGGCCTCTGAAATTATCTTTTTCTGGGTCGCGCGCATGATCATGGCCGGCTTGGAGTTTAGGGGGGAAGTTCCGTTCAGCCGGATTTTAATCCATGGGACAGTGAGGGCCGAAGGCGGGCTCAAAATGTCAAAGTCTTTGGGTAATTCGATTGATCCGCTGGAAGTCATTGATGAAATGGGGGCGGATGCGCTTCGTTTCAGCATGATCATGCTCTCAGCTCAGGACGTTTATCTTTCTCGCGAAAAGTTTGAAGTGGGCCGTAATTTCACCAATAAACTTTGGAATGCTTCGCGTTTTGTCATGATAAAACTGCAGACCACAGTCCCTAGTCCACAGTCTATAGACTATAGTCTGAGCACTAAGAACTGCCGTTTATTGCCCAATCGCTGGATTTTATCCCGCCTGAATCACGTGGCGGAAACAGTGGGAAAACATCTCAGTCAATTTGCACTCGCTCAGGCAGCAACCGAACTTTACCATTTTGTTTGGAATGATTATTGTGATTGGTTTATCGAGCTTTCGAAACCTGTTTTAGATCATGGAACGGCTAAAGAGCAAGCCGAAACGCGGGCGGTTCTTTTTGAGGTGCTGGAAAATATCCTGCGATTGCTTCACCCTTGGATGCCGTTTATTACGGAAGAACTTTGGCAGCATCTTAAATCCATATCTAGTGAATCTTCGGCGTGGCCTGAGTCCATTATGCTTGCCCCGTGGCCGGCCAAATCAGGGACAGGCCCTGCTGCAGGGACGATCCCTTTTTCTGATTCCGAAGCTGAAAAAGAAATCGAATGGCTTCAAAGCGCGGTGAGCGGCATTCGAGATTTACGCGTTCGTGTGAATTTGCCGCCGTCCCAAACGGTCCAAGCAGTCGTGGTGACGTCCCATTCGAAGGCGTCGGAGGTTTTTCGTATTTTTACTCCTCAAATGAAAATCTTGGGCCGCTTGGAAGAGCTTAAAGCAGAACCTCATTTTAAAAAATCCAGAGCCTATATTGGCAATGCCTTCAAGGATTTTGAAATCTATATCCGCATTGAAGGGCTTGTGAACTATGAAGAGGAATGCAAGAGAATTCAGAAGAAAATTGCAGAATTAGAAGGCTGGATCGCAGGCATTTCCAAGAAGCTTTCCAATGAGAATTTTGTCCGCAATGCGCCCTCGGAAGTAGTAGAGCAGGAAAAGGCCAAGCTTTTGGATGCTCAGAAGGTGGCTAAGGCCCAGCAAGAGCTTCTTGCCGTATTTCAATCCTAGTCTTTTCAGAGTAGTTTCTAACATTTACATCTATTTCATTGTATTCCCAATCTAGCCATTTTATTTTCATAGAGCCCATGTAGACTTTCTTTAGGGGTTAAATAAGCCAAGAAAGAAGGTGTCATTCATGAAAAAGTTCCAATGGCCGGTTCTGAATTCAGAAAAAACTTCTGCTCCCAGTTCTGCAGCGGCTCGCCGATTATTCCGTCCGGCTCGAAGCATTAAATATTTTGCGCTGATTCTGATGGTGGTTTCCTTAGCTGCTGTGATTCGAGTTCTGCCTTCCCCCTCTGCACCGCCGGCTACCATTGATGCCATGATGCAAAGATCTTCGGCGTCCAAGACGGACGAGCAAGTGATTCGTATTTTTCAAAATATTCAAAAGATTTGGATGAAGGGGCTTATTCGATTTCTTCAGCTTCGAGGCTATCGAAGAGTGAGAGAAGATATCTGGGAACGCCGGGAAAAATATGCAACTTACCGGGTCAATTCCCGCACCGGAGAATGGACATTTATCTATGAAGTAAACCCGCGGCGCCCTCGAGCGGGATGGGACTCTCCGATCAGCCAGTTTTTTGGCAGTAAAGAGTATGATTTTACCGGACAACCCAGCCGCCTTTGTTTCCGGTTTGGCGGTGACGGGCATTCCAATAGTTCGGTGTGAAACGGAAGATAGCGTATATTTCGGTGTTGGATTTCTTCGGCTCTTATCCTTTTATTCCAAAATTTGCACTCTGCATTAAAATCAGGTACTTTTTTTATAGTAACCTTTTTTGAGAACCTACTGCCTCAGGGAGACTGTTATGAAAAAAGTTCGAAAAAAATCATCCCCCCGATCGAGCAATTCCTCCTCACAACCCTTGGCTCCGGCATTTTTTCAAAAACCATTCACGGATTCACGGTTTTTTGCCGATAATTGGGTACCGGAGATTTGGCGCGAAGAAAAACTAAAAGAACAGTTTTAGATATCAGATTTCAACCCTCAGCTGTCAGATTTTAAAACTTGTTAACCGGTACGGTCTGAAGTCGATATCTGATCACTGAAACCCTACAAAGAAGTGTTTAATGGATTTTTTAGAATTAAGACGAGAAATCAAAGAAAAGCTGCCGGTGGACGAGTGGCGTTTTGAACTCCATGACTTTTGTGAGTTTGTGATCAAGGCAGAGCATGTCGGGCAGCTGGCAAAAATATTTGAGGCGCATTTTGGCCCTCGACAGGATCTTCAGCACGGAGTCACCCCTGAGGTTCAGGCCGTGACCGATCGATGGGGAGGAGTACGAAAAAATCAGCAGCTTTATCTTCACAATGGAAATTCAGGGAAGGAAATTGCTCTTTTATGGCCCTGGTGTGATGGGACAAAAATCAGCGTCAAAGTGATTCAGGACAAACCTCTGGATCAATCCATCCGCTGGTCTTCGGGAAAAGCTTAATAAATCCAACAGCCCTCCTTCGCTTTGAAGCTCTGAAGAAAGAGCCCTGCCTTTTGTTTTCTGTGTTTTTGCCGATCATTCTGACATATGAAACAAGCGCCTTTTCAGAAGATTCGAAGAGTTGCCGCGGCTGTGGCTTGGCTCGGAATGATAAGTACAGCTCCTTTATTTGCTATCGATTTAGGCGTTGCCACCCAGTCTCCGGATACGCCTCAAAAAGTGGAAGTCGTTGATCAGCCCGTGAAAGTTGCCACTCAAGAGGAAGGTGTAGTTATGGAAATGACCCCGGATGTTTCTCTTGAACTCAATGGCATTTATGAATCGGATTACATCGATGTGCGCGCCTATCGGAGCGTTACGTTCTATGTCACTTCCACGGATGATTCCAGCATCAAAATAAAATCTGCAACCGCTGAACCGCCAATTTTGTATCAGCTGGATGCTTTTTTTTCGGCGGAGATTGGGAGCGCAGCCAAATTGATGGCGTTTGGAGATGATCAGCCGCGGTGGATGAATCATCAGGGGGCTCAGGAATTTGGAAATGTGACCGTGAATGACGACGGCAGTGAGGGACGGGCGACTTTTACAAAACTTTCCACGGGACGAACCCACTCCCGATGTTTATACACCCCAGTTTTTGGTCCCTATGTCCGCGTGATTCTTCGAAATTTTACGGCAAAAGATAAGCAGAATTATCAAGTTGTGGCTTATTTGTCTCACTAAAACCTAGTACTTCGACAAAATTAATTTTAGGGGCAAGCTCAGTACTGTGGTGAGCGAAGATTGAAATCATCTGCAGATAATTTTAATTTAGTTGAACCACTAGCATCATGATGGGTTACTACTCTCTTTTTCTATTAAGCCAGCTGGCAGTTTTTGGACTGGGATCCTGGAAAATAGGCAACCGTCTTTTTCACCGCTTGCTCGCGCCGTTTCATCCCGCGCTTCAGATTGCTTTTGCTTCAGCTGCGGGACTCATGATCACTTCAACAGTCGTTCAGATTTTGGTCGTCTGCCACTTCCTCAGTCTATATACCCTTTTAGGCGTTTACGCCCTATTGATGTTGTGCGCTTTTTCTGCGGTTTCCTCTTTAGGATTGGCGATCCGCGAACGCTCTCCGGAACTCCGGTATTGGATCTTTCCTGCTGTTTTTTTAGGGGTCTATTACGCGTGGATTTTTTTGGCCGCACTTCTTCCAGCTCTTTCTGTGGATGAACTTATTTATCATCTTGCTGTGCCCAAAAGAATTTTATTGGAAGGGGGATGGTCAGCTTTTCCGAATAATATTTATGCCTATTTCCCGGGTTTGGCTGACATGTTTTTTATTTTTGGATTAGGGACATGGGGAGAGCCTTCAGCCAGAATTTTTCATTCGCTCTGGGGTTTTTTACTCGCCCTTTCCATTTACGGCTTCGCGCGGCGCATGACCGATCGGCCGCACGCAGGATTAGCGTCCGCACTTTTCCTGACCATCCCCAGCGTAATGGTGATTCAGTCCTGGGCTTATGTAGATCTGGCTTATACGCTCTATGCCTGGCTCGCACTCGCGGCATTAATTGAAGGGGTGAAGCGATCAGACGCTAAGTTAGTTGCTTTTGCAGGACTCATGGCCGGAGGTGCTTTTGCGGTAAAGTACACGGGGCTTCAATACAGCATGATTTTAATTGTGATGCTTCTGATCTTATGTTTAAAGCAAAAAAAAAGGCTGCCGATCCAGGGGCTGGCGGCTGCTTTAGGACTGCTGATGCTTCCTGCGGCACCCTATTTGTGGAGAAATTGGCAGGAGACAGGATGGCCGCTTTATCCTTTTTCACTTCCCGGATTTTCACTTCATCCGGGTTTTAATTGGGATCCGGAACGGGCACAATTATTCTTAGCGTGGCTTGCCCAGTTTGGAACACCGCTCGGACATGAATCCCTTCTGCATTCTTTGGTTGCGCCATTTTTAGTTTTTGTCTTGGCGCGCCTGAATTCCATCCCTTGGTATGACGGCATCATCGGCCCCATTTTCCTTCTCCTTCCTTTTGGGTTCCGTCGTTTCAAAGCGGATGATCATGCAAAGACTCTTGGAATTTTTTCACTTCTTTTTTTATATTACTGGGCTTTCACCACCAAGCAAGTTCGATTTCTCCTGCCGGTTCTTCCTGCGCTTTGCTGTCTTTTGGCTGTGGGTTTTTCCTCTTTTCGTTCAAGAGGGATCAATATTCTTTTAACCCTTTATCTTTGTGTCATGGCGGGACTGGGAATTTATCAGGTGCTCAAGCTTAAACCGATTCCTTTTTGGACGGGCCGGGAATCCCGCATGAATTACATAGCCGAGAGGATTCTTCCGGCAAAAATGTATTGGGCAGCCAATCAGACTCTAGGGCCGCAAGACCATTTGTATCTCCTCAATATGAAAAATTACGGATATTACCTTGACCATCCTTTCGAATCTGATTTTATTTTTGAGCGTTGGAACCTGGATCACGCTTTAAAACAAAATATTTCCGAAGCGGCCGTACAGCGGTTTTTTCAGGACAGAAACATCACGCTTCTTTTAATGGATGAAGGGTATATAAAATCCCCGGATTGGGGTCTCTGGCCTGCCGAGCAGCCTGTGTTTTGGAGTTTTATGAAGAATCATGGCCAATTATTATTTCGAGATGGCTCCTACACCCTCTATCGGTTAAAATGAGCACTCGCAATACTTTATTTCTTCAAACGAAGGGCTCACCCTGAGCCCATTCGACGCCGCTCAGGGTGGTGAGCGAAGGTCGAACCACGAGTCAAAGGGGCCGAGATCCTTCTCCCGCCTTTAGCGGGATCAGGATGACGACCAATAGGAGTTCGTCATGAAATTATCAGTGGTTGTTCCTGTTTATAACGAAGTGAAAACGCTCGAGTCTTTGATCCGGCGCGTGCAGTCTGTCTCTATCGATAAAGAAATAATTTTGGTGGATGATTTTTCAACAGATGGAACCCGCGAGCTGCTCAAAAAATTTGAAAATCAGCCGGGTTTCCGTGTTTTGTATCATGCGGAAAATCAGGGGAAAGGTGCGGCGCTTCGCACAGGATTTCAATCTGCAACGGGAGAGGTGATCGTGGTCCAAGATGCAGATTTGGAATATGACCCCAAGGAATATCCAAAACTTCTAGAACCTATTTTAGACGGCCGTGCGGATATAGTCTTTGGCTCACGATTTTTAGGCGGGCCTCACCGTGTACTTTATTTTTGGCATTATGCAGCCAATCAATTCCTGACTTTACTCACCGATATTTTGGGGAACATTAATCTCACGGATATGGAGACTTGCTACAAAATGTTCCGCAGGGAGGTTCTCGGCAAGGTGCAGATCCGTTCGAATCGTTTTGGATTTGAGCCGGAATTTACGATGAAGGTAGCTAAAAATCATTTTCGAATTTATGAAGTTCCGATCAGTTACAGCGGCCGCAGTTATGAAGAAGGCAAAAAGATCACTTGGATCGACGGCGTCAAAGCCATTTTTTCCATCCTCTACTTCCGTTTCTTCGACTGATGCTCTATCTCGCATCCCAATCTCCTCGGCGCCGCGATATTTTGCGGCAAATGAAAATTTCCTTTAAGGTCGCGAAATCTGTTTATCACGAAAAGAAAATATCCGGCGTCGAACCTTTCGAAATTGCTTTGCAGCACGCAGAAGGAAAAGCGGCCCTGGCAGTCATTCCTAAAAAAGCGCGGTGGATTTTGGGAGCGGATACGATCGTGTGTTTAGGAAAAAAAGTTTTTGGCAAGCCACGATCGGATAAAGAGGCGAAGTCCATGCTGGCCCGTTTATCCGGAAAGTCTCATGAAGTGATCAGCGCGCTCGCGTTGCGAGACCAGAAACTTCAGGTGTGCTATTCGGCTTTTGCTGTGACTCGGGTCTGGATTAAGAAATTAAGCAAAAAGCAAATTGAAGATTACCTTATCCGAATTCATGTGCATGACAAAGCCGGATCTTACGCGATTCAGTGCCGCCCCAAAATTGTCAAAAAAATCCATGGTTCTTATTCCAATGTCGTTGGATTTCCCCGCGAACTATTCCGCAAGATGCTCTCCCAGGCCTGTTTCTGAAACAGCCAGGCCCCCCGAGATTTTGGCTGGTAGTTTAATAGAGCAATAGTTGTCAATAATGATCATGTTCTAAAGCACCCCAAGACCTTTTTTGCTTTCCTGCCAAACCTCGAGTAAATTTTAGCAACTGAGCCCTCGACGGAGTTAACTTATCTCTACAAACGAGGGCTCAAATCCATTTCAATTAGGACTCCGTGAACTCTTTTTTTTCCATCTATCTATGGAAGCGACGTCTATGCGCGCTGATCGTCATTGCTTCATTTCTTTGGAGTGACACCGGAGGTTACGCCAGCTCTCTCGGACTCCAAAGCGCATTGACTGGATCGGCTTCGTCCGTCATTTCTATTCCTGAATCCATCGGCCGTGTGGATGGATTTTTCCCTGCACCCGCTGCCAAGACCATCCTCTACATCCAGGATGCTCACGACTCCCTAGAGGCGCAGGAAAACATCGCCAAACTTGTCCAATACCTTGTGGAGCACCGGGGAGTTAAGACCGTTTTCGAAGAAGGCTACGAAGGCGAAGTTCCCACGGACAAATATTTTCAGGACATCCAAAGTCCCGAAATCCGTCAGCGCATTGCCTATTTCCTGATGGATCATCTCCGGATCGGGGGAGCTGAGTATGCGCATATCCTGCGGCGGACGCCGCAAGTCCATAGACCACAGTCCACAGACCTTAGTCCAAAAAACCAAAGTGAAAAATCCAACTATGGACCATCGACCATGCCTGCCCGCCGGAGCGAAGCGGCAGGCGGGGACCATGGACTCGATTTTCGATTGATTGGCGCGGACAGTCTGAAATATTACCGCGATAACATCGCTTGGTATGGCCAAGCTGCTCGAGTCCGTGAGTCGATTGAAGAGGATCTTTCCGAGCTCACCCGGGAATTTCAAAATTTAGGGATGCAGCATTTTCCCCCGGCTTTCAAATCCTGGATGAAACTGCGGGAGCGTTATGAATCTGAAAAACTCGGCCTTTTAGACTATCTGAAACAAACGCTTTCGACCCTGGAGCTTGGAGCGCTTCCGCCGGGATCTTTTCCCAAAATCAAGCTGCTTCTTTTCTCAGAAAAGTCGAGCGATCAAAAGCAAGTCGAGGCTTTAAAGGCCCTCAATCTCACCGAATTGAAGCAAGAAATAGCCGATTTAGAGAAAGAGGGGGTGAAGAAGTGTTTGGCCGGAGTCCGCGAGCAGAAAATATTCCAAACCTTGGAAGCCCTTTCGCTTCTCAGCAAAGTCGAAAAAATTACAGCCAGCCCCGAAGAGTTCAAGCGTGCCATGAAAACTCTAAATGAATTTAAAACCGATGGTCTTGCGGATTTTCTGGCGCATGAAACCGGCCGGCCCATTCTGCTTTCAAAAGGCTGGGAGCACAAAATCAAAAAAGCGATTCGTTTTTATTTAACGGCCCATGCGCGCGACCGGATCATGGAAAAAGCGATTCGCGATTTTAAATCCGATCCGGATCAGAAATTAGCCGTCCTGGTCTTCGGCGGATTTCATAAACCCGCGGTGTTGGATGCGCTGCGTGAACAGGGGATTACCTGCCAATCTATTCTTCCCATGATTACGCGCACCAGCGAACGGCATCAGCGGCGTTACCAAAAATTGATGATAGGACGGTCGTATGCATTTGAAAAACTTGAAATTCGAAACTCGAAATCCGAAACAAATCTCAAATTTCAAATTCCAAATTCCAAATTAAACTCAAAAAAAATTTATGGACCATGGACTATGGACTATGAACTTTCGGATCAAACGGCTCGTCCGCTCAGCAGTCTCGCGCGCTGGCAGTCCATGCCGTTTGCCGGAGCACGTGCCGAGCTCCGCGCTCTTGAATCCGCCGCGCTTCAAGTCAAATCCGCGGACCCCATTCTTCAAATTCGTGAAATGGAAAAACAGTTAGCCGGTGAGCCAGTGAGCCAGTCAGCGCGTGTGCCAGTCGGCCAGTACGCCCATGCCCTAAAAAAATCCACTGGCTCAATCGAAACAGGCGCACGGGTTCACTCGAATCGGGCGGAAGTTCGAAGCCGTGATGAGATTTTTGCTCCCACCTATTCCGGGCATGTGAATTATTGGAGGACTTATGCCGCACTAGCGGAATCGGACGGGTACCATGTCGAACCGCTGCTTAAGGGCTCTTTATTAAATCTTGATGTGGAAAATGATGACTTTAGCGACGAGGTTCTGAATGAGAATCTTGTGACCTATTTTCGTAAACAAGGAAAAAATATGATGGGTCTGTCTCCAGATCTTTCGGATGATCCGAAGCGCGGTTATTTTCACGGCACAGCCCAAGCCATGCCCTTTCAGGACAACTCCTTTGATACCGTGATCAGCATTTTTCTTTTTGTATCCCATTATCACGGTTTGATCGTAAAAGATCCGGGACAAAGCATCGAGGAATTTTATGACAAGGCGATCCAAGAAGTCCGGAGGGTCTTAAAAAACGGCGGACATTTTGTTATCGGTGCGGACGGAAACGGGGAGGGAAAGCCTGCCGATGAGCACAATCAACTTCTTTTAAAAACACTCGCAAAACATGGTTTTGTCAAAACCTTCAGCAATGAAGGCTTTTATGTCTTTCAAAACCAAAAAACCGAACCCACCACCGGTTTGCCGGGAATGACTGCCCGTGGGGCTCGGTTAGATGATTCCGGTGTTACGAAGGCCGGCGAGGATTCTGGGGAGGGCGTTTTTGCTGGTATTGTTCCCAAAAAAATACAACCGCAACCAAAATTCCGATTCCAGCGATGGCAATGGTGGCTTCAACCATGGGTTTCCTCCGCAATGGTTTTCATGGAAGCAGGATATATGACAACGCTCAAGATCGCAACGGATACTATCACCACAGTAAGAGGCAACTTCACTGCGAGAGGGACATTCGGAGAGAACGTGCCAGGCACCGGCGCGGGGGATCCTCCTTCGCTAAAGCTACGGCGGACAAGCAGGCATGAGCGCTCTGAAGTACGAGAAGGAAAAGAAAGTATTAAAGACGCTTTTGAAAAACAACTTCGCGCCGTCCATTTGAGCGGTTCACAAATTTCGTGGATGAAGCGATTTCACAAGGTTCTGGATAGACATCTTTTGGGGCGGCGATTCGAACATTGGGCCATACTGGTTCTTATCAGCACCGCTGGTTTTATCATGAATGGATTGATCCGTGATCTATTGGGTGGGTTTGCAATCCCACTCTTTCTTTTTCCCTTGAGCTATCTCACCATAGTGTGGTCCCATGAAATGGGGCATTGGATGGTTGCAAAATATTACCAGCTGAAAGACCTGGACAGCATTCGTGGAGTTTCCATCTCTGTCTCCGCTGGTTACACTAAATTCTTCACCACACCATTTGGCCTTACGGCGAGGCAGAGAGTTTTGATTGCCTTGGGCGGTCCATTCGTTACCTTGTCTATTTTCGTCACTACTTTTTCTGCTTTCTGGAATTTATCCAGCTTTCCCTTTTTAACTGTCATGGATGGGTCCTGTTTGCTGTTAGCCGGAACCAGCTTCTTGGGGATATTTGCGGGCCTAGCGGATTACTTGACGGCACTCAAAGTTTATCAGATTCGACGTCTTCTCTCACGTCTCGAAGAACAGGCCGGCATTCAAAAAGTGACCGGCGTTGACTACGGTTTCAGTAGGGGAAATGAAATCTTGTTCGCATCCGCTGAGAAAATTTATTTTCTTTCGAAGCATCGGCACTCCAGGATGGTCTATCCATCGCGGGCCGAATCGATCCAGGATGTTCCCATCCCTTACCGCCTTACGCTGAAACTCCTCGACACTATGATTTTGGATGGTAAGAGTTATGTCCTCCATGAAGTCACTGATTTTCCCCATCACTTATTGCCTTCAAACCATCCGGGCGCCGTTCAACTTCCTCGCTCCGAGGTGCGGACGACCGAACCCCGTACTTTTGGAAGGGGTACCGGAGCCGTGGATAAAAAAGACGGGGCTGCGACTTTTGATGAGTTGATGATGTGGATCGGGCGATTCACAGGCATTATGGCATCCGTCATGTTTTATGGCTCTCGGGACGGTCCGCATCTCAATGCGCCTCAAAAATTTAAAATTCACGATGTCGAGATTTCCGTTGAAACAGCCTCTCATTCAGTTTTTGAATATAGCGATATTGATTTTGCTGCCATTGCGCGGTCGGCAGTCGAAAAGTATTTTGCAGCTTCTCCGGATGAGCGCAGTGAGGCGGAGCTTAAGAAACGGGGAATCCATTTTCAAATCCATGAATTCACCATGAAAAGCGTCAAACGAGGATTCGGACCTGCCCAGTGGCGACTTCTTTTGCGTGTGAATGATTATAGAGGAGAAACATTCTTTCTTAAAAGGGACCATAAAACCCGCCAGGAATTTGAAACGGCTCTTGAACAACATTTCATCAGGTACATTTCGGTATGGCTGGCGCATCGCGAGCATTTGAAGTCAAAGCAGCTTTCCGAGAATCGAGTTTATGCTTCAATCCGCAGAACCGAGTTTCTAAAAAAATTCATTCCGTCAGCTGCAGGTGTGTCCTTGGGTGTTTGGGCGATTGTTTTGGCGTTTCGGGAATTTCAGGTGAACGAACGCCCTGCTCCGTCCGCACCTAAAAAACAGTCTCGTGCCATTTCAAGAGGAATTGAACGCTTAAGAGACTCGAAAGTATTTGCTTATGCCAGCCTTTCCTTTTTTCTGATGTTGGGCATTTTTGCGTATTATCGCGAGTCCGTGAGTTATCTCGGTGGCGCTTCATCTATAGACTGGAAACCTCTCAGGACTTTTGCAAGTCATTACTTGAACGATGCTCTTTACGTGCCGGGAGTGACCGGGATTACTTATCTTTGGACCTATGCCTTTTTAATCATTCTTTCCTTGTTCCGGCTCAGCGCGAATACCTTAAAAACTTGGGCCACAACCCTCCGAATTATGATTGTACTTCGAGTCATTTATTTCATGATCGATGGGATGGGTCAGGAACAGGGACAGTTTTATAAAACGGAAGCCGGCACCTGGGATCCATGGGATGTTGTAACGTATGCGGTGACGGGTATTTTTTCTCTGCTCTTTGTGTATGCGGCTTCTTTTGCGCCTTTTACTCGCGGACGTGTCAGGAGTCCATCCTCAACACAGAGCGCAAAGAGCGTGCCAGGCACCGGTGCGGGAGGCAAGGCTGGTCGTTCGGAAATGCGCGGGAATCTGCTCCCCATCTTCTTAGCGCTTGTGACCCCGGGGATCGTGGGAGGACTTTTATATTTGGTTCCGCGGCTGTGGCATTTGATTAAATTCTTCAGGATCAAATCCTACTGGAACTGGAGAGAGCAAGAAAATGAACGGCGTGAAGAAAGCTTAAGAAGCATTTCTCAAAATGACAGAGTTTTAAAAATCATGGAAGCCATTCATAAGGCATGGAAAACTCATGGCGCGTTGGGTGATTATGAAGCTCTGATGAACAAGATTTTGTACATCGATATGGTCATCAGCCATCATCTGGCGCCTGATTTTTCTTGGGATGCTTCCGGGGTGACGCAGTTTTATCAAGAAGACCACGATAAAGCGCTTCAGTATCTGGAGAAAATGGAGATTTGGCTTCGAGAGATGCATAAAAAGAATCTCACCGTGGAATCAAAAGCTGATCGGGGAACTCTTAATCATAAGCTTATCACCCTGGATCAGGAGAGAGCGTCGGTTCAGCGTTTGCAAGATCCATACTATGTAGCGCATCATGTTTTGGATTTTATGATTGATCACCCCTCGCTTTTTCCAGGGATTCATAAAACGGTGGATGCACAGAATCCAAAAGACTGGCAAAAATGGCAGTACACCTATCAGCCTTCGACTACCGATCGCCGTTCTGAAATCAGAGGTATCACACGTGAGGAAGCCATACGGCGGCTGGAAGCGGCGCTGAAAAAAACTTATTTTTCGGGACTGGCGGATTTTGACGGCAATCTGACGCCGGACGGCAGCAAGGAAGCGGATGAGTCTGCGCTTTTGAAAATTCAAAATCTTCTTGGTGAAGGAATTCCTTACGGTCTTGTCAGCGGAAGAGCTGAACATGTTACCGATACGGATGCGCGTGCGCGCGGAGTCCATGATGTGGCAGAAGTGGCGCACCGCATTCGAGAGGGGCTTTCGGGCGCCGAGTTATCCAACTTTATTTTGTTTCCCGAAAACGGAAGTTATGCCGCATGGGACGAATTAGAAGACGGCCGCTTGGTCCGGAAAGAAGTGGATTTGGTCAAAAAGTACGGTGTGGTTGCCAAAGATTTCATTTTTACCCCCGAAGAACGGGAAGCGATTTTGCAGGATATTTTGAAGCATCTCGAATCGCGGGGGTTTAAACATCCTTTTGTGTTTAAGGAAGACAAACGATACGGTTTTGCGGCCTGGGTGGATATCAAGCCTGAATGGACGACTCAAAACGAAGTGAATCGTCAGATTAATCAAATGACTGCAGAGGTCCGGGAATTTCTCCAAAGTCATGCTCATCAGAAATTTCATCTTTTTGAACCTCTGGCCACTTCGGTTTCCATCGACATCATGGTCAAGGGAGTTGATAAGGCGCTGGCCCTCCGTTTTATGGCCGAGCGTTTCGGAATCTCGCAGGATGAGGTCGTGGGAACGGATGACAAGGCTTCCCGGGAAGGAAACGGATGGTCTTTGACTAAACATGCGGCAGGATTTTCCACGAATGAATTTGAACCTGACAGCGAATATCAAATTCCGCTGGCCTTGGCCTGGAATGCCACAGGACTTCAGGCCTGGCTGAAACTGCACGAAAAATTACGTTTTGAATCCTCTCTTGACCCGCTGCGGATTGGAGTCTTTGCCGACACTCCCTCACTTCTTCAGGCTATGAAGGCCCAGCTGGAAAAAGAATTTCACGGAAAAATACTGATCGAATCCTTTTGCAAAATTCAGCCTCATTACGGAGCGCTAAATTGGATCGTTAAAAGAAAACGGTCCTTGGAAGACCGGTGGCAGATCTACGAGGAAGGCCGATTGATCGCCGAAGGCGGTCTCGAATCCATGGCCCACCTCCTGCATTTAGATTTTTCTCGTCCTGTGAAACGGGCAGAAATGCGAACGAGCCCATCCATCACAGAAAACACAGAAAATGTGCCAGGCGCGGATCTGGATCGGGGGGACAGACCTATGCCCTTTGTACCCAATCCCGGCGAATCTGGAAAGAATGCTTTACCTTCTTCGGGCGTGAATATTTCAAAAATCTCAAACCGCTCGGAATTAAGGGACATGATTTTTGAAATGGACGCAGAGGCCATCCGCCGGCGGATCCATGAGATTCAAAAAACTTATCCTCACCAAGCAGCTTTTCAGTTTTCTATAAAAGCGCATTCGAGCGCTTTAGAGATACACGTGCGTTCAAAGGGTCAGATTTATTCGCTTGACCATGTGAGCGGATTTTTTATTCACTCGGATGGAAAAGTCTATGTGGCTCAAACAGACTCTGAACTTTCTGAAAAACGCACGTATAAAAGTCTGGATGCTGACGGAGTCTGGAGCACTCTCAACGCAGAGGCGCTCGCTCCTGAACTATTTGATCAGTTCCAACTGATTGACAAGGGACTTTATTATCGGGCCATGCTCCGGAAAATTATTGCCTTTGATCCTGCGGCCCATCCAGAACCCCGCATGCATGAACATTCTCGGGAGTTTTGGACGCAGCTGCACCGGAATTTTTTTCAGCAGGCATTGGACTATCTTAATGATGAAAAGGCAAAAAAATATCCTGAAACGAATGAACTACGGGCTTGCCGGCTTCATTTCAAGGTTTTCGGAGGGATGGATAAAATCAATGCTTTACTGCGCGCGGTTCTCGGATCAGCCGCTCATTATGATCGTCTTTTATCGGATCGTAATAACCCACTATGGAATTTACTTCGTGAAGGCCACAAAATAAACCGTCTTTTAGTGGGGCTGGATACGGATCTTGATCCGGAAGTGCCTAAAGTCATGGCCGACGCTTCTCTCATGGACGAGCGGCTTGATCTAGATGCCTTTCGCAAAAATACGGTAACGTCTTTGCGTGTTCTGAACACCCAGGCTGAATCCGTACAAGCATCGGAAGCTCCTCATCAATGGCGGCCCGGCGTGGAAGCCGATAATTTTCTTTCGGTATGGGCAAATTTAAGTCTGGGTTTAAGACCCTACCTGCGCTCTGAATATGAGCTGGCGGCTCTCCTTAAAAAAGTTTTGGATGTCCGTTTCTTACCCGCAGAACCCGCCGGATCTTCCAAAGGCGGATTGAATCTTCCTCCGCGGTTAGAATTGACGTTGAAAGAACCTTGGATTGACCCCGCTGCAGAATTTCATGGAAATGCCAGCAAGCCGAAATCCATGAAAAAAGTTGAAGTCGTTATTTTGAAATCACCTCTTGATCCTGTTCCGCAGTCTGAAGATATTCCTGCATTGGAATATGATGAAGCCGTGGTCCAGGCCTATGCATTTCATGCAGGCATGAGCCCCGAGGAAAAAGTGAGCATTCTTAGAAAATTACTCGTAGAGTTGGCGCTTTCCCGCCGTCTTTTGCCCAAGACCCGCCAGCATGCGCGCTCTTTTGAGGCCAGAAAACTCTATTCCCGGCTCATCACCCGCACCGACGCCGAATTTCAGGCGACCCAGGCACAGCTCAAATTAGAGCAGGACCATGAACTGCGCACTTATGGTATTCAAGCGCCTTCCGCCATTCCGGTTGGAGCCGATAAAACGCTATTAAGCAATTTTGATCAGTCTGCACGGGAGATCCGCCGGCAGTTAAGTCCCTGGACATCCGCTGAATTTTTGAAAACTAAGGCCGGGTTGAATGCCGCTCAAAATTATCCGGGATTTGATAACCGGGCAGAATTTTTTGTCCGGTTTGATACGCTAAGCGATTTCTTTTTTCCCGTTCTGGCTTTGTTTTTAGTCCCTCGAAAGGAAACCGCTAAGGGAGGCTCTGCGTGGGAACTTCACAAGAATAATATTTTCCCATGGGAAACAAAATTTAAGATGATTCAGCCTTTGATCGATCATGCAGGGCCGCTTCTTTCACGTTATCTTAAGATTTCTCCGGAAGGATCTCATGATCCAGCGGCTCGTGATTTCTACATCGCTTTGAATCTAGCGTTTATCGTATGGATGGGATTGGACTCTCATGACATGTTGAAAGAGGCGAACGCTTTTTATCTTCGTGACCGCCTGAATTTTTTTATGCAGCAAACGGCCCCGGGGCAGGGCGGACTTCCTGATTTTTATCATCAATGGGATGCTGCGGTACGCGAATCCGAAAGCCTCAAACTACAGAGTGTCGGATTAGAGACTCAAATGAAGCAGCTTGCTGTGGCGGATTATTCCAAAAAGGTATCAACTGAGCTCGAACAAGTGTTTGAAAGTTATCGAACATCCGTTCGCCGTATCCAAGAGCTTTCCATTGTCCAGAAAGAAAATACTCCTCCATCCTTTGACCTCAGTTCTCCGGAGGCTTTTCTTGCCAGCGTTGAGAAAATTCATAATTGGGCCCTAACGCCTTCGCTGCGCAGTGAACTTCGGTCAAATGGAGAGCCTTGGGAAACGCGTATGGCCCATTTTCAAAAATTAATAGATTTTAGAAAAATGCTTGAAACAGGTTCTGTTGCAGAAGTGGAAACGGTGATAAAAACCATGCCCCCGGAGTTCCGGGAAATAGGACATATCTTCACCCGATTATTAGATGCGCGCCGCCGCGATACTTCGGTAAGACAGGCTGCTTTGCCGCCAGCCAAGCCAGCGCCGGAGCCGCAAACACTTTCTCTTGAGGATTGGCTCGTTCAAGATTGGCCGGGCGGGAAAAATAAAATTCCGGCTGAACGTCAAAAGCTTATTGATCGGGCATCTCCCATTCTTGATTTATTTGCACCCGTTCTCCGGCTTTTTCTGACAAAAAAAGAGGGTACAAGTCAGGCGTTAGTAAGTGCCGCAGATATGGGGCGTTTTTCAAGCGGGATATCTCAAGTCGAGCCTTTCATCAAAATTTTAGAGACCCTGCTTCCGGCATCGGAACCCATTCGTAAAAATCTCCGCGATATTTCCGATGAAAAAAACAAACTCGGTTACCTGAGCGTTTTAAATGCGGCGTTTTTTAAACAAGCCGGCTTTGATAATCCCAACATGATCAAGGAACCCGGCGCTTTAGCTGCAGTACGCCAGACATTTATCAAATTGATTCAGGAAAGATTTGATCCTTCCGGCGAATGGGCCAATCTTCTTGACAGGGTTGAGGTAACGGATCAAAGACCGGAGGTGGCGGCAGAACCAGGTCATGATGGTGCGCTGGCTTCTTTGTGGGAGATTGTTTTACAAAATCCCACTGATCTATTAATGGCGTTGGAAACCCAAGCCGAAGCGGTGAAAGAACAGCTTACCCAGGAAAAGTTTCAAAGCACAGATTTTAAAGTTTTCGTCCGGCCTTGGAAAACGGCCAGCCAATTTGAAGAAGTTGCCGCTCAAATAGCACAGGAATTTGTTCCCCAATCGGATCAAGCCAATGAAAAACTCAGAGTGCTTCAGCTGGACAAAGTGGAAAAATTTAAGAATTTTATTCTCCTGCTAAGGACCTGGCGGGATATGCCGGAGGCTGAATCTAAAAAGAAAAAATTATTCGCAGCAGGAATCGCCTATAGGGAAATATTCTTGGCGCTTTCACCGGAAGAACAGGGCCGTCTTAGCGGGTGTATCAAAGGCGTCATAACGTTTCAGGCTGATTTGGAGCATCGTACTCAGATATGGAAGGGTTTACTGGGCGGAGTTGAGCGTTTCCTGGATCCGGCTAAAGGAGATCTGAGTCGTGCTAAAGAAAAACTCAAAGCCCTCGAACTGCAGCCTCTTCTTCCAGGGATGGATGAAACCATTCTTCATCTGGCTCGGTTGAAGAAAACCATTCAAGATCGTGAAGCTGCTATTCTTGCGGAAAAAGCTGATCGAAATGCTCGGTCCGGAAAAATTAAAACGCAGACACTTTTGTTAGATCATGCGGACACTTTGATGAGACAGTTAGAAAAGGCGCTGGAGAAAAATCTTGTACCTGAATCCGAGACGCTTTCATCGAACAAAGAAGAAATAGAAAAAAACTGGGCAGCGGCTTCAGAGCCTGACCTTATGGACCGCGTAAGTAAGCAGCGTACCCGTTTAGAAGGTATTCTAAAAAATGCGGCAGATTTGAAAGAAGTGCAAGAAAAAGCAGCGGCCGCTGAAAAGCTGCGGCTGGAGCAAGCGGCGCAGAGACAAAAAGTCCAAACGCTCTTTGATCAAGCGCTCAAATCACTTCAAGCAGGAGATGTTGAGACGGCGGAAGCTCAATATCTTGCAGCTAAAGAGGCCTTGCCGCCTGAAATGAAGCCTGAATTTCATGAAACCATTAAAGAAGTAGGGCACCAGGTCTATCAAGCGAAAACCAGACAAGTTTCTTCCCTCTCAATTCCTCCTCGAGATCTTGCACCTCCTTCTGAACCGGCTAAAAAAGTCGAGACGGCTCTTCAGACCGAGGCCCGGCGCATCTATGAGCTTGCAAGGCAAAAAGGGGAATGGGGTGGATTAAACGGATTTGTTCAAGGCGTCATTCAGCAATTAATGTCAGGCAAAACATTGTCTTCCGGCGACGCAAGACGGTTCAGAAAATATGACCCGGGACAATTTAAAAATGAGGTCCATGAAGCCATCTCGGTTCTGGCTCAATCAAACCTTCGTTCAGAAATCCGGGCTCATACGCGCCCGCTGTCGAAAGCACAGAAGAAATGGCTGAAAAAGCGGGCCGGGCTTTACGGTGAGAAACTTCATGAGTTACTCCAAGAGACTTCGAAAGCCATCCGCGAAAACGACAAAGCTGCTTTTGCGCAGTCCATGGACAGCATTAAGCGTTTGTCTGATTTATTGCTCCGTTATGGATTGATGAGCAGTATGAGTATTTATGATATTAACAATCCGCTTGCTGCTTTAGAAACAATGGGCGAGATCGGTGATGATTTGCGTAAGGGTAAAACCCGCAAGGAGCAAATGCTTCAGCGCCTTCGAATGCATGCCCGTTTCCTGATTCGATATTCCCGGAGCAGCAAACCCACAAAATTTTATACGATAAAAATATACCCTAAAAATTTCACAGAAATTCATGAGGTGGAACCAGTTCGTTATGACGGCTCGAAACCTTTAGAGCTTATTTTTTCACCTATATTGACCAGCGGGAAACCTTATCAAAAACGATTTGTTGCTTTGCCGTTTACTTTGCGGGAACTCGAACAGGTGATTGAATATAAAACTAGAAAAAAAGATCCCGCTGAAGTCAAAAAATATTTAGAAGCCTACGCCCAAGATGGTTTTGGACCAGTAGATTTTTCTCGGGCACAACACCGCACGCGTTCATCCCAGCGTTCTGAAGTGCGAATGGGGGAAGAGACAGAGATGGGTCTTTCGGATCCTTTAGCCTTGACGACGACTCGTTTGGCGGGACTTGTCAAAGGGAATTCGGAATTAGTGGAAAGTTTTGAGCGGCGGCATCTTTTAACAGTTCCGGATGATGACCGGCCGTACGTCCTGCTGGATATCGAAAATACGGAATTAGCTATTCAAGAAGCAGAAGAAAACATTGCGGAACTTAGAGAGCGTCTTCCTCATCTGCCGGAGCATGTTCAGTCGACGATCCGAAATCTCCTTTACCGCTACGAACAGAAAAGATCACGACTTCTAGGATTTAAGGAAGTAATTACCGGATTTATTAAAAATCCTCAGCACGCCAGCCTAAAGCCCTGGGTCGGGAAAAACGCCTATCTGATTGATGAACTGCAAAAAGCACAGAAACGTTCAGAAATCCGAAAGATAAATCCAAATTTTGCTTTCGATCACGCTCAGCGGAAAGCTTCCACGGCGGGCAATCGATCTGAAGTGAGGGGCGCATCCTCTCCGAATGAATTGGAGGTTTCGACTCCAACAAAAGGAAATCTGGATGCTGCTTCGGCAACACAATGGAATGAGAGTGCGGTGTTTTTCCCGCCGTCGGGTTTTCATTTGCCGGGCAGGGAGGCGCGGGAACTTTACGAATTTTCTGAAAAAGTGCAAGCAATGTACGCACGCATGAATCAGCGCATGCAGAGACTTTTGAATGATCCGCAATTTGATATAACGCCTCAATTCACGCCATCGAATGATTCTCTTTTTGTCATGCCGGACAACCCCGGATTGAATCCGGGGGCGATCCGGCATCCAGATTTTGGACCCCGGCTCGGTGGCCGGGGTGACAACCTCAATTTGAATCCACTTGCTGAAGAACCGGTTTTAAAACGTCATCTGGCGATTACCGCGCATCAAATGGCGCTTTGGGAAGCGCTCAAAGAATTGATGAAAGGCTCTCATCCAGCTGCGGTTCTAGGGGCCAGCCGGGGAGTGGCCGCGGCTTACTATGCCAGCGGAGCCTTAAGTCCGGAAGATGCGGCCGAGCTTGTGTATCGCGGCACGCAGTTTCTGGAAGCTGTTGCACGTCTTTCCGGAGAGCGCCAAATGGCCGTGGTTTCCAACATTTCCTTTGGCGAGGCCGAGAAGTTTTTGGAAGAGCATCATGCAGCCCTGTCGGTTCAATATTCCGACAAACGATTTGCCGTTTCTTTTCCGAAGGGGAAAGGCGAAAGTCTCCAACAGGTTGTGGAGTCCCGGGGAGGCAAATTCCTGCTGGTGCTGCATGACATCACAAGTCATGATCCTTCCCTTGTAAATGAAAAGACCCAAGATCTCTTTAAAGGATACCGCGAATTTTTAACTTCCTTAAAATCTCGCATGAAGCGTCCGGAGATTCCGCTTTATTCCGTCCTCCGGCCCGGAGAACTTCTGGACAGTCCGGAGAAAATTATAGAAGAAGAAATCGGTTCGATCACGCACAGTCTTCATCTGGAGAAGGCGCTTCCGGCCTTGATCCAAAAGACGGACGCAAAAAACGTCATCGGTCTTGGTTACGGCAAAAACTATTTTCTTCAAAGACTTGTCAAAGAGGGTGCAATAGCTCCCTCTGTTACCGCCTCTCAAGCCCTGGATTCCGCCGGCCTTCAAGCGATTCAGGAATCGCTGAACCGTTCTGAAATAAGAAGCCAACCTTTAGAGGTCCAAAGCACGGCCACGCTGAAATTTCATATGCACGAACGTGCTTCTACACAAATTTATGGAAAATATTTAGCGAACCTTTCAGATCCAGATGAGTTTGAATGGAGGTACCGACTGATCAAAAAAGGCCGGATGGGTGAAGAGGAGTTTATCGTATCGCCCCTGGGACTTTTGATGAACGCTACCGAGTTACAGCCAGGGGCTCAAATCAGAATTTATGTCAGAAGTTCTCAATACAGCAAAGAAATTTTAGACAGACTGGTGACTTATGCAGCCTTTGTTTTCTCCCATCATGAAGAGGTGGGTACTGAATCCGTAATCGACCGAATTCCTACCAGCGCATCTGAAAAATTAATTTTGGAAGAAAGAAACCGCTTGGTGGAGGATTTATTTAAACTTGGGTTGGATTTGCGTCCCAGGCCGCTCGATGAAATGCTCGAACAGTTGCTTAAAGCTCAACCCAAAAATGATGCCGCGGACACTTCCCGTTCCGAATCCGGTTTAAAATCCGTTCCTCCCCAGACCGCCTCCCGCTGGCGTATTTCACCTGAGCAAGCCGAAGAAGTTTACGGCAAAATCTATACCGAAATGGCACAAGTACCCGGATGGAACGGAGCTGTTTTCAGGAAATCTAGAACTGAATTTGGGTATTATGCATCCAGTGATCCCAAGGATTTACCGGGGCTTGTGAAGGAGTTGAATCTCGCATCCCATGAACCCATCACATTTCTTGATTTGGGAAGCGGGCAAGGAGATCTTCTTTTTGCGCTGGCGCTTTTAAACCCCAACCTGCATTTAATTGGCATCGAAGGAATGCAGGGGTTTGTCCGGGACGGATTTGAGATTTTGGATGCCTTGGTTTTTCAGACTCCCCGGATCCGAAACCAGATTCAGATGCATGCCGTTGATTTTTATGGTACGGCAGCCTCCCGGCTTATTTCAAAAGCGGATGTTCTTTATTATTACGGCTTCGGCACATGGGATGAACAGCAGCTGGCTGACACGCTCGCAAAATCCATGAAGCCCGGTGCGCGGTTCATCGTCTATAAAAATTTTGAAAATATCCATCCGCTTCTTTTGGCCACAGAACGCTTTGAGTGTCTTCAGGGGCCGAATCTTCAGGATTCAGATTCTCCTTTTCGCACCTATCAGCTTCGTGCTCGTTCTGAACTTCGCAAATCGAGAGCAGCTCTGAGGGCTTTTGATACGATCATCTCATATTTTTCAACCGCAGACTTTACGCTTTATGAGTTAATGTCGAAGATCAGTGATGTCGGCAGGGGCGGACTTCATAAAGCCTTACAGCAACTCCTTCAGTGCAGACTCATTCGCGAGCTTGAAGGGCTGCGAAATCATGCAAAAATCTACAGATTAAACTTACAGGATTTAAAGCGCATTAATGAAGTCGAATTTTTACTCGGAGAATTCACGGAGCGCGATAATGTTGCAATTCTCGCAGAACAATTTCAGCGGATTCATGATGCTCAGCCGCTTTTTAGCATTCCTAAAGAGCCTGTTCATTTCTCTCAAAAGCTGAGTGAATTCGGAGTCTCGAATGTTTCGACGGTACACTTAAATACCTATCTGATTTTTGAATTCATGCAAAACCATTTTACGGATTATCCGGTTCGTGCCTCGAGTATGTTTAGCCTTACGGAAGGAATGACACAGACTACCTTTAATAAACAGCTGGGATTTTTGAAAGAGTTAGGATTGATATATCAATCGGATAAGGGGGGAACTATCAACCCGGCCGATAAAAAAGCAGATTTATGGTTCCTCGCTCCCAAGTTCGCTGACCTCCAAAGAACGGCCCTTGGGAATGCTCTAAAAAATTACGCTTATCATCACAATCTCGAAGCGCTCAAACTTCAAATTCAGCAGGCTCTGGCAGGACATGCCGTGGAATTTAAAATCCCTCAGCCGTCCACTGATGCAGATGCTGCGGATGCAGAACTTCAGAAGCTTTTTCCTGAAGCGACCGGAGCGTCTTCTGAGACCCCTATGTCTCTGGGGCGGTTTCTATCGGCCCTCGAGGAAGTTCAGAAGGAAACCCAGCATCCTCGGGAAAATCAAATTGCCAAAAAAATGGGAATCACGTCGTTTCGACTTCGGCGGTGGGCGAGAGCTTACAAAATCAATCTTCGTGAGCTGGGTGTTTGGGGGCTCCAATTTCCTAAGTCTAAAGAAAGATTTGAGGTTCTGATCGATCAGGCGCTTCAAAGGCTTCGGCAGGGAAATCCCGTTTATCAGATTATGCCGATTCCATTAAATGATTTTGCGAAAGAACTTCACGTCGCTGGCACTGACAGCATTCAAAATACAGCATTGCAATATGGCATTCCATTAGCTCAAAAAGGAATTGTTGTGCCAGAGGTTTTTATGAAGCTTGATTCAAACGCGTCCCGAATTTTAGAAGCTAAGGCACGCGATCATCTTGCTGCGCTTGGAATAAAAACCCCCAGCCTTGCGGCCATTTCGTATGTTTTAGGGGCAGGAAATGTTCGAACCACATACGCTTCCTGGCTTTCTGCACATGGGGCCACTCAAGCGGATGCGCCTCTGACGGAAACCGAACGAACTCTTTTAATTCCTTATTATCAACATTGGAGAGAAAGTCTTCCGGTTCAAAGGCGAAATGCTAAAACTCAATATATCCAAAAATTAATTCAAACAGCTGAGAAAAGATGGCAGGCCGCCGTCCATTATCGTGATGCTACCATGGGGGTACGGGCAAAAGAGGCGTTATCGGCTATGGGACAGGAGACTCCGGCAGTCTCGCTCCGGAAAAAACAGCATGAAAAACCTGAGCCTCCGAAGCCGCCAGCGCTCCATATGCAAACCGGCATGACTGGATTAAAACACTTAGGGATGGTGCGGCTTGCGAGGGACAAAATTGAGCGCGATAAAAAGCGCTCTGAAGTTCGGGCTGAATTTAATCTAGAACCGATTAATCTTGCTTTTGGAAATCCAAAGGCAGGAATTGTTTTTGCAGAAAAATTAGCACGGTATTTTCCTAAAGGTTTTCCGGATGATTTGGATATTGAAGCCATTCGAAAACATTGGGAAAGAAAATACCGCATTCGATTGACAGGGGTTGATCTGGAGCCGCTTTTCTTGGCGGCTTTGGAAATGAAAGGACAAGTTCCGCCGCTGTCTTCCTATAATATTTTGCGGCCTGCGGAACCGATCGATACGGCCTCGCTTTTTGAGTCCGATGAAGCGGACATTATTTTGGACAGGATCCGGCTTGTGAAACAAATTTATGGCCGTCTGTCGTTTGAATCCCGAAAAATTCTGATGACCCCTGCAGTGCTGGCTGTATTTCTTGGTCTTCGGCCTGCGTATGTTCAGGGTAGTGTTTTTGATGCCTCAGATCCTTCGATTTCACCGCTTTATGAAGAGTTGTCCAGGTGGCACCGCGTTGAGGATTTAGGAATCGGATTAGTTTTTACGAACACCTGTATTTTTTCTCCCTATCTTCTTGGCGCCGAGGTTTTGGGCAAAAAAGATCTGCTGTTATTAACGGGTTCAGTGGATCCTGAAGCTAAATCTCACTTGGACTGGCTGGGCGAAGCCTACGAAAATAATGACCTCGAAAGATTTTCAGAATATTCCATTGCGCTTTTCAGTTCCTTGTTTGATTGGATGGTTCGAAACCCCGTATCGGAACCGGTGATTATGGGAACTTTCCTGGGATATCCAGATTCTGTCATCGAGGACTACCACCATGCCGCAAGCGAGGGAGAACTTTCGCGCCTAAAACAGCAGTATCTAGATTTTCTCGGGATCAGCATTTCTGTTAAAGGCGAATCCGGATATCTGCAGGAAGAAGCCGAGCGCTATCTTCAAAAAATCGAAGAAGCGCTTTACGAAGCCTATGCCTATTTGAAGCAGGAACCTGATTTTAAAAAAATCGCCGAGGAATTGAGCCTTCCCTATCAGGTATTTGAAAGGCAGCCGATGTCTTTTGACTATCGAAATCCGGAATCAAACGGCGATTCTTTCCTTCCTTCAGAAAAAGCAGGATCTGAATCCGGCGTAAAAGTCAGGCGCGCCCCTTTGCTGCTTAATCCTCCTTCGGAAAAGCCTGCGGAGCTCCAGGGAATTCAAGTTGCTTCTCGGTCTGAAGCCACGCGAGTGAATCTCCTGGCTTTGGGAGAGTCGATTTTGCGGATGGAGGAACAGCGATGGAATCGATTACTTAACGGAAAAAAACGCTATGAACAACTTCTCGATTACTTCCGCGGCCGTCTCCATGATTCGGTCGCGAGCGCTGCCGAACTTCAAAAAGAAATCGAGCAATATGTCGAAGTGCCGGGTCTTTTGGATGAAGAGGCTGTTGTGAGTGCAGCTTTAAGATTGGCCACTCAGGATCCGGACCAGATCGAAGGCCGTATTCTGGAAATGGCCAGTACAGTTCAGCAGGAAAATGATACCGCCATTCAAAATGCCTCAGGGCGGTTTAAGGATGTTTTGGCCAAACACGAGCCCTTGTGGAAAAACATCGCCTACGCAAAAAACACCGCTTCGAAACTTGCAGCGCGTCTTCATTGGGAGAATCCGATTGTTGAAACGCCCTATGTGACTTTGGCGATCCACCAAATGCTCTATGTCGTGGTTCTCAGCGTTATTCAAATATTAAATGAGCCGGATTTCGCATCACGGCCCGAGACCGAAAACGTGATCGCATTTCTCAAATGGCTTGAAAAACAGCCCAAGCTGATGGAGGAAAAAGTGGCGGAAGGCGAGAAGCCTCGTCTCCAGCCGTTGGGGGATTTAGTGCTGGGCGCTCTTTATTTATTATCAAATACTCAAGATGAAACTGCGGGTGCGCATCTTGTGGCTTCGAACCTTTGGGCTTTGGATGTCGTGATTGATCGTTATAACATCCGCGATGATGACAAAGCAGAACTAGCTTCTGAAGGCAAATTGGCCTATCAGGAATTTCTTCCCCAATTTAAACCTCAAAACGGTATTCGTTTCTTTGAACAAGCCAAACCTGCGGCTCAGGCAAAGATTAAAAAACACTTGGGCAAGACCACGCGGCATCTTCGGCGCGAAGTGGCTTTGCCGATTTTGGCATCTGCTGTGGAGGGTGAGGAAGACCGCTTAGAAGTGCTTGTGGATAATTCTATATTAGATTGGTTTCCTTCCTTAGATGTCCAGGCAATGGCGCGGTTCATTCAGCGTTTCAAAGGGTCTCTCAGCGGGGAGGAGGCTTTCTTTTTTGAAAAATGGAAAGAGGATCCCAACGAAGCCTTGATTCCTTTATGGGCGAAAGAGCGGGGTATGACCGTTCAGGAAGCCGAGCAGATTTTCGATCGGATGATGTATCAAATGCGCTTAGCGGCTGTGGATTCTAAGATCATGACGCGTGATGAATTTGTCCGTGTTTTAAAGATCGTTGAACTTCAAAAGAAAAATCAAAAAGCGCGGACGCAGCGCTTTCGAACCGGAATTTTGAGGCCTCTTCGTGATTCCTCGGCTGCTTTGCCGACACGCATTCGATGGTCATCGGCTCAAACCGTATCTAAGACACCTCCTCGTTCTGAAATGCGAAACGCGGAGGAGGTGGTGGAAAAAATATTTAAAAATCCAGTTTATGGCCGGGATTTTATCCGTCAATTCAGGGCCCCCCAAAAGGCACAGAAGCAGCGTGGCAAAGCATGGAAACTTTTATCCAATGCTGAAACGCTGATACTCAATGAGCATTTTGGTGTTTCTGCCGGAGAGCCGAACAAGTCTTTGGAGCAAATTACGGCAGACCACGGAATGACGATGGCGGCAACCTTACATTCCTTCCGTTATGCTTTGCAAAAAATCTTACATAATTTTGATTCCTATTTTCCTGAATCGTCCAGTCAACCGCTGCAATATCTACAGTGGAATCACACTGATTATCATGGTGACATGGCTTTTGGTTACTATGGATCCCCGGGGATGGTGCAGCTTTATCGATCCGGTGATATTTTGAGATACAAGGTGAGCTTAAAAGATCGGCCCATTGGAACCGCAGCGATTGCCGTTCGCCATGGATCTATTGCCTATACTGAGGTAACGCTTCCCAGCCCTGAAGATTATGAATTGCAGTCCTTGCTTCGATATCGATTAAATGAATTCATGCCAAGGCCTCTTTCTGAATCGCGCAGCGAAATGCGGTCTAAAAAGATCGCAGCGCTTCTGGCAAGGCACCCCCAAGACTTGGCGGGATTAAGTCTTAATCAGGCTGCCGGCGTGATGGGGATTCTCGTGAGTCGTTTGCATGCCTACTTTAAAAAACATCCCGAGGCTTCTAAACAGGGGATTGTTTTAGGGCATAAACCAGATGCAGAGCATGTACTTCCTGAGCATCTAAAAAACTCTGATTTTGTTGCGAAAGTATTGCCGGATGATGGCGATGAGTGGACGCCGCTGACGGAAATTGAACAGCGCGTCGTAAGAGATTTTTACGGGCTAAAAGGGGCTAGCAAAAAATCTCACCTGGAAATAGCCAAGGAATCAGGACGATCTGACCGTCGTGACAGCAATAATTTTTTGAGATCAGCTCGAGTTAAGCTTGAAAGTTTTTATGAGCTAGGATTGTGGAACGAGGGCCCCACGCCAGAAGTTTTGAACCGAGAAACGGATTTTGGTTTCTTGGGATACAGCTATCGTATAGGACTGCCGCGATGGATAAAAGGGCTCAGAGAGAATCTTGGAATTAAAACACTCGAACAACTGCGAAATGCCTCGGATAAAGACCTGCTTGGAATTCCGGCATTAGGAAAAATAAAACTGCAGCAGATCAAAGATTTTCTGGCGGCTTATCACTTAGAAAAAACTCCAGAGGGGTCTGCGAAGCGGTCCGAACTAAGGAAGGAAAGGCGGAATACGCAGGAGATTTTCAGAGGACTTCAAACCAAGGAAATGGGGATCATCTTTGCGGAAGTGATGCCGGAAATGACTCAGGAGGCCCGGGATTCGGCAGCGCAAATGGTCCGGAATTTTTCATCCGTCCGGAAACTGTATGAAGAGGCCGCTCAGTCGCTCAAGGTGTCTATGGAATCGCTGACGACTCAAAATGCAGACGGAATTTCTCCGCCTGTTTTTCATCTTCTGACCGCACTTCTCTATCAGACTGCGCTGTATAAAACCTGGGAAGAAAATCTTCATGGAAAGCTAAAGCCCGCCTTTTTAACCGGGCGGGGATTGGGGCTTGTCCCCGCCATGCTGGTCTCGGGAGCTGTCACGGTTCACGATTTTTTCCCCGTCTTAAAAAAATGTCTTGAGAAAATGGATACCCAGAGACGTCCATATGGGGTGATGACTCTTCAGGGAACGGATATAGAAATGAAGAGTTTATTACATAAAAACCCGGGAGAGCCTGGGCTGGTTCTTTTGCACGACGCCTTGCCGGTGTCTGCTGATTTTGGATTTAGCCATGAATCTTCGGACGCCTTGCTGCACTTTCCTGTCCAAGCGCCTTTATTTAATGAATCTACAAGAGAAACAGATTATCGTGATTTCGGCCGCATCGATTATCCGGTCTGGGATCTACAAACTCAGTATCCTTTTCTGAGCCCTGAAACCCAGATGGAGATTTTGGTCGCATTATCCCGCATTCCTTATCATGGAGTTTCGATGCCGGTGCTTTCTTCTTCAGCGCGAAAAGAAAAATGGCTGAGATCCGGCGCTGATTTTCAAACCGCCATCGCAGATGCGCTCTCGCATCCTATTTATTGGAGTCAGCTGGTCAAAAATCTTAATAATCTATCCAGCGAGATAAAAATAAAAATCCTTGTCATGATGGGAGCCCATGATTCGCTTGAAACCATCACTCAGGATCTTGCTCCGCAGCGTTCGGTTGTCTCCTTGAACACTGATCACGCGGTGCTTCAAGCGGTTTTGGGACTTATGGGTGTGAAAGGGGGATTTATATTCCCATGGAAATCAACTGTTCCGCCTACGACCTTGAGCGTGGAGACTGCTGTTCCGGGAATCTCAGTCAAGATCAAGACATTAGAGCCTGGATATTGGGCTGAAAGCGCATGGGAAGAGATTAAAAAACAAGCGGCTGATTTTCCCATGAAGGCAGAAGACATTCAATGGTTGGAAACGGCTCTGCATGCCGGACCTCTCGAGGCGGTTTTTGTGGAATATCCTCTGGATCCCTTAGACCCCAAGCTCGGGACAAGAATCTGGCTTCAGAGCCTTATTTCCGTTCATCATCAAATAACTTTTGAACTGCCTGAGCGCGCGCATCTTCATAGCAAAGCAATTCAAAAAGCCTTAAATACTCATCGGAATGATCCGGAAAAAATTATGTCAAAACAGATGCAGTCACTTCCATTTTCAGTTTCACTTGTGAAAGAAGACCATGCGTTCGGAGTTCACCTCGTTC
Source organism: uncultured bacterium (assembly GCA_964460795.1). GTDB lineage: Bacteria > Omnitrophota > Omnitrophia > Omnitrophales > Aquincolibacteriaceae > CAZOOM01. Next base: position 3,836 of record CAYWRU010000002.1, on the reverse strand, counting down.
TGGATCATCGTCACCCCATTCTGGTAGAAGTGATGAAGAGCAGAGAAAATGACGCGGTGACTTCTGCCATGCCGCCGGCGATTATTTCCGTTCCAGCGCCTTCCTCGATGGTCAATATCTCAAAAAATCCGAAAATTCAGATTGAAGTTCATCCCGAAGTCTTGTCCCATCTTCGGGATGGAAGGGACGGCCTTCCGTTTTTATTATCAGAAATGGCAAATCAGGGATTTTATTTTTCTCACTATGCCACCCTCCGCGATATTGAGCGGATTGTGGCTTCCGGGGCCTGGTATACCGTTCAGATTTTCCCGGCTCCTGTGACACCCAGTGATTCTGGAAATGAAGGGGCAATTTGGGTGCGCTCACCGCTTCGAAGGGGATTGCCGCATCATTTATCGACTTCGGATTATCATGTGTACAGAATTCCGACCTCATTGCTTCCACCGGATCCTTCTTTGATTCAGAGTCTATCGCCAGAACTCCGGGAACGATTAGCCGAAGAAACAGGACTGCCGATCCATGAAGTTCGGAAGAGAGGCTTAGATCCTGTGGCCGATCCAGCGCGGTTGAATATTTACTTAAATGGGACTTTGGTGAGCAATTGGCTGCCCAATTGGGGAGAAGATTTTTATCGAAAATTAGAAAATCAGCGAAAAGTTCTGGCATGGCTTCAGACCTTTCCCATGGGCGAACACGTCACGCCCCAAAATCCGCAGCTATACCGGGTTTTATTTGAAGGTCCCAACCGTCTTTTTATTCGCGAAGCAAGCTGGGATGTACGGGCTGATCGAGATTTACCGTCTGAACCCGGGGTGGCCGTAGCTCATCCAATGAACGCTATCCATCGAAAGGGTGATACGCCCAGTATAGTTTCACCTCCTAAAATTCCCTCCGTGGCACCGCCCCCTGGTTATGAAACTCCGAGGGACGATCAACCGGACTGGCATTGGCAAGCCGCGCCGGATGAAACTCTGCTTATTACTTCTGGATCTGAAGAGCGGGACGACGGCACTTATCCTTTTGGTGATGAAGAACAGGATGCGCCGTATCAGCATCCAGCATCCCGAAACAACATTTCTATAAAAGCAGGCCCTGAGCTGGCGGCCGCAAAGGCGCAGAAAGAGGATTTTGTTAAACGGATGAGAACTCATTTCCTGTCTTTATCGTGGGAGGAGGCGCGCCGGGAAGCCTTTATAGAAGCACTCTTTCCCTTTTATCAAAAATGGGAGAAGCAAGCGAAGCAGAGAGATGTAAACAGGCCGGAAAAAATATTTGATGAAGAAGTTAAGGTTGTTTTGAAACGTTTACAGGGAGTTCCTCAGGATCAAGCACTGGAGGCTGTCAAGGTTTTGGCGGAGAAAGCGCCTTCTGCTAATTTTGTTTTTTATTTGGATGAATCACTTGCTCAATCCCTGCCAGTCTATCCGGCGGATGAGGTGCGTGAAAAATTGAGAGATCTGATTCAGAGAATAACCGTTTTGGACGGAAAAATTTCCCGGAAAAACTTTGTATCCGCTGAATGGAATATTCAGGATTTTCGCACCGAAATCTTCAGGCTTCATCGCTCAATTCCGGGTTTGTCCGGGGAAGGTCATCAGCGAGAAATTTATTCGCTGGTTATGGATATACTTTATGAGACCTTTCGCCAAGCCTCTGCCTTTGCCAATCAAATCAAGGTGCGGTTCGGGCCTATGATTAATGCCCTGCCGGATGAGGAAGACGTTTTTCGTTTGCTCAGTCGTCATCCTAACGAGGGGATTGGTCTTGTGGTGGAAGTTAGATTTGGAAATGGAAGTTTTGAACAGCTTTTCCAGGCGTTTATGTTTTCAGGGGTTTCATCGGACGATTTCGCCTATGGGTTCGGGCTTTTTTTGAAAAAACTTCAAGAGGCAAATCAACCGCGGCTTCTGACTCTCTTTGGTCCGCATTATTCTCAATTTCCTCCAGTGACAGGATTGGACATTATTTTGCAAAGAAACGGGCATTCTTATCCTGTTCCATTGACGAAACTTATTCGCAAAACGCTGGAAATTGGGGATCCTAATCAGGCCGCGCTTGAATTTGCAAATGGATTGGGCCGGATGCATTTATCTGAAGAAAAAATATTTCCAAGGATGGCTACGTTGACCTTCCCCAATGCCAGCGCCGCAGACATTGACAGTGTCATGCATGCTCCGGAACCACCCGCTGCCCCACGTTCAGAAGTGCGTTTAGTGCAGGATCAGCAGAAAGTTGTTCCCCGGGGGCGCTCGGAGGTTCGCACAAAGCCGATGCCGACTTATCTAAAAAAACAGGAATTTATGAACGCCCTTTTCCCGGATCGCGGCCGAACCTGGACGCCTTTAACCGATTTTCAGGCAAAACTTACCAAGAGTTTTTACGGCCTGAAGGGAGAAATAAAGAAAAATGCAGCGGCGTTAGCTCAGCAGGAAGGAAAAAAGGACAGGCGGAATATTGATAATTTTCTGCAGCAAGCCCGTTTAAAACTGGAAAGTTTTTATAAGTTAGGTATTTGGAGACAGGATCTTACGCTTCAGGCTTGGCATGAAATCATGCATCGCAAAACAGATTTCCGTTTTTTGGGGAAAGCGGGGGTCAAGTTAAACCAAGTCCATATTCGAACGCTGCAGCAGCTTTTGGAAATATTGAATTCATCGCATCCTAAAATTAAAGGCGTTGGATCCGCTCAAATGAAAATTATCGAGGCCTTCCTGGCTTTTTATGGATTTCCCATTCATTTAAAAACACGTGAACGCCGCGGTATGCCGGGTCTTTTAGAGCGCCACGCATCCGCAATTCAAGGCACAACCTGTCAACAGGCTGCGGCTATTATGGGGGTTCGGACTGACCGGCTTTATGGCTATTTACGTCGGTATCCTCAGGAGACGGTTCGATATCAGATTCGTATTCATTTTAAATCTCAAGCAGGTACAGGGCCTCGCAAAGGAAAAACAAATTCTTCCGAAGCCGCTGCTGCGGCTTTAAGAAAGCAAGAAGAAATGGTGATCAATTTAGCTTTTATGAAAAAACCCGGACAGAAATGGATTACACCTGCGGATTATTCTAAACGATTCAAACCCGGAGTTTCTCTTGCTGCAACGCAAGGTCATTTTTTGATCAACCAAAACAATGGATTTTTGGCGACAAGAACGAGCGGTTCTCAAAAGAGTTATCGTATCACGTTCGCTGGATGGAAAGAGGCAGAGCGCATTTTAAGAATCCGGGTCGAAAGTTTTATTCAATCCAAAGAGCTGCGCATCCGTGAGTATCTCCGGGCCATGGACGCTGAAATAAATTTCGATCAAATCAAAAATCAATGGGTGGCCTTGGGTATCAAATATCGTCAAACCTTTGCAGAACAAATCGCTGCAAGGTCGATCCGGCATTCTGAGCTCGATTTCGTTGGAGTTCTTGCGGATCATTTTTTATTCCACGTGTCGCGCGGCCTCCAAGCAAAGAAGTGTTTGACTTCGCTTGAAGATGTTTTTCAAATTTATTTTGAATCGCATCAAGATCCTTTTTTCTTTGCTTACAACCATTTAGGATTTCTAGTCCGCCTCTCCAGGAATTTCGATGAATATCGAGCTTGGATTCGTGTCATTCAGAAGGCGCTCATCGATTACCAAGATTTGTGGCGTCTTTATGGGTCTGGGTTTGAAGTGCAGATCGGACTCATTTGTCAGCGTTCTGCAAATCCAGCTGTTTTTAGGCAGAATCTGGACAACCAAATGCATGACATCGTTCTGACGCTTAAGACTGCAAACTCTGAACGATCTGAGGTTCGGTCAACGGAAACAGCAAAAGGGCGCCTTCGGGCGCCCTTGAGCTTGTTCGCA
>CAYWRU010000001.1:0-174705 GCA_964460795.1 uncultured bacterium | reverse complement strand
TACTAAGAGCGTTATCAAAAGTTCGACTCTTTTCTCCCCCGCTTAACACCCGGCACTTGTGTCGGGTGTTTTTGTTTATACGGCCTGGCGCGCCGTATTCAAACTTTTTCTTACAACAGACAGCTCAGGAAAGGAGTCTAATTCACAGAGTTAGAGGACAGGACCCGGACAGGCGTTTTAGGACCTTACTAAACGTGTTTCTGTTTGAGGTAGAGCCATATGGCTAAGTTTGAAGCTGGTCAGTTTGTTGAAGTTCGTGAAGACGGTTACCAAGGCTATGCGTACGGCGACGTGATCAAGATCGTCGAAGTTCGCTCGGCCGATAAGGGCCGGCAAGAAGTCCGCGGCTTGCCGCTCGGCGTCGAAAAGGACGACGAAGACAAGTACGGCTGGATTCACTCGGATGACGTCGCCCGTGCGAAAAGCTCGGCCGATCTGTTCGCCGCGTCGAAGGAAGCGCTTCTGGAATCGGTCAAGGAACTCGATCGCAAGATCGCGTTCGTGAACGAGCAGAATCTGTTCCAGTTCGATGAAAACAAGTACACCGCGTGGGTCGCGCTCAATGTGCTCGACGACGCTACGGCTTCGAAGGCCGACAAGGTCAACGAACTCGCGAAGCTTATTCGCGACTAAGCCGGCAGAAATTAAACAGACCGAATGCAACTGACGGTTATCACCACTAATTGATTCCCCCGTCGACCGCGATCCTTTGTCTGTTTATTGTATTGATGAGAAATGGCGTGGGCGCCCGACCGTGACCTGCGGACCGGAAGTCGAAGCAAAACCCAACCCGAAGCCGGCGGTGGTTCGGGCCACCGCTTGCCAAGGTACCGGCGATGCTAGACACCTATAACCCGCTGACAGTGAGTGATGTGCTGCAGAGCTATCCTCTCCCGACTGCGGCGCCCACGCCAGTTTGCACGTGTAGCTCAGTTGGAATAAGAGCATCGGCCTACGAAGCCGGGGGTCGCAGGTTCGAGTCCTGCCATGTGTACATTTTGTCCGCGCGTTCACTATCTAGGAGAGAAACGTGATTGCCCGTTGCACCAATGCGTTTTGCCGTCACGAGTTCCAAGACCAGAAGTATGGCGAAGGTATGCGCGTCGTCAATCCGACGAAGGCCGGCTCTCGCCGCTGCACTGTCTGCGACAAGGACGTACTTGCCCCCGCCCCGAAAGACAAGAAAAAGTAAGGAGACTTGATTGACCAAGTTGTACTACGACTACAAGCGTGACGGTAAAGTCGTCCACATCGCACACGCCGAGACGCTGAAAGAAGCGGACGCACATTTCCGCCAGCACCGCTCGGGTGAAGAACCATCGTTCTACGGGCTGCACATAAGGCAGGACCCCGAAGAACTTAAGAAGCTGAAGCCGCCGCGCATTCAGCGATCCTAGTCCTGCCGATTTTGTCATGAGGGCTGTCATGATAATGGGCTTATTTCGTACCGACCGTTCCATTCCGGAACCAGAAGTGCGGCCGGTAATTCCGGCAGAAGTGTTTGTGGCCGCGCTAGCCGAGCAGGTTCGGAACTCGTACGCCAACGACAAAGAAATCGTGGCGTTCATTCGTAACATGCTTCCGAGCGTAGCTTATCCGCGAAAGACCTAGCGGAGGCGAACTCGTAGCTCAGTTGGTAGTAGCAACGGACTTTTAATCCGTAGGTCGCGGGTTCGACTCCCGCCGGGTTCACTATTTTGAAAGGAATAATGTGGGATTTCGCGACGCGATGCGATTCGAGGAAGCATTCAAGAAAGTGTTCGGAGTATCGGCCGATAAGTTCGATAAAGCCCAAAAAGACAGCATCTCGCTTGACGACCTACAAGCGCTGTACGAAGAAGGCTTTGATACCGGAGCGCGTGCCGCCAAGGATTACGATCCTAAGTGGGACGCTGATTGACAAACCCAGGCTGTGTGATATCTTGGAATCCATAACAGGGTGTAGCTCAGCCTGGGAGAGCGTCTGGTTTGGGACCAGAAGGCCGCACGTTCGAACCGTGTCACCTTGACTTGTTTGTATTTACTGCCCACCCGACCTGGCGCAAGCCCTCGGGTGGGTTTTTCATTGACGTAGCCGGCTCGCAGGGCTGATTGCAAGGGCCTGCCTTGTGGTGAGCGAATGAACGCGGCGGTCGACGCTTCGTTTGCAAGAGTCCATAGTAAACCGGCTACGTCGATGGGTCGGTAGCTCAATGGTAGAGCACGACGCTGTTAACGTCGGGGTTGTGGGTTCGAGTCCCACCCTTCCCTCTATGAGTAAGAAAACAACTAAACGCATGTGTCGAACGCACGGTGATACCGTGTTCGTTGCCGACTCTCGCGGGACGTATAGATGCCGAAAGTGTCGAGTAGACGCAGTCACTAAGGCACGTCAAACAAGAAAGATACGGCTAGTAGAATTGGCAGGTGGGGCTTGTGTTCGATGCGGATACAACAAATGCATGGCTGCTTTGCAGTTTCATCACGTTAACCCGTCTAACAAAAGTTTCGCTATTTCCAACAAAGGAGCATGCAGAAGCTTTGAAGCAATGCTGACAGAGTCACGTAAATGCGTTTTGCTTTGCGCTAACTGTCACGCAGAAGTTGAACGACAGTAGCTCAGTTGGTTTAAGAGCGCGGCTCTGATAAAGCCGAGGTCGCAGGTTCGATCCCTGCTTGTCGTACTGTTTGCTGGCGTAGCTCAATTGGCAGAGCAGTGGTTTTGTAAACCACCGGTTGGGGGTTCAACTCCTCTCGTCAGCTCTGCTTGTCTGTTTGTAAGGCGCTGTCGTCTAGTGGTAGGACTGGAGTATCATCACGCCGCAAGGCAATATCGGTCTCAAATCTTTGTTTGGCAACAAACCGAATGATGACTGTTATCGATAACGCAAACTCCCTGCTCGGGTTCGATTCCCGGCGGCGCCTCTGTTTCGTTGCATCATGACTAGCCAGGAAAGGAAGCCCGAATGACTGACCTCGAAAAACTTGTTAAGTGGGTAAACGACGAGTACGTTGGCTACGCCATCACTGCTCGATTAAACGCCTACTCCGACAAGATTCGCCTTTTTCGAGACGAGAATTGCTTCGTGTTGTTTGAAGTGACGGAGAACAAACAGCAAGGTCGCGTCGAGTATACGCTCGCAGGGGCCGGCAAGAAGTTCAACGCCGCCAATCGTAAACCCCTGGAAAACCTGATTCGAGATAAGGTCCGCAAGGACGGCGAGCGTGTGCTCGCTTCTGCGTAAGCCGCTGTAAGTTAATTGGGAGACCTTTACACGGTCGTTCAAGCCTTTGCTTATAGCCGAACGAGTGATCGTTACCTGTTTTGAAAACCAGAGAGTGCGGGTTCGACTCCCGCCAGCGGCTCTAGCAGGGCCGGTGCTGTAGTGCTTTGGGCCTTCCCGAGTGCTGCACTTCCCAACCGGCCCTGCTCGTTTGTTTCTTGTCCTGGAGAATTGTTCGACCAGTAACCGTTTCTAGTTAGCGTGTCTCGTTAACCCGATCTGTAGTTAACCCGTCAGCAATGACCTAACAGGAGAATCGGCGGGCTTCGCGAGGTGTGTCCGCAACATGCAAGCGTACACGTCGCATTTGTTTGATCCTCTCGTCCGATTGTCGTCGGAATAACAAACCTTGACCTGTAGCCATAAGGCCCGGAGACCTACAATGATTAAAGAATGAAAAGGGTCACCGGGGTCAAGCGACCGCCGGCGACAGTTTGAACGAGAGAAAGAGCAAGCGGCAGACCTGAGTCTCTGGCTGTAGCGATTGGACCCATATAGCGGACGACGGTCAGCTATCCGATTAAGCGCAGTTATCCTCGGGCCTGTTGATCACAGGTCTGCCGCGAACGGGGGTGATCCGGTTTCGACTGGCTAGCCGAAGTAATTGTTGCGTACCGTGGTTGGTCGGTAGGCCACGTAAAAAGCCGCCCAAACGCTTAAATGGCAACAGCCTGAAAGCACGCGATGTCGCGCCGGCCTATGTCGGCGATGGCCTCGTCATCGCTGCCTAATAACGGCAACGACGAACTGAAGGAGCCTGTCAGGGGCGCCTGAAAGTTTGACACCAATCCTGAACCGTCACCGGCCAACCGCGGAGAACTCCGGTGATTAAAAACGTGCTCTGATAGTCTTGCGAGGACCGCCGGCATTGCGGGTCCGTGAGACGAAGGCGTAAATACTCTGCCTATGTACGTAGACGCAGTTATGGAGATGGTACAGGACTCGGGTTCAATTTAACGGTTGCATGTCGAAGAAACTCGACATGAAAAGAAAGCTCAAACGGCGAACGCTTCTCCGAAAGGATGCCAACACCGTACTGTGATGGCGAAAGCCGTAAGCAGTCTAGAGACTTATAGGAGCCTTCCGCTTACGCGATGGCTTACTAGGATGCAAGAATCGTTTTTCAAAGTCTAGCTTTATTGTTCGTTGTGTTTTGGTGTATTTGCCGTTACGAACAGTGCACATGTCATACTCTCTAAGTATCAGATTAGCTCGTCTAATTTTCTCTGGTACCACGAGATACGGCAGTATACTTCGCAATGTCGAAAACACTGATTCCTTGGCGCGAAGCCGCCAGCTGTAAGCATGCGAGTGTTGTTTTTTATAAGGTTTATGTCGGCACACGGTGCCGCCTAAGAACTGATGCAACCATTCGATAAGCTCGACAGTTGTGCTGCTAACGCTAATGTAAGGTGCTCTGTATTTGCCTCGGCTCGTGCGGCAAATACCTATGGTGCCTTCTCCGTCAATAATGCCGGCTAAGTAAGCGTACTTTTGCATAAATGCTTTCCTCCGTAATTGGACATGGTTACACTCTAACCATATCCAAACGGAGAAGGAATAGTCCAGGCTGTCGTGAAAACGACAGACAAACTGTCCCGACACCTCCACTTAGAGCCAGGGCTGAGGAGCCGCTGGGAAAGACTCACATATCCACTCGGCTTCGGCCGGCGGTGGCAGTGTAGCTGGCTCTATACATACACGGGCGGATAACTGCCCCTCACAGTTGGCAATACCATGCCGGCCAAAAGCAAAACTGTGAGTTGATCTTGGTTGCGGCGCTAAGCGTCGTAGCTATTGGCGCGACGCGATCTGACAGCCCCATGATCGCGTCGCTGCGCGGGCCGTGGCCCAATGGCTAAGGCGCTGCCTTCTACACGTACGCCTCAATGTGTAAAGGCGGAGAAGAGGTTCGAATCCTCAGCTCGCTCTGTTTTGTTTCGTTCCTAACCCGATAGTAGGAGTTTGTAACATGAAATCGACAGCAGCCACGGTGAACAGTGCGGGTGACTCTTTCTTCGAAGGATTCGCATTCGCCGCCGGCGCCATCATCGGCGTCATGGTCTTCATGTGGATGACCAAGAACCTCGGCGTCTAAAAGGTCGGCCCCATCGTCTAACTGGCTAGGACACCGGTCTTTCGCACCGACAATGTAGGGTTCAAATCCCTCTGGGGTCATTTGATTGAAATAGCGCAGCTACTTGCTAAGACGGTTGCGCTGTGGTAGAAAATACGCATTGAGCCGAATGGTAGACGGTTATCATCAAATTGGTTTTGAATCGCCCGCAAGGGCATACCCGTCTCCAAACCTTTGCTCAATGTATGTGTGGGTAGCTCAGTTGGTAGAGCGACGTAATTTTCGGTTTGCGCTTTTTGCCGCACGGCCGTAGTAAATCGTTATCGCCTTTTAAGCCGTTGGTCGGGGGTTCGAGTCCCTCCCTACACACTATCCGGACCGCGTTCGACGCTTATCATTACTTTGTTGTAGAAGAGCCCGCGTCGAACAATTTTGTCCGGAGTTTGATTTGTTCAGGTAGCTCAGGGGTTAGAGCGCTAAAACACGGTTAGCATACCTTTGCCTTACGGCCGATCGCACAATCGTTATCGTCTTCGGAACGAGAGGTCGTTGGTTCGAATCCAACCCTGAACACTATGCTCGGTTAGCTCAGCTGGTAGTAGCGTCATGTTTACACCGTGAATGTCGGGGGTTCGAATCCCTCACCGAGTACTCGCTTGTTAGAAGCTAAAATCTGTAGTAAGTGCGGTGAACGCAAGCCGGCCGCAGATTTTAGTCCTAGACCTGATCGGCCCTGTGGTCTTTATTCGTGCTGTCGAAGATGCAAAAGCGATGAACGCAAATTACGCTATCGAGAGCGACGGAAAACTGACCCAGTCGAGCTTTGGTTAACCAATGCCCGAAATTGGGCTGCAGATCGTGCCCGCCGAAAGGGCTTAGCGTTCTCTATAACGCGCGACGATCTAAAAAGAGAATTGTCAGTAGTTTGTCCATACTGCGGCATTACTTACAATTTTCAACGCACTATAAGTACACGGCATGATTCGCCAACAGTGGATAGAATCGTACCGTCTCTCGGATATACCGCAGATAACGTCACTATCTGCTGTTACCGATGTAATGCTCTTAAGGGCGATTCATCGCCAGAAGAACTTACAGAAATTGTTAACAAGGTGACGAAGCTAATCGCGATACGAGGATTGCAACAATGAGTGAGATCACCGTCGAATTGCGCGCCGCAGAGGGCGGCATGGACGCAAAATTGCTGGTAAGAGAGCAAGCAGAGATTTATGTGAAGCTCTGCCGGCGACACTGTCTTTAGTTGCAATATCGTAGATGACGTTCCTGGACGGATCGTCATGAAAGTTTCAGGGCAAAATGCTGATGCGCTGTTTGCGCCCGAACAAGGGGGCCACAGATGGCAGCGCATACCTGAAACGGAAAAGCGTGGCCGTAAACAATCAAGTACGGTCACGGTGGCCGTTCTTGGATCTTCAGCGCCATTGCCGGAATTCAAGGAGGCTGACGTTGAGTACCGATATTGCGTTGCATCCGTCGGAGCCGGCGGACAAAACCGTCAAAAGAACGCTACTGCTTGCGTCGCCCGCCACGCACCAACTGGCATCGAAGCTAAGTGCGAAGACGAGCGAAGCCAAAAAGCGAATCGACGCAAAGCGCTACAGGAGCTGCGTAAAAGAGTTACTGAAGAGCATCGATCGCAAGAACATTCCAATCGCAATGCTTCACGTGTTGCCCAAATGGGCAGCGGTGAACGCGGCGATAAAATAAGGACTGTGCAAGTCCACCATGGCGTGGTGTCAAACCACGTCACGGGCAAGAAGTTGAACTTAGACAAATACCTAAAAGGGTTTGTCGAAGACATCCAATAGTCCCAGGCCAGGGGCCTCCTCACGGTAGGCAATGGTCGAAGTAAAACTCAGGGAACACAACAGCCGCAGCGATAGGGTTATCCATAAATGCAATTCCTGAAGGCCCTTTCGCAACTTTTTGCTAACAACGTCCCTAGCGCGGTACAGCGGTCTCTTGATTGAGACACGTACCGCGCATCCAATGCTGAGCGGTGTATGGGAGCACGCCTAAAACACGATCTTACACTTTTTGTCTTTAGACCGGCCGTGAGAGCGTTATCGCAATAATAAGGCGGGAAGATTGGGTTCGAATCCCAACTCAGCAATTGCCTCTTCTCTGTGATAGCCGGCGCCTCCGCAAAAGGCGCCGGCTCTTTTTTTAGCCATGAAGGAGGACTATGCGCTCGGATATGAGCAAGGTGGTTATCGAAAAACCACGCGCCCATGACAACTGGCCGTCTCGAAAAGGCCGCGTCAAAGAGGACCTGTTAAGCGAAGACTCGCCTAAGCACGAGCCGATGAGCCTGGGTCGCGGCACCAAAAGACAGACCGATGTCTTGGGTCCTCTTGTGGGCTATCTTCGCAAAAATGTCGGTAAGCCTTGGGATAAGGTTAACTCCGACATACACGAGCATCTCAAGATGACCAGTATGGCTCAGGGCCACATCCTGGACCACATCGATCATATGGTCGTCAAGAACGTGCTCCTGGTGAAAGAAGGGAAACTGGAAGTTCCCTATGAGTCCGATGGCCGGGCTCGCGTAAGTGTGTCTCATGACAAGTGGCGTACATACGGCGGCTTCTATGTGTGTCCCAAAAGCGGGCTGCTTAAGCTATCGCCGGTCAAAAGCTACAAGCACTTACAGAATGTCAAAAAGCCGGTCACGAAGATCGGCAATCGTACCTTCAAAGAAAAGGACGGCGTTTGGTACGAAATCCGGCTCACCGCGGTACCGGCGGTAAACGGGCCTAACTTGATTCGGATCTACGGCATGGGTGCCTTTGATCCTGAATATCTGAAAAAGTGCGGCATTGATCCCAAGCGCGCCAGGCACGGCGCTAACTTGCGTTACCACTACGTAGAAGACGTGTGGTTGAAGACCAATGCGCTATGGACGGACAGCTGGAAGCTGTACGGACAAAGCGGCGTGTACTGCAGCGCCAAGAAACAATTGAGCAGCAAAGAGATCGACAAGCTTGGCTTGCGGCCGAAGGAATCGCCGCTCCCTAACCTTGTACGGCGCCGTAAGAAACGACGCTAATAACTAGACCGAATTTTTGTCCCAAGGAAAGCACGATGCCTAACAATTACGCTTCGCACGTCAGCCGCAAAGTCACGCCGCAAACTCAACCGGTTCCGGGTCGCACCGACCAAGTCCAAAACAATGCCGGCGGTTTTGTGTTTGCCGTGAAGCCGATGGAGCAACTCCGTCGCTTCCTCATCCTCGGTAGCGAGGGCGGTACGTACTACGCGACCGAACGCGAACTGACCATCAAGAACGTCACCTGCCTCGACACCTGCCTCCAAACGAACGCCGACGCCACGATTGACTTGATCTGCGACATCAGCAAGAACGGACGCGCCCCGAAGAACGCGCCAGCCGTCTTCTGCATGGCCTACATCATGGGCAAAGGCGGCGAACTCTCGAACAAAGTTGCGGCCCGCTTGAAAGAAGTCTGCCGCATTCCGACCGACCTCTTCGCCTTTGTCGCCGCCGCGCGGCAATTCCGCGGCATGGGCAAGGCTTTCACCAGCGCCATTGCCAACTGGTACAACAGCACGCCGGCCGATAAGCTCGCGTACCACATGACCAAATACCAAAGCCGCGACGGCTGGAGCCACGGCGATCTCCTGAAACTCTGCCACGCGGTGCCGCCGTCGGATGCTCACAGCGCCATGTATCGGCTTGCCACCGTAGGCAAGGAAGGCATGGGCGCCCGTAACGTCAAACGCAAACGCGCTGACGGAACGGAATACGTGAAAGAGTATCCGGACGTTTCGGCACACCTACCGGAACTGTATGCCCAGATCGCCGAGATCCAGTCGGAGGACAATCCGAAGCGCGCAGCCGAACTGATCCGAAAGTATCGCGCTGTACGCGAGGTCATCCCGACCGAAATGCTCAATCACGTCGAAGTATGGGAAGCGTTGCTGGAAGAAATGCCGGCTACGGCTCTTCTGCGCAACCTCGGAAAGATGACCAGCATCGGCATGTTGGACCCGCTCAGCAAGAATATGAAGCTGGTCGTCGGCAAATTGAACGACAAGGAATTCATCAAGCGGGGTCGCCTGCATCCGATGAATATCCTCATGGCGTCGAAGGTCTATCAAATGGGCCGCGGCGTCAAAGGCTCGCTGTCGTGGTCGCCGACCGCCGGCATCGTGCAGGCTCTCGATAACGCGTTCTACCTAGGTTTCGACGCCGTCGAGCCGACCGGAAAGAACCACATGTTCGCCATCGACGTGTCAGGCTCCATGGGTAGCTCCATGGGTAACAGCTTTCTGACGTGTGCCGAAGGCGCTGCAGCTATGGCCATGGTCGGCGTTCGCTGTGAGCCGTGGACGGCCTGCTACGGCTTTTCTCACGTGTTCAAAGAACTGCCGTTCACCAAGACCATGCGGCTCGACCAAGCGCTTCGTATGACGCGCGACATGAACTTCGGCTCGACTGATGCGTCGCTGGCTATGACGTACGCTCGTACCAACAAACTCGAAGTCGATGCGTTTGTCGTCATTACCGACAACGAAACGTACGCCGGCGCGATTCACCCGTACCAAGCCCTTAACCAGTACCGGCAGGCTATGGGGCGAAACGCCAAGCTCATCGTCATCGGCATGACTTCGAGCGGCTTCACTATCGCCGATCCGCGCGACCCCGGCATGTTGGACATTGCCGGTTTTGACACGACGGTTCCGACCGTTATGTCGAGCTTCGTCGGCGACAACCTGTAACAATATTCAAGTGCGGGGGCGGAAAACCGCCCCCGCATGCTTTAAGGAAAAAGCATGCGTATCAATTATAGTTTGGTCAGCCGCGAGGCTCTCGGCTTTAAGCATTCAGCGGCAGCGGCTCGCGAGGCGTGGATTGCTGCTTTGAAGTCCGGTGATTACGAGCAAGGTACTCGCCGTCTTCAGTACAAGACCGACAACAGCGAAGATCGTTACTGTTGCCTCGGCGTAGCTGCTGAGCTGTTCATGCAGATGGAACAACCGTCGCTGCTTATGGCGCGATGGGAGGTGGCCCACGACGGTACTGAGACCCTAAAGTACTACGATCTGTCGCGAGGGACTCCGGCAGCGCTTAACGAAGAGGGCAGACCGGAGCTATCCGAATGCGGTGTCTTTGGCGAATTCACCGTATTGCCGAAGATCGTAGGAAGGTGGCTGGGTTTGGCGGATAACCGTTTGGACGGCACAGGTAATATCCTGGCCACCGGTGATAAGGAAATAACGCCGGCCACGGCCAATGACGAAGGTCACGCCACTTTTGCCGAAATTGCCGCAATGCTTGAAAACCCCGAATGCGGACTATTTTTGTCGGCTAAATAATCGACACAGCCGCGACATAATCATTGAGTCGTTATAGCTCATAACGGCCAAACATATTCTCCGCGTGGAGAAGATCCTAACCAACAGTAGGAGTTTGCCATGTTCGCTGCTACCCTGTCCGAATCGTTTGATTTCAGCAATGCTGCCGAGACGTTCAAGAAGGCCGCTCACCGTGTCGCCAGCGCGGCCGGGGTGACCATCGAGACCGGCACCGAGACCGCTGCCGAGGCCAAACCGGCCGAAGCCGCTCGGCCCGGTGTCTTCGCCCGTATGGCCAATAGCGTGTCCTCCAGCTGGGAGAACACAAAACAACTGTATCGCGAGATTCGCGATACGCCCAAAGTGGTCGAGGAAGCCTGCGCCAAAGCGGGCTATGCCGTGCGCCACTGGGGTCCGTTCATGATTGTTACTCGGCCCAACGTCGAGTAGTCCATTTCACCAACCTAATGGCTGGGAGACAAATTAAAAGCCTCGTTCGCTCGGGCTTTTGATTTCTCCCAGCTATTGGTTGGTGGTACTTGTTTTACTTAACTTAGCTACCGTCTTTTTCCTTATCTATTGCAAGGATCGCTATGGCAAAGCGAAAGCCGAAAAAACTGGAACCAATTGAAAAGAAGCCGAAAAAGGAAAGAGAGCACCTAGATGGACTGGATCCGCCAAATCATCTTGTAGCGCTTGAGCCCGGCGATCACGCCGTTGAGAACGGATCAAGGTGGCCGATGGTGCGACTGCTACAAGAGTTCGACGGAAAAAAGGCCGGCGCATTTATTGACGCGCGCTGGGAAGCCGATCACTGGTATCTATGGTCCGAGCATCCGCCCACGTGGTTTGATCCGGAAGTATTTGCGGACATGGCAATGCAAGATCCGGAGATTAAGAAAATTCTCCAGGCATCGTGGGATAAACAAACTCGCAAGTTCGAGGGGCTGCTACCGAAACACCTACAACGTGTCTTCGAAGAGCAATACTTGCCTTACATGCTCAAACAGTTTGAGCCTGCTAAGAAACTAATTGCCCACTATCTAGTAGGCCGGTGGGCTTCTATGGAGATACAAGCTGAAGTCGATGAAGAATTCGCTGAGTACTACAAAAAACATGGAAAGTCGAAGGCCAAGGACAATGAATGAGCGATCCTATCAATCGCGAACAGAGTGCGTTAACGGAATGGAGCTTCGAACGCCTTAAGCGTCTTGAAAAAGCGCAAGAGGAAGCTCTGTATCATTACGCCGATACCGGACTGACAACGTATGAATTTGAAGACTTGGAGTTCAACGTCCACTTTGTAAAGCGAATGCTTCCGTGGGCGTTTAAGGAGTTAGCAAAGCTAAATGGCGAAACCGATTGTTCATGCGCGTAGTTCGGCCCGGCGGTATGGCGGAGTCCCTGAGGACTATATGCCGATTCACGATTTCATGGATTCGACAAAGAACGCAATGCCGGATAACCGGCACAGGTTTGCGACGCACAATGCATGGTTCATTGGAGTGGACGGCCCACTTGAGCGAGCCTTCGGCAAGACCATGACCAATAGCGACGGTAAGACGTTTTCAGTACGCGATATCGGAGAGCAGCACTGTCTTGAAGACTTTGGCTTCATCCCGAGTCTACAAGACTGGGCAATGTCCATCTTGTCCGAGCCGTGGATGCACGGCGCCGGCAAACCGCCGTCGTGCGAAAACCAGATGGCTGGGCGTGAAATGGCGGTGGTTGACTAATGGCTAAAGAGAAAATGCTCTATGTCGTTATGGACGCCGCCTTCGAATACAACGACCAATACAGCTACCCTACAGAAGGCGCGCATGTAGCAGGCGCATACCAAGATAAGGCAGCAGCTGAAGAGGAGGCAGCACGTCGCGAGTTGGCATCGTTTCAAGGTTTGGAAGTTGGCGAATGGGCAGAAGACACTTGTCAATTCTTCGGCTTCCAGAACGCTACTGAACGCGAAACGCTTGAACGATTAGTTCAGGTCTTCGGCATGAGTCGACTAGGCATCACTAAGCTGCCCATCAGTGACCGAGAAATTGACAACGCGTTGATGGAAATCAAGTTTCCAAACAACATGACTCAGGACGAATATGATCGAATCAAGGACCTGATCGACCTTAGGTTCAGCTGGGTGCAAGAGTGCCCTGTTGTAACCAAATCGAAGAAAGTTAGTAAGTGAAAGTTTACGCAGTAACACCGCGTGAAATTGAAGTCGCATCGTACTACAACGATAGCGGCTATACGAATGTCTACGCCGGTGGCGGCATTCGTAAAATCTTTAAGCACCGCAAGACAGCCGAACGGTGGATCAAAGAAAGCGGCTGGCAAAGCATGCGCGGCGAACATCTTTGGCACAGCAATGAATATGATGATGGCCGATATCCCGGATACTATCCGCAGTGCTCGGACGATGAAGCCGTGCAACGCATGGTCGAAGTATTTGGTGCGGAGCGTATGGGCCTTCCCAAGGGATTCGATATGCCGCGCGACATTACGGACTTTTCAGAATACAAGTATGAGGTGTACATTCCAGGCGATATGACTCACGACGAGTATCTGCGCTTGGAAAATACCATCCTCAGACCGTACCCGCACGATATCGAAGAGTACGAGTTTGACGACACGGAGGTAATCGATGGATAAAGTCTACGTACTGATGCCGCAGAACTTTGAGTACAACGACGAGATCGAACGGGCAGAGGGCTACGGAAGGCCGACCAAAGCCTATCTCAGCGAAGACGAAGCCAAAGCGGAGTCGCACAAACTCAACTGCCAATTCTTTCGCGGGCGAGATCTATTAGACTTTGCCTACGAATATCGCGAGATAACAGTAGGGCAGCTTGGCCGCGACGATGCTGTATCTCGAATTGAAGCCGTCCTAGGTGAACGCTGGCCGGCCGAGGGCAGATGGGGCCGACGACATCTGCCGGCAGACCTGACGGAAGAAGAGTGGGCAAAGCTATCCGAAATTGTGACGGTTCGCGGATACCTCACGGTCGAGGTCCCCAAGGGCTAGACCATCGTATCGTGTGTTTCCTAGAATGACGGAGTTCCCTTTCTAAACACGAGGTACTTATGGGTTTTGCCATTACAGACTGCCATCACGATCTGCGCAGCGGAGTCGTGACTATCGCCAGTGACAACAAAAACTTTGCCAACGCCATCACCGAACTGAATAGCGCTGAGCCGAAAAAGATCGCTATCCTGAAAGCCGCCTCTGTCGGCCTGCCGGATCCGCGTATTAACGGCTTGGCCGTACCGTATGCCGTGCGTCCCGATGGGCAGCCGGTAGGTGGACCAGGTGAGCCGATTGATCACTACCGCATTGATATCCCTGTGACGTCGGGGCGGTAATATGAACATAGAATCGCTAGCAGGGACGCTGTACTTAAGTGAACACCCGCGGCAGATTCTACGTTCCATAGGCGCCACGACAGAAAGCATCGGCGATGAGCTTTCGGCTCGCGATGTCGGCGCCGTATTGATGCTTAAGTGTCTCGACCGCACGAACCTAACACGGTACGGCGGTTGGGGTACTTTCTTCACAAGAATTGGCGGCTATCTTGACGCATTCGGGGAAAGCATGGGCTCCTCCAACGAAGAGCTTCCTACGTACTTTCTCGGCCTAGCGGACGACAGGTATGTGACCTGGGGTAACGCCAACGCCTGGTTCGATATCGAAACAGAGCAAATGATTGACGTATTGCCGCGGCCGGCAAAAACAACGATCATGTGGAATCTGACGGCTCAGTATTATGAACTGTCGTCGTTAGAAGCCAAAATGGACAAAGTATTTAAGGACATACGCGATGCCAACAGGTCCAAGCAAGACGGCGAGTATCCGCGAGATACTGACCGACAATGAAACATATGCAACCACAATGGTTGTATTGCTTGTTGACCGCTACGGCACGGAAGCCGCAACGTGGACGCCGGAGACAATCCGGCGTGAACTGCGTGAAGACTTCGGCGTAACTGTGCCGGCCGGCCTTATTGACAAGGCCATGGCCGGCTTTTTGTTGCTTACCTCGGACGCGTTCTATAACGATCCGGCGGTATTCATCCAGATTTGCAACATCCTAGCCGGCGACACGTTTGATCCGCGTGTGTTCGATCCGGCTGATTCGTACGAAATGGCTTGGGGTATTACGGAGGCCGCTCTGCTGTCCCCTCCGGAAGATACGGAAAACGCATTCTCAGAGGATGTTCGGTCGTACATCGGATACCAGACTGTTGCAGAGGGTATCTCCGATCCGCCCGACATATTGGCCATCGGCATCCGTCCTGTAGATCGGCACGATCCTAATGCCGTCTTTGCTGATGATCCGGAAATCTACAACGCCTTCTTTGATAAGAAGCAGGCTGACCGGACGCTTATCACCGATATGCTCCGCGAGAATCTCAAGGAACTGGTTGGACAATTGGAAAGCCTTCCACTTGAAAATGGGTCTACTGACGACCTAATCACCCGCCTTAGAAAAGGGCTCTGATGCCGAACGTCACGCCGTTAGACGTGTACAAGGCATATCCTGGAACTGAGTTTCTATCCATCCGCGCGCCGCTCGAAAACGAGCCGTGGCATGATTGGATGGACTATCTGGAAGATGAAGAACGCGCCGGCTCTCTCGGCGATACGTTGTTTTTGTTCATCATGCGTGAATTTGACGACGGCACTAACGCTGTCAGCGTAGATGACGCTTGCCTGTCTATAAACAGAGCAATCAACGATCTGTACTCAGTCAAGATGGCGTTGGACGCTTTAGACCCAAAATCGGTTGAACTGTAGGAGGCTTTATGCCGTTAGAATCGTTGACGCAAAAACGCTCGCGGCTTGTTGACCCGCGTCCGCGTTGGGCCATTATTCGGATGAATTCGTTTGGAACTACTGAGCCGAACACAAAGGACATCGACTATGCCTTAATAGAAATGAATGACACCCGTCTGGCTTTACTTGGAGATAGGCGTGACCAGTTGTGTAAAGCTTTTTCGGAAAATCGAAAACTAGCCGGCATGGTGACGCCGCGATGGTTCGATTTGGGTATATGGATCTTGTCAAAAGATGCAAACAACTCGGTAGCTCATTCCAACGACTTCATTAGCAAGTGGTTGGGAGACGCCGAATCTACTGTTAGATACGGCCTTCGCGATACCGGATTCCATATGATCATGGAGGAGATTAAATTTCCAACCGTAGCTAAAGTTACGCGAGTAACTGACATCAGCCTAGGTATCGCGCCGTACCCGACTAATCCTAAGTATTCCAGCCTTGTTGTGTTTACGCGGCTAGCCAACGGGCCTGATGTGGCGTCGTTTTCACTTCCGTTTACCGCAATAGAAAAGCACATTGATAACGCCCGGCAGCGAATTGCCGCAGGCTACGCCTTCTAGACAATTCTGCGATGGACCAATATCATCCTCATAATGGAATCTCCATGAGCACTACTGCAGGTAAAAAGATGTCCAAAGAAGAGCGTCGCGCAGCAATCCGGGCCAAGCTTATGCGAGTCGTAAAAACGGACGATCCTATTGAAGCGATCCGCCGTATCCGGAAACTGTTTGAAGTGGAAGATCGAGGCATTGAAGAACTGCCGCCAGATGTCGACCCGGAAACGATTGTCGACGCGGCTCGCGGTCTATACGAAAGCGACGCAGATGACATTCAAATCGATCAAGACGCAGAGTTCTGCCCGGTCGATAGGGGAGTTTGGGTATCCGGCTGGATGTTCGTCGACTGGGATGAGTTCAACCTTCAGTCTGTGGAAGGCGATGACCTTCCAAGCTGGATGGACGCAGACTAATGGCCCGGCGAGTTATTCTCCATTACAACAAACCGGCTAGTCTAAAATCTGGAAAAACAAAGTGGACCGTACATTTTCGAAATACCTGCCACGTTGTTGACGATATCTCAGTGAACATCCCACTGACGACTCGGGCGCGAAAGAAACAACCACGTGCGGTTCTTGTCGGCAAAGCCGAAGATGTCCGCATTGTTGATGGCGTTGCTCATATCGAGTAGCGCCGGCTGGGCCTGTAGCTCAATTGGTCAGAGCGTGCGTCTCTAGAACGCAAGGTTCAGGGTTCGACTCCCTGCTGGCTCGCTATGAAAATCATTACAGAGCGGTTAGCCAAGCTACCGCAAATCATCCGCGATTTCTCGGATGTGGCAACAATCTGGATTGTAGGCAGTGCGGCGTTGTGGCTTGTTGATGAAGAATCACCTGAGCCGCGTGACTTCGATGTCATCGTTCCACTTGCGCACTGGCCGTCCGTGAGCCGGCTTATACCGTGGAAGACTCCGTCCAATCATTTTGGCGGGTTTAAGATCACGGATGAAAACGGCGTAGAGATCGATGTATGGGGCACGGAGCTTTTACCACAGCTTATGACTCCGGGCTGGACCGGACCATTGGTGGCCGTGGAACCGTACTATCAATTCATAATGGGTTTAACGAAAGGCGAGCGGGATGCTGAAACGTACCCCTGATAAACGACTGTCCGTGTGCGCTGTTCTTGTTGATGAAGACACGTATATGCCTTGGATGCAGTTTAGCCTCAAGCGCGGCTGGGAACTGGTAGGAGGTAAGGTCGACGCAGGCGAATCGCCTGACCAAGCCATACGCCGAGAAATCCAGGAAGAGGTCGGTATCGACGATCGCGGATTCAAAACGGTCCGGCTTGTAGGCGCCATCAATCACGAAGATTGGTGCTGTCTGTGCTACGTAGTATTGCTGTATGCGGGTGTCACCCCGGTAATCTGTGAACCGGAAAAAGTAAACGAAATCCGACGTATGCCGCGCAAAGAAGTTGAAAAAATGGCCGGCAACAAAAATCAGATGTGGAAGCGCGCTATACAAGTTTTGCGCGAATTCTGGTATCCGGCCGGCTACAAAGAGAATAAGAAAAAACTTGACGACGCCGTGGCGATCTAGGACACTGGGTCCTGATCCCAACCCAAACACGAGGTATTTTATGAACGGTTTGTAGAACTACATTTACTGTTTCGTCCGTCGCGATCTATCTTCTTCACAGCAGGCCGTACAGGCTTGCCACGCTTTCGGCGAAGCTTGCCGAAAGCTTACACCTGAGACCGAGCATCCTCACATGGTGCTCTGCTCTATCCGTGATGAGCAACGGCTGACAGCCGAACTCATCCGTCTTACGGATCTCGGGTTTGACTGCTTCCCGTTCTACGAAGGAGACCTTAATGGGTCTTTGACGGCAGTTGCCGTTGGACTGGTAACGGGAGAGAACCGTACGCACTTTCGTTCTTACCAACTACTCAAGCTGCCCGAGGAACCTATGGAACTATTTGAATCGAAGTGGGGCTTTCACGCCCTTGATCGCGACACTTACCTAAAGCTCAAGAGGCTTAATCACTTTTGCCAATTGACGCTGTGCGCTATCGGAAACGATTGGCGGTGGACAAGAAAAGCCCCAAAGAATCGCGTAATCAGGAAATGGTTGCGCAATGAAAAAGGGCAGCGAGTGGGTCACGTGGTTGAAGGACCGCGCCCTAAGCCTGAAGCGTGCCCTGTGTTGGCCACGCTGAGCGGCAACAAATGGACGGCTAAAAACGAACTAGGCGCGATTATGGAGACGTACAAAGAAGTACGTCACCCAAAGCCGCCTACCAAGGTGAAGCCCGTTCGAATGACGAAGAAACAGATTAACGATCTGTACTGCAAAGTAGTGACTTGGTTTAGTCGCAACAAAATGGACGCAGAGAAAATGACGGACTGAGAAAAGAGGTTGCCATGTTTGACATCGAAAATGCTCAAAAGTTAATTGATCAGATCATGTTTGAAGACGAAAAAAGGGCGCTCCAATGTGACTCGGAGACGCCCTGGTCTTTGGCTTTGCGTGCCGTGTTCTTTCTAGAAACGGCTATCGCAGAGATTAAGCGTGAGAAGATTAACGGCAACCTGCCTCATAAAACTCAGCCATCTTGTTCAGTGCTTCAAGATCGTAGTTAACTACACTGGCCTTTTTGACCGGGTAGACGTTGGCGTCTCCGAGCAGCCGATCCAGTAGTTGTGCGTCAGGTCGCGGCAAAGTAGCCGCGACTTCCGCCATCTTAACCGGGTCAACACGGAGGCCGGACGACACGCCACGTACAAACTCGTCGCCGAACAAGCTACGAAGATCTGACAGCGACAGTTTTTCGAAGTCCCGGCTATCGTAAACCGATCCTGTCAAAGTCGTGACGGAATGCCGGCCGTAATCGCTGGCTTCCTTGTAGGTCACTTGAAACAGTACGTCTTCCGGACGCTTGGTAAGTTCGCTGTATTGGACGTTCGTCGAACGATCGATACCGTCGACTACCGCAGCGATCTTGGTGAGGTTCTCGTACGTCATAGCCAAGAACGGCTTGGTCTCAACCATCTTGGCAAGCTTTTCCACCTCGGCCTGCTTGTCGACACCTAGTCGGTTGCCTACAAGACGCAGACGGCTGCGTAGAAGATCGGCCGCTTCCTTGGGCCGACAGAAACCTCGGCCGGCTTGTCGCTCAATCAGATCGTCATGGCCGTTAAGGCTGGCGCCGTACTGAGCCGACTTTTCGATAAGCTTGGCCGCAAAGTCTTTGCGAATTTCAAATGGAAAGTGATCGCGGTACTTGGCAAACCAATCAGCAGCCGCTTTGGTCTCCATGGCGTTGCGTACAGGAAAGGCGCGAACCTTTTCTCCGTTCTCGACAAAGACCATAGCGAAGTCGCTGTCGTTAGTATCCGGCATAGCCAAGCTGGATTTAACAGAAGCAACCTTGTTGCGAAGACGTTGGAAGTCTAGCTTAAGGCCCCAGTACTCGGCGAACTTGGCGAAGCGCGACTCAATGATGTCGGCATCCTTCGGCAACTGTGACTTAGCGTCAAGAAAGTACGCGTACGACATATACGTCGCAGCTTTAGTGTGACACGGGAACTGGGCAGGAGTGCGCGGATCAGCGTACACTGAAAGAGGAAGGCTGGAGCCATAGTTCGAAGAACCAGGCGTAGCCAGTCCCGTGTCTTCAACCGACGCGGATTTTACATAGTCAGGCATCCCGTACAATTGGGCCAACTGGAACAGCTTTACCTGGCTGTTGTCGCCGGTTTGGTCAAGAAGAGCCATGCGAGAACCTCGAAAGAGTATTAACGGTTTTGTATTGTGGGCGACGATCTGGCCCGAATTAGGCTTGCCGGTAAAGTCTCTAAGTTTACCGCGATCAACGCAATGCGCGATTTGCAAGGCGGACAATAATTCCTCGATTATTTTCCCTGATCCTGTGTTTGGCGGTCAATGGCATAGCTGCAGTAGTTGCGGCTTCTCCGGCGACACGATCGAACTAGCGCAAGCCGTATGGGGCTTAAGCCTGTCGGCTACGATGGCGAAAATTCGCACCATCATGCCGATGCTGCCGGACGACCTTGATGTCGACTACTACGAGAAGATGCGTAACAATCGCCGAGCCATCGCCGAACTGGCGGTCACCGGAATGGCTGCGGCCCGTAATCCATCGCAGGCCTTTCAGCGGCTTCTGGAGCATGGTCGGCTACGTTGGTCCAATATCCCTGAGCAGCGCCGTGCCGACGCGGCCAAGGTCTTCGGCATTACAGACAGCCGTACCGTGAACCGAGCCTTTCGACCTCAGGCTGTATCGCATACGGGTCTAATCGAAGGTGTGCGTAAGATCTTTCCAGGCTCTCGCTGGACAGACACTATCTTCATCCCGCTGCGAGAAGTGCCGGGGCGAGTTGATGGAATGTGGTTCGGCGGACGACGGCTCGAGCCGGAAGACCGCACGCATGAGTTTTTCGATCAGCATAGCCAGGGCATCGGCTATCACGCCGACCTAGCTTATCCGGCTCAACTGATTGGCGTACGCAACGCCATGCATTACTTGCGCCTACAGTTCCGGTCGCTGCGGTTGGACAGCTCTCCGCCTAACTACGTACTTCATGGCCTAGGCGACAAGCTAGACACTGGGTGGGCTATCTTCCCAAATGCCGAAGTATTGTTCTGGGACCACATTCTGAACGCGCGTTCATTTTATCGCGCTATTCGCCGTGACGCCAAAATCACAATGGCCGGTCCGCGAATTAAGACAGAAGCTGAGGTCTCGAACTGGATCGGCGAACATAGCCCGAACGACATTCAAGAACTACTTAATCGGGGCGCACGGCATTGGACCGAGGTAATGTCCAAGTACATTCTCGAAAGCTCCGACCGAGAAGCCGAGCAAATGCTTCTTGATCTTCAAGGATTAGGCGAGTCGATCGTTGACGTTACGGATAAGCTCGACCGCAAAGCCAAAGAAAAAGCATTACGGCTTGTACCGGAAAACAAGTCGGTGAAGTACACGGCAGCCGGCAACTGTAGCGTCATTGAGCAGAACGGCGGTTGGTGGGCTGTGTCGTCCAGAGGGCAGGCGCTGCAGATCTGCGACTACGTGATTCGCGTTGAAAAGATCATCACGTACAAGACGGGTGAAGCTACGTACATCGGTCATGTTCTGTACCGCGGTGAAAAGGTGCCGTTTGCCGTCGCCGGTAAGACGATCGAAAAGGATCCGATTCTGTTCGTTCAGAATCTCCTGGTACGAAACCAGAAAGGCTTCGGACACTGCAACCCACAGTGGAAGACTAAGCTGATCTCCATCGCTGCCTCCTTCCACGAACCGGAATTCATTGCCGGCCTAGATCGAGTCGGATGGAATCAAGAGACCGGTCAGCTATCACTGCCTCGGCACACCTACGGGCTGGCCGGCGTTTCGGCCGGCGAGGCCGACTGGTATCCCCACTTGCCGGCGGCGACTATCCCACCCCCCGATAGTGTTAATTTAGATAAGTTAGAGAAGCTTAGTGAGGACAATGCATCCAATAGAGCCCTGTGGAACCTAGCCATCCAGGCCCTGGCCGTTCTATTAGGCCCTGGCGTGGGCCGAGAAGCGCCTGGAGCCCTTATAACGGGTTCCGGCACCCTGCGCGTGCTGCCTGCGTGTATTGAAGCGCTAGGCGTTCTGAAGTCTCAAATCCAGAATATGACCAATTTGGGTAGGCTCTGGGATTTGGACGAACGGCACGACTGGCCGCGAATGGTCATGAGCAATCTGTCGATGCACGTGTACCTGGTACGCGAATGGATCGAGCAGCATCCAGGAACATGCCGGTCAATGGTACTGGCAACAGACAACATGGCCGTACCGCTATGCCTAGATGACGGCTGGCGGCACATTGAAATCAACAATGGTCGCCTGGCGCCGATGGCCTACGTAGCCGATGCGATGTCGGCCTACATCGATGACTGGGTTAAACGAATGTTGGCCGGCAAAGTGCAGCCAACGGGAGACTGGTATGAATGGGTCCGAACAGATCTCATCGGCTGGGCAAAAAAGCTTGGCGTCGATTTGCAAGCTGCCAAGATGGGTCGCAAGGATGTTGACGCGCCAGATGAGGCGCTACGCTACTGGACGCGCCATATCCACAAAGCCCTTGCGGCCGGCGACATCCATATGCTCCGGCCTGAGATGGCCGGGTCAAGGACGTGCATTCGTATCGAACACGAAGGCCTCTGGTTTCCGGAAGCTTGGCAAACTCTATTCCGTGGACATAGCTTGGCCAAGCAAAGACCCGGTAAACTCGGATGGCACCTGGAAAGTGCCGGAGCATTGGTTGAACGAGCAGAAAGACAAGATAAGCCAGGTTTTCTTGTCTCGTATCAGTGGTGGCGAGCACAAGCCGCAACAGCTGCTCCAAACCTAAAAGTGGTTGGTTAGTCGTTGTCGCGAATAGACTCCCAAAATTGCTTAAGATGCTCACCTTCTTCAAGAGCCTCACGCTCAACGCGAACCTCGACAAGCTTGGCAATATCAGGCCAACGCTGGGTCATGTGAAACAGACCCATGCAACCGATGTTGACGGAGTGGGCAAAGTCGTCCGGATTAGATGACGTCTGATCGCGAATGATTGTAAAAGCGTCCGACCCCATGCGGGTCTGCTTCTTGTCTTCGACGAGCGTGAGAAAATCGTGAAGAAGACCGCGGTCGTCATCGTTCTTGTAATCGTATTGAAAGAAATGGATAAAGCCGCCGCGCACAAGGTTGGCAAGCATCTGTAAGCTATACGATTTCACAAGGCTGTAGCGATGCCGCGGATTTGAAGCGTCAGGCGGATTGTGCTTAATGAGCCCGTGACCGGTGCCTACGTACTGAATCGACATAATGCGATTAGCCGGGAAGCCGGCCATTGTCATGATCGTAGTGCGAGTATCACCGGCACCGCTGTAATCATGCATGATGTGCGAACAGCGGAAGATGGCGCACATACGCAAAACCTGCTTGGCTTCGTATACGTGGTCATGCGGCCGAAGCGAACGCCAGCCGTAAATTACGTCTACGGTACCGTCCGACTTCATGCCAAGTACGGCAATAGTTGTAAAGCTTGTCTCGTCAGCGCCGCCACCACCCCAGTCAACTCCAAGTACGCGATGCGTGTAATCGTGAATCTTGGACTGAGCCACATCGATCTCATTTTCATGAAGCGTGGCGACGGCTTTGATATCGGTAACGGTAAACAATCGGGCGCCCAAGTCGTATGATTCGCCCAAGACTTCGTTGTAAAAGACGTTGGCCGACACGTTACCAATGCCGGCGCGCTTACCTAGAAGAATCTTCCACTTCTTCGGGTCGGCGTAGTGCATGGGCATAAGTATTTGCGGGACATGGTAGCCCGCAAAATCCCAACGCAGCTCGGATCGATCGTGAATCCAGTGACCCGTCCGCGGAAAGACCGGACGCTTGCATTTGGCACAGATGACTCCGGGGTTTTCCTCGGAGACGTTTTTCCAGTCCTCGCCGATCATTTCATCAAGGTCATGGCTTAAAGCCGGCACGTTGAGATAGTTGCAGCGATGGCACTTGATGCACCACTGAGCCTGGCTTGAGCGCAGCCACAGACCTTCGATGGTATTTTCCAGTGTCTTGGGCGTGCCGGTAAACTGGCTCAAGCCCCATTTAGACGCGGACATAACTTCGCGAATAATCGGAATGAACTCAGGGTCCATGTCCTGTACTTCGTCGATGTCCATCTCGTCGGCGGAGATACCGCGGATACGCTCTACGTCCAAGTACGCGAAAGAAAAAATCATCTTCGAATAATTGTGGAAGCTGCGCTGCAACACGTTGTTCTCGGTGTTGCTGCCGCTCCACAGCCGGCGGATAGGCGAGCGATCCACGAACGGCTGTACGACGTTCTTGCTCAAACGCTTGATCATTTCAAAAAGCGGAGCAACGTACAGTGTGCAAAAGTCCGGAATGATGTTGCAGCGAAGAACGCCCTTGGCAGAGATGGACGTCGACTTGGCTACTTGTCGACCGGTCTTCCAAACCTGCTGCTGAGGAATACGAGAATCAAACAAGGGCTCAAATACGAAGTGATCCTTTAGGGTGAAGGGATCTCCCTTGTGATTGAAAAGCAACGGAAGCAGATACCGTAGGTTGCTAGGTCCAGATTGTGTGAGAAGCTCAGCGGCTTTTTTGATTCGTACAGAGTGTTTATCGTCATTCACTCCTGCAAACGCGTCAAACTTAGCTGCAATCGATTCGATGTCCTTCGGCAGGACAATCTCCGGTTTTTTGAGCGGCATACTTCCGTGTTCCGTTTTGTAACTGACTTGGTATGTTGGGGAAGGATTCTTGTCACTTTTGGAATGTAACTAGGAGACACTAATGTCGACTTCACCCGAACAATTAGGCGCCCGAAATTTTTTGGAGCGCATCGGCATTCTGCCCTCCTATAGAAACCCCGAGCCAAGAATAGTGCCGGCCGATTTTAAGATCCATCGACTGCCGCTAGAGGCTCCATTGCCTCTACCTGAGCTGCAAGGGTACCTAAATGGTGACCCTGCGCCGGACCGCGGACAGACGCTTGATTGGCCGCACCCATCCGAGAGAAGTATATGAAGAACTGGACTGACAAAGCAATCGCACAGGCTGCCGTTGCTACCGTCGTCGTGGGCGTTGCGCTCACGCCGATCTTTGGAATCTGGCACTGGGCTGCGCTCAGTAGTGCACTGTGGATGACAGGCAAAACAAAAGAAATCGTTGAAGGAGCGTTAAAGCCGCAAAGCAAATAACATGACTCCAATCGATTTCATCATCCTGGTCCTTGCGACTAGCCAAGTTGTTGAGACCTACCACCACGGAAGTATCTTTGCCGGATTACGAACAAGGATCGAGCTGTGGCCGGATGGCTTCTGGTACGGCTTACTTACATGCATGTTCTGTCTAAGCCACTGGGTCTCTCTGGTCGATGTAATCGGTTGGGCGTTTAATCCGTTCGGAATACCGCGATTCGTTCTAACGGCATTTGCCGTAACTCGCGGCGCGCAGCTAGTGAACGATTTGTCTCACAGCTGGTGCAGAACCCCTAACCGCTACGTTGTCGACGATAACAGCGTAGCTTACGACCAGGATAGTCATGAGCAGAACCAAGAAGAAACAGCCGGAACCGCCAAAACGCCCGGCACAAACAGTTGAAGAGGTTCTTGAATTAGCCGGCATCGCTAACGATGACTGGGACGTGTTGCTGATTGGAGATGGAAGCGGCACGTCGTGGGAGAAAGAATGCGGATGGGGAGTGACTCTAATTACGTCCACCCACTATCGCAACGTCTACTGTGGCGCATTCAGCCACGGTACGAACAACATTGCCGAAATGATGGCTTATCTCTTGCCTTTGATGGCGCTAACGGCCGGCGAAGTACCGATTGACATTAAGTCGGGTTGCCGTGTCCGTGTTATCACCGACAGTCAGTACGTGGTTAACGGAATTAACCAACGTATCCCGCTCAAGAACAACTTTGAACTTTGGACGGCCATTCAAGCAGTTAGGCGCTTTGGCGTCGATCTAAAAGCTTATTGGGCGCCACGTGACGTTGTCGATCTAAACAGGCTTGGCCACAACCTGGCGAATAAAAGTCGAATTGCCCAGCAGAATCGAATCAGCGAGTCGTTGGGTGGTCGCGATATTCACAAAATTGACCCGACACGACCTTCAAAAGGCAGCAATGATCAGCGCGTTAGAGATGAAGCAAAAGACAGTTCTGGCGAACGACGAGTGGTCAAAAGAAAAACGCAAGACGGAAGTCCAATCCGAACTGGAAAAGTTAGAACGACACCTGCTGAATTCCGCAGCTAACGGTAATAGCAGGTACGTCCATCACATGTCGGTATTCACTGACCGAAGCCAGCTAATAGTTGATGATGTTATTGAGTACCTCCGTATAAATGGTTATCGGGTCAGGTCGTCTGAAAGGTCGAATAACACAAGTTCAACCAATAGGATCTTCTTTACCATCTATTGGTAAGAAGCGAAGCTTCTACGAGCCGCGTAGCGGCTCGCGGGAGTGGAGGAGGCCGCAGGCCGACGACACTCCTTCGTAGTTGAAGGAATTACGTAGTAATTCCTAGTAGGCTTAAATTTTAAGCCTATTGTGCACCATATAGGCTTAAATTAGAATATCGGCATAACTCTATGCGCGATAACCATTTATGGATTACAGAAGTCAGATTGATTTTAAGCTGTACGCAGCGTTCAAAAGCTGGGCCGGAAAGGCCAGCCGCTACGGCATGGTGACGCCTATTACGAATAAGCTTTGTGAAAGCGAAAGCGAAATACTTGCGGCCATTCATCAGCTGATATGCATGCGGCGTTCCAGGCTGCGAAGTCTCTTAGATGCCGGCTGGCTGGATATCATTGCCGGCGCGTCTGGAAAAAGCACAGCGCATCGCAAAAATTGGCAATATGCCTGCAACTGTCCTCCGTCGGGCGTGGTAACTAACTACCAAGTTCGATGCTGTTCTAAGCGCAACGTGTGCCCATTTTGCTGGGACCGTGAGATCCTTCAGGAATGCTACCGACGCTTGGAGTGGGCTTTCTATGCGGGCCGTAAAGGTTCAGCACTTAACCACCATTTAATCGAAATGGTGTGCAGTAGGGTTGATGAAGTAGCGCTTACGAGCAATTACGCACGATTTGCCGGCACAAAGTCGCTATTTCTTCAGGACCTTCTCGGCGATGCGCCTGTTTATGGCACGGCCGTTTTGCGGTCCGTGGAGCCGATGCCTGGCGAAGATAATAAGTCCAAGATCATTGTGCGTGACCGCTTTGCCGTAATTGTTAGAGCCGACGCCGACACACAATCATCTCTCGAGATACCTGATTGCGAAGTGCGTATTCGGCGCCATGAGGAAATCAATCGCGAAGTTTTGGCATTTGCCGCTGCTCGCGTTTGTAGATATCCAGTCGGTATGATGACCGGATCAGCTCATGCGGCTGCGCTTATCTTAAAGATGCGCAACGAGAGCAATCAGCGCTGGTTTAGGACGACCGGCATTGTTCGGCAAGAGAAGGCACGAAAAGAAACGATGCTTGCTATGGCTAGCGGCTTCGACTAACAGGAACGGACTCCACATGGAACTGACACAAGAGCAGATTGAACTGCTCCCTCGATACTTAAGCGATCTAGGCTTTCCACCGCGTACGGTGAATCACCTTGAATCGATTAACGTATATACTCTTGAAGACCTCTTGAACACCCGACCGGAGAAGCTATTGGCTATCCAAAACTTTGGCGACAAGACGCTTGAAGAAACGTACCGTATTCTTGAAGAGTACGGCTTTGTTCGAACAGATTCTCAAATCTAAAAGGATTTTTCTCACCGATGTTGGTACTTACCCGCAAAGAGAACGAAAAATTGTTGATCGGTGAAAATCAGGAAATTGAAGTGGTTATCGTGGAGATCCGCGGTGATCGAGTGCGGATCGGCGTAAATGCGCCCAAGGAAATTCCCGTCCTTCGCAACGAGCTTGCAGAGAAGATTGCAGCCGAGCAGGCGGCGGTAACGGCGTAAACCTTCTGGCCTGCGGAGAGCGACCTATTGGTTGCCTCCGCGGCTTTGTGAACGCGCGTTCAAAATGGAACTATTTGAATTCCATATCACCGGAAGCAAAAAGCTTCTTAGGACGGCTCAGGCTCTAAATATCCGGACCATTTCCATTCACTCGCTTAACAGAGAATGCGAGTCGATCAAGCTGGAGCACATGACCAGCTTTTCACGGCAGTTCGAAAACGCAACCAAGGCTATCGATTTTGCCGGCGCACTAAAGCGGCAGTTTGAAAAGGCCGGCGTAAAAGTATATCGCGTAAAGATAGAAACACCCGTCTTCTACCATCACTACGCACACCGTACGAAATATCTAGAATGCCATTTTCTGGCATCTAGTTTTGAGTACCCGCTATCGCGAAACGCGGATAAGCCTAAAATACTAGGATTAGACCGGTGCTTCGATACGGCTAAGTTTGCTGCGTTTGAAAGTATTTACAGCGACCACGATGTTGAGCGTTGCATTTTTGACAGCAATATTGAATTGGATAACAAGTGGTTAAGCGATTGGCCGCAGTACATCGCATGAAAGCGTTTGCCTTAGGCGTCACGTTGTTTGCTGTAGGTTGCGGACTCGATCCAAATAGATTCAATCAATACAAGTACAACGAAGGCCAGCAAGTCGAAATCGTAGGCACCGATCTAACCGGTACCGTTGTTCGACAGGACTGGGCTGAAGGCTTTTACTTCGTGCAGTATTGGGATCATATCGGAGTACGTCACCGTATCTACATAAATGAAAAAGACCTACGAGCCAAATGAGCATTGTATTTGCCGCGGACCTTCACTTGTCCTCCTATATCTGGTCAGGGCGATCGGATTTATATGGGGATGCTGAATGGGCTCTGCATCAGCTTGTTGATATCGCTTGCGAGCGCCAGGCCGAATGGCTTGTTGCCGCCGGCGATCTTATCGACAAAAAGGTGAATGATTCACCTCCGATTGATTCTCTAGGACGACAGTTAAAACGCCTCGTGGATTGCGGCGTTCAGTTTGGTTACGTGCAAGGACAGCACGAAATGGCCGACCCGCCTTGGGTCCAAACCGTTTCTGGCTCGTCCTTGCATTTGCACGGAAAGCTTACGCAGATCGGTCCTTTCCTTACCTATGGGCTAGACTACCAGCGCACATCCGATATTCCGGATGCGTTCGGTGCCGTACCAAAAGGCACCAACATGGTGATCGCTCACCAGGTGTGGGAAGAATTCATGGGTTCGCGCGCCCAGGCTTCGATGGCAGTTATCCCGCACGCTGAATATTGCATCACAGGTGACTTTCATAAGTTCGTAAGCAAGAATGTGACCGGCAAGACCGGGCAAAAGCTGCGATGTTTCTCGCCCGGCGCTACGCATATGCGCAAAATCGACGAGCCGGATGAGCATTACTGCATCATCTGGGACGCCGGCAAGTTCGTTAAAAAGCGATTGCACAGCCGACCGTTCCGATTCATCGAGCTTAACACCGTACGCGACCTTGACGAGTTCTGTGCAAACGTAAAACAGGATATCGAGCAAATCACAACAGGCAGCCCGCAGCTGCCCGTACATATCCGTAAACCGATTTTCAAAATCAAATACCGGGTAGAGCTGCCCGAAGCGCAGGCTCGAATCCTAAATGCTGTCAACGACGAAGCGTTTGTATTTGAAGAACAAGTGTGGCCGGAAACCGAATCGCAGCAGGTTAGCCGGCAAAAGCGCGACGAACTAGTTAAGCTCGGTCTTGAGGGTTGTCTCGAACTGATTGTTCCTGACAAAGAGTCTCCGCTGTATTCGGACACCCTTACAGTGCTTCAAGCTAGTCGCGACGCAGGACAGATCGCAGATGCGATCGCGTCCATCAAGGAACGCTTTCTAGGTGGTATCAATGTGGCTGAAGAATCTGAAGTTGCTGAATGTGTGCCAGCACGAGCGGCTGGACTGGACGTTTCACCGAGGACTGATCGGAGTGACCGGCCGCAACGGCTCGGGAAAATCAAACGCCATTAACATGGCTTATGCGTGCCTTACAAATGACTTCGGCCGCAACTCAGGAACAAAGGCTGACAACATTCGCAGCACAATGCGCGGCACCGATGCTGAGTCAAAGATCGTCACTACCTGGGAGCATTTAGGACAAGAGTTCACAATTGAGCGTGACTTGTTGAAAGACACGCACAAGATGATGCGACAAGGTAAGAAACAGCTTGATAGGTCCGGCGAGATCCAAAAAGCTGTTGAAGATATTTTGCAGACGTCATTTGAAGTCATCGGCGAGCATGTGTTCATTCCGCAGTGGGCCATGTTCGAGTGGCTTATCGCTTCGCCGACAAAGCGATCGATATCCTATGCTCGTATTTGCGATACGGAGCGCGCAGAGAAAGCGCATGCAGTGTTAGGCAAGGAGATAGCCAACCTATCTGCCACGGTGCCGGCCGTGCTTCCTGATTCAAAGCGTACGGCCATTGAGTTGAAAGACGCCAAGAAGCGATACGTTGCAGCTCGCCAATTGGTGGACTCGATTCGAGAACGACTGCTTGAATCAGATCGAGCGCAAAAATATCAACGAGCCGTTGAGCGGTACAAGCTGAAGAAAGCCGCAGCCGCCCAGATTGCCGAGCTTATGCCAAGCATCGAAGCTGCCAATACGCTTGCAAATTACAAGACTCTCCAACTTGCCGATCTTCAACAAAAGCTCAAACACGTCAGTAGCGATATAGCTGCGGCCGACGTGTGGTACGAGTACGAACAGTCCGAAGCTCGCCGCCGCGCGTTAGAAGCGAAGCTAGCGGCCTTAAAACCGCCCACTGCTCCTGATAACTACGATCAGGAGGCGGCGATCAGTAAATTGCTGACGACTATGGAGATTCAGCTAGAGGGCGCCAAAGCCATCTTGGATACGTTTGCAGACAAGAAGACGGCCAAATGTCCGACGTGCGGAACAGACGGTGACGTGCTTATCGCGCAAATCGCAGACGCACAGAAACTGGCTAATACGTTGCCGGCAAAAATTGCCGAATACAACGAATTCTTTGAGGCATGCGGCGAGTACAGCTTTAAGTTGCATGCGTACCAGAAAGATGAAAGCCGTATTCAAGGCGAACTTGCCGCTTACAAGCCGCTACCTAAACCGGAAACACCGGTGCCCGATAAAGCGCGCAATGCGCTGGCTTCAGAGCAGGCAGCTATCCGGCAGCAGATTAGCCGTACGCAAGCAGAACTTGAGCAGGCGACGAGAAACCATCTGTCGCTTAAAGCGCGATTCGATAACGCTACAAAAGCGCAAGAATCAGACATGACCGAGGAGACCTACAACAAGGTCGTCAAGAAACTAGCCGCACACGAGAAAGCCAAAGAGGAGGTTGTCGACGCAGAGGTCGCCAGCAAGACTCTTGAAGTAGAGGTGCGCGCACTGGAAAAACGATATGCCGAAGAATGCCGTATAGTCGAACGAAGCGCCGGCGTAATAGCCGCCGTGAATCACCTTTCAAATATCCGATCGGTGCTGCACCGTGACTCGCTACCTAAGCTTGTTCACGACGGTACGCATGAATCTTTGGCTGTAGAAATAAATCAGAATTTGTCAGACTTTGAACGCCCATTCCGCGTGATTCCCGATTCGCAACTCGGCTTTAGGGCCGTATTTCGCGACGGCAACGAGCAGCCAGTTGAACGGCTGTCGGGAGGGCAATTGGTAGTTACGGCTATGACAGGCCGGCTAGGATTCAATTCTCTATTTGCAGCAGACCTAGGTATGATGGTTGCGGACGAGCCCACAGCGGGCTTAGATTCGCAAAACATTCTTCACCTGCAGGAACTGCTTCAGCGAATGTCCCAGCACGTGAAGGATCGAGGACACCAGGTAATTGTGATCACGCACGAAGTATCACTGATGAATTCATTCGATCAGATTCTTTGTGTGTCCTGAGGACTAAATGACAGTAGATACCCGAGAGTTGCAGCTTTACCAGAGCAGCGACGGCTGTGTGTGGTTCGGTGACGGAGCTAAGGCTGACCGCATCGAGAACTCCACACCAGAGCAAATCGCAGAGCTTGATTGGGTGCGTGAAGTCGAACGTATTCGACTCATTGGACTGCCGACGCATGCTGAGTTAATCACAGCATTAGCGCGCCCGCGTTTTGAAGAAGGGCTGTATCGCCCTTCACGACTAGAACTCATGAGTCCGAATCTTATCCCAAAAGGGTATCGGGATGATCCGGCTCTTGTGTTGTCACAGATGCGCCGAACTAACGTAAATCCCAGCGTAGGCGGCTGGCATGACGTTAATCGCGGCGATTACATAACGTATCAATTGATTACCGAATTCGACCACGGAGAATTGACGCCGCGCGTGCGGTCTCTACTGCTTCAACATCCGGCTTGGCCGGCTCTCGCGTTCATACCAGACCTTGATTTGCAAAGCGCATGGTACCTAATCACCAGAATTGTCGATCCGCGTTGGTGGATCGATCCAATGAAACCGGACCGCCGTAGCAACCTTTACAGCTACCTCGGCCTGTTTGAGCCAAATGCGGAAAAATTCATCGATCCAAAAGCACGCATAAAGCCTGCCAACGGCTTTGATCGCTTTCTGATGCTGACAAAGTGCTGGACTTCCAAGTCGCAACCAGAGCCTGAAGTACTGAAAACCGGTAAGCATTTCTTGTGGAACTGTTGGGCCTCTCACAGTTCACAATCCCGCGGCTTACTGCGCGCCGGCCGGATGCTGGTTGACTTCATTTGCAGCGTATGGCTGCAGTCAATCGCACCTGTCGGTCGCGAACTATTTGTTCCTGAGTACTTCTTCCGCGCTGAGCACGATGCAACGGCGTACACCCGGCATCGCAATCGTTTCCCAACCTACTACCGATAGTACTTCAGTAATTGCGCGCTACCAGATATTAGCCCATTGTCGGGCTAGTCGTCAGGATGTAGCATTACCGATCGCCAATTTAGGACACCGCTATGCGAGAGCTAACGGTAAAAATCCAGTTCACCAAGCACAGCCTTGGCAATGTTCGACGATTTCTAAGTCATGGCACCAATAGCCAGCAGTATTTCGCTTTTCAACGGAGCCCCGACGGTCGCGTAATGTTCCTGCCACGCGGGTGGAGGGCTAACATGCTATTCGCGACTGAGCTTATGTCTCGACATCAATCTGAAGTCGATAACATTTGCTTCGATCCACACATCGACGGCCATCCGAGGCCGGTTCCGTTAGAGCTATACAAGCGCTATTACAGTCCGCAGCGTTTCACCAAACACGAAGCCTTTAATCCAGGCGATGTAATTTCAGTGAATGCCGCGGTCCCTGACTGCATTTCGGACGAAGACTTCTGGCACCTAATGGATATAGCAGGTAGATACAAAGGCGTTAGCCAAGCCATGCCTACCGAGTATGGCTACTTCACTGTTGAGTCGCTGATTAAGCGATACACTCCAGTCAAGGCGCCCGATATCGTACACCTGGAATTGTGAACGTAAAAAGAAGTAGCCGGCGAGGTGGTGCTCGCCGGCTACTATGGCAAAGGATATATGGTTACCCGTGGTGCGGCCCTTGCCTCAGCCCAACAACATATGATTCTTTGCACGACAATGCAACCCTTTGACCGGGAAATTTGCCGTGCCTGTTGCGGAAAATCAAGTAATAATCGCTCGTGATGGCAATCTGATTGCCATTACCCCAATCACGAAGCGCGTGTGCGAGCCTATTGAAAAGGCGCTCACCTATCAACAGGTGAGGCACATCAGAGGCAAGGAAGCTTTCGATACGGGGAAGCGGATTGAGTTCATCAATACCGCGTGTTACCGATACAAGCCGGATGAGAAATCGCCGGCTCGTATGGTGACCAATTTCGGCTATCTGCATAAGATCAAAGCCGCGCTTAAGAAAACCAACATAAGCGTTAAGCTCGTCAATCATCGACCACATCCGCGGCCTCATGTATTTGAACCGCAGTGGGCGCGTATCGGCGAGATACAGTGGCGACATAAGCAGAAAGAGACGATCAAAGCCATTCTCGCTAACGAGAACGGGCGCATCGATTGTCCGACCGGCTACGGCAAAAGCTTCATCATCGTGCAGCTTGCGCGCCTTCTGCCGCATGCGCGCATCGACGTAGTGGTTAAGTCCACTAAAATTGCGCGCGACATTCACGCTACGCTTTGCACGCATCTACCTGATGTAGGCATTGTTGGCGCCGGCAAGAAGCACGAAGGTCGTCGAGTCATGGTGTATACCGCTGACTCGTTGCAGCACTCTGAGTTTGATGCGGATATCGTGCTTGCCGATGAGGGGCACGAGCTTGCCGCTCCAACCTATCTTCGCAAACTTGCGCGTTATCGCTATAGCCGCATGTTTATGTTTAGCGCCAGTCAGAAGCGGCCGGACCGTCGCGAGTTTGAACTAGAAGGCGTCTTCGGTCCGCTGATCATGGATATCAGCTACCAGGAAGCTCAAGCAGCGAACATGATCGTACCCATCGAAGTCAGATGGAGCGAAATCAACTGCGAGCGCAACCCATGCGATGGTAAGACTGACGTGCCGCGAGAGCGAGCCGGCATTTGGCGCAATCCGGTACGAAATAAAAAGATTGCCGAAATAGCTCGCATGTATCCGGATGATCAAATGCTAATCGTTGTAAACACGGTAGAGCACGCTATGCACCTCAAGAAGCACCTCCCGGAGTTTACTCTCGCATACGAAACTCTGAGCGAGGAGGATCGCCAAAAATACACATCATGGGGTTTGATCGACGAAGACGAGCCCTATATGAACACAAAGCGAAAGCTCGACCTTGAAAAGCAATTTGAAAAAGGTACGCTTCGCAAAGTAATAGTTACAAGCATTTGGAACCGCGGTGTAAATTTCCACCAACTTCAAGTGCTTATTAGAGCCGATGGCGGCGGTAGCCCGATCGGCGATACCCAGATCCCTGGCCGCGTTAGCCGGCTTTATACAGATAAGAAGGTCGGCATTCTCCATGACTTCATGGACAACTTTGACGACGGCTATCTGAACAAGTCGCTAGGGCGCCGGCGAAACTATCGCCAAAAAGGGTGGACACAAGTAGACCTGGATAAACCACAAGATGCTGAACCAATACGACGAAGAGCAGGACGAAGAAAATCATCCGCTACAGGCGGAGATTCAAGCACTGGCTGATCGTGTTCGTTCGGTGTACATCTCAGAGCGACAGCTTCACGAGATGCGGACGGCACGCAATAGCGGGCATATGACGTACGATAGCAATCCCATGTGGGATGGCGGGACAATTAACGTGCATGGAAGTAGAGGAGTAAGCAAAC
Source organism: uncultured bacterium (assembly GCA_964460795.1). GTDB lineage: Bacteria > Omnitrophota > Omnitrophia > Omnitrophales > Aquincolibacteriaceae > CAZOOM01. The sequence goes on along the minus strand of CAYWRU010000001.1, from coordinate 139,817 downwards.
GCAATTGTAAGCCCATCTGGCCGAAGATTGCGTTGTTCGTGCTGAAGCATAAGCTTGATCCCGAACGATTCGTAAAAGCCCAGTTCCTTAAGCTGGGTATGAAGCGAGCGCCGACTCCCAACTTCCTAGTAGGACAAAAAGCTCTGGACAAGTACTACGCTTGGCCTGAGTTTGAAGAGATATCAGAGCAGGAGATCAAGTCTGCCTTAATGAGCGGCACGTCTATCTACAACCTTCAAGTTGAAGAGATACGCGCCATAACCGGCTGGCCGGCTGACAAAGTAAATTTGTCGGTTCTGATGGATACGACCCTGGGCATGTCTGCAATCTTTCGATATTGCATGGCATGCAAAGTCAAACAACCTAAAGCAGCGAGATATTACTTTCGAGCCGCAGCTTGGCAGTACTGCCGAGAAGACAAGTTGTATGACGAATTCTGGGGCGATTTTGTGCCGGCAAAATTTAAGTCACAAGCTAAAGAGATTTTTGACGTGTTTGGAGATACAGATGGCTAAGAAGAAAAAACAACAAGATGCTGTGCGTCGAGAGGCGCCGCTGACGCCGCGTCAGAAATCAAACATGTTCTCCGTGCTGCTGCGTAGTGAAAGCGCATTCACGGCCGCATGTCATAGACTTTCCGGCGATATGTTCAGCGAATACGAGCGGCACCTTGCAATCATATGGGAAGCGGCCAAAGCGCATTTTACGCGCTTCGGCGAACTGCCTACGTACGAATGGCTGGCCACCGAGGTTGATGCTCGTCTTGAGCGCGACCCAGTAGGCATTACCGATCAACAGCTTGAGGAACTTAATGAGTTTCTCCTTGAGACATATGATGGCGCTGAGCCGGATGAGACGGACGCTAAAGTAGCTAAAAGCTACCTGGTTCGTTACATCAATGAGCGCACCATTGATCAACTGCGCGCTAAGTTTCTTGACGGCAATGAGATTCCCACGAATCTCAGTGAGATGTTCGGATCGCTCGCATCTCAAGCTGCCAACGTCGAGGCGCTGCGTGGTTCGCCTATTGAATCGCCGTTCGCCAATGACTGGCGACCCAAGCCGATCGAAAAACGAAGTACCGGTACGCCGTTCTTTGACGAGTTCTTGCTCGGTGGAGACGTGCGCGGTGAAGTATACGGTTTCATGGGACCATACGGCTCATGCAAAACAACTCTCGGCGTCATGCTGTCCACTTTTCGCGCACGCCAAGCTCATGCGGAATACCTGAAAGCAAAAGCCGACGGTAAGCCTATTCCTCTCGGAATGTGCTACTACTTCTTCTATGAAGATGAGCCCGATGGGTACATCATGCGCGCTTTGTCGTGCATCGGACAGATTGACATCGAGACGCTGCGTAACGGCGAACAGTTCTCCACATCCGAAAATCTGAAACCGTATGAGCGCGAGCTATTCAAAGATCAAGCTGCAGTAGGCGCGGCCGTATTGGGCGAGGACCTTCGATACAAGCAAGGCGAGCGCATCCTGCATTCCAACTGGCGTATCATCGATATGACCGGTAATGATCCTAAGAACCCAGGACGCGGCACAGGCCTAGTGGCCGAGATTCGTGACATTATCCAATCCGATCTTGAAGCGCATCCCGGTACTCGTGTTGATCACGTTGTGATCGACTACGTGGGCGCTGCAGCTAAGCGCCACGCTATGGTGTCAGCCGGCGGCTACGATAACCTGCGCCATCATATTGGTAACTTTCCTTTGGATGCCAGCAACATGATTGCCGGGCGTTTTAAGACCCCCGTATACCTGTTGCACCAGCTGTCCGGTAAGAAGAACGCTATGAAGGCCGGCGTCGCAGCCGAGCACACTGATGCGGCCGAAGCGTTGAACTTTGGTGAAAACTGCAATTTCTGTTTTCAGGTCGGCAAGCCGAACGATGAAAACCTCACGGTATTCAATTGCTCCAAGCATCGCCGTGCTCCGCCAAAACAGGAAGTCGTCGTGTTTATCGACGGTCGATTCTCCGCCGTACGTGGCACCGGCGATCGTTACTTCGTAGATCAAGTAAGCAAACGAATTATTTCCGCAGACGAAAGAAAGAAGTCGTATACAGTTGCTAAGCCTGGACAATTCAAAAGTCGATTGCCGCCGCAGAGCGACATCGGAAACTATTTCGGCGACGAGTAATATGGATTTTTCGCCACTCAACCCGGTCCTGTATGGAATGCTGGAACGACAGTTCGGTGAAGTACGGGTAGCGGCTCAAGGGGAGGCGTTCCAAGGTCGGTATGTGCCGGATATTGCAAATGACGGTGATCGTCTTCATGTCGATCATGCCGGCGAAGAGTACCAGATCAATTGTCCATTTTGTAGCGATACTCGATGGCGATTGACCATAAATCATCGCTGGGGCGTCAAAGACAGTCGCGGGTCGCGAAACCTGCAGCTGATGCATTGCTATAACGAGGAATGCCAATCTGACCTTGATAACCGCGAGCGATTGTACGATCAGGTATACCGTACGTTTGGTAAAGATATCGGTCGTGTATTTATCAAGGAAGGTACGACGGTAGTAGCCGGCGCACAGGAGGTAGAACCACCTGGCCCGACCATACCGCTTGAACGCCTCGCCAAAGAGCATCCAGATCATCATGCCGTGCAGTACATCGAAAGCCGGATGTTTGATCCTATTAAGATCGGGCGCATGTACGACGTCAGCTATTGCGCAGAGTCGCGGTACTGGCAGGCTTGCGATCGCATAATCATCCCGTTGTATGAAAACGGAAAACTAATGGGTTGGCAGGCGCGCCATATCGGAAACTGGCATAAAGGAATGGCTGCACCCAAATACTGGACGGCTCCAGGCACGAGGCGCAAGTACTTGCTCTATAACTTTGAACGCGCTATCGCACATCGAACCGTGGTAGTTGTCGAAGGTCCTATGGATGTCTGGGGATTTGGCTCTCAGGCTGTCGGATGCTGGGGCAAAAGCATGAGTCAGCCCAATAGGCAGAAACTTGTCAGCGCGTTACGCCCTGGCGCAAGTGTGGTGGTGCTTCTTGATCCTAATCAGGACGAGGATGAGAAGCGCAAAGGCCGGCCGCACCACATTGAAAAACTATACGAGCAGCTGCGGCCGGCTCTTCGCGGTCGATTGCTGAAAGTATACCTGCCGGCTAACACCGATCCAGGTTCGTTGGACAGAGGCTTCATGCGTGACCTGATTCGCGAAGAAGCCGAGAAACAGAAAGTGAAAGTCAGCTTTGGTAAACCTATTAGAAAGTGAACGCGCGGACACAATGTCCCAGAAGATGTATCCTTTGACCGCGCCTGGTATGCCGATGCCTGGGGCCGACTTTATCACCATGGCCCAAAACCTAGGCGATGATACGCAAATCAAAGGTAAAGGCGCTAAGCAGTCCTTAGCAAGCGTCGGACCGCAGCTAGAAGAGCTTATGCGCAAGGCTCTTTACTCCGAAGGAGAGTTCGTCCTGAACATCTCCGAAAAAGGCGGTCGAAACTACCCTATGCCGCTACTTAGTGGGCACTTGTGGGGACAGGCAACAGGCAATGGCCCGCGTCCGGCCGAGGTCTTCGTACTAGGCAAGTGCCTGATGTCCGAGGACTTCCACGAAAGCAGGCACGAGCGCGTGGTTCTAGGCAACAGTATCAGCCATCTAGCTCAATGCATTAAAAAGCTGAAGTTTAAGGGCTGGCATAGTTGGTATGTGACTCCTCTCATCAAATGCCAGCTGCCTAAAGGCGATACTATCAAAGCATCATTGCTTAAAGAGTTTATGCCTTTGCTACAGCAAGAGCTTCGCATTGTTCGACCAAAGTACCTACTATGCCTTGGCGCCGAAGCCAGCAAAGCGCTGCTTGGTAAGAAATTTACAATGCAGGCTGCGGAAGGCCGCGCCATTGACCTGGTCATTCCGCTGCACGAAAGCGAAGACCAGGAGCCTGAATATCACACGATCAAGGTGATGTGCTGCATTCACCCTAGCGCCGTGCTACGTGCCCCTGAATTGCAGGATCGGCTGGATCTTACGCTTGTCCGTTTTAAGCGACTGCTTGAGAGCGGTACGACAGACGTAAACGATCACGTAGACCACCGTGTGATTACTCGGCCCAGTCAGCTGCGGGCGCTCGTCGAGGAGATTCGCAATTGCGAAGATTCATATGTACCAGTGCCTGAAGAAGAACTGCCGGCACAGCTCATCGCGGTAGACGCCGAGTGGAACGGACAACATCCGCAGAACAAAGGCTCGTACGTACGAACTATCCAGATTTCCTGGGCAGATCGAAAAGCCGCTTGCATTGTGTTGACGCACGAAGGCGGCAAGGAATTGCGCGAAAACTGGATTAAGTTTTGCATTGCCAAGCTTAACCAGATTCTGAAAAGCGATGATGAACGGGAAGTGCGCGTAACAATGCACTTCGGCGTGGCTGACTTGGAGTGGCTCGTGGAAATGGGCCTCGACATACGCCGCGAGTTTCAAGCCGCTCCAAACTGGCAGGACTGTTGGTGGAAGGGCGGCATTGATACAGGCGCCGGTCTACATGCCTTGGAGGAAACCGCTGAGCTTGGTTTGAAAGGCGCAGCGCTCAAGCATACGACTGCTCCTCGATACGACGTAGCACTGGACGAGTGGAAGAAAAAGTTTTGCAGCGACCGAGGTCTTAAAGCCAGCGAGCTTGAGGGATACGGTGAATGTCCGTTAGACGTACTTGCCCCCTACGGCAATTACGATGCCGACGTTACTCGACGTATTGCAGTAAAGCTTCTTAAGGATTTGAATGCAGACGAGTTCGGCAATAACTGTTGGCGATCTTTCTGGACGACGCAGCGCGTGCTGCTTCCGATTCTAGAAATGCATCGCACAGGGTTGATGGTCGATAGAAAGCGTATCGAGTTTCTGACCGAGCAGTTCTTGTCGGCTCAAGCTCAGCTGCTTTCGAATATTCGAACATACGCTAAGTGGCCGGAACTAAACGTGAACTCCGTATTCCAAGTGCGAGAGTTTCTGTTCGGCGAAGAGCACAACAGCAAGCGAGATGCGGACAACCGCATACGCCGGCTGCGCCCTGAAGGCGCTATTTCGCTCGGCATGACGCCGGTACTTACGTCCGGTAAACGCGCCCAGGCTTGGGACGATCTTGAGGACTCGGAGCAGGAAGAGGCCGGCGCCGCTACAAAGTCGATGGTGCTGTCTATCCTCATTCGAGAGAATGCGCCCTCGCAGCAGGATCACCTCACTATCGATGTGGTCGATCCCGACACAGGTGAAGTGAAGCAGGTGCGATACGCAGAGCAGATGCTGCGGTGGTTACGAGACTACCGATATGCTTCTCAGGTACTGCGGTACGTGCTACGGCCTCCCGCCACGGACGACGATACCCTTGAATACGTCCGAGACGGCGACGGCCAGTACGTTTACAAACGCGGCCTGCCGTCGGCTATCTGTGATGACGGCTTTGTTCGCACCCACCTGCATCCTACTAAGGAAACGTATCGCTGGTCGTCAACACGCCCTCCGCTGCAAAACCTAAGTAAGAAGCGCGAACCGGATTACAAACGAATTCTGGGAAGCCAGTACAAGCACCCGCTTCGGTCTATTATCACGGTTCCTCCCGGCTACTTGCTTGTGGAAGCTGACTATATTGGTGCCGAATTGTACGGTATGGGTATGCTCAGTAACGACGAGCAGATGATCGAACACTGCCAGCGTAACCAGCTATCCGAGGATGATCCTGACTTTTATGACATCCACTCGAACGTAGCTAAGCTGGCGTTCCGGTTGGATTGCGAGCCTACGAAGCAAGGCCTTATCGACATCGGTAAAGAGCACCTGCGAATTGTGGCAAAGTCTGTGGTATTTGGTATCGCTTACGGTCGCGGTGCGCGCGCTATCGCTATGGCCGCACGCGAAGAAGGCATTCAGATTACAGAGCAAGAGGCGCAGGCAATCATCGACGCGCTGTTTACTCTGTATCCGAAACTTCAGCCGTTTTTCGAACAGTGCAAGCTGCGCGCAACTGCTCAGCGATGGGTATCCGGTGTAGGTGGTCAGTTTCGACGTATGCCGGCACTAGTCGGTAGTGACGATCGCGACAAGCGCAAATTGGCGGCAGACCTTGAGCGTCAGCTTATGAATTTTCCAATTCAAAATATGATTGCTTGGGCAGTCGACAGAGCGGTCGACTACCTGTATACTCGTCGCCGGTACTTTGGTCTCGATTACAAGTTGTCATTGCAGATCCATGATGCGTTGTTGTTTACCGTACGCGGTGATCATGTCGACAAGTTCGTCGATGAGGTACTTCCAAAGTGCATGAAGGAGATGGTGCCGATCTACCCAACGCATCTCGATGGTAGCCGGCTAAAGGGACGCGGTCCGTACTTCTTAGGTATTGATACCGAAGCATGTGTTCACTGGGGTGAAGTCCCCATGCCGAATGAGCTACTAGATGTTGGGGCCGACCCGAAGTACGCACACTGGAAGTTGAGTACCAAAAAAGCACATGGAATCGACGGCGGTTATGTGCATGGAAAGTTCAAGGATAAGAGCAAAAAGTATCGCGTTTGGATTGATGGAAAGTTCATGTCTTGATAGGATAATACGCTGATGATTGAGACGTTTCCGGACGTGTCAGTTGAGTTGATTCAAGAGGCAATGCGGGCCTGCCATAAGTACGTGGGATCGCTTGAGGCGCAATACCTTGAGCGAAGTGCTTGGCGGGCAAAGAATGGTTACCCGGTACTCAGTTACCAGGGCTTAGGGCGCTCGGGAAAAGATACGGCGGCACAGCATGTCGCCGAAATTTCCGAGTTGAAATACGGTGGAAGCACTAGCAATGTCGTGCTCCCGTTAATTGCCCATAGCCTTGGTGTTTCTGAGGACGACGCTTGGGACACGCGGCACAAAAATCGAACCTTCTGGTTCAATTGGTGCAACCTGTTCCGGCAACTGTATGGCCAAGAAACCTTGGCACGATATCTGCTTGGTCTAGGCGACTTCGTCGTCGGACTGCGTTCAGACATCGAGGTACGAGCCGTTCATAAAGCCGGCCTTGTCACACATTGGGTATGGGTAGAACGGCCCGGTGTTGCTGACGACCCCACGGTCGAATTTAACTGGAAGCTGATTCAAAGCCTGCATGGCTTGCGACTCAGCAATGAAGGAGCGCTCGCCGCGTATCTTGAAAAAGTACGCGCACATGCCTGGATGGCTGGATTGGCAGTTTAGATCAACAGATTTTGTATAGGTAAAGAATGTCTGAAAAGAAACCGCAGAAGTCGACCACCCCTTCGGCCCGTAAGCCGGTAGCTCCGCGTAAGCGCGACTATAGCTACAAAGAGGAAGGTCGGTCGCAGTTTGGTGTCCGTGACACCGACTACACATTGAAGCCGGGCGTGCAGGTGCGGACAGAAAATCCGCGAGTATGGGAAAAAGGCGGACGTTTCGTGTTCCGCCCGCTGCCTATGGTTGACTCGGAGACCGGCGAGGAAGAAGCGTACCGGATTGATTCGGAACCGGGCAATTTCAGCGACTTCTTCCGGTCGTACCCGATTGTCCAGTTCATGGGCATTGACCAGCAGTTCGACTTCATCCCTCACCGGAAATCCAAGTCGTACAATCCGGCCAAGCAAAACCCGTATGTGATTCTCCGCAACGCCATCATCGACGCTGTGGAGAACGGTACCGCGCCTACTGCGAAGTGGGCTCCGCTCGTCAGCGCGAAGAACCGCAAGGCGCCGCTGCCGAAGCCGAAGATGCGCTACTACTTCCAAGGCCCGGTGTACGAGAACGTCAAACCGCTTACTAACAAGGACGGCTCCAAGCTGCAGCCTAGCGGCCTTGGCGAGCGCGATCTCCCGACCCTGGTGTACTTGAGCGGCTCCGCCGGCGACGCGATCATCGACAAGCTCAATGAGCGCAAGCCGGGGTATCGCGGCGACGAGTCCGATTTCGAAGCGTCCATGCTTTACGGCGATCCTGTTATCAGCACAGGTGGTCGGTTCATTTCCCTGTGGAATCCTGAGATGTACTCGCCCAATGCCTCCGTCCCATCGGAAGATGACGGTGAAGAGGTTGAGGGTGACATTTCGACAGGTGACGAAGACAAGGGTGGCCGAGGCGGAAACGAATACGCCAAGGGCTACGAAGTCGAAATCATGGAGGCTTACCGGCCCCGTCCGAAGCTCATCTACCGTCCAAGCATGGAGCGATATCCGCACATGCTCGGTAAGGTCGTGCAATGGGACGATGTGATCCACATCCCGACCCACGAGCAACTGTGTTTCTGGATCGCCCAGGCGCTCCGCAGCATGCCGGAACTGATGAAGTTCGGTTGGCAAGATCATCCGGAGTTCTTCACTTCGGATGTGCGCTCGGTACTCGGCATCAGCAAGACATTTGCCGTATCGGCCGGCCGGCTCGCTGACGAGGACGAAGAGCAGGAAGGTGACGAGTACGGTCCGGAAGGCGAAGAGGAAGAAGCTGACGTTTCGTCCGATGCGCTTGACGAAGACGCTGACGTCACAAGCGAAGATGAAGACGGCGATGCTTACGACGCCGAGGAATACGAAGGCGACGAAGACGAAGACACCGAGGATGACGATGCTATCGACGATAGCGAACTCGGCGACGATGACGACGAGGAAGAAGACGACGGCTCGGATCACGGTGATACCGACGCCCCGTTTGACACAGCTGACGAAGAAGTCAGCGAAGATGAGGAAGAACAGATGGCAGCGAAGTTCAGCAAGAAGACCGCGACGAAGACTGCGACTAAGACACCGGCCAAGAAAGCCGGCGCTCCGAAGCGCAAGTAATCAGTAGGTCGAGCAAGGGCGGGCCTCTCTATGAGGGGTCCGCCTTTCTTTTTGTATCGGAGTGGTACGCATGGGTGTAGATTACACGGCTTACGTCGTGTCGGGCGTGCACAAAAGCGACATCGTAGCCGAGTACGATGAAGACGAAGAAGTGGTGCGCTATAACGAGTTGGACGGATCTAAGTACATAAAGAAAGTAGTAAAAACCAAGTTACTTGTGTTTGGAAAGTCGGCTACTGATGAACAGGAAAAGATCTACCAAACCAAAGGCTTCTTCGAGTTTTTAGAGCATCTCGGTCTAGACGGTTGGGACGAATTCACCACCGGATACGGCGACGATGATCCGATGGTCGGAGAAATGATTGAGCGGATTAAAGCCTGCCGATCAGAAGAGATCAGCCCAGAAGTGATTCAACAGGTCAACTATAGATTGACCGAAGAGTTGAAAAGAGCCGGCGCAACAAATTTAGAAGCATTCACAGAAGTGATCCTGTACGCCGGATAAGAGGAAATATGGCAAAGAAGAAAAAGACAAACGATGAAAAGACCACCAAACCTGCCGCCGCCCCACGGGCGGTCGCCAGCAGTAGCGGGGCTAAGAAAGTCAGCAAAAAAGCTGCCCATGCCGCCCACTGGGCTCCAGGAAACATCCATAATGCTACCAGTGACTTCCTCGCTGAGACGATGGAAGCTATGTCCGTTGAGTATGCGAGTTCCAACATCTGCGTCGCCGGAGAAGCAGGCCGGCTTGTAATCGGCATTCCGCTACCCTCGTTGGCATTCGAGTACTTGATTCAAAACGACGTCTATCCGCTTGGCCGTGTGGCGCAAATTGTAGGAGCCGAGGGTAGCTGTAAGTCGGCGTTTGCGTTCGAAGTAGTCCGGTGGGTTCGTAAACATTGCGGAGGCCTCGGCGCCCTGTTCGAGAACGAACGCAAGTACTCCGCCGACTACGCTATGTCCATTCTTGGTCATAACGATCCGCGTGCGATGGGTCTTATCGAATGCGACGACATGGAAGACTGGCAGAGCAAGATCCAGTCGTGGCTCACGCTGGCTAAGAAGCGCATGACCGGAACGAAAGAGAATCCAGGCTCAGGCCGCATCTGGCCGGCTGTACTGATTCTCGACTCGCTTACCGGCTCGTTGTCGCGTGATACCGTGGCCAACATCGAGAAGGAAGGCTTCGCTCAGCGTCGCTTTGCCCTCGAAGCCATGAAGATCACCGACTTCATGAAGAAGATGCCGGCCGATATGCAGCGATGGCCGTTCACACTCCTGGTGATCAACCACCTGAAGAAGAAGCTGAACGAGACCGGACCTGCCGCTCGCCCCGGTGCCGACCGCCACAAACCGGGCGGCGTCCATATGGCATTCCAAGAGACGTTTGAGTTCCAACTCACGCGCATGGCCGGGCGCCCCAAGAAGCTCGCCAATTGGACCGAGTTACCGATCAACATCGAACTGTTCAAGAACAGTCTCGGTGAAAATCGACGCAATATCGATGTGAACATCAAGTACTGGACCGAGCCTAACGAAGAGACAGGCGAGATCCAGCAGCAGACCGTGTTCGACTGGCATGAGTCCACAATCGATATGCTCACCACGTTGGACATATCAGGCGTTAAGACCGCGATTAAAAAGATCGTGGACTTAACCGTGACTAACAGCAACGAAGGTAAGAAAGTTTACAGCAAAGCGCTGGGCATCAGCGAGAAGGCGGCTCTGCCGTTCACCGACGCCGGCGCATTGCTTATGCAGACGCCTAAGGTTGTTGAACCGCTACGTGACTTGTTCGGCATCAAGCGCCGCAAGCCTTTCCAACCCGGCGTAGACTACCTGGAACAGCTTGAAATGGAGACCGACCGCATCCGCCAAGAAATTGAACGCGCGGAGACAATCGAGATTCCAAAGCAAGCTGCCAAGGCGAAGAAGCTGAAAGAGGTAGAAGCGCAAGATTACGGCGAAGAAGTGGAAGCCGAAGTTGACATGGGGAGCTATGACGAAGAATGAGCGGATTAGACGATTTAGCTGACTCGTTCGGCGGCGAGGATTTTGAAAGCCTCAATGAGCGGCGATTCGAAGCTAAGGTCGTTTCCGAGATTCTGAAGTTCTTCAATCTCCAAAGCGTAAAAAACCAATTGTACGACGCAGCAGAGGAAGCCGTCGGAGAGCGTATCCTGACTTTTGATACGTTCTTCGAACGGTTTCCTGACTTTCCCATTTACCTGCGTCCTACCTATATACCCAAGGTCCGTGAAAAGATGGATACTTGGGTTCTGGTTAACCACTTCGAAAAAGCGCCGGCAGTAAAGGCCTGGTACGAAGTTCGTTTCGGGTCGGCCCTAGAATGTCCTATCGGAATCGTGTACAACTGGCCTCAGCACGTGCGTTTCCTAGTGCTGCATAACGCACCACTGGATACCAATGTCCAGGGCTTCCGCCCAGGCATCTGGGTAGGCGACGAATGTGATCCTTTGGTCATAGAGCCGCTGCGTATGCTGCTAGAGAGCGTAGCACGCCAATGGACACCAGATTCATGAAGACGCAAGAGTTTCAATTATCGGTAGCGCCTCCTACGGTTCGTTTTGCGTCTGACGACGAGGCTGATCTAGCTCACCAGCTGTTAGCCATTGAGCAGAACACGAAGAACGTCGCAATCTCTACGCCGGCTCAGCTGAGCTTCAACAAGGCCGGCTGCATACTTGGCTCGCTACGTATGAGCACAACCGCAATGGGACAGCTGTGCTCTATGTTGGCGCCGGGATTGTCGCTCTTTGTAAAAGATCTGTGCAACGATAAGGACTCGCCCGACCCAGAGCTTGCTATCCGCACCCTGAACGAAATGGTTCGACTCCGTTTCCGATCTGAACTAGAACATCGGCGGCTTATTATTGATTGGCCGGCCCAGAGGATCGACGGGATTGTGGGGCCTAAGTACGTACAACTGTCCAACTCGGACTTGTACAAACGCAGCAAGCAGTTTGTAGGGCGAGACGGCGCAAAATTCCATGAGGCCGTGGTAACAGGACGCCGCATGTTAGTGCAGTACATGAATGAAGCTCAAATCGACATGTACGCGCGAGAAGATCGACCGGACATATTTCACAGCGGTTATCATTTTTCAAATTCGGAAGTAGGCGAGTGTGCGGTTAGAGCCGCTACCGTACTAATACGAAAAGTTTGCAGCAACGGAGCCGTCGGCCCTGTCACGGAAGGTGGCCGGCTAGCTCACGTGAGCATCGTTAACTTCGAAGAACGATTCGAACGATTGCTTGAACGAGTAAGGAAGAAAACCGCAGAAGTATCCGTCATACAGGCCAACATGCCGCAATTAAGCGCACATAACCTGGAACTAGGCGGACCGTCCGACGAGCACAGAAAGCGTTGCGAGTATATCGTTAAACGCTTACGTAAGGGCGGCTTACCTAAGAAGTTCGCATCCCGAGTAATGACCAGGACCATTTTGTGCAGCGCGGACGACATTCGACCGCTTGCATCTTACGACCGCCCAACTGCGGCGGCTGTTCGCTCCCGGAACATGTATGACCTGATCAATGCGATCACGTACGAATCAAAGAACCTGCCTGTCTCCGCACGTGAGTCGGCAGAGCACCTGGCCTACATGCTTATGCTAGGCCGTGTATCGTTTAACTAGGAGCCATATGGCTAAAGAAAAAGTACCCGCCGTCGTAGCCCGCACAAACGAAATCGTAGAGGCGATGACGCCGGCATTGCAGAAGGTGTACTACAAGATCCAGAAGGGTCTCACCGACACCAACAAACAAGACATCATGACCCGGTACGACTGGGGCACGATGATCAAGAAGATCCGCGAAACACCGCGGGTGGATACATACGGAGACGGCGCCACGCAGCAGCTGGCTGACGCGCTCATGTTGAATGTCCGTGTGCTGTATCAAATGGCAGACTTCGTGTCCGCTTTCTCGAAGGAACAAGTCACGGCTGCTATTGAAGAATCGACCGCCAACGGCCAAGCCGTTACCTGGAGCCAATTCCGTACGTTGTCCGGTATCGAAAATGTCCGGTTGCGCGAACAGTGCCTCAAGCGCTGCGTAGCCGAAGCTATGACGACTCGCGAATTGGACGAAATGGTGGCGGCAAAGCTCGATCACAGTCGTGACGAGGATGAGCCGATTCCGGCGCGTAAGGTGCATACCGTCTTGAAGCAGCTTACAAAGCAGGCCACGTCCATCGTAGCCAAGCAAAAGGACTACGAGAGCCGCCTGTTCAATGCGTTGGATAAAGCCGGGCCTGAGGCCGTAAATGACGCGCTTGTCGACGATATCGACGTAGCCCGCTCGCGGCTTACTGAGCTTGAGGCCTTCATCAAAGCCGGCCTCCGTCGCCTCAATACGGCCGAAGAGCGCGTTCTTGGAATGCTGCGTGACAAGGATCGCGTGGCCACCAAGAAAGGCAAAGTCTTGACTATCGTAGATCAGGACTCCGGCGAGGAAGAGGAACTGGAGGAGGATGACGAGGAAATCATCGACACCGACTACGAAGATGACGAAGAGTCGGAGGACGAAGACGAAGACGAAGACGAAGACGAAGACGAAGACGAAGATGAGGACGAAGACCTTGAGAACGAGGTTGAAGAAATCATCACGCATCGTCCTTCCCGGAAACCCGTGACGGCTACTCGCCGGCCGGTCGCTAACTAAGAACCCCCTGGAGCGTCAAACGGAGGGATCACACTGATCCCTCCGTGTCCTTTTATGGACTTTTCTGTTTGTGTGCTTTTATATGGTGACCACCACTCTCTTGCTGCTCGCTGTCTTAACAGTATCGCTATCGGTACGCCTCGTCGTGTCCGAGATTACAGGGTGGGCCTTAATGCCGTTTCTCCCGAAACGCGCAATCTTGCCTATGCCTGGGCCGAAGAACGACGTAAAGCCGGAGTACCGGTCTACATTTTCGAAACACCTGTAAACCGGTACAAGTATCCGATCATGCGTCGGATGCTATACACCGAGCCGCCTATTCCAAAGCCGGCCGATCTTGTTATGTGGTTTGACGACGATTCGTATCTGACCAACGAAGATCCTGATTGGATTGATAAGGTATACGACGTTGCGTCTACGCACGACTTAGTCGGCCAGGCCGGCTGGGAGATGCCCATGCAAGGTCGGCAATGGAATTGGGTAATGTCGCAGATGTGGTTCAACGAGACTGTTGGACCGCCGCCTAGCGGTAAATCCAATAAGCCGGCTTTCCGTTTTGTACAGGGCGCGTGGTGGGTGGCCAGGCGCGCGTTTCTAGCCGCGCACAACTACCCTTGGCCTGAGCTTCGCCATAACGGCGGTGATTCAATGCTGGGCGAGATGTGCCGCCACGTAGGCGGGCGGATAGCGCGCTTTGACGACGGCGTCAGAATCAATGCCGACGCCGCCGGTAACCACAGCAAAGCCGTGCGGCGGGGCGATACAACCGATGATCGCCTTGGTGCCAAATATGACGGCACGCCGATCGACACATCTCACCAACACTTTCTAATTCAAATAACGCAATTTTTACCGGAGCCGCAGAATGCATGTTCAGATTGAGCGCATCGATGTAACTGATGCTCTCTTAAAAGGCATAACGGTTCCGACGGCTATTATTCGTCGCGACGTTAGGCCGAAAAGCGATACGCCTTTCCTAGCCGCCGACCCGGCCGCTGACGGAGTGTGGTATGTCCCCCAATCGCGTGTAGCCGTCAAGGACGGCAAGCCGGAGTTTAATTGGGCTACAACCAAGCAAGGCGAGTTCGTCGCTATCCCTCTGTTCAAATACGAAACAACAGAGACTACACCGGATGCCCTGTACGGCGCCGGCCTGCAGATCGGAGCAGTAACGCTAGCCGGCCTGCCGCAACTAGGCGAGAAAGACAAACTTGTTCTCGTCCTAGGTAACGTGTTTCAAGTTGAAAACAAGTTTGAGTTCTACTGCGGCGTAGCCGTAAGGATTTAACGTGGGCGAAAAGGGAGAATTTACACTAGGGTCCGCCGAGGCGGCACCGCCGCGAGATGCGCTGCTTGTGCAAGCCGAAATCGTAGAGGCCTACAATAAGTGGGCTCAACTGGGGCACGAATACGATATCGTGGCCGCTGCCTTAGAAGGTAACGATGATCCTGTATCCAAGGTCATTGGGCCTGAAGTGTACGTGCCCATCGGGCACGAGGATATCACTACCGTAAAGATCGCTATTACGCCGGACATGTACCGCGGCCTGCTTGAGCAGTTCGCAAACGATATCGCCCGGCAGTATGCGGAAACAACAAACAAGCTCGCAGAGCTATATATCGAACTAGGAGGACTGCTTCACTAACAAAGTGAACGCGCGGAGACTATGTCTGAGGAATTTATCGAACGCGACGGATTTCGGATCCAAGAGGTCATTACAGGTAACACGCTTAAGCTGTACATTGTCGGCACGTTCGGAGGCAGCACAGAGCAACGTGTGATGGTCGGCGAGTGGACCGTAGATGCTCCTAACCAATATGGAGAATATCGGCGCAGCAAGGCTGTGATCGAGTCGCTTGTTCGAGCCATAGATCTTGGCGCGAGTTCAGAGCATCTCATGGCGGATACGCGTAAAGTGCTAGCAGCCATGGCCGCTGCCGGCTTCCCGACCATAGGACCAGGCGAACCCTGGTACCTGTGGATAGTAAAAGGAAAGCAGGCCGTCTACCGCAACGACGAAACAAAGGAAGCACTGGTTATCACTAAGGACGAATGGCATGAGCGGATGCCGCTGTCGGACTACTACGATTTGATGGAAGGTATTGAAGATGAAACCGTACACGCTAGCGCAGGCCTGTCGCCTACGGCGCAAGATTGAGTACAGCGAAGTCTTTGTCGATTACATCGGACGTAAGCTGACCGGCAAAACATTCAACCAATTCGTCAGTACGGTATGGAGTCACTTACCGGAGCCCACGCCGCGCTCAGCCGTCAGGCAGTCGCTTATAGCGCTGGCTGGTCAGGACTTCACACGCGACAGTCTTAACGAAATTGCGTGGCGTCTAGCTGGCAACGTGGACAAACTGCGAGACGGTAAAGCTGTTAATAAGTGGGTGTCTCAACCGTCGGATGAAGTAGTACCGGTACAGATCATCGAGTCCTATCCAACTATTACGCGATTTGGCGAGTTTGCCACAAAATTCGTAGTCAGGGTCTTGGCAGGCTCGCCCTGTCCCATGATACTGGACACGATATGGAATTCGTCTCGATGCCGATATCGGTCCGCTCACTTGGGCTTTTCAGCCCCTTGGGGAAAGTATCCGTATAAGCACCCCGCGCAGTTTGTCGGACTACGCATGCACGTGCTGCTTGAAGCCGCAAAAAGCGGCGCCAAGCCGTACTTCGAGCTGGGTATCGAAGAAGAGCCGAATTCCATCATCGCGTACAATCGCAGATTGCTAGTCGCCAGAGCACGGTTGCCGGGTGGATTCGAGTGCCCGCAGGGTTTTGACCATCCGTGCCATCTTTGCCCTATCGGCTATCGCGACTGCCCGGCTGCGTGCCATCCGCTGACGTATGAAAGCCGAGTGTGTCCGCGTTGCGGCGATGAGCAGTGGTTCGACCCGGCACGCAAAAAGCAAAAGCACTGTATTGAGTGCCATTTCGAGCATCTGAAGGATAAGACAAATGTCCGGCATGCAAAGACTTAAAGTAACACCGTTTGAGGTACACATTGGAATCAAAACCGTTGAAGATCGATCGACTAGCGACGGCAGCGGAGCACCCGGCATACGCACGCTCGAAAAGTCCGTCGATGCATCAGATCGAGTCGTTCATGCGCCTAGCCGGCCAGGAAGTGCCGGACAATCCGACAATCCCAAGCGACGAAGTACGCTTACTCCGGGCCAGGCTCATCCTGGAAGAAGCTTTGGAGACGATTAACCGAGGGCTCGGCGTTGACGTGCTGATGTACGTCGAGGGCTTCGGCGATGAAGCCATACCGGACTTCAAAGACCTTGGCTTCAAAATTTCCAGGCCGGCGGACATTGTCGAACTCGTGGACGGCTGCTGCGATGTAGAGGTCGTAACAAAGGGAACGCTCGTCGCTTTCGGAGTGCGAGACTATGTTCCACAGGCTCTTGTAAACGAAAACAACTTAGAAAAGTTCGGTCCAGGCGGATACCGTCATCCCGATACCGGGAAATGGATCAAGCCTAAGGACCACAAACCACCGGATCTTGCCCAGGCTCTGCGGTTGCAAGGGTGTCCGGAAGAATTGTTAACCGCAAAGGAATAGTTATGCCTAATATGCAGTACACGGACATCACCTTCATCCTCGATCGCAGCGGCTCCATGTCGGAACGACGCGATGAAACCATCAACGGTTTCAACACGTTTATCGAGGATCAAAAGAAGGAACAGGGCCGTGCCGTTGTCTCGCTCATTCAGTTTGACGACAAGTATGAAAGCTACGAAACACCTGATGCCCTCGCCTTTTCCGGCGTAGATATCAATCAGGTGCCGAAGCTGACTCGTGAGAAGTTTGTGCCGCGCGGTAGTACCGCGTTGCGGATGGCCATCTGCCGCGCCATCGACGAAACCGGCAAGCGCCTCGCCGACATGCCCGAACATACTCGACCCGGTAAGGTCTTGTTTGTGATCATGACGGACGGCATGGAGAACGCCAGCTACCTGGCCGGGCCTATGTATGGACCGGAGCAAACCCGTAGCCGCATCACGCATCAGCAGGACGTGTATAGCTGGAACTTCATGTACATCGGTACCAACCAGGACGCCGTTCTTGCTGGTCGGTCCTACGGTATCAATGCCGGCAATACGATGAACTATGGAAGCTCGAAGGCCGAGTGCACATCCGCTTTTGCGGCTTTGAGCAGCGGCGTTAAGAGCTATCGCGGCAAGTTTGATACTGCGCGTGATATGGGTATCGCGGCGGACGCCGTAATGTGCTCGACCGACGGCAGCCTCAAGACCATGAATGCGCACCTTGCTTCGACGCCGGCTGCGCAGCCTGAATCCAATAACCAAGCCTAAGGTGACCTATGTCAATCCAGATTCGACCAATGGGCGGCGGCGTTGACGCGCTCCCATACGCCCCACAACGCGATCTACGGTATGCCTACACAGGCGCCGTTAAGACCGTGTGCGGGCGCTTTAACCGCGATACTTGGCCTGAGCTTACCGCATACGCGGAAAGCCGCGGCTGTACGCCTGAGGAGCTAGAGAAGGCCAACGTGGCCTACATCACGTTCCTCAACAATTCCTGCGATAATCCGGACGCTCAGCTTTCGGATGTCCTGCGGGACGCGGGCTGGTTCGACGTAGCTGTAGAGGCGCAAGTCGCCTACATGGCTATGCTCGGCACCGTGGTAACGGGACAATTCTTCCTGGCCCTGCGCGATACGACCAAGCTTGGCGACAAGCCTGAAGACATTGCGAAAATTCATAAGGAAGCTTTGGACAACCTCTACGGAAAGACGAATGGCGAAGCGAGCACCGCGCAAGCCGTCTCGTCCTCGTAACGAAGACCTGGGGCCGGCAGACGTGCTTAAGCACTTTGCCGAGTACTTCAGGCGTCGGTTTCGTGCTCCACTTCCTAGTAACTACTGTTGCTGGGATTTGGAGACGACCGGCTTTCGTCGAGACGATGACCTAATCTTAGAAATCGGTCACTGCGTTGTTCACGACCGTGAACCAGTGCACCGCGCATCTACGCTCCTGGATTGGACACGTAGTAAACATGTACACCAAGGATGGTTGAAAGAGCACCTTGAACAGGTGAAGAAAGATGTTGAATTCGATGCCGATGGCAACCCCTCTGGCCGACACTTCCACATTACCTACGACCGTCTACGTAACGAAGGCAAACAGCCGGAAGAGGTTCTGGCGTTCTACTTCGATCTATTTGCCCGCATCCACAACGGCGGCGGCTTCTTCCTCGGACAAAACAGCTACGCCTTCGACGCGGAATTCTTTGCATGCCAAACTGAAGAGTTTCTTGGCGAACGATTTGAGTTTGATTCGGACGTAATGATCGATGTCGGCGGACTGGAGAAATCCAGCCAGCTGGGCATGATCGCATTTGACGACGAAACATTGCGTACATACTTTAAGCGCGTGGCGCACTATGTCCGCAAAGGCGTCAAATGGAATATCGAGCACTGCGCCGCCAAATATAACTTAGAGGAGATCTACGGTATTGATCTAAAGTTACTCCATGGCGCTGGTGAAGACAGTCACGTTTGTCATTTGGTTTTCGAAGAAATGCGTAAGATCATAGAGGCGACATGAGCACTACCCATGGCCACACTAAAAACGGATCGACATCGCCAGAGTGGAACAGCTGGCGTGCTATGGTAAATAGATGTACGCATCCGACGCATAAAAACTGGAAAACGTACGGAGCAATCGGCATAACTGTTTGCAAAGAGTGGCTCGGTCCAGGTGGATTTGATAATTTCTTTGCACACATGGGAAAGCGACCAGAAGGCACAACACTCGATCGTATCGATGTTACTAAGGGATATTTTCCAGGTAACTGTCGATGGGCTTCAAATTCCGTGCAGTCGAAGAACAAGCGAACAAGCCGGCGTCTAGTTTATAGAGGCCAGTCAAAGCTCTTAACAGAATGGGCCAGTGAATTTGGCTTGAAGCGTGAATGTCTGCGAGATCGCTTGGACAAACTCGGATGGAACATAACCAAGGCGCTTAACACGCCAGTTCAATACCAGAGGAAGTAGTACGGTCCCACACTTGTCGTTCGGGAAGGCAAATGCAAAGCTTCAGGGATTGGAGAAGCGACTAAACCGGAAAGTATTTACGTTCAGCCTCATGAGCGGGTACACGTGCCCGTACGCCAAGGATTGCCATTCAATGGCGGTCAGGACGGAAGACGGCTGGCGTATTCAGGATGGGTCGAACTAGCTGCTCTGGATATGGATGCAGCGGTCGATGCCATCGACGCCAACTTCCCGAAGGGCTGCGAGGTACTTCGCATCCACGTCGGTGGGGATTTCAAGACCCAGGCATACTTCGACACGTGGCTCAACTACGCAGCCGTGCGTCCCGACGTGTTATTCTATGCCTATACCAAGTCCATTCCGTTCTGGGTGAAACGGCTTGGACATATCCCAGAGAACTTCCAGCTGACTGCTAGCCGTGGCGGTTTTAAGGACAATCTAATCTCGGAACACGGTCTCCGTGAGGCTATCGTGGTCAACCCGGCTCTTGTTGATCACGAGATCATTGACGCTCACCACGCACGCGTTGGCGAGTCGGTCTACGAGATTGATCACGACGACTACCATGCCGCTACTGCTGGCGGTAGTTTCGCTCTCGTCCTACACGGCCAGCAGCCGGCCGGTTCTAAAGCATCCGAAGTCCTGAAGCAACTCAAAGGCTTCGGCTCGTACAACACAAAGAAAGGCGCCAACCTAGTGTTGGCATAGAAATGGAAGATGCCCGTAAGGCGGCATTGAAGCGCAACCTGCGCCAACTCAATGTCGAACAGCTTCAGCGTATCCGTAACTACGAAGGCGATATGTGCCAAGACGAATGGAACTATCGCGATGGTGCGTACTGCCCGCTGGCAGTTGCTCTCGAGTTGGATAAGTGCGTAAAGAACCCATCCCACGAGGTTGTTTACGCGATCCTCGCCCTTATGGGGTTTGAGGTAAACAGTACTAGGAACGTGCCCGGTGAGTTCTACCGCACAAACCGACATGCGGACCTGATGGTCGCCGTCGACGAAGTGCTGGATGAAACTGCCGCCGCGCTGTCCAGTTAAAATTCGGCGCGTAAAGCGTCACAGTAATTGAAGGACTTAGTCATTTGTCTGGAACCATTTTCGTAGG
This sequence comes from uncultured bacterium, assembly GCA_964460795.1. GTDB lineage: Bacteria > Omnitrophota > Omnitrophia > Omnitrophales > Aquincolibacteriaceae > CAZOOM01. The sequence continues at coordinate 119,180 of CAYWRU010000001.1, read as the reverse complement.
CATCGACCCAGGCAAGAGCGGCGCTCTAGGCGTCATCTATCCCGATGGTCGAGCCGAGGCTTGGCACAATCCTGTCATCGTCGAACGCAAGACGACGGCCTCCAAGCTCAAGAGCGGACCCCGTAAAGGACAGAACGTCAAAAGACGCTCAGAAAAGCGTCATAATGACTTGGCCGGTCGACTTCGGCTGCTTTTACCGTTTGCGAAGCTAGCGCGAAAGGGTCAACCAGTTTTAGTGACGCTAGAACAAGTTTCATCCATGCCGCGAGACGGCAAGGTTCAAGCTTTCGCCTTTGGCTACGACTTCGGCACTTGGGAAATGGCGCTAGTCGCCCTCAAGCTGAAGTATCTCATGGTACGCCCTAATGTGTGGCGACCGGCGATGGTAGGCAAAGAAGCCGACAAGCGAGATTCACTTATTTTGTGCCGACAGCTATATCCCAAACTGGATTTGCCGTTAGCCAAGGATGAAGCACGAGCCGAGGCGATTCTGCTAGCGGACTGGCAGCGCCGAAAGCTTAATGGTTTGGAAATGCCATATAAGGAGGAATCGAAAAGCGATGATTGAGAAAGAGATGCCCAAGTGGCAATACAACCTGTTCCGCGTACCTTGCGACCGGGAGCTTTCCGGTATCGTGGTGGCGGCGGTTGATTTCGAAAGCATCAAGCCGACGCTCGCCGAGCGCGGCTACACGCTTACGGAAGGTCCGATTACGTGGCTCGGCAACGCTGCCCACGTCAATCTGAAGATCCGTGAGATTATCCACCGCCGGGAACCGCAGTGCCCGGCTCGACAAGAGGCCGCCTAGCCGGCGGCTGTTGTATTGTTTTCCTCGTTTCGTTCAACGGAGTAGATACGTATGACGCAGTCTCAAGAAGGAAAGCCGCAAACGGTAACGATAACCGAGGCCGGAGGCGGCACCCGAACTCTGCGAGTTTGGAAGCTCCCGTCCGGCCTGGAATTGGCCGTCTCGGTCGATTACCAAATGATTTACACGCATTACGTGCAGATCATGACGGCCAATCGGCGCGGTGAATATATTGTCCGTGGTCCGAAGTTCGTGCACCTCGAAAGCATGCCGCTTCCGGCTATCGACGAGTACGGCATGTTCAAGCTGGGCACCCAGACGGCGCGGCTCATCAAAGTGTTCGATCAATGCGACACGCTTGTCCGGCTGTACAAGCCGGCCGACGCGGAGCAGCTGCTCGAACCCGGCGGTTACGTTAGTCCCTTTATGCTGGGCGTGTCGAAATGGACGAACCATACGCCGACGGCATATCGCGGCACTTTGTACCCGGTAGAGCATAATCATGCCGAGCCGATCGCCCACGAGCACAAGAAGCGACCCGACGTGTTCGACAGACTCGAAGGACGGCGCCAGGCTTTCGGCGACTTGTTCGAGCGCGATAGCTTGACCGACCGGTTGTACGACTCGGCCGGTCGGGAAGTGGCCCTCAACAAGGAACGGTATTGCCAAAGCTGGGTTACACGCGACCCCGTTACCGGCGATATCAAGCTTACGCCGTACGTGCCCTCGAACGCTCGAGGCCTTCCGGAACGCCCGGATTACGCCAAGAGCGACAAGAGCCGCCGGAAGCTGTCCAACGAAGATCGCCGCTTCTTGTACAGCACGTTCTGCGTGCCGCAGATTACTACTCCGGCGGCGCCCGCCGCTGCCTGCGCCGCCAAGTTGCCGGACCCGGCAACAAGTGCGCCGCAGAGCGTTGAACGTGCGCCGGCTGGAACGGTAACGGCCGGTGTCTAAAGCTGAAAAGCAACCACAATCCCCTGGTGGTCCCTTGGTCGTTTACGCGATCAAGAACCACCAGGGGCAGTGGTATAGGCGACAAGGGCGCGGCGGTAACGGCAAGTGCTGGGTTGATGAGCTAGGCGAAGCCAGCGTGTGGCTTAAAACAAACGGAACTAGCAACATCATCAGCTACTTTGCAAAGGCTCATAAAAATCAGCCCGTGCCTTTGTTGGTAAGATTGGAAGCAAGGGTGGTCGAGGAAATCGATCAAACAGAGAAGTACCGAGGCCGGGCTAAACAGCGCGAAACAGCAGAGCTTGAGATAGAGCTTGAGCTTACCCAAGACCAAATTAAGGCAAATGCGGAAGCGCTGCGCGCTGCTACCGCTAAAAGAACAAGACTCCTCAAAAAGCTAAGGAAGACATGAACCAAAACCTGGGTGAAGCAGTTGACCCTGAAGAACTGAAAGACAAGCTCTCCGAAGATACGCTGCAAGAGGCGGCGGAGCAGACACAGGAGATCGTACAGGAACTACAAGACACCCAAGAAGAGCTGACCGAAGAGCAGCAGATGGAGGCGGTCAAGGAGGCGCAGAAGTATCTTGAAGAAGATGCTGAAATCAACTTGGCGTGTCACGCGATGATCACCTCTCGACAGTTGTATTGGATGGGGCGAATCGCACTACAGCGCCGGCTTAAAGATCTGACCGAGACGCCCGGCGTTGAACAGGCGTTGGCTATGAATATCGCAAGCCACGCCGATCAAATGCAGTTCACGAGCCAGCAGGTCATGGCGGGCTTGGCCGGTCCAGTGCTCAGTTTCGTGACGGTGGAAACTGAACGCGATCTGAAACTCCTGCATGAAGTCGAAATGGCTCGTCGACAGGCGGAAGAGCAGGAAAATGCCGGCGAATGGGAAATCATCCCAGGGCTCACCATTATGCGCTCGCGCTCCGCGCTAGTGCTGCCTACTACCCGCGATGCCTGGCCGGAATTAGCCGGACAAATTATGAAGGCGGCGGAAGATAACAACGAGCAGCACGGCACTCGCAAAATCAACATCCTGCACATCTCCGATAAGTTGAAGGCCGACACGCTTATCAAGAAGTCCGAAATGGGCACAAAGAACTACGTTGAAGTCACCATGAGCAAGGCCGTCGATAGCGCCAGCTCGATAAAGAACTTCGAACGCGTCATTGCCCCATATACCCGCGTGCTCAACAAGAGCCGCGTGGATGTGATCCTCATCGACGACATCATCCCTCTTCGTAAAGCGGCATCGACATGGCAAACGCCGGTAAAGATGGCGGAAGAGGCGCATCGTGTTGTTCGCAAATGGGCTGATGAGCAAGGCGCTGCCATCATCGCCTGCCTACCGCTCGACGAAAGTGAACTGGAAGAACATCGCGAGGCCATCGAGCACTTGAGCCAGTTCGTGCAATTCGTGCGTGCGCCTCTCGCAAAAGAGCAATGCGATGCCGAATGTGAAGTCGAATGCGGGTGCACCGAATCGACCTGCACAACGAAGTAAAGAAGAACAGCAGGCTTGAGTAACTGCTGTGACGAGGGAAAGGCGGGGGCGGGGAAACTCGCCCCCGTCATCCTTTGAGTTTGAACTTGAACAGAAAGAAAGAATGTCTACACAAAAAGAAACGCATCTGATCCTGGTGGGATTCAGTTGTTCGGTCCGGCCGGATGCCGATCAATATGTTCCCGAGTTCTCCATTCCGGGCAATATGACCCGACAGGAGACCATCGACAAGCACCTGGAATCTAAGCGCGACGAGTGGCTGCGCATGGCTCCGCTAACTCCGTACCTCGGAAAGCTGAACACCGTATGCCTTCTCGATACCGGTAAGGGTGATATCCTTATCGCTGACGACGACCACACCGCCCAGTCGTCTCACGTAGGTCGCCGAGCGCCTTTGTGCGACACGAACCTGCCGCTCTCTCACCGCATCGCCAACTGGCTTACCGACCGCTATCACTGGGACGCTAATCCGTTCCGAGCGGAACGCGTGCCTGAAGCCATCTTCGCCGGATTTGATCCGCGCGTATTTCTCAAGCTGCTTGCGGCTCAGTGCGGTCAAGAGACGGAACCAGGTACGGCTAACCCGATGCCGGCATCGATCTGGTACGACAATCAGGATCATCGCGATATCTACAACGCCATGATTCCGAGTGAGTTCCAATCCCGCGTATCATTCGAAGCTGCCTGTAACCGCCTCGGCCTTACGCCGCCGGCGGAATACGCTCCACATAACAACCCGCTAATCGACGTATCGCTGGCCCTTCAGGCCGCTATGCGTTTGGGTCTGTTGCTGGACTCCAGCGTGTCGCGGTGCGCTGAGGCGCTTGATCGATTGGATAAGGTTGCACAGTCGCTACTCGTCAGCGGCTAAGCGAATCGCTATCATAGGACGAGGGGCACTTATGCCCCCGTCCTTTCCTTTTTCTTAGCTATTATGGCAACAGATCCGTTTCCCAAATTCAAAGAAGGAATAAGCGAGGAAGGAACCGCGCACACCGATGTACAGCCGGCTAAAGAGATGGAGATCTCCGCAGCGGCCACTTTGTCGGAGATAAGCAAAGACTATGCGCTATTCACTCCAGCGATCTTTAACCTGTTCATTGCTGGGGCTAACGACCCTGTTCAGCATTACGTCGCTGAGTCGAGCGGAGAAGCTGGCCCCGTCGCCATCTTCAAATTACGCTTTGATCGCCCGATATTCTCCGGTCTGGTATCGGACGCCGGTAACGGAGAATGGAACCATTGGCTCTACGCAATCGAAAGAGCCAACTGGCCGGCCTTCTTCAACTACCTCGGCGGAATCGCCGTCACAGACAGGCAGCGAAAACTCTTCGCCAGGCTCCGACCCCGCGCGGTCAGTATCGTTGACCCCTACTGGCTGGCAAAGCAAACCAGCCTCGACGCAACAGTCCCGCTCGTCCCAGTCACAGTCTGGTGTCTCGACACCAACCGCGGCTGTGTCTGGATCGCCGGACCAAACGACCACGCCGACATTAACGGTGTCGGACCAATCGGCCCCTTCCACCCTCTCCCAGCCTTCGCAACCAACGACGTTGCCTACCCAGGAGACGCCGCCAGTTATCCAGCCGCCGGCAAAGCCTCAGACATCGAACAACTCCCAAGCGTCGTCCGGTCAAAAAGGGTATTTCCGGAGACGGTAACTTTTGCTGAAGCCATCTTCAGCAATGCAGATAAGCCCTACGAAAAGAAATAGGAACACTATGAAGGTCATTTACGAATTCATCCGAGACGGTATCGAAGGAAACGTGAAGGTCGTTCAAGACGAAGCAACAGGTATGGTGAAGGTTACGGTGGAGCCGTACTTCTACAATCCAAAGGCTATCGTGCCAACGGTAACCGTAACTACTACGACAGATCGCGGCCGAATCATCACCGAAGAACTACATGCCGCCTCAGGCCAGAGCGGTAAGTTGATGAAGTTTGGTTCCGGTAAGCAGGTCAAGCCACTGTGCGATACGGAGAAGAAGGTCGCAGATGAAAGCTAAGACATTTCGCAAGATCGAGTTCGTCGCATCTGACGGTACAGTCTCTCCGGCAGACGGCTCGGAAGCGCTGGAAGATTCTTTCAATAAGTGGCTTTGTGAACGCGCGGTCAAAATCATTGGCGTGTATCCAAGCACGTCCTTTGCGCCCAGCAATATCGGCGGGCACTGCCTGCTAATCACAACCCTTTACGTTTTGTACAAAGACGAAACTTACCCGGATATTACTTATGTCCCAGGACCCTATCCCCTCTACCCCCAACAGCCAACCCCCTACGGACCAACAGCCCCACCTTGGACCGTCTCCTGGACAGGTCAACAATCTGTACACGGTTACGGTAGTGGAGGGGGAGCTACCACAGGTCAAAGAGCACCCGAGCCTGGCGGACCTGGCGAGCTTCCTCCGGGAACTGGTCAATAATCCCGATAAAGCCGGCACGTTCTGCGCCGTATTCAACGGTGCGCGGCTGTTCTTTTCAACCGGACGCATCCCTTACCTGCTATTGGACGGCAATCCGATTCCACTGTCTGACAACGATATGTCGCCAAATACATCGGGCGTCATCGGTCCGACAATGAGCGACGAGCCGGCGGAGGATGAAGAGGAGCAGGCCGAACCGGAGATTCAACGGCCGGCTGTTGAGCAGACTCGTCTGCCCAATCGTGCGCACGTCGAAGACCTGGACGACGATGAAGACGACGAAGATGATGAGCCTTTCGACGGCGACATCATCGACGATTGGGAGGATAAATAACGCTCTCAATCGCGTCACATTATTAGGGATGTCCGATAGCCGTTGGCCAAAAACCAGCGGCTTCTGTTTTTTGTGCGAGACAACAAGTCCAAGGAGAAATCTATGAAATTAACGCATGGCCCGTGAAAAGAAGCTTACGGATGGTGGCGTGGTTATCACGACGAAAACCTGCCAACGCAGCTGTAATGTCCCTGAAGGTCAAATCCTGGTAAAAGTTCGATACCCAGAACAGAACCCTGTCTGGAAACTTATGAGTCTAGATGAATATCTCAGACTCCGGAGCAAGGATGATGACGAAGGAAGAGCAGAAGTCGGTGTCGGTGTCGCGTCCGTTCATGACTGAAAAGAACGAGTCCTACGAACTCGGTCTTAACCTTACGACGGAACAAAAGGTTTACTTTCGTGAATGGCGTCGAAGCCGGCCCGTTAGCGGTGGAACTCCGCGACCGTGGTCGAGTCTCGGATTCAAGGCGGTACCCGGTCGGGTAGCTACTTTGACTCTCGATGACCGATTCGTGCCTGGCAATTTGGTCGATGTGGTTACGTTGCGTAGCCCGGCTGAATTGCCGCAGCTTACCGAGGAACGGCGACGCTTTGCGTTTCCGGCGCTCGTACAAAGCGGCGGTTTGAGTCCCGATGGGTCGATGAACGTGGATTACATCCAACGTACACTCGACTTCTCGTCGTGGCCTCTCCAGGATTATCACCGATGCACTCCCGAGCAAGGTGCTGTCGGAGAGATCTGCGCGTTTAAGCGCCACCCGGCGCAGAAAGACTACAACGAGCCCGTAACGGTGCAGGTGTCCGAGCTTTGGATCGACGTCTGCGTCGGTACCGAAATGGGCAAACCTGTGCTCGCTTATCGATTCCCCCGAGCTGAAGCCGAAGAACAACACGACGGCAAGCCGGCACTGGAAATCGTAAAGCAATCGCACGTACGCGCGCCCGGCGTACTCGCGATCATGAACCGTCCGTTCCGCTATTTCAAAGCGCGGTTCGAATCCGACGGTTCGATCCACTGGTTTCGCGTCGGCAAGTTCCGCGCGTCCGCCAGCCAAAAGGTCGGCCTGTTCCGCATGCTTAATCGCATGATGCGCGAACAGAATGATATGATCTTCTTGCCGGTCAAAGAGCGTCCGATGATCTTAACCCCGGAACTGCAACCTCGGGTTAAGATCTCGTTCTCGATCCAAGAAGCGTCGAATCTGCTCGACATTAAAGGGCCGGACGGTCGACCCCTGTGGTATGCGACTCCCTACTTGCAAAACCTTATCCGGCAATCCATCGGCATCCGGAATGCAAGCAACGGCTATCACATCAACTCCGAGCACGCCGGGCAACTGGTGGGCTTCGAGGAAGCCAAGTCGGAACACCTCAAACAACTCATCTTTAGCGTAAACGGGACGATCAAGCGCCAGCTTGTCCCGGTTACGGCGGTCTTGCTCGACACGATCAAGCCCGGCGACACGGTCACGGTGGACCAACCTGTTGCCGACATCTGCGAGCGCCACACGTTTAACACGTGGCAAGAGGTCGAAGACGTACTTGGGCCGAATCGGGACTACTTCCTAGTCCCCGATTTCCTCGCCCGTCAACTCATCTGGCCCGGCCAGGACGGCTGGAACGGTCAGACCGTGTTGCTCGACTACGAGATCGCTGAACCGCTGTGTCAGTTCAATCCGGAAATCGGCGAGACCCCGCGCCAGTGGGTCTGGGACTTCGGTCCTTGCCGTGTATTCTACGATCACGATTGCGAAGGCTATGTACTGCCGCCCATTCACACACCGGACACCGATGATCTCATCGTGGGTCCATTTGCCGGCGTGCACTACAACCTCGCAACCGAGTGGGAAGATCCTTCGACCCCCTCGACAGAAGATCCGACCGTACTTCGCCTTGGCGATGCGGTAGCGAATTTGAAGTAGCCAACCGCGTGGTTGGATGGGTGGAGTGGTTTGTGCGATAGATTCCTGCTGGGGGCTTCGGCCCCCGGCAGGGTCTTTCTTTTAGCTATTGCGAATTGCTAAGCTAGGTAGAGCTGTTAAAGGAGTATCAATGCTGCCTGTTTTTCAAGGAACGGTTCCGCAGCCGCCCGATAAGCATAAGGTCGTAGCCCATACGCCCGACCCCAATGCTTATCACGTACAGGGCGGGGCGACCATGATTCCCCGACACACCCCGTTTGGCGCATCGCGCGGCTTTCAAATTCGAGCCGGCGTGGTGCGTCTAGTAGATATCGACTCTGATGAAACACCCGGAACGCTTGTTGACGTTGAACGCCTTAACGCAAAAGATGTTCGAAGTGCGCTATCTGATACCGGTGGCGACGCGCACGAGGCTTTACTTCACCTTGGCATCGACCAAGGATACAAAGTCGTCTACGGTCCTTTCACAAAAGTCTCCCGAGAAGAAGATCGATCCAACCCATTGAAGCAAGGGTACGTCGTCCCCAAGTCCAATCCAAGCGGTGGACAATACCCAATGCAACAACCCGGAGTTCAAATGCCTATTCCGCGTCCAGTTCAGCCAACTGTATATGCTCCACCTCCGCCAGGGCAGCAGTACGCCCCGCCGGCGCAGCCTGCACAGCAGCCGGCGTTTCAACAACCGCCGGCTCTGCAGGCCCCGCCTCCGCCAGCCGCACCCGCGCCGCAAGCTGATCCTAATATGGTCATGATGCAGATGGTCATGACGCAGATGCAGGAGATGCAGCGCCAAATGGCTGAGATGCGAGCCCAGCCGGCTCTCCCGCAATACGCACCGCAGCCGGAGCCACAATACGCCGAACCTGAGCCAGGCCCTGTAATGGCCCCAGGAGGCGCCGTAAAGGCGTCCTCTGCAGCTGCGCGTACTATGAACTACAAGCGCGAGGATGAAGCCCCTAGCCGTCCTACGCGCTCTGATCGTAGCGCCAGTCAAACCATTGACGAATTTACCGAATCTATCGGACTTCGCTTCCTTACGGCCGAACCAAGTAAACCCCGTATTCAGGTCTACTTTGATATGGGTGACGTGGGAGGCAAGCTAGCCGCCTGGTACCATGATGTGCACGTAACCGGCCGGTGTTTAACCCTTACGTACGATAACCGTTACGAGGGCGGCACCCAGTTCGTTCCACCTTTTCTCGGTAGCAGCAAACAACTTACGCTTACTGTACCTAAGCTGAATAAGCGCTTTAGCGTATACAGCGGTGATCTGCGTGATGTGGACGGTCCGCTGGACAAGTGTATGCTGGTCATCGCTGAAAGCGAGGATCTCTCCGAAGAGCACGAGGAAGAATAATGGAAAAACGAGCAGTAATCGAGGAAGGCCGGACGCCGCCTGAAAAGGGCGGTAAGCCCCTGGAAGAGCACTTAACTAAGCGCGCAGCAGAGGCAATTACCGAGGCAATGACCTTGGATTACGTAAAACCTTTTAAGGTCGTTACGCCCGAGAAGAAATAGTCTCCGCGCGTTCAGAATGTCTGGAGTGACACATGGCTGGTAGCACCTTCGGCCCGTACGGCAGCACCGTCTTTGGTGATGACCGATTCCCTAATCCGTTTCTGGATGTGGCATCGCAATCGATGCCTGAAAACATCAAGTCCGCTTTGGACTGGTGCGAATTCATCTGGAACCACATGGGAACGTATCGCTCGGCGGTGCGTCGCGTTAACAGCTACTTCCTCACTGAAATTGATATCGCGTCTTTTGACCCGATCGATCCAATCAGTGACGACGAGAAAGAGAAGTACAAGACGTTCTTCAAAGAGCAGCTAGATGTGCTGCTCTTTGTGCTTGCTATGTTGGACGACCGTAGCTGCTATGGGAACGCTTTCGGCTCAGTTGTAGTGCCGTTCAAGCGTCTGCTGAGTTGCAGCAACCATTGCGGCGCCCAGTTTCCGCTGAAGGAAGTTGTGGAGAACAAGTCGGCGTTCCGATTCGACTTCTCTAAGTTTGAATTCATGGCTACATGCCCCAAGTGTGGGCACCGTGGCGAGTGGCACGTCAAAGACGAAGCCGATAAGGACGAAGGCCGGCTTAAGCTCAAACGGTGGAATCCGAAAGAGATCGAGATTCTGCACGATTTCTATACAGAAGAGTGCCAATACATTTGGCGTATTCCGGAAGACTACAAGAAAGAACTCGCCGCGGGTAACTTGTACACGCTTGAGCGGGCTCCGATGGAAGTCATTAAAGCCGTCAAGAATAACTGGGTATTCCGGTTTGCGCCTGACGCCGTCTTCCACATGAAGGAACCGGTACTTGCCGGCCAGCGTACACGTGGATGGGGTATTCCGCGCACACTATTGAATTATCGGCAGATCTATTACGTCCAGGTTCTTCGTCGATACAACGAAGCCATCGCTCTGGACTACGTTATCCCGTTCCGGCTCATTACGCCGGATACGAAGAGCGGCGGCGGGCAAGACTCGTCCACGTTCGATCCGATGCTTATGACGGATATGGGTGACTTCATGGGCGCTACTCGCGCCATGATCAAACGCCGTGCCAAAGACCCAGCCGGCTGGCACACTCTGCCGTACCCAGTTAAGTATCAAGTGCTCGGCGGCGATGCGCAGGCTCTTGCTCCGCGAGATCTGCTGGATCAGGGTCTCGAGACGTTGCTTAATGAGACCGGCGTTCCGGTTGAAATGTACAAAGGCTCGCTAACGCTTCAGACGGCTCCGGTCGCTATGCGTTTGTTCGAAGCCAACTGGCACCACTTAGTCCACGACATGAATATGTTCTTGGGTTGGCTGGTTCGCCAGATCAGTCAAATTCTGTCTTGGGAATCGGTAAAGGCGTCCATGGTTCCTGTGAACTACGTGGACGATATGAACCGCCAAATGGCGCTGCTGCAGCTGATGATGGGCCAAAGCATTTCGGCCACTACAGCCCTGCGCTCGCTTGGCATCGATTGGAAAGGCGAACAACGGCAACTTGCCGAAGAGTCCCGATTCCAATCAGAACAACAGGCCGAGGTTCAGGAAGAAATGGAACAGTCGGCATTCGGGCAACAGATCGCCAAGGGCCAAGGGCCGGGCGGACAACCGGCTGGCGGCGGCGGGCAGCCGGCACAAGGTGGTGCGCCTCAAGGCGATCCATCACAGCAAGGCGGTGCGCCTCCTGGACCAGTCACAGGTCTTCTCCAGTCCATGGGGCCAAACACGCCGGTTACTCCGCAAGATATGCTTGCCGAAGCCGACAGCCTATCGCAGCAGCTTATGGGTCTACCGTCCAGCCAGCGGGATTCGGAACTGCGTGCGCTCAAGCAGAAGAACGAAGTATTGCACTCGCTTGTTAAATCCAAGATGGACGGCATTCGCCGGCAGGCTAGCTCGGCCGGTAAGTCCATGGTCTTGAGCCAACAGTTCGGGCAAACCTGATGTACGGCATCTACTGCAGCTACGGATTTCGCGATAGCACGGACGCTGCACTGAGCCTGGCCGATCACTTAGCTAATAGCCAAGTGAGCGACCTATCTTGGTTTTCCAATTCTCAACCTGTCTTTGGGGTGGATGCTTTATGGGATGGCGCCGTAGATCACGCCAAGACCGTCGACTGCAATCGCTGGATTAGAGATCAGACGCACATTGTGTGGTTTGAAGTCGATGCGGAAAAGGTAAAAAAAGCGCGACGTCTATCTAAGCGCAATACGCTTGTAGTACTATGGGCCAGCCTTAAGCACGCCGACCTCGAATACTTGCCGCTGTACGACAATATCGTAGTACCGGACAGGCAGGTACAGCTGTGGCTTGAGCGATTCAATCCAAGCCTTCCGATAGTCGTGGTACCGTGGGCCAGCCTCACGGAGGTGCTGCGCCGTCCGAAAATGTCATCACAGTGTCGAGTGGTAATGAATCTTCGCGCCAGCACTGCAAAGCTGTGCGGCCCTTTGCTGCTTTACTCTATGCAGGCAGTTGTAGATTCGACGAAGCATATGCACCTCACTGTCGTATGCAGCCAGTCGTGGGATCCGGCTACTGATAAAGCTATGGGTGAATTGCAGCGCAATCGTCCCAATGTTAATCACGTATACCGTCCATCGCGACAAGCACGCCGTCTACTTGCCGAGCAGCATGAATGGCAGTTCTGGCCGTCTGTTGTAGACAGTACCGGCGTCATTGGACTTGAATCGCTAGCGGCCGGCACTCCGTTGATCGGTTTTGACGTACCTATGGTTAGTACGGTAGTCCGACCAAAGAAAAGTGGATGGCTGGTACCGTGTGAGATAAAAGATAACACCATGGGCGTGCCGACGGCTGTTCCAAGCGTGAATCATATTTTGCGCGAATTCAAAGAGATCACCAGTAGCCGTGATTTATTGGATGATTTGCGTGGAATGCCGTGGGACGACCTTGATCAAAGGCGCCTGAAGTTTCAAGATGGGTGGAATGCGGCGATCGGCCTCTAGCTAACCCCTATCCTATTTCGCTATAACGGAGTGAGTTATGACCTTTGCATCGCAGCTAGGGAAGGTGGCGGCTGCACTTCGGTCGTTGCATGACAAGCATACGAATGCCCAGTTACCTTGGAGGTACGGGCAAAAGAAGCGAAAGCCACAACCATGGACGCCGGAACAAACGGCAAAGAGACCATCCCAGAAGCCGCTGACAGCGCAGAGTCTAGTTCAAGAACTAGCAAAAGCGGAACCTCCGGCGGAGTAAACACCCTGCCGGTTATATCGATTTCCGCCGGCGAGCTATGCGATCGCATCACCATTCTGTTTTTGAAGATCAGGCATTCGCGCGATGCCGAGAAAAGCCGGCGGCTCATTGAAGAGTACGAAGTGCTTCTTAAAGCGCAGCGTGAGCTTGTGGCGTCATTGTCGGAGCTAGATCAAATCCAGATCGGCCACCTTTACGCGTATCTCTTGAATACCAATGAGCGCCTCTGGGAACTGGAAGACAAAGTTCGAGCGCTTATCGCCGCTAAAGCGCGGGCGAATTGGTCGCCAGACGATCATTACGTCTATTCAAAAGTAGCCGTCAATATCCCGATATTGAATGATGCGCGGCATGCGTCTAAAAGCGCAATCGACTCCATCATCAACCCAGGAATCGGTGAACTGAAGTTCTATACGGAAAGGGTTTCCAACAATGCAAGCTAACACACACTTATTCCAATTGCTGGCGCACGAGTACTACAACCAGCTCAAGCAAACCGGGCAAAGCGACCAGCAAGCCGCTGCCGCTATCGAGAAACTCAAACCATTTCTCGAATACGCTCGAAACTATCTAACGATCAATCGCGTCGGGCAGGCGCTGCCTGTCGACGGTAATTTGCTGTTGCGCCTTACCAACGGTAAAGAGACGTTTGCATCGCCGGGCTTCGCCGGTACGCAGCCTGGAACAATGGTACCCAGCAGCGCCGTGCAAGTAAGTCATGGATTAGGCCAACCCAACATGGGCATGGTTGATTCAGGTTATATTCCAGTCGGTCACCAGCCGCACTCGGCTCCTATTCAACATCAGTCGCCGTTTGTAGAGATTGCCGGCGCGCGTGACTATACGCAATCCACCAGCCCTATTGATTTCACTCGACCAGACGCGCAGATGCCGCGGTAACTATGTTTAAGAAACTTTTTGCATACATTCGGTCATGGTTTGTTAAACCTAAGCCGCTGATCGCGGAACCGATTGTAGAACCGGTAACTAACCTAATCACGCATACATGCGATCCTTCGGACCTTTTACGTGAAGCATATCGATATGGTACCGATCTGGCTTTCGATTTCGTCGAAGCCTACTGTAAAGACGGTATCGGTTACATCAATTGTTTTCGCGCTATGCCCCGAAGCAGTTATGCGCCTGATTTGTCGATAGACATGCTTGGTGTTCCTATCGATCGAGAGCCAGTGTCAGACGTACGTGTCGCTGAGCACCTAAACGGACGCGAGAAAATCGATGTATCCAAAATGCCGCCAGACCAGGCTTGGCATTTTCTTGAGCGCATGAAACCAGGTATGAAGCGATACTTGGCGGACAAGGAAGAGCAGCGAACGAAGGCAATTCAATATGCTGAGGCTTTGCTAAACGAGGCTAAAGAAAAAGTAGCCGAGCGAACAGCTGAAAACGATAAGGCCTTGGCCATTGCACAAGCTAATTCCGGGAAAGCTAAATGGAACGATTACAAGACAAAGATCTCCAAGTAGTAAGCGTCATCAAATACCTGTTTCGAGAGTACTGCGCTAACGAAGATCTCTCGACAGAGCAGATGCCTGACGTTGCGCCTGGCGCCTTTGTTAAATGGGTGACAGGTAAAGGTATGGTGACCGACTACCACTTCACCACTGAGTTGGCCGAGCGCGGTATATCCGAAGAGGCCCAGGAGCTTGTCCAAGAGATTTTCAAAGACGAGTTCCGGGCATATACGGTAATGGTTCGACTGTGGCCGGCCATCGTGCTATCCGGGCGACCGCCGGTAAAACATCAGCCGTTTGAAATCGAGATGAATATCACCGTCCGATACCATGACGGCCGATATGCGAAGATCGGCACTATTATGCCTAATCCTGAAGGCGATCTAACGGACGGCCTAGCCGGCTGCAATGTCCGAGCCGGCGTGATGGAAGTACTTAAGACCTTCTACCGCGAGGGTCTGGACAAGCTTTACAGCGAGTCTCGGCCTACTCCGGTAAATAAGCCAAATATTGATCCTACGTAGTTCCTCCTACGTTGACCGGCATGGCCAGATCAGGGAAACTGGGTTCATCAAGGAGGATGCCATGCCGTTCAAAAGTCGTGCACAGCAGCGTTTTATGTTCTCGGCCGAAGCCCGCGGAGAATTGCCAAAAGGCACCGCTAAACGCTGGGCACATCATACGCCGGACATCAAAAAGCTGCCTAATAAGGTGCGCAAAAAGAAAGCCGATGCCGTAGAAGACCCAGGGGTTTTCGAACAAGTAGGCACGGTGGCGGGCGGTCTCGGCGGGGCGTATACCGGGGCGTTCGGCGGCGGTCTGCTTGGCGGCTATGCCGGCTCCAATCTTGCCGGTCGGTCAAGCTACAAGGACATGATGGCCAACCGTCATGTTAATCGCGGGGCCAACATCGTCGCAGCCGGTCTACAAAAAGCCGAGTACGGCAAGCACGTAAATAACCTGCGCAAGCCTGGCCTTAATCTTCGCGAAATTTTTGAAGATATGCGAGCTAAGTCTAAGCTGTATGATCTTTTCGGCCCGCGCGCATTTGCTCAAAAAATGGAAAATACGACGGTAGATCCGTCCATGTTTTTAGGCAAAGCTCCCGGCCCTCTTTCTAAATCGCGTGAACTTGTCCCTTCCGCCGGCGGCGCTGCCAGCAACGCATTTGATCGCGTACGAGAACGATTCGAACACATAAGTCGAAATGCGAATCGCCTCGGCTTCAAAGACCTGAAACGCACGGCCAAATTTTTTGGTCGTGAGTCCGTCGGTAAGGCGCACATGTTCCGTAAAGCCTTAGGCGGGCTAGGCGGCGTAGTTGTCGGCGGCTTGCTAGGCGGTGCCGGCGGCTTGATAGGCGGCGGTATGGGTGGTCGCAGTCTTGGTCGGCAGCTAGACGCGCTTGGCGAAAAACAATCTGTGGCCGGTTTGTTGCGCGGCCTAGGTCAAGCTGCCGCTACAGGTGCCCAGGCTCTTGGTCGTACATTCGGGCGCGCACCGCAGATCGCAGCGACGGCGGCAAAAGCCGCGCCACGCTGGTCCCGTGAAGTTGTGCGTAATGCTCCCAAACTGCCGCCTCCGCCTACCGCTTTTGGTACGATGAAGACAATGGCCGGACAAGTCGGCCAAGGTGTAAAGCAGGATATGCAATCAATAGTGCCCGGCGTAGGTCGCGCACTTGGTTACGGGCTTCCTCTAGCCGGGCTTGGCTACATGGCCTCACAAGGCCTAGGCCAACCGGAGCAGCCGGCTCAGCAGCCGCCTGTGGCGGCTCAGCCGCAGCCTGCGCCGCAAATTAACACACTCGCATACAGGTAATTACAATGTTTCCGTCCGAAGCACGCGTAGGTGCGATCGAGGCCAGTCAGCCGGTATTCCAAACACAACAACCTTCCAACGAATTCATACAATCCGGCCCCAAGCTAGCCGTGCATAGCGAACGCCCTGCAGCTACACAGGCCGAGCATTTGGAGTACCTACTTCGCGGCCCTAAGGTTTACGATCTTTCCAACGGTAATATGACGCTGCCAAAGGCCTACGCCCCACCTGCCGCTCCAGTGTATGCTGGACCTCTGGATGAGAGCTTAAAAGAGATACTAAAAGACCTGTCTTTGTATCCAGGGTCGACCTTGCGCCAGTTGGCAGATTACCGCGCCGCTCGTAACGGTATTCCAGTACAACCGGCAACGAAATCCGAAGTCACCGCGCTGCGTCACAGCCTGGCCGCGCTTATTGCGATGGGGCTGGCTATTACGCATTACGGGGCAAACGCGCACAACTATTGGTTAACAGAGTCCGGCTTGGCCGCTCTGTAGGTCAGGAGGACCTATGCCAGGAATGATGGGACAGCCGCAAGGCAATGTAGTCGTCCAGCAGCAGCCTACGCTTCAAGGACAAATGCCGGCACCTGCGCCACAGGCTCAAGCCGGGGGCGCAGCTACGACTGCCGGCGTACAACAGGCGGCGCAGCAGCAGCCGGCTATGGGCGGCATGCCGCAACAACAGCCGCAGGTGCCGCCGCAGCTTCCTGGTGCGCCACTCATGCCGCCTCCTATTCAAATGCCCGGTCAAAAGCCCGGCGGTATGGGTATGTCGCAGCCTGGCACCGATATGGGCGCGAATCCGCTGATGAAGGCCAATAGCGTACTCTCTCTTGGAGCTACCGCGGCTCCCACGCCTCCGGCTCCCCCTGCTCCACCTCCGCCACAAGGGTGGGTCGGTCCGCCTATTTCTCCAGACGGCCAAGGCCCTGTAACATCCCAAGTTCCACCGATTGATGAGCAGCCGCCGATGTTTCCGCAAAATCCCATGCAAAAAGCCAATATGGCCAGCGCGATGCATACGCTAAAGTCGTCGGGCTTTATGAAGAAATCGTTTGGCGGGATGCTCGGCCTCTTTGGGCTCGCTGGCGGCGCGTATGGCGCAGGCTCGGCCGGTAAGGGTCGTAGGACTCGCGGAGCCATTAGCGGAGCCGTACGAGGCGTAGGGACGGGCTTGGGCG
Source organism: uncultured bacterium (assembly GCA_964460795.1). Taxonomy (GTDB): domain Bacteria; phylum Omnitrophota; class Omnitrophia; order Omnitrophales; family Aquincolibacteriaceae; genus CAZOOM01. The sequence goes on along the minus strand of CAYWRU010000001.1, from coordinate 102,013 downwards.
CTACGCTTGGAGCCGTAGGCGGGCTGGGCTTGGGCGCGAAGTTCCTAGAATCCGGAATCCTGCGCAACCACCCCAACGCCGAAGCGCTGGCTGCTAGCGGTATTGGCATGGGCGCTACCGGACTCGGCGGTCTGCTTGGCTATAAAGCTACCGGCTTTATGCCGCACCTCATGGGCCTGGAAGACGACGAAGAACAACAAGCGTTGGACGGCTACAAGTATAGCTCGTTTGGCATGCATACTCTGGACGGGCCGATGGTGGGAACACCTGAGCCGCCAAATCAGCCTCCGGTTGTTACAACCGAGCGTGAAAGCAAAAAAGTGAATCTGGCTGAGCTGTTCAAAGAAGCCGGTTTCTTTAAGCGCGCGATACCCGGCATTAGCCCTGGCGCTATTTTCAAACAAGTCGGCGGTATGTTCGGCCGTGCGGCAGGAGCGGCATCGCAAGCAGCCGGTGGGGCTCCCGCTGCCGCACCGGGAATGTTCGGACGGGCGTGGAACTCTGTACAAAACATGTACAACAAAATTCCACAAGGTGTGCGTAATCCCATTGGCGGCTATGTGACTGGCAGCACAATGGGCACCGGCGCTGACGCTATCGCCGAGCAACTGGGTTACGATACGAACTTTGCCGACTACGGCGGGATGCTCGGCGCCGGCTTGCGTATGCCGCAGGTGACCCGCGCCTTTGGTAAGGGTACCGCTCTAGGAAAAGCGCGCCAGTTCTTCACTGAAGGCGCTAAGGGTCTATCTCCCACAGCCGGCAAGGTACAGCGCGGACTGTTCCATGCTTCATACGGTGTGCCCATCGCCGGCGCTGTAGGCGGCATGGTTGCCGACAATTACGTCAACAACAAGATCAACGACATCGCTACCCGTGCTGGTTTCACAAACGGACAAGAAGGCTTGGACTTCATGAACAATGTGAATAGCGGAAATCTTGCTCCGGTTATCTCTCACATGTGGGGCCGCTTAAGTCCTGAGCAGAAGATGGGCATCATTGGCGGCGGCGGTCTTTTGGCTGCAGGCGCACTCGGCGGCGCTACAGGCTTGACCGGCGGAATGGGTACGGCTGGACTCATGGGTGCCGGCGCTCTAGGCCTAGGCATGGGCACAGGGCTGCTGCAGATGCCACCTCAATTGAGTAACTTCCTTGGGCACGGCGGCGGCGCTCCAGCGCAGCAAGGGCCGACGCAGGTAGCTCAGGCTCAACAGCAAATGCCGCAAACTAGCCAGTATTCGCCGCGTAATGAGTATGCGATGCAGGCGCATCTGGCGTAGCTAAATACGCCGTAAGTAGGCGTCACAGTACTTGAGTATGCGGCTCATTCTTTAAGCCCAGGGTTAATCGCCCTGGGCTTTTCTTTTGTGTATCACAGCAAGGAGGACGGCATGGAATACATTGCTTTTGCGATTGCGGTGACTTACGGAATTGCGCTCTGGCTCGTATGCGGATCAAGCCCGAAGATTGTGAACGCGTGTTCAAAATACTACCAAGTATACGCAGGCAGTCAGTACCTGTTTACGCGCGGCACTATGGCTTCGGTGTGGGGTTATCTTCCTACGGCTGTCAACTACAAGCACAGCTTGTATGACGTCGATATCTACGAATGCGACGGCAGCGCGTCGCGACTTATATACACAAAAGGAGACGCAGTAGCCGGCATCAAATGGCCCACGCAGTGATCGAATTATCTCAAGTATTCCTTGGGGTCATCGCCGGATTGCTAATTGTTTGGCTGGTCTGTGAGGTGTGCGCATACATCTCTGGTAAATGAATTGATTTCGTCCCCCTCGGCGTTGGTCTTGCAAGCTAGCGTCTGTAGCCTCACCCGGTGGTAGTCGATGCCGCCGGGTGAGGCTTTTTCATCGACACATCGACGACAATTTTGGAGTTTGATTATGCCGAAAATGGCTAGGGTTACGCGTGTAATAGCGCGAGATACATCGCGAGAGGTCGCGGCAGCGGCACTGGACGCTTTGACCAAACAGCCGTCTGGCCGGATTTTCTGGGACAGCGCTGAGCGGGAGAAAATTGCCGCTCACGTTGCGGAAGCTCGACGGCTAAGCCCGACGGCTTCAATCGTCACCCTGGCTGAAAAAGCCATGGAAGCGGTAATTGAGCCGGAGCGCCACCGCGAAGGTTTAAGTATAGCTTCGATGCCGTGGCTTGGGCCGGCCGTCAAAGATTACCTGGCGTTTAACTACCCAAGCAAATCTTTGATGAAAGAAGAGTTCACGGCACTAGAAAACGCCAACAGTGTGTTGGCGGCAAGAGTGGCTGAACTTGAAGCAGAGCTTCTGCTGCCGCCGGATCTCAGCAAGTTGTCCACTGCAGAACTGCATGCTGCCTATATAGGACGCATTAAGCAAGAAGCAATGGCAGCTGCTGTCGTGTCTAAAGACGCGGTAGTTGCGGAAGTGCTCGCTGAACTTAGTAAGCGTCCGACGATTGCTGCAACTAGTCACGGTCACAATAGTCCGGTGACGGTAAACGTCACGATGCCGACCGCTCCACGCCGTCTCAAGATCGTGGTCGTAGGCGGTAAGTCCGAGGCGCTTAGAACAATCGCTACCGGCGTCAAAGCCAGCGGCATTGACGCGACGTTCGTCCACAAGCACATGGACGATCCATCGCTAGGCCAAGGCCGCACCCTGCCAAGTGCGGACTACTACCTTGTTATCGGCGGAACTGTCGGCAAGCAGATTCGCGACAGAGTGCTGCAAGCCGGCGGCACAGCCAAAACCATATTCAGCAAATCCACTGGAGCCGAACAAGGCCTCAGTGAGTTGATGAAAAGGTTACGGCCGGCTGCGAACTAGTTTCTCGTCTCTCCCTCAGTCATTTCAGTATCGAAAGGATTCACGCACCGTGTTTAACACTCACCCTCAAACCCCCGGCGCCAAGTACGTTTCTGAAGTTACGGGAGCCAGCTACAGGCTGTTTGTGCATTTCCCGAACTTCATGTCGCAACTTGGCGACGTTGACGCGACCCTCATCGACAATGAAATTCAGCAGGCTGCGGCTGAGATTCTGTCGAAGCACCTGTTCAACAGGCCGAAGGATAAGCGAGTTGATTTGGCCGAAACGGCCATTCAGCAAGCCATTCGCAAAGCCAAGGAAACTACGTCGGCTGTGTCGTAGTTAAAAGACAAAACGCCGGCCTATTCGGAGGCCGGCGCTAGTCTTTTTCTTTAGCTCTCTCGTAGGGATTCGAACCTACGCCGACCGCGCTCAAAACGCGACATGCTGCCGTTACACCACAGGTGAGTAAGTGCGCCGGGCCGGAATCGAACCGGCGATGCCCGAAGGCCACTGCTTTACAGGCAGCTGGACGCCATCGTCCACCCGACACATAAGCGGAAAAGGAAGGAATCGAACCTTCAGTCCTTTCGAACAAGGGTTTAGCAAACCCCCGCGGCTAGCCAGTATCCGCCTCAAGTCCATTAGCAGCAACGGTGGGCCTTATTCGGTTCCAAGCCGGCAAGCCGGCCTACCGGTTTATAGCTTCACCTCAGTCCTACCAACTGTCGCTGCAGGGTGATCGACGGGATTTGAACCCGTAACGGTTGCCTTCACAAGACAATGCTCTACCTATTGAGCTACGATCACAGCGGATAGGGAGGGAGTCGAACCCCCAAGGCTTTCGCTCAGCTGTTTTCGAAACAGTATTCGTCGCCAATCGATTTGCCTATCCGTAAGCGGTACAGGGAACGCTCGCATTTCCGTCTGTGGTTTTTCAGGCCACCGCTAAGCTATCTCAGCTACTGCACCATAAGTAGTCCCAGAGGGAGTCGAACCCTCAAACTTCGGTTTCTAAAACCGACGGCTTTGCCAGTTTGCCTACAGGACCATAAGCGTCCCCGATCGGATTTGAACCGACGGTCTTCACCGTGACAGGGTGACGAGAACTCCGGGCTTCTCTACGAGGACGGATATTCTTACCGCAATACGTGTCTGTCAAAGCATGACAGTTTGCGCAAAGAATTTGCAGGTTTTCGATTAAGTTATTTGTCTTATCTCCGTCAATGTGATGTAGTTCAAGCGGTGCCGGCCGTCCTAACCACTCAACAATTCCGCACAATTCGCATGTGGTTTGTTTTAAGCCGGCGTCGAATAGCCGTTTTTTAATGTGCATCGAGCCCGATTGTTTTGCACGACCCTTTACCAGGTACTCTTGTATTGGCTTTGGAATACTGTTCGGTGGAACATTTTTCTTGAAGTGCGAGGTATCCAGTTTTAGTTGCCGCACTTGTCTAGTTAAGCAAGTAATTGTGTTTGTTTGTATTGGTATCCCTAGAGATCGAAGAATATCAGACAAAGACTCGCCAGTTTTTACAGCTTCGATTACTTTAGTTTGGTCCCAAAGAACAGGATACTTTCGCTTATTGGGCATGCGTGTACCTTAATGACTCGACTAAGATTCGAACTTAGATTCACGTAGATTTGAGCTACGCGGCTTTGCCTGTTTGCCTACCGAGCCGTCAATTAGAGCGACGACTGATCAAAGCTATGTTGATAGCTTTGTGACAGGGTAAAGCTATCGGACAAAAAGAGAGCCGACGATAGCTGGTAGGCAGCATCGAGGAGAGCGTCGGCGAGTGTCCGGAGAGCGTTCATGTGCGCCATATTAGGCGCGTTTCCTAAACATGTCAACAGTCTTTTGGAGAATTTTGAATGAAACGTAGAGGATTCTTTGCGGCCATCGGCGTGGCTGTCGTCGCGGCTTTACTTTGGAAACCAAGAATTTCCAAAGATCCGTTCCTCAACAAGTACCAGCGTCTTGAAGTCGTCACAAGCGTTGTGGACGGCGGAAGCCGGCAACACTGCAATCTGATCAATGCGGCTATGAAGCACGAGATCAAGTTGCTGCGGTGTGAGCGATTATTTGACGCGTTCACTGGTACGTATTCGCTGCGCTACTGTTACGCTCGGCCGGCCACTTAATAGCCGACGCTTAAGCGTCACAATAAATGAACTGGTTTCTATTCATTACCTCAATAAGGATTGGTCGACATGGTTGAGACGATCAAGGAGATGATCGAACGAATCAAACAGCCGAGAAAGCTGTCGCCAAGCAACTGGCGTTATAGGTTGCTGCACTGGGTCATGGGCGTCGATCACAAGAACTACAAGGACGGCTGGCTGTACAAGTATCAAAACTACTTCTACCGCGCCTACTGCCCTTTGTTCTGGGCCACTATCATCTTGCTGGTGACGCTGCCCATTACATTCCCGGCGAAGATGCTCATCGCCGGCGCGCGCGTGCTTACGTATTTTGCTATCTACGCCTTTGGTCCGGCGTGCAGCTTTGTCAAACGTCAAGCGCTTAAGCTCCGCGATTTGCTTGACGAACTTGAAGCGCGCTGGCGAGAAACGCGTCGGCCTCTGACAAAAGAAGAGATCGAGGCGCTTGACGAAGAAGCACGCGCCGAGTTTCTACAAAAGCAAATTGCCAAGGATCGGAAGCGTTTGATCGCCGTGCTAACAGAGCTTCCCCAATTACGTGACAAGTTCACGGACTTTTGGGACTTTGTGAAAACGGACATGGACGCTATTGGCGTTAACCAGGCCAAAGAGCTTTTTGCCAAGATTTCGGACCAACTCAATAAAGCCGAAGCAAAAGTCAAAGCTCGACAAGCTAAGATCAAAGCCTTCATCTTGGCGTCGCTACACGTGACCAATGTCTTGATGCGCGTTGGTGCGTATGTCGCGGCGTTGGTTGCTTTGGTCGGCGGCTGCTACTTGATGGTGGACGTCGTACTTCCGTTGGTCTGGGTTGGGTTGAAGTGGGTAGGCGGCTGTATCGCCTACGTGTTCTCGATGCGTCTGCATGAAGACTTCTGGCCGTGGTTCTTCCGAATCGTAGGCTGGGGCCTTAGCATCTGCTTCGGGCTCATCACCGGCTGCGCACTCGGCTATGCCGCGTATAAAGCAATTCGTTCCAAGCCAATGCGTCAAGCGATGGCTAAGACAGGCAAAATTGCTTTCCCGCCTTTGTCGATCTTTATCAGCGTCATCCGGGCATTGGTGTTTAGTGTGCGCACCGGCTTCGCCATTGCGGCAGAGTTTGTGGTTACACTATTCGCTGAAAACTGCCCGCCGATCATTCTGGTTGAAGAAGAAGAGGAAGAACTTGAAGCCATCTCGGAACACGCCTAATGCCTCTGATCCCGACTGCGTTGTGTGTAATTTGCGTCTTCCTCTATTTTGCTTTTGCCAAGTTCTTAGACTGCAAAGACCAAGCAGAATACGACATGGCGATTGAAGAGTATGAAGAAGCCAAAAGAAAATGGCCGCAAGGCAGTGGATACATGCACTTGCCGCCGCAGCATTGGAATGAGCTAGATCATCGAGATCAGCCAAAATCCAAGATGTAATCAAACAGTAATAAGGTCGCCGGCGTTGCCGCTTTGTTAGCGCGCCGGCGACCCTCTATTTGAAGGGAGTCTCATGAAGACGTTCGATTGGGCTGTACACCTTGATAAGGATTTCACACCGGCCGTGCCTGTATCGGAAGGGTATCTCGATATCGATACCATGACCTTTTACGGCGGCGAAGAAAGCGTTCGGTTCCGCAACTTCACCCGTAAGCGATTTTTGGAAAATGACGGTTATCCTGACTCCGTCATCATTACAACGCGACTCAACTCCAGCCAACGTATCATGCAGCTGTTCATGGCTATTGACGCTGTCCGACAGGCTGGCGGTTCTGCAGCCGTCTTCATTCCGTACTTCCCGTATGCGCGCCAAGACCGCGTTTGCAATACTGGTGAAGCGTTTGGCGCAAAAGTAATGGCATCGCTGCTAAACGACCTTATCCTCGATAGCGTTTTCATCTTCGACCCACACAGCGAAGTTACGCCGGCGCTTATCGATCAAGTGCGCGTTATCGATAACACGTGGTTCATCAATAAAGCCATCCGCGACATGCTGGCGATGGAAGACATCCTCAGCCTTGAAAAGATCGCCCTGGTGTTGCCTGATGAAGGCGCGCACAAAAAAGGCGGGCTAATGGCACGCCAGTTAAACTGGCGCAGCCCGTTTGTTGAATGCCAGAAGCTGCGCAATCTGAGCACTGGCGATATTATCGACCAGCGCGTCATCAATCCTGACAAAGCTAAAAACAAGTTTTGTCTGATCGTCGACGATATCATCGACGGCGGTCGCACGTTCCTCGGCCTATCGGAGCGCCTCACGGAAGCCGGCTCCAAAGGCAACTTTCTTGCCTGTAGCCACGGGATTTTCTCGCATGGGTTCAAAGAACTCACGTCAAAGTTTCGCCGTATCTACACTACCAACTCTTTTAAGACGCACGATCTGACAGGCCTTGCCGACAAGGTCAGCGTCTTTGAACTCGCACTGGAAGACTAACCATGAAGGTCAGGATCAAGCCAGAGACTGTTCTGTTCAAATGCGAAGTGTGCGGCGTACGCGCCGACATAAGCATTCAAGATGTGTGGTTCAGCAGCGCCGACCAGTGGGCGTCGGTGGAATGCTGCATCTGCGAACATCACAACCACGTTAGCGCCGAAACGCTTCCGCCGGAGTGGCGTACTGTTGTGCTGCGATCGCGCGAAATGCGCCTAGCTCACGACACTCTCAAGTACGGCCTTGCCGGCCAGCAGGCGCTGGAAATGGTACACACATGAGTGAGCCCGAGCCGGTTCGTGATGTGTTGCGCGTAATTGGAGACGTGCATGGCTATGTCGATACCTACATAAGGATCGCATCCCGAGCCAAGTATTCGATCCAATTGGGCGATATGGATTCCACAGGCATTCAGTACCCGAAACTGAATGCTCTGGATCCAACTCATCACTTTGTCATTGCCGGAAACCATGACAACTACGAAGTTGACGACGGCCGTAAGTTTGTGAAACAAACACCGCATTTCTTAAACGAGTGCCGCTTTATGGCGCTCCCTGTTTTTGGCGGTTCATTGCTTACTATTCGCGGCGAGCGCAGCATCGATAAAGTTATGCGCACACCGGGCTACGATTGGTGGCCTGACGAAGAGATTCACGACTTTCGATGGCCGGGTATCGTCAAATTCTTTGCCGACGTGCGGCCGGAGTTTGTGCTTACACACGGCTGCCCGGCCTCGGTCATTCCTCACGTGGCTCGGTATACGCATTTCTATGGTGAAGAGCTAAAGCCGTCTGCAACCGCGCACTGGCTGCAAGAATGTCTTGATGCGCATCAACCAAAAGAATGGGTATTTGGCCACTATCACATGGACAAAGCTTTTGTAGTCGGAAATACGTTATTCCGATGTATTGGAGAGCTTAGCCACGTTGATTACCCCCTAAACAAAGAGATCGAAACGAAATGATGCTTTCATTCTATGCCGGCGTCCTTACCGGCTTTTTCATTGTTAAGCCTACATACGAATGGGGCCGTGACAAAGTAGTCGCAACATGGCGTAATCTGCGCGGGCCTAAGAAAGAAGAAGAAAAGGAAGCGGTCTAATGGATCTTACGTTGGTAATCATTTCCGGCTCCATCTGCATGATCTGCTTCTGCATGTTCATCATTTTGGCCGTCGCATGGTCACGACGAAAAGTAAACAAGTATCCGCGTTACCAAGCTCCTGAGCTAGCGGCGTGCGAGCCTGGCGGCGGTTCGCAATTTGAAGATGAGTATGTCGGCCTCTCAAGCACGCACTACGAAATACCGGAATGCAGCTCCGATTCTAGCGATTGCGGAGGATGCGATGGCGGAGGAGATTAAACCGCGACTCTTTGCAATTGATGTAGTACATAACACGCTTAGGCGCGCCATTGTATACGTCGAAGCACAGTCTGCCGCCGAGGCGGCGGATTTGATGGGCGAAGGCAAGTGGGTAAACCTGGAATACGAAAACGAATTTCCGGAAATTGAAAGCTATCTACCGTGCGGGCACCCAATATGCCTGGACGAACGGCCTCTTAAACGATGCCATGAACAACCACCTTCACCCTGTGATGAGTAAGTGGCCAGTACAGTCCAAAAGTTAGTTGAACGCGGTCTTATCCGACCGCCGGCATTTCTAGCCCACAACATTCACTACGAAACCATCATGGGTTCCGTAGCGTATGGGGTATCTAGCGACATTTCTGATTGCGATGTATATGGATTTGTCATTCCACCAAAGGATGTCGTATTTCCGCATCTAGCCGGCGAGATCTTCGGATTTGGCCGACAAGTGCAGCGCTTTGATCAATGGCAAGAACATCATGTCAAAGACCCAAGCGAAGAAAAGGGCTGCGGACGAGATTATGACTTTACGATCTTTTCGATCGTCAAGTATTTCAGCCTATGTATGGAAAACAATCCAAACGCCATCGACTCTCTGTTTACACCGCGCAATTGCGTACTGCACAGCACAGCCGTGGGAGAGTTAGTGCGTGAAAATCGCCGTATCTTTTTGCACAAAGGCTCGTGGCCTCGATTCAAAGGCTATGCGTATAGCCAGCTTCATAAGATGTCCGGAAAGAACCCTGAGGGCAAACGCGTAGCCCTTCGAGAGAAATACGGCTTCGATGTGAAGTTTGCTTACCACGTAGTCCGACTGCTTGACGAAGCTGAGCAGATTCTCACTACCGGTGACATCGATCTACAGCGGGCAAACGAGCATCTCAAAGCCATTCGCCGCGGAGAAGTACCGGAAGAAGACATTCGCAAATGGGCGGCGCAAAAAGAGCACGATCTCGAGCGAGCCTATCATGAATCAAAACTAGCGTGGGGGCCGGACGAGCCAAAGATCAAACAACTACTGCTCAACTGCCTGGAACATCACTACGGTTCGCTTGATGGATGCGTAGTACAGCCGGAGCAAGCAGTGCAGGCGTTGCGCGATGTTCAGGCAATTCTTGACCGCAATCGCAACCTTCTTTAACAAACACATGAGCAAATACATTCAATGCCCGGAAGTGTACAACTTCGTACAAGACTCCGGCGAAAATGCCATCTTCCTAGGTGGCGGAATTTCCGGCTGCGAGCTTTGGCAGGATCGATTTGTCGACATGATCAAAGAGATCGACGCGGTAATCATCAACCCGCGACGAAAAGACTTCGACATCAACGATCCTGAAATGGCCAAAGCACAAATCAAATGGGAATACGATCACCTGCGGCTGACAAATGCTAAGGTGTTCTGGTTCTCGCCCGAAACGCTTTGCCCGATAACGCTTTACGAGTACGGCTACTGGCTGGCCGCGCACCTCTCTTGCGGCGATCTTTACTGCGTCGAACCAGGCATGGTTGAGCCGCATAAGCTGTTTGTCGGAATACATCCGGACTACAAACGCCGGCTGGACGTACTTGAACAGACTCGACTTGTTCTTGAAGCGACTCAAGAACAGGACCCGATTTTTCGAGTTGAACCGGTGGACAGCCTTGAAGAGCTGGCAAAGCAGGTCATCGATCACTTTGCTAACTACAAGCCGTCATGGGACGAAAACATGATCGTGTTCGATCGCCTGAACTTATAGGCTTAAATTTAAGCCTACTAGGAATTACTACGTAATTCCTTCAACTGCGATGGAGCGTCGTCGCTTCGCTCCTCCGCTCCCGCGAACGCCTTCGGCGTTCGTAATTTTCTTATTTTGAAACAGTCTTTGAGAATACGGATGAATTCAAATCCTCTACTGCGTACCGATGTGTACAAAATGGGTCATATGGAGCAGTACTGCCCTGGTACTGATCTTGTCAGCGCATACCTGATGGCGCGATCTGACAAACTCTATCCCCATACCGTTTTCTTCGGACTGCAGTATTACCTGCAAGAATACTTGTCGCAGCCGATCACTGAAGATCACGTCGACGAGTTCCTGCAAACTCGTGAAGAAATTCTCGGTTTGCCAAACCCTCCGGAAATTACCGCCAAAGCTTACGGGCTGGCCAAACTAGGCTACTGGCCCGTCAGCATTAAAGCCGTACCGGAAGGTTCTGTTATTCCAGTGCGTAATGCCCTGCTCACTACAAAGAACACGCATCCCGATTTTCCTTGGGCCGGCGGCTTTCTTGAATCGCTGCTTCTGAAAATCTGGTACCCTATCTCCGTCGCGACCTGCTCTTTCCAATACCGGCTTATGGCCGAACGCTATTGGCGCAAGTCTGTGCCTGACGATGTCCGCAAAGCTTTGATCAAGTTTGCTGTCCACGACTTCGGCTATCGCGGTGATAAGACGGAAGAGGGCGCCGGCATTTCCGGTGTCGCACATTTGCTGAGCTTCACCGGATCGGACACTGTTGTAGCTATTCCGACAGCCAAACAGTACTACGGTGCTGACAAAGGCAAAGTCATGATGTCTGTGCCGGCTTCCGAGCATAGCGTCATGTGCAGCTTTGGCCGCGAAGATGAGCTTGAAGCTTTCCGAAACATGCTTCGCCTGTATCCCGAAGGAATCGTGTCGATTGTTTCCGATACGTACAACGTCTGGGACGTGCTGACCGATTTTGCCGAAAAGCTTAAGCCGGAGATTCTGGCTCGCAAAGGCAAAGTCGTGTTTCGTCCCGACTCCGGCAATCCCGAACACATCATCAACGGCAATCCTGACTCGACTGATATGCGAGAGCGAGCCGGCGCCATTCGCCTACTCGACCAAGTCTTCGGTCACGACGTAAACAGCCTTGGTTACCGCACACTCAATCCCAAGGTCGGCCTCATCTACGGTGATGCCATGTACCTTGAACGGTACGAGCGGACGCTAGCCACGATGCTTGCCCAATCCTACGCCGCCAGCGAGCTTGTAATCGGCGTCGGAGGCATTCTTCGGAACTTCACCCGTGATTCTCTCGGAATGGCTCTAAAGGCCACGTACGTGACGATAAACGGTAAGCCGCGTGAGATCGAAAAAGACCCCGTCACCGACCATAAAAAGAAAAGCCACAAAGGCTTGGTAAAATTGGAAGTCGGGGAAGACGGGTTAATTCGTACCGTTGATCAATGTACGCCGGAACAAGAAGACGATCCTAGCGGGTTGCTTGTCCCGACGTTTCTTAACGGTCGACTGCAGCATCGTACGACTTTGAAAGAAATCCGCAACTCTATCGACGCGCACGTCGAAGAAATTCTTGCGGCTGAAGCTAAGGCGGCGGCATAAGCCACCGCTGATGGGCCGGCCCCTGCCGCCATGTCGGGGGCCGGCTTTTTAACATGGTACGTGGCAAAAGTGAGGTTTGTATGGCTACCGTTTTTGTAAAGGGCGAGAAGCGACAGGCTATGGTGGACTTTATGGCGAAGAACCCCGAGGCGACCGCAGGGGACGCGCTCAAGGTGTTCGGCAAAAAGTTCAAGATGAACTATAGCTCTGTCAGTTCGATGATGTCGGCAATTCGTAAGAGCGGAGCAAAGCCGGCCAATGCCGCCTTAGCTCGTGCGGCTTCCGAACTCCGTTCCAAAATCGACTTGCCCAACACCGAACGTCGGTTCAGCCTTGATGAGCTGATTCGCGGCCGTTCGCTGATCTCCAAGATCGGTGACGTGCGGGCCGCTGTTGAAATCTTCGACGCTATCGCCAAGTGCGGCGGCGTCGATGAAGCCCTCGAAATTACGAAAGCGGTCAACGCTCTCGATCAATCGATGGCTAAGTAGGTCATATCAGGGGCAGTTGTTTTGGTCTCCTCCGGCGAATAGGGAGATCACTACACACTGCCCCTGATAGTTTTATTTTCAAATATTCGCTTTTTCTTTAGCGATTGGAGTCCTAATGCCTTTACTTGAAGGCGTATATCATACATTCGATCTTCCCGACGGCACCAAAGTAAAAGGCGTCTGGGATCACGAACCTGTTAAAAAGCACTACGATCTGTTGGACGTACGCGGCAAGACGCTGCTCGATGCAGGCTGCCGCGATGGTTACTTCTCGTGGTTGTTTGAAAAGAACGGGGCTAAAGTTACCGGCCTCGATATCATCGATCGACCAATGCGCCGACTGTTGGGTAAAAAATACGGCGCCAAGTTTGACTTTCTTCACAAAAATATTCTGGAATTGGCGCAGACTCCGGCCAACCAATGGGAAGTGGTGTTTTGCAGCGATGTCTTGCAGCATCTTGAGAGCCCGCTTGCCGGCTTACGTGCGCTGCATCACGTCTGTTCTGAGCGCCTGTATCTTGTCGTAGACAACCATGATGAGTTGCAAGACAAGTGCGTAATGGGCGATGATCCTATTACGCCTTGGTACTGGGGACCAGAATACATACATAGTTTGCTTAGCTTAGCTGGTTTTCGTAATGTGCGGACTCTCGCTAAGTTTCAAGTCAGCGGAACCGTGTATCCGACGCGCAACGTGGCCATGTACCAAGCAGATGCTGACCGCGCGTTCACAATCGACAAGCTGATCAACGGCCCGTTGTGGGCGTCTACGTGCTTGTGCGATCTATCTAAAACACATCGCTACGAAGAGGACAATGACTAAACGACTACATTCCGCCGTCTGGTTCACCACGATGGCCTGTAACTTCAAGTGCCACTATTGCTGGGAAGTGCAGGCTCAGGAACACGGGCTATACAAGGCCGCGCCTTTTGGCGAGACCTGCGATAAATGGGTGGCCGCTTGGAATAAGCTCAAGCCGTCTATCTTGGATATCACAGGCGGTGAGCCGTTCTTGCTGCCGTGGCTGACTGACATGATCAAACGGCTTGACCCCGATATCAAGCTAGGCATGACCACGAACATCAGCCATGACCTTACGCACTTTGTGCAAGAGATCGGGCCGGAGCGATTTGTGAACATCACGTGCAGCTTTCACCCGACTGAAAACGGCACTGCTCGTAACCCGATGAACTTGTACTTGTTCACAGGTCGCGCATTGATGCTCAAGAACCGCGGCTTTCCGATCACAGTTAACTTTGTGACATGGCCGGAACAGTTGTGGCTTATCGACGACTTCAAGGCTTGGTTTGAGCAGAAAGGCCTTCGCTTTCACGTCGATTCGTATTCCAGCATTTCGTACTATCCGTTCAAGTTCTCCGACAAAGAGCTAGCCTATGCCGGCAAGTTTCTTGCTCCAGGCCGAAAGCCGCCGGAGCTTGTACAGAAGTACGGACAAAACTACCAAGTCACATGCAGCGGCGGACTGTCGCATCTTTCAGTGCAACCGAACGGCGACGCCACTCGCTGTATTCTAGAGCACCAGTTGCTGCATGATCCGGCTTATCCGAAAGAAAATGTCAAAGCCGTCGGCAACATTCTTGACCCTGACTTTGAGCTGTGGGACACAGAGCTGCCATGTAATGAGCACTTCCGCTGTCCCGGCTGCGACCGAGATAAAGTGAAGTTCAAGTTCGTTCAGGAAATCGACCGCACTGCGCTTGGCCTTCCACCTGTTACCGTTTAATACAATTGGAGAAGAACGTGTCAGAGTTATTTGTTTTCATGTCGTTACCGTGGTTGATCGGCGTGACCGCCATGTTTGGCGGTGTGTCTTGGTGCATGTTTGATCGACCACAGGAAAACGCCTTTAAGCCTAAGGCTAGCGAATGGGACCTTACTAACAACGTCGGGACGGGCTTTGGTGCTACTGCCTGTCTAGTTGTTTTCATGTTGTTGTGGTTCTTTCTCGGCGATTTGCGTTTAACGCTTAGCAGCGTACTCAGCCATTACATCTACCTGCTGTTCGGAATCGCCGGATACTTGCTCATTGGAGCCGGCAACGTAGCATGGCGCTGGTGGTGGTGGTTCATGCCCAAATGGGATAAGAACTACACAGTATTCAAGAAGAACTGGCTTGAGACTAACAACATCCCAGGCAACGCTATCCCGCCCGAGCATGTCGAAGAGTACAAGCACTATCTCATGGGTTCCAGCTATACGACCGGTACAGGCGTAAATAAGCGAATCCAACTTGAGCCCGAAATCGGCGCATACAAGATGTGGATCATCAATTGGCTTGTGTGGTGGCCAGGGTCTATCGCTTCGTATGCCTTGCACGATATTGTGCTGGACATCGTAAACGGCATTTATCGCAGCATCCTGTCCACTCTGCGGCGCCTGGCCTATTTTCGCATGGCCAAGCATAACGACGAACTCAACACCAAGTAGGCTTCAAACCCATGGCAAATGATCCTTTCGGCGACCGCATGAAGCGGTACGAAGAAGTGGAGACTGACCGGCGCATCCTTCACGGTGTGCCGGTCATCGGGCGAGTGGACGGCCGCGCGTTTCACAGGTTTACGACACGCTTTGATCGACCGTACGAAAAATCATTTTCGGACGTGATGATCGAAGTAACCAAGTTCCTTGTTGAAGAGACCGATGCCGTCTGCGGATATACGCAGTCTGACGAAATCAGCATCGTATGGCGTGAGCCGGTCCGACTGCGCGACACTGGCGGCATCGTTCGACAGTTTCACGTGGAACAGTGGTTCGGCGGTAAGACGTTTAAGATGACGTCTAACCTTGCGTCGCTTGCGACGGCGGCATTCTGTTCGCTGTACCAAAAACACATAGACAAAGAAAAGCTAGTAGAAGGTCTTCTACCTACCTTCGATGCACGTGTGTTTGCGGTACCCAATCGAATGGAGGCTGCGGCTTGTCTGTGGTGGCGAGAATTAGACGCAACGCGCAATAGTCTGCAAATGGCTGCACGCGCGCATTTTAGTCACAACCAGTGTCAAGGCAAAATACGAGCCAGCTTCACGATATGCTGTTCGACGCCGGCATCAATTGGAACGATTACCCGGCTTTCTTTAAGCGCGGGACGTTCGTACAACGCCGCACGGTCGAACGCAAATTTTCCAAAGAGGAACTTGAAAATCTTCCTCCAAAACATGAAGCTGTTCTTAACCCGGATAAAGTAATCGTGCATACGGTAATTACACCTATCGAAGTGCCGCCATTTACGTATGTCAACAACAAAGTAGGTGTAGTGTTTGAAGGCGAAGAGCCAAGAGTTACGGAGAGCTAGTAATGCAGCCGACGGCGTTCAGACTGATGGATCCGAAGTTTCCGGTCAAAGTGGTTGGAGATATCGAAAATGACATGGCCCGCTTGGATAACTTCGACGGCGAAGAATACACTTGGCGGGATTTTGACGAATTCCCGGCCGGCATCCCGCAGCTAGGGGATGAAGTCGTACCGGGTTACAACGAAAACTACGATGTGTTCGTAGTAAGCGTGGCACAGTACCAGCAAATGAAGGAGGCCGGCCTTGTCCTTGTTGACGAATAATGAAGTGCGGTACGTGCTCGGTACGACCGAATTAAAGGTCAAAATTGACGGCGGACAGCCGCAAACCGTGCTACACTACTGGGTAACAAGCTCGGAACCGAACCGCACGCTTTTCCCGGAGCGCCTGTCTTGGATGTTCAATCATAAGACCGCGCGCCGAGATATTCCCAAAGTCAAAAAACTTGCCGCGGAGTTTCTAAAGATCTCTCCGCGCAGCATTGAACTGGATACACCGCTGGAGCGATATAGTGGATGAGGATCTTCAAAATGTTATCGTCACGCTTCTAAAGTTTCGCACCGGAGTAGAGCTTCGGTGCAGTGACGAAGATGGAGCGCGCCTGTCTCTTATGGAGCTAAGCGGCGGCATCTACCAGGTGCTGTACCAGCCCATGACCGATCAGACGCTCGATAGCAAGAAGTATCCACCGCAGCAATTTCGCTATGACAATCCAGAGACTGCCGTTGCACGTTTTTTGGCCTTCCGCCGTTCCCTGCGACTGGGATTTGATTTTGAAGACCCAGTGCGCCATTACAACCCTGGTTTTGGCGACCATAAACCGTGCAGTTGCGGACATTCGTACATTAGGCATTTCGACATCGACAATGGCTGTGCCGTCACATGTCGTTGTGGATGTCAAGGCTTTGATCCTAAATAGGAGTCCAAGTGCATCAGATTTGGTCCAACCTATGGCTCGGAGATTGGGAAGATTCCATCTCTCGCCGGCGGTTGTCAGACAACGGCATTGATGCCGTATTAAACGTAGCTGTGGATCACTGCACTAGCGAGGTCCTGGCACACGCCAGTCCGGAGCTTCTGCAAACACCGCTTCGATACCGTTACCCGATTATTGACGGTCGAGGCAATCTCCCAAAACACTTCTTCGGTGCGTGTACTCTCTTAAACGCACTAATGGACGAGCACGATAATACGCTTGTCCACTGCATGGCCGGCATGAGCCGTAGCCCCACGATTGCAGCTACCGTATTGGCGTATCGTAACGATGGGTCGTTTGAACACCATCTAAACGAAATCGCAAAAGTACGCTCGATCGTAAACCCCGATCCCAATCTACTCAAGTTGGGTGAATGGGCGCTGCGAGAACTCAAGGCGATGGACTCTCGATTTTAAGGACATACTCTCCGCGCGTTCAAAATGCCGGCGGCAATTCACGTGATCCCGTGGGACTAAATAAGCGCTTATCCCGCGGCATCATATCTGAAGGACCAACCGGCTCGTAACTTTCACCGTGGAGTTTTCATAATGTCCGTAGCGCTATTGCGCAGATCGATAGAATCGCTGGAAAAATGGTCCGATAGCGGAATTGCCTTCGGGCTTCCGCCTATTGCCGCCTCTAAGCTTCAGGAAGCTTCTTTGGATATGGAAGGGTACTTGTTGACCGGCGGGTCGGATTATACCTCCGCCTTGAAACAAGTACCGAATGCGATAAGTCAGGCTCTAGAGTACGTCGACCCAGGCACGTCACTTGCCAGTGAAATGCGTGAGTTGCACAGCACGATCAAAGTTTACATCGAACGTGCGTGCCCAAAAGAGAAAGCGCCTGATGGCCACGAAAAAGAAGACAGCTGCAAAGCCAGTAAAGAAGACTGTAAAAAAGCCGGCGAAGCCGCAAACCTCATCGGAGATGAAACTGCTTGAAGAAGTAGTTCGGCTTAAGAACGAAGGGCAGATCGCCTTAAATTGTTCGGATGCGCAAGAAACGTATTCGAAAATCAAAGGCGTGGTCGTGAAGCACCGCAAAGCCCGCGGCGAAAAAGCGAAGATTGGCGAAGTGCGAATCACGGTCGACGTAAGTGATTTTGCGTTTCCGCGCCTTGACGATGATCCTGATGATTCGGGCAATTACATCGTCATCGTTAAGGACTACAAAGGAAACGTCATTAAGAATGTTGAGATTTATGATCTTGAGGTTCTTGATGACGGCGACTACAGCCCTGACGACGGCGATTATTAGTAGTTGGTAGTTTGTTTCCCTCGTAAGGAGTTTGACATGACCGGAGACTGCAAGGATAGTGGGTGCGGTTGTTCTCACAAGCATGGAACTGTCACGCCGTCGGCGAAAGCCGATTTTGGTATGATCTTCCAGCTTCAGCCGCTATTGTCGATCGACAAAAAAGGCAACATGTCTGAATACATGTCGCCGGCCGACAAAGCCGAGTTTCGCAGCCAGAAGCTGACGATGCCTCGGTTTGAAAGCCATTTTCTGCTCATCGCAGAGTTGGCCCAACTCGCATATCAGTGGTGGATGGCTCTCACTGATGAAGCACGCAACGCTTACCTGCTCGGGCTGGAGCGGCCGGATAGCAAGTTCATCCAAGCCTGTGCGCTTGTTAACGGCGACTGGCGCCTGAACGAGAAAAACCAAATCGTTCTGAGCCACAACTGTGACGCGCGCACTTGCGAAGTTCGAGCGCAGCTTGATACCTGCATGCAGGTCATGCGGGCGGCAATCACCACCAAGGTTGCCGACGGTATGCTCCTCAACCTGAACGGCATCTGGCTGGAAGTTGGTCCAACCGATGCACCGGAAACGGTGGACGAGTTGTACCATGTTGCTTACAATCGCGCGCACGAACGCGATGTTGCCGCTCGTGCAGATGCGTTGGCGGCGCACATGAAAGTGTTGCCGGAATCGTTGAAAGACACGTTCTCGGCTTTCACATGGCTGTGTCGTTACGCCGACATCATCAGCAATTGCCAGTTTGAGGTGCAGTCGGCCGAGGTCGTCGGGGCGTTTCTAGCTGCCGGCTATCAGGCAACCGACCTGCCCGTGTTTGATCAGTTCGCTCCCAGCCACTGGGCGGCGGAGCTGATCAATCGGTCCATGCTTCACCTGCAAATAAGTCAAGGCACCAACAGCGGTGAGCAGCTGGTGCATGACCTCTTGCGATTCTACGAGGTCGGCAGCGACCAGTATCGCGCAGCCGTCACCGTTCTCAAACGGGCCGGCCTCGTGGTCATGGAAACCGAAGAAACGGAACCGGCGACCCACGTCGTTGAAACTCCGGCTACGGACGTTGAACAGAAAGAGCTTTCGGCGTCGGCTCAAGAAGCGGCGACCGCCCAAAGCTAGAGATGCGCTGCCATCCTGGACTGTTGGCTAGGATGGCGGTAACATGAGAAAGGGGTCGTCATTCGACGGCCCTTTTCTTTACCTATTGGTGAGCAATGTCAGAAAACAAATCCGAGCCGATTCTTGATAAAGGCGTATTTCGCGGCTTTGGCGCCGATGAGCTAATTGCCGACATTCGCGCGCTTATCGCCGATATTCGAACAGGTCGGCTCAAGGCCTATATGAAGGTTGATACCGACGGTTCCTTCGTGTTCGGGCTTAAAGAGACAGACCCCAGCTAGTATGCTGTTGTAATCGCCTGTTCACGTCTATGGAGGAACTATGGCTCAAACTCTAGAAGTCCGCGCTGAGACGGCTCTCTCGCTTACGGTCAAGCTTTTCCCGTACGGCTCGGACACTATCGCCAATGGGTCCGGTGACACGCTCACGGAAGCCACAAACCGTAAAGGCCTGTATACGGCCACTATCGCTGAGTCCATTTCAGGGTGGCATACCGCGCACATCTTTGAATCCGGCACGTGCATCGCTGTGCATGACGTCTATCTGACCGATACTGCTACGACACATCGGTGCGAATCCGCCCCTATCCGCGTGTACCAAAATACCGATGGCACCAAGCTAGGCGCCGCTGAGGTACTGTACTCGGCTGACATTCGGTTTACACGGGATCAAGACGATACGACTGATCGTTACGCCGTACGGTGGTTCAAAAACGGCGTACGTGTTACTGTAGTTGTTTCCCCAACTATCACAGTTACACAGCAGACCGGCACTGTTTTGATTTCAGCGCAGGCCATGACGGATGTGGCATCTGGAATGCTGGTGCGTACGGCTACAGGCGGAGCGCGCATTCCAACAGGCGAACAGGCTGAAGTATTGGTTGCTGCGACCATCGACGGCTCGACGCGCTACTGGTCCAAGTGGGTATCCCGAGATTCTGGAAGCTAAGGAATAGACAATGCCTTTTATTCGAACACCAGGTGGTGCGTTTGTTCCAGCCGGCGGCGGTGGCGGCGGTATTACCGACATCCCGGTAAACGGAGCAGTCTTGGTTGATGCTGTAAACGGCAACGACACTACCGGAACTGTCGGCGATCTTTCGCTTCCCTATGCCACTATGCAGGCGGCATTTGATGACGGTGGTCGTTTCTTTTTGTTGGCTGCAAAGGCTTCTACCTATGCCGGTATTACGACAGCCGGCGCTATCGTCATCACGATCCTGCCACTTTGCGGTCTTACTGGTTATTCATACGCTTCTATCGGCACTATTGAGACCACGGGGGCGAGTAACTCAGTTCATGTCACCAACCTTGGTTCGCCGTCATCTTTGCAAATCGCTAATGTGCTGGCTACGCCGACGGCGGGCTCAGGTGGTGAAGTCAAACTAAATAGCCTGACATCTACGGCGGTCTACGCCAGTGGTACCGTTGGAGCCAATAATGGTACCGGATATTCGGCCGGCTCAATTGAATTCAACAATTGCATCATATCTGGAAACGTATATTGTTCCGGCGGCGGCGGCGGAACACTAACTGGCACTAGCGCCGGAACCGAGGGCGGACTAGGTGGAACTGTACGTGTTTACAACAGTTTCATAGCCAATGATTCTACGGTCATTTACGCAAACGGCGGGGCCGGGACCGCGGCATCCGGCCCTGGAGGCGGTGCACTAACCGGCGGTACCGGTGGAGCGGGCGGAATCGTATATCTCGTTGGAGTAACAGCTGCGCCTACCTTAACTAGCACGATTATTGCTGCATACGGTGGCGGAGCCGGCAACGGCGACGGACCGGACATGTACCTGACTGGAGCCGGTTCCGGAGGCGTAGGCGGCCCCGGTGGTAGTGTTGTCGCGCATGGTACCTATTTACCTGGCGCTACGCTTGCTTCCGGCGGCGGCGCGTGCGGCAATAATGGTGGCTCTGGTTTGCCTGACAATGACGGCGGCGACGGCGGGCCTATAACTTTGTACAACTCGTGCGCCTACAATCTCAGCTCAACTGGTGGTCAGTGTGGAGGTGCGTATACCTCTGTCGGCGGTAATATTTACCTTCGAAGTTCCACAGTCCTGAACAGCGCAGACGCGCAGGGCGGCAATTCCGGTCAAAGTGGTGACATCAACACATACCTTAGCTTTATATCAACTAAGCTCGGCAATATTGTCGGTGGCGGCAATTACTACGACGGCGGCTGGCACAGCTAATGCTGCCTGTAGACCATATCTACGGCGTCAATCTAGACCGCCGTACCGACCGATGGATGCACATTTCAAAGCAGCTAGAAACCGCCGGCCTAACTGCCGAGCGGTTTTCTGCTATAGACGGCCAACTGATTGAACAAAGCAGCTACGACACAAACACGTTGCGTACGCCTGGTGCAGCCGGCTGTCTTTTGACTCACGCCGCCGTATTGCAAGATGCAGCGGCCAAAGGCTATGAGCGCATCGCCGTATTTGAAGATGATGTGTTGCTTCACCGTGATTTCAAAACCGAAGCAAGTCGGTTGGACAAATTGCCGGACTGGAAACTCGTCTACCTAGGAGCTACACAACTCGATTGGAGCGGTGTCGTGCCCAGCTGTATTGAGGGGTTCTATCGTCCGTGTCACACATACGGCACCTGGGCCATGCTGATAGCTCGGTCCGAGTACTCGAAAATCATCGACGAATACGTCAAACTGCAGAAGACGGCGGACGCCATACTGGCCGAGCTGTACTCAGGTGACGACAGAGTGTTTGTGGCTTCTCCTAACCTCTGCATCACCGACCTCTCAGATTCCGATATCCGTAAAGAGTTCCATCCAGACACCAACGAGCTTTGCAGATGGGTAACGGAGAATTACGAATCCCCAAGGTCTTCCACCGTGTGTGGCTCGGCGGTAAGCCGATGCCGCAAGAGTTCGTAGACTACGGATGCAGCTGGTTAGAGCATCACCCTGATTGGACCATGGTGCACTGGTCCGACCTTGCACAGCTTGCAGAGATGCGCAACGCCGACTCCGTGCCGCTGGCTCGAAACCTGGCACAGCTGTCCGACATCGTACGTTACGAGGTACTGCACCGGTTTGGCGGCGTTTACCTGGATACTGACTTCTTGTGTCAGCGTAACGTCGAATCGCTTCTAGTCGGATACGACTTCGTAGGCGCTGGCGAGCAAGAGAACATGCTATCGGCCGGCTTTATTGCAGCCGCACCAGGCCATCCTTTGGTGGAAAAGGCCATCGAACTGTTGCCGGCTCGAATCGCTTCTGATCTACATCAAGCCAAATCAACCGGGCCGGGACTGCTCACCGAAGCTTGGTCTCAATTCAAAGACTCACCGGACGTAAAAGCATACGGACCACAGCTGTTCTATCCATATGCTTGGAACGAACATCATCGACGGCATGAGCAGTTTCCGGATGCTTACGCTGTACATCACTGGGCAGGTAGCTGGTTATGACTAATACGGTAATGGCGACAAACGGCCGCAAGGGTACGTTTCTCATTCTCACGTCGTTGGAAAAGAACCCGCACGTATTTACACATGAGCAACTGTTCTCCGAGCCTGATCCGGCAAAGCGACACGTGTTCGTCCGCAATCTCACTAACTACCAACTTGGCGAGCGTTGCTTCAACAGAGAGGCTTTGGCCGTTCCGGACGATACAGCCGTGGTACTTCCGTGCGCGCCGGGCATGCTAGAACATGAGCCTTCGGAAGCTTTCTGGACTTTCGTAGACAACCGCAGCGACATCCAACTGCTGCATCTTCGTCGACGGAATCTTTTGAAAGGCTACGTCTCTGGTCTTACCGCTACCAAAACCGGGGTGTGGAGCAATCGCTATCCAAGCCTGGAACCCGAGCCGGCGGTACAGGTTGATCCAATTTTGGCTGCAAAGTTTATTCGTTGGGATTTGAAACAATCGCTGCTGTGGCAAGAGCGCTACAAGGATCGACCCAATTTGGTCGTATTCTATGAAGACATGGTGGCCGATATTCCCGGCACGCTTAACTCTATCCAGCGATTTCTGGAGGTGCCGGTGATGGACGTTTATCCACGCACTCGCAAGCAAGCTACGCGCAGTCTTCCAGAGGCTATTTCAAACTACGATGAACTTTGCGCTGCCTGGAAAGGAACGGAACTTGAGCAGTACCTATAGCTTGATGATGATGGCCAGCAAGCCGCATCTAATGATGCAGGCTGTCGACCACGTAATAAGGATCATGCCTGCGTACGTCGAGTTTCTTATCGCGGCTGCGCCGTCTTTGACCGAAGACGAACTAGCGCAGTTACGCGCCATTCCAAGAGTTCGCATCATTCCCGGTACCAACAACCCAGAAGAAGCCGGCGAAGTGCGCTACCGCTTACTGGACGAATCCGTAGGCGACTGGGTCGTAAACGTCGATGATGACGACCTGTGGTATTTCCAGCCGGTCAATTTTGAAGCCATGTCCCCGGAAGTCGGGCTAGTCTCAGGTTCGACCTTGTTTTTGCGGCTTGGCGGAGACATGACTGACAAATCGGTCTATATTCTCAAGCGCGGACAGCCTATCGTTAAGCCCGAGCAAGTTACGAGACTCGGCGGTTCTTTCTGGGCTATTCGACGTACCGCTTGGCAGAGCATTTCAGATAAAATCGAACGAGGCTGGTGGTACAGCGACTGGCGAATGGCTTATTACCTGATCCACTTCGGTTGGAAGTACCACTTTGTGTCGCAGGTGTTGGGTCTGGTGCGCAGCTTTAACTCGGTCTATCCGGAAGGGCCGGAGTGGGAGTGGCGCAACTACTCGGTCGCATTGGCTCAGAAATTAGGCATGCAAGGATAGCACTATGATTACCGTCAAAGCCGGCACTACCGTTGCGTTTCTTCTCACTACGCACGACGACACCGGAGCCAACGTAAACGCCGACTCAACTCCGACCTTTACCATCAGGTCGTCCTCGTACTCGTCCGTAGCCGGTCCTACGAACTTCACCAGTGCCGGTACGGGCATCTACTACGGAACTTATGCGACCAGCAGCAGCACGGCCAACTCTACGACTCTGCATATAGTCGCCTCCGTGACGCTGTCAGGCGTAACGCAGACGGTACTGGTCGAAAGCATCTACATCCTGCCTTATGACGTAAACGATACGATTCGCTCGCCGCATTATGGTACAGCGCAGGCCGGAGCTTCTAGCTCCATCACTTTGGCCGCTACCGCCAGTGCAACCGACGATACGTATAACCGCGCATATGTCACGATCGTTAGCGGAACCGGCGTAGGCCAGACTCGCATTGTTTCGGACTACAACGGCACTACGAAAGCAGCTACGGTTGAAAACGCTTGGAATACGACACCAGACACGACCAGCGTGTACGTCGTCACACCTGCCTATGTGCCAACCGTAAGCTCGACCGGCCCTGTTCTTGCGTATACTGCGGCTGGTGCGGCTATCATGCCGGCCGGCGGTAACGTAGGCACAAACGGCGTCTTGCTTGGCGATGAAGAAGACGTCTACGCCGCGTACGTCGACTTTGTGGTGGATGATGCCAACAGCCAAGACGAATACACCGTAACGTGGTACCGAAACGGCGTCATGCAAACATCCGGCATCACGTCGCCTAGCATCACCGTTACCAATCGGTCCGACGGTTCCGATCTGGTATCCAATACGGCTATGACCGAAATCGGAAGCACGGGCAGCTACAAGTACGATGAGAACACGGATCGTGTAGGCGAGGGTGAGACGGCCGTCGTCACCGTACAGGCTTCGATCAACGGAAGCATGCGCTACTGGCGTAAGCTTGTTTCGCGAGACTCACAATGACAGTAGCGCGTCTATTTTGGTTTTTTGACGACGACGGTCACTTTGATCTCACACCGCTTGTTGTCGAGCCGCCGATGTACGGGGCCGGCCGCTGCGTACTTTTGTACCGTCATTTCTACGACGAAAGCGACGAAGAAACCCAAGACCTGGCTACACCGGTCTTGGCCGCGTCAAGGCGGTTTATTCGAAATCCAAGTCGCTCCCCTGTGCGCAATCTCTCCAATCCGCCAGTACGAATGGGCAATCTGGACAACTGATAAGCGTCCAGGTAAGGCAATTTTGTCGGCACAAAGAATGCCTGTTGAGAAGCCTACGGCCGGCTCCTAGATTGGGTTCCTGTTTCGGGAACCAGTCAAAGGAGCCAAGCCATGGTAAACCAATACGTCATTCGTAACGACTATGACATGGACGAAGACCCGAGCGACCTTGATCTAGAAGATCTTGAATGGTGGGGCGCCGTCTAATTTATTTTGGAAAGTCTCTAGCCGACTCCTAGCGGAGATGAATTCACCTGATATACTTGGTGTGAATTCATCCTTAGCCAGGAGACCTTAATGGCTGATCTTCAGAACACTCCTTGGTCCGACGCAGATCTCAATCTTCTGCATTCTCTTCGGACACAGGACCCGCCGGTTCCGTATGGGCAATGTGCTCTTCGTTTGGGCCGGACGTATGCAGCAGTTCGTACCGCTTGGTACATGCTGCGCAAGGACGCTGAGAAAGCAGGACAAGAACAAGTAGTTGCGACAGTGCCGGCCGTGCCGGTGATGACCACTGCGCAGCGCCGTCAGGCTGTTCTTGAGGCTAATGCCTTAAATCCGCCAATCGATACTCGTGCCGCCGATCGCGGCCGTATCCACGAACTTGAGCAAGAGAATGCTCGACTTCGTCAACAACTTACCTGGGCTCAACATGCTGAGAGCACTAGCCGAACGGGCGGCGTACTTACTCTTCGTGCTTCCGATCACCATTACGGAGATGCTAACCATCTCCTATCATGCGGTCGTTGTTTGCATGAGAAGTTTCTCGTCTTGGTGGAACAGTATCTTCCGGAACGAATCCAAATCATAGCCGGTGACGACTGGGTGGCCGGCCGCGGTATTTACCGTGAGCAGGATTTGGACATGGTGACTTGCGACGTAAATGAGCAAGTACAAGTCGGCGCCGTTAAGGCTTTTGACTTCCTTACTAGCCTTCGTAAGATCACCAAAGCGCCGGTTCGTTGGTATGTAATGCGTGGTAACCACGATTACGCAAACAACGTGTCCATGTCCGAAACGCTGTTCTTGACGCTTAAGAACCTATGCGCCCCGCTTGAGAACGTGGACTTCAAGTTAAGCTGGGACTGTGTAACCGCTAACCTTGCGGACGTTGGCACGTACAATGCCTTGGTTCGTCACGGCTTCGGGCATTCCAATACCAGCCCAAATTCCCCATCTTTCATCAACGCTGTAAAGGACGAAATCATCGTCAAGCAGCGTCAGATGCAGCCTAACGAGCAGTATCGCCGGGTTCTCTCCGGCCACACGCACTGGCTGTCCGTCGATCTGGAACGAATTGTGGGACTCCCGTTCGATACCACAGGCGGACTGCAGCGCAACGCTCGTATCAAGCTTGGATCGAACCAGCGCCCTGTTGGCTTTCTTGCCTACGTGTCGCCAAAGGGAATGGATAGCGATATCCTTCAGCCAATTCCGATTACGCCTGACAAAGAAGTGTATTTGCGAGAGATCGAAGACCCACACCTTCCTGCCTCGAACCGCGAAGATGCGGCTCAGTGTATTCGACGCTACAGCGATATCTTGACTGAGCGCGGCGACTTCAACGACCGCGCATCGTTCGGCGTACCTAATACAGGCGGTCGGTGGTAATTGGAGAATGAATGACTGCAGTAATTAGAGAGATTGACGTAACCGGCAACCTTCATGGGGGCGGTTTCATTGAGTGCAATTCCGGAGTTCGATTCGATATCTTAAACCCGAAAAACGAAGATATCATCGTAGCCGACATTGCCTTGGCTCTTTCTAAGCAGTGCCGATATGCCGGCCACACGAATAGGTTTTATTCGGTGGCCGAGCACTGCTGCCATGTCCATGACCTTATTGAACGCGCGTTCGGAATGTTTATGGATAGCGGAACGTCGGGCGCAAAGCTGGCTTTGGCCGGCTTGATGCACGACGCAAGTGAGGCATACCTTGTTGATCTTCCTCGTCCGTTGAAGCCGCTGGTAACAAACTACCACCAGCTTGAGACGACGATCATGGACGCGATTCGCCGGAAGTTTGATATTGTGGATTCAGAAGCAATCCACAAAGCAATAAAGCTTGCCGACAACTTAGTACTTCGCGCCGAGGCTGAAGTACTTATGCCGAGCAAAGGTGAGGGTTGGGGTTGGACGCCCGACATTGTGCTACTAGACAGCATCAAGATCGAGTGCTGGTCGCCTGATCACGCTGCTGCTGAATTTCTTGAGAGGCTATGTCAATACATTTGACGCCCAAGTCAAAGGTCGAGTTTCGCCGAATGTACGAACAAGGTGCTTTCGGCAATAAACTGCGAACTTGGACAACATACGCTGCCCTATGTGACAGCGAATATCACGGGAAGGTCTCCTGCCGGCACGTAAAAACTGCCGGCCTTTTTGTTTACGGTCAGCCTGTAGACGCGCTTCGAGAGAAGTGGCCCTTGGTTGAACCGCCGGAGAACTTCCACTTCAATGAAACGCCCCCTGACGATCTCTTATTGATCCAGGGAGAGCTTTCCAGGCAGACGACCGGCTTGGACCTGCAGTACAGCACGGAACGCGGTATAGCGCTTCGTGACGCCATTAACAGGAAAGCTTCGCTAACGGCTACAGGTCTTCGCGCCAAGATGCTGCTTCAGCGGCACCTGTGGCCTAATAGCTATGACGACCTGATGGAGCTTCTAGATGACCATCCGGACGGCGCTGTTGAGTTTTCCGCCTTTGATAAGGCCGTAGGTTGTATACCGTACCGTAACGCCGTCATATGGGAGGTTAGAGCCTATTAGACTAAATAACGCCCTTTAGGGCGTCACAATATTTGGTCATCCATACCTCACGGAAATTTCACATGGAGCAATCGTTTGTTCCGACGCCTTTTGGACTCACCGACCGCGCAATCACGGCATCGCTGCCGGCCGGTACTGACCCAAAAGAAGTCGACTTTGTCAGAAGCATCGGGTTGACGCTATACGAGTACATTGCGTCGGGTTTGTTCGCATCCGGCGAGCTTACCATCGAACAGTGTCACCTTATGGAAGGCGAGCTGTCGTGGTATTGCAACGGCAAGCAGAACTTTGTCCTAACAAAGGAAAAGGCCAATGAGCTTGCTCTTACTTCGTTTTCAGGCAAAGGCTTGCTGGACGGCGTAGCCGTCGCATGGCATATGTCCGATGGCCCTTGGGAGGCCGCTGACGGCAACCGTTACATAAACGGATTAGTTGCCCTCCACTCCAAAGCCTACATCGGAGAGAAGCTGCTTAAGATTCGGCTACAGGATCAGTACGACATCATTCGGCCTAATCTGCAAAAGCAGATAGACGACGGAAACAAGTACGTACTCATCGCCGCCGGCATACTTGCCGAAGATGTCAGCGATAAAGGCGCTGACGTATCGGCAGCCGTGCATTCTTGGTGCGATTACTTCCCTATCTGCGACTCTGTGCAGCTAGGTGATCAGGTCAAGCAAGCCATTGCTTCCTCGCCCAAACATCAGCCAATGTTGACGCTCAGCGTTAACTTGTTGGCAAAAACATTCGGGCTATAGCCCGCGACAACTTTGAATAGGCAATTCAGTTGAACCGTTTAATTTGAATGGAGTCTCTAAATGAGCGCGCAGATTGCTTGGCAGATGACCGGTGACAACTCTTTCATGACCTCGGCTCTGCAGCAGAAAGAACGCATGCCGGATCGCCTTCCGGCCGGCGCCTATCGTTTCTCCCGCGATATGTTCGGCAACGTACACGCCGAACAAGATAAGGCACAAGAAGACATGCTCGTGGAAAGCGACGACGACGAACGCGTCACGACGCTCTTCCAAGAGTTCAAGGCCTTCTGGGCGGCAGCGCCCCGATACCGCAAATGGGGCCTCACCCACAAACGCGGCATCGTATTGCACGGCCCTCCTGGCACAGGCAAAACGGCCATCGTTCGCCAGTTCGCCGGCAAGATCATCAAGATGGACGGCCTCGTCGCCATCGTCAACGAAAAACCGGACGGGTTCTACGGCTGCTTCAACAAGCTCAACCAGTACGAGCCGGATCGCCCTATGTTGGCGATCATGGACGACTTCGATTCGTTGCTCAAGAACAACGCCCGCCTTGAAGACTGGTGGTTGAAAATCCTCGACGGTTTCGGAACCACACGCAACGGCATCATGTACTTGGCCACGGCCAACGACCTGAACGCCATTCCGGCGCGTATCCTGTATCGCCCGTCGCGCATTGATCGCCAGATTGAAGTTGGGCCGGTGCCGAAGAACATTCGGACAAAGTACGTCACGCAGCTCAGCCAAGGTGAACTGGACGACGAGAAGATTACGCATCTCGTCGAACTGTCGGACGGTTTCACGTTCGCACAGATGAAAGAACTCCTGATCGGCGCGGTTGCGCTTCAACAGGACACTTACGAAAAGGTGGCCGAGCGCGTGAAGCAGCTTGGCGAGCTTGCCGAAAACCACGGCGGCTAGAGAGCAGTCGGCCGCAGAGACTTTGATCTAGTTTCACCGGAAGAAATCAGCGCTATGTCTGATAGCGAATTCCGGGACTACCTAGATTACTTGTTTGCCTGTGATCTGAAGCCTCTTCTCGGCCGACAGTAAAAATTGTGCGCGGGGCCTAGGGCGTGACGGACTGAGGGGGACGGAGACCTAGGCCCCGCGAGGTTTAACATGAACAAGCGAATTGAGCAGCAACTGCAGCACGAAACGGAGTACGTCAAATTCCTGGAACGGCGCTTGGCCTCTGAAAACTTCCTGGCAAACGTGAGCAAGGATGAGGTCAAAAAGACAAAAGAGAAATTGAAGCGCGCCCGCTTCAAGCTCAAAGCTCTCAAAGAAAGTGTTACCTAATGTTGCCGAAACTCATCGGCCTGGCGTTTATCGCCATTCTCGTCGTTATCAGTACCATCGCAGGTACTACGTATACGACAAACATGGTATCTCGAGCCAGTAATACGTCGATGCTCGGCGTACTCGGAACCATCGGCATCTTCTTTCTGGATATCATTATCGCGGTTTACTGGGTGCGAGCCCTGCTGCGCGTACTGATTAAGGAAAAAGAATAATAACGGAGTGAAGGCATGAATTATCTGAAAGCGCGAGTGATCCTTGTTTTGGGTCTTCTCGTCGGTGGTATGGTTATTACGCCGGTTATCACCGGCTGCAGCAGTGAGCTGATCGAACCGGGCCACGTCGGCATCAAGGTTCCGCTCTACGGCGAGGATCGCGGTGTCGATAACATCACGATTGAAACCGGTCGCGTATGGTACAACGACTGGACCACGCGCATCTACGTGTACCCGAACTACATGCTCCGAGCCATCTGGACCAAGGATAACAACGAGGGCTCGCCCACGGATGAAGGTATCACGTTCAGCTGTGAAGGCGTGCAGATCGGCGCGGACGTTGCTGCAAACTACCAAATCAAACGGGAGCGCATCCCGCACGTTTTCGTAAAACTGCGCGGCATTGAAGACAAGGAAAAGGTCGTGCGTGAGTTCATGCGCGGCAAGATCCGCGATGCCATCAACAACCTTGCCGGCTCGATGACGCTCAAAGACCTGTACGGCCCTGGTCGCGAAAAGTTGCTGGTCGACGCTAAGAAACGCCTGATTGAAGAAATCGGTGATGACTTTGAAATCGACATGGTGACATTCATCGGCGCGCTGCGTTGGCCTCCAAATATCGAAGCGGCTATTAACCGCACCATTGAGGCTCAACAATCCGCTGCCGCTGCTCGTGAAAAGGTCGAACAGATTAAGGCTGAAGCCGAGCAAGCCAAAGAGCAAGCTACTGGTCTGGCTGAAGCCAAAAAGACCGAAGCGCTCGGCGTAGCCCAGGCTAACGATTCCATTACCAAGTCTCTTACACCGGCTCTTCTCCAGTATCGAGCGCTGGAAAAGTGGGACGGCAAAATGCCGCAATTTATGAGCGGTGACACGCAGCTTCCTTTCATTACCGTTCCGGCGACAGCAGTTGCCCCCACCGCTAAGGAGTAGCGATGAATCGGTTTCTAGCAGTCCTTTTGTCCGTGGCCTTAGTCCTTGCCCCGATCGAAGCATGGAGCGCAGGCAAAAGCTCTTATTCGGGCGGGTCGTCGCGCAGTTCGTCCAGTTATAGCGGAGGCAGTAAAAGCTCCTCCAGCTACAGCGGGGGCAGCTCTAAGTCGAGCACGTATTCAGGCGGCTCCAAGTCGAGCACCTACTCCGGCGGCTCAACCAAGTCCAGCAGCCCAAGCTACAGCGGATCGACCAAATCCAGCGGCGGCGGAAGCACATGGTCCTGGGGATCTACGAGCGATAAGAAAAGCACTACAAGCTCTTCGCCTTCGACGACAAGTAAGTCAAGCAGCGGATCATCCACTTCTAGCTCGCCCAGTGTGATTTTCTGGGGATGGGATTCCGATGACGATGACAAACCGTCGTCTACCGTATCAAGCGCTCCGCCCAAACCGTTGACGCCAGAAGAACAAGCGGCTCAAGAAAAAGCCGCAAAAGTCTTTGGATGGGTTTTGCTGACTGTACTACTTCTTGCTTTGGTGATCATGGTAGCCAAAGCGCGTAATGGGTTCTAACTCGAAAGGAACGCATGGCCTGGATTATCAGCCTGCTTGTTAGAGGGTGGAAGTTCTTGGTGGCGTTGTTTGGCTCAAAGCCGGCTGCGTCGCCCGCTCCACCCGCCCAGCCTAAGCGGACAGAAGACACTGTCTTCAATCCGTTGGAATTGTTGGTGGGATACCCCGTGAGGTTGGAAGGAATCGATTTCACCGGTGTCCAGTTTCGCGTCACGAAATTGAGTCAGTTTGAATCCAGCATCTCCGGAGAGCAGTGGTGCGATTATTCGCTCATCGGCTCTAAAGACGGCATGGACCAAGCTATCCGACTTCGTGCATACAAAAAGTACGGCAAGCTGTACCTGATCGCTTTGCACTTGCACGAAGAGGCTGAAGCCGACTCAGGCATTGCCGGCGCTCTAGAAGATCCCGAAGGTAAGTTCATCATCGAAACCGACGGCGTCCAATCGCATTACTCGCGACTTGACGGCCGACGTAAAGCCATCATGGGCACGGTCACTGACATTGCCGATACCGATGGCAGCGGAAAGGTTGAGACGGATGAAGTAACTAAGCGGTACGTGTCCGTTTGGGATTACAGCCGAAAGACGCAATTGGACGGCGTCGACATCGTGCAGTATGCGTTCGTTGAGCACGAAAACAATAGTACGTACCGAGTCGAATTCGGTTACGCACTTCGACGCGAAGCAGTTTTGACTGATTAACGTATAGCGGCCATGCATTTTGCGGCCGCATCGCGCGGCCCGAATTGGTCGCACTTAGTTTGGGGAGATAAGCTATGTTTCGCAACAAGTTCGTGGTGGCCGGCATTGCGGTCCTTGTGTTGGTTGTTTTGGTCGGCATTGGGTTCGGGGTTGCTCGTCTTACGGCGCCCAAGCCGGCACCGCAGCCAAGCCTCGAAAGCGTGATGCAAAGCTTCATCAATGCGGACAATTCGTACCGAGCCAGTCAGCAGCAGCGGGCCAATCCTATTACAGGGGCTCAGGGTAACCAGACCCGCTGCGGCGTATGCGGCACTATGAAGTACAAGTACGCTACGCAGTGCCCAGGGTGCGGGACCCAGTCCGCTCCAAACTTCGGATCTTGAACGCGCGTTCACAATCTTTAACGAGTAGGAGACTCCGTTTTGGGTATTATCGAAACGTCTTTGATTTTTGTTGCCGGCGCCTTGTCGGTGATTTTCGTACTCAACCGTCCGGCCTTCTGGTCCATCGTGACCTTTGGTCGGGCTAAGATCGGTAAAGCAAGCAATGCGCTTCTCAATACCGATCCCGCAGCCGTAGTCGCTCAGAAGATCGATGAACAGGCTGCAAAAATGAAAGCAGCGGACATCGCGCTAGGGACTCTGCGAGGCATGATGATGCAGTCGCAAGAAGCTCTGACGCAGATGACGCAAGAGGAACAGAGGCTTCTCAACCGTATCAATTTGATCGACCAGTCGCCGGAAGGCGATAAGAACGGCACGCTGATGAACTACGTCGCTGATTTGGACTCGCTGCAGAAGCGAATCCAGGCAGAGCGTAAAACTCTGGAAAATCTGACCTCGCAGGTCGGCAACCAGAAGCTCATCATCAAGGCCGCGAAAGAAGCGATCGATGCCGAACGGAAAGACGCCGAAAACAAGCAACTTCGCCTGCAGATCTCGAACGCGACCAACGCCTCCCTTGCTCTTATCGGCGATTCCGTCAACGGCGGTTTCGAAGACGAAGAATACAAGAAAGCAAAGGCCGCGCTCAACACGCAGGTCTATACTTCGCTCGGCGTAGCGGACATGAACGGCCAAAGCGCCGATCGCCTGCTTGCTGAAGCGAAGGATGCCGAAGATGCGAAGAAAGCCGATACGCACGCGCTGCTCGAAAAGATCCGCGCTAGCCGAAACGGTATGCAGTCCGTGTCTCTGCCCGCGCCGGCGCCGGAAGGCACGGTGCATAACCAGATGATCACGCACGGCTAATCGCCAAATCTGGAAGCAGTGTGGATAACAACTAAGCGGGGTGGTCGGAAACGGCCACCCCGTCTTTCTTACTCTTTAGCTATGGATTCGGATGGACACATCAAAAGGAATTTGGGTCGGCATTCTCGCCGCTAGCTCTGGTTTGCTTATTGCAGCCTGGAGCCGGGCGCGACTAATGCTGTTGTCTGTAGTGAACTACTTCATCATGACCGCCGAAGTAAACGATCAGGTTGGTTACGTTCTTCTTGTAGTGCTTCAAGATAAATACAAGACGACCAAGCTTGGACCGGCGCGTTATGGCTCCGATAGAGCTTATGTGCCGATAGAGTCCAAATATCGTACAATCCCGTTTGAGCGAATGGGTCCGGCCGGCGTTCTGTTCTGGAAAGGCTGGATTCCGGTATGGGTAACAAATGCCATACCTGATCACTTAGGCAGTGGTACATCTAACGGCGGCGTCGCTCCGGCACCCGCCGGCAGCACGGCCAGGTCGCCTAACTGCGTCTCCATCACTTATTTACGCGGCACGTTCGACGTAGAGGCACATATTGTCGAAGCCTACAACAGGTTAGCCGCCGATGAGGATAAGAGAGACCCTGAGCTTAAAGAGCGCTACTGTATCACGCATCTAACTGGATCTTACGGACAAAACAACACGGTAGTCCGCGAGCCTTCGTCCGGTCAAAGCGGCGGGCAAGGCGACGTAAACGAGCTTATTACGGCGATAGGTATGGGCCATGGGTTGCGTCGGTTCGAGCATGTAAGAACGCTTGTTCACGACAAGAAAACCTTGGATCAATACAAATCCTCCGGCGATCCGATTAAAGACATGTGGTTACCGGATCAGGCTGAATTAGCGTTAAAGCGAATACAGCATTGGTTCCGCTCGGAGAAGTGGTACAAAGACCGCGGACTGCCGTGGCAGCGCGGTATGCAATTGTACGGGCTTCCTGGTACCGGTAAGTCGGCATTTGCTCAAGCTATAGCGTATTCGCTGGACCTCCGCTTGTACTCTATTGATTTGTCCAGCATGCATACGCATGAGTTTACGGCCGCTTGGAACAAGGTCACTGCATTCACTCCGTGCATCGCTTTGTTCGAAGACATAGACCGCGTATTTAACAAAGACGAAACAATCGCCGGCGGCGTATCGT
The DNA here is from genome assembly GCA_964460795.1 of uncultured bacterium. Lineage (GTDB taxonomy): Bacteria > Omnitrophota > Omnitrophia > Omnitrophales > Aquincolibacteriaceae > CAZOOM01. Next base: position 67,054 of record CAYWRU010000001.1, on the reverse strand, counting down.
TTCGTACATTCATCAATACTATTGACGGCGTTAAACGTCGCGATGGTATTATTGTAATTCTTACCGTTAACGACGCATCCAAATTGGATAGCGCTTTGGTGCGGGACGGGCGCGTCGATTACAAAGTCGAGATGCTGCCTCTGAATGAAGCCGGGCGCCGTAAACTGGCGACACGGATTTTGGTGGATTGGCCCGACATGATCGATAAGGCGGTTGCTGCCGGCGATGGTGAGACCGGTGCCGAGTTCCAAAACAGATGTATCGAAATAGCCAATCAAATTGCCGACACCGAAGAACTAGCGGCTGCGCGGGCTATTGACCACTTAGCCTAGGTTGGCTCCAATACGTGTGGGAGTGAGCTGGCAAGGATACAGTGGAGGTTAGTAAATCCTACATACATCCTTGTTATGACGTTTCCTAACAACGTCGGTCATGCAATACCGGAGAAGCCACTGTGCGACATGACCCGGATGGGCACTAGAAGAGATCGCCTCACCTTCCGGTAGGGCTCCATCGATCCATCCGACCGATCTAGAACCATGGCACGAATGCGTACCTTTCCGCAACCGGCCTAGGTGTGCCCATCTAGCTCCCATTTTTTCTTTCGCGTAGGTCTAAATTCTCTTCCTACGCGCGTCACAATAATTGTGTAACGCAGCTATTGCTGCGTTTTTTGTTTCACACCCGAGGAAAATTCTCGAATGTCCGTCACCCTTGGAGATCGGCTGGTTGCCGCAACTCCTGCAACGCAAATTCATCAAACACGGACGTTGCCGCTTGAAACCCAGTGTTCGGTGCAGTCGCACTGGGGGCCATGTTTAATGGCCGAGTCGCTTCTGGCTAAATATCGATTTCCAGTCAAAATTGAAATCGTTCCACTCACATCTGTTGACCGGGAACATAGCCTCGGTATCAATCCTCGACCCGACGGAACCATCGTAAAAGATGCCGTAACTCGGTATTTCGTCGACATGGCGAAACCGAATTACGATCGATTCCCGCGCCCTGTACTGGTACGGCTAGGCAATGGCATGTATTCGACTTTGTCCGGCAACCAGCGCATTACCGCTGCTATCAAGGCTAAGTTTGAATACATCGAAGCGTACGTTCTTGAAGAAGGCACGTATACTCCGGATCTCTTGAAGCGTTTCGCCCGCGACGCCAACCGCACCCACGGTATGCCGCCGACGTACAACGAGTGCCTGCAGTTCGCTAAAGAACTTTGTGAAAACAAAGTGCCGGCAACAGACGCGGCCGACGCCAGCGGCGTAAAAGTAGAAGACCTCTACGCCTCGCTGCATGCCGACGCTATTCACGCCAAGCTGGTAGCAATGGAAGTGATTAAGGCTGATAGCGCGGTGTTTACCGACGAGATGCTAGCCAGCCTGTATTGCTTCCGCGACGAGCATGAAACGCTCTATGCATTAGCGTACGCCGTCGTGACAGGCAGTTTGAACGGCCGGCAATTGGACGCCATGATCAAAGAAGTGTCCAAGCATGCCGAAGTCCAAGTTCGGCTTAGTGTGGCTGAAGCGCTGTCGGAAAAGTACGCCAACGAGGAACCCGGCTCGTTAGCTGAAAGCCGAACCAAAAAGAAACGATCGCGAGACGAAATCGCATTTGACGAGTTCATGAAAGCTTGTCGCATGTTTGATAAGTTGAACGACAAGTACGAAAGCCGAATGTCCTCGTATGGCTCTATGGGTGGAATGAACATGGCGCAAATTAACACCATGGATAGCGCCATACGTCGAGTGCATGCAACATGCGAACGACTGATGAACAAAAATGCCTCACCAGTTACTAGTTAGGGAAGCAATCGGCAACGACTGGATCGGTCAAAGCGACGCGGTTATACGTGTCGCTAAGATTATGTCGGCAGAAGAAGCGATGCACGCTTATCGGCATTATGAGCCAAAGCGAAACATTGACGGTAGTAAGCTGACAGGCGATCAAAAGCAACGAATGGGTCGCACATTATTCGCGCAAGACTACGTTAAAAAGCTTATCAAAGGACATAGCGTAGAAGTGCGCGGATCCGGAAATACGCTGACGTTAAAGTTTCTTCCAGTGAAGGAGCGCGAGACCAAAAGCGATTACGGTATAACCACTGAAGCCGTTCGGGAGTATCTCCGATCGGATTACGAATGGCACACTTTGTCTGAAATCGCCGATGCGGTAGGACACAAGGCTAACGTGCCGGAGTTGGTTACCTGGCTGCAGAAGCGTAATAAGCTGCCGATAAATTCAGAGGTCGATTCCGCGTTTGAGCGCAAAGCCGTTGAAACACATATCGCCGTACAAGAGTTGTACAACCTGCGGCGACAAGGCTGGCTCACTGAGGAATTTGACAGCACGGGTTCGTATCGGTGTCGTGCTAATAGGGTAAAAGGCCCAAGCACGCGCAAAGCGCAACGGCCAAAGAAAGTCAGTTTAACGGGCTTCTAACTGGATATGTCATTGACCGGACATCCCCACGCAGTAAAACAATTCAGTAACTTTGTAAGAGAAAACACATCATGGGTAGCGGTTTCGAAACGGTCAAGATTCGGTTTTTGAACAGCAACACGGGCGGCGGTGTCGATAACATCGAAGTGCCTGCGAACTATACGGTAGGCCAGCTTCTGGAGACGAAGCTCGGCGTGTCGGCCTCGGTCGCTTTTGAGCGTTTCAACGTGAAGGTCAACCGAGAGAGCACCTCGGCTGGCGCTACGTTGAAGGACGGCGACTCCGTCACTGTGACGCCGCAAAAGATCGAGGGCGCCCTCGTAGCCTAACCCCGCTGCGGAGCAGCCGGGCCTAGGTTGAATCACGGGCGGGGCGGCGAAAGCCGCCCCGTCTTTTTTAGCTAGGAGAGAACCTTGACTTTAGCCGGCTTTGAAGAAGTAACGCTTAGCGATAAGCAGCTTCTTCTCATGGCCAAGAAAATCGCCGAGCAAATTCCGGAACGTGAGACATATAAGTACGGCGCCCAGAAAAGCAGCCCACTAACGCCTATTAACTGGCGCATGATGGAAAGCCGCTGGGACACGGTCGTAACTTTAACAGCAGCGTTGGAAAAGGCGCAGTCAAAAGGGGACGCCGAAGCGGCGAAAGCCGAAAACCAGAAGCTTGTTAACGCTCTGCGCGATGCGCATGCGGAGATCGTTATCATTGCTTCCGAGTTAGAACGGCGAAACAGCTTCGTTGATGCTTCGTCCGATGTTAACGGCATCCTCCACGATCTCAAAAAGCTGCGCGACATGCGCGATGTACCGTTCGTGTCATGCAAATTCTATCGCGGTAATACGGCAGCCAAAACGTACATCGAGGTGATCACTGAAGAGATTACGCTTGATTACACGGATCTGAACGGCAAGCCGGCCAAGATGAATATGGGCCAGTTCTGCATCCGCATGAACCTGTGGGAGTATAGCCGGTCGCGGCCTATGAACGTGACGCCAATGAGTGAAGACTCTCGGTCCGGTCACGGTTACTATCATCCGCACATGTCTGGCGGCGTTCTATGCGAAGGCGACCATGGTGGAGTTATCTCTACCGCCTTGGACGAAGGCCTTATCGTAGACGCGCTAACCATGTGGTTGGCTATTCTTCGCGTGTACAACCCAGGCGCAGCGTACCACGAAATGGACGTCTGGGATGAAAGCGATGACGACGAGGACGATGATAATGCGCCATATTGTGATGACTGTGGCGATCCTACGTACGGCGAAGATTACTCGTGCCAAGGATGCCATGAACGCATCGCGTGCGCCGGCTGCACGGCCACCTGCGTTTGGTGCAGTAATTCGCTTTGCTCTAACTGCCGCACTACGTGCGACGCTTGCTCTGAGTCGACTTGCTCGAATTCCGACGACTGTGTTGGTAAATGCGCAAAGTGCGACAGGACATGCTGCACAGCCTGTCTAGCTGAAACCAATCAGCACGGCTGGACATGCCCGGAAGATGCGCCCGAGCATAAGCAGTTTGCCGGCAAGGCCATGTGCGAACGGTGCATGGAGCAGATCGACGAAGAAATTGAAGCCAAAGCGAAAGCTGCCGAAGACGCTGAAGCCGAGGCGTTGAATCAAGAATCCACTGAAACTCTAACAATTCCGTCGTCCCCTATCAAAATTGAATCCGTAATCGCGGAAGCAATTGCTGAAGTAGACGAAGCAGAAGAGGCAAAGGAAGCCAATGGGACGGAAGAACAAACGTCGGAAGAACAAAGACAAGAGTCTGTCGCAGAAGCGCGCGGAACAGCCTACGGCCACACCCCATACTTCCAATACAACCATCGAGAGTACAACGATGAGTCCTAACGTAGCGTCGAAGGGCAAATCAGTTACTCCCATGAAGGTCGCGAAGTATTTCGTACCGGAGCCCCCGAAGCTTCGAAACAAGATCGTCTTTAGCCCATACGCCTGGGCTAAGCTCAAATTCATTCGCGATCTCGGCGATACCGAGGTAGGCTTCTTCGGTGTCGGCGCAGCGGACAACCCGCTGTTCATCGAAGATGTGATGATGATCAAACAGGTGTGCAGTTCGGTTACCGTCGAATTCGACGAAGACGCAGTAAATGCGTACGTCGAAGATATGGCCGAACTTGGCTACACGATGGATCAGTGCTTCCGAGTATGGATCCATACTCACCCTGGTTCTTCGCCATCGCCGTCCGGAGTTGACGAAGCTACGTTCGCCAAATGCTTTGGTGCTCCAGCTTGGTCCGTCATGTTCATCATCGCTAAGGGCGGTGATACATATTGCCGGCTTAAGTACACGGCTGGCCCCGGTTACGCCATGACGCTGCCGGTGGAAGTTACCACCGATTGCGCATTTCCGGGCGTCAACTATGACGAATGGATTGCTGAGTACGAAGACTGCTGCTCGCGGGAGGTTTGGACGCCGGCGCCCTCGAAAGGGGTCGCGCATCCTCACATCAGTCGCAGTGCCGTTCGCCAAGGACAAATCTTCTCCGATGACGGAGAAGCCCTTGATGTCAACGGAATCCCAGGGCACCGGCTTCCTTCCGTTTATCAAACACGCGGCTTACCTCCTATTACGACGTATCGGGATCAAGTAAGCGCGGAGGACGCGGAAGAAGCTCGCCGTCTACGCAAAGACGAAGAAGATGCCAAGGCCGCTGCCGCCGACGATTACATCGCCAATTCGTGTCCGGACAGCCTCACGCTGGACGGCTGGAAGACCATCCTCCGACGTGTGGCGAAAGAAGAGTCCGGCGCATGGATTGCTCGCGGTGATCGCATCGCTGAACTCAATGCGAAGGACATACATACGCTCACTCAAGAAGAGTGGGAGGAAGGCGAACTCCTTCGCTGGGAAGAAATGGCGGAAGACGTCATCACATCGATGTACAGCATCGGTGATTTGGACGATCCGACCGTTCCGGATTCGGAAGATGACGACGATGACGACGATGATCGCACAATCAGTCTAAACGAGCGTGCTTCCAAGTTCTTCGGCGACAAGCCGCTTGAAGAAATCACAGACGCTGATTGGGAGCGTTTCGAAGAGGCTGAGCAAAAACGCAATGCCGACATCGAAATCGACGCCATCATTCAACCGGACGAGGCTGAGGACGAAGCGGAACTTGAGCGAGAACTCGCCGCTTGGGAGTCCGAAGTCAACTCGATGTCAGTACAGGAAATTGCTGACCACAATCAACAAGCCGACGCTGCCGAAGAGTCCGAAGGACAAATGGCGTCGGCGCACATGCTAGGAGGGCATGATGACGGATTCGTCGACTAAGCCTACTGATCGTTTCATTCGCCAGTCGGGCTTTGTCCCGGCGGCGAAGATGGCAGAGGCTAACATTGCGGTAATCGGCGTAGGCGCAATCGGACGACAGGTGGCCATTCAGTTGGTCGCCATGGGTGTTCGGCGTTTGACGATTATCGACTTCGACACTGTCGAAGACCACAACCGAACTACCCAAGGCTACCGCCTTGCGGATGTGGGAATGAAGAAAGTCGAAGCTCTGAAAGCGGCATTACTGGAAATTGATCCCGAATGTGAAGTCACGGCAATTGACGACGTATATCGCGGCAAGTATTCAAAGCCGCAGATGTTCTGCTGCGTCGATTCGATCAAGGTTCGCCAGTCCATCTGGGAGAACGGCGGTAAAGCTAGCCGCTTCTATGCCGATGGGCGAATGCTTGGAGAAGTCATGCGTATTCTGGCCGTCAGCAGTGATCCTGACGCCAAGTACTATCCGAAGACGTTGTTCGCTCCTGAGCAAGCGCAGCAAGGCGCTTGTACCGCTCGGAGCACGATCTATACGTCAGGCATCGCCGCCGGCCTTATGATCCAGCAGTTCACTCGATATTTGCGCGGTTACGATGTAGACCGCGATATGAGTCTCAACTTGCTGGCCGGCGAATTGACTGTAGCTGACTTTGACGCCAATACTGAGCCGGCAGTTGCAGCCGCTGAACCAGTCGTAACCTAAGCAAAGGGGAAGCGCGTGGGGCACCAAATCACAGAGGACTGTACGACATTGTCTTATGCCATCCGTGGACAATGCCCGCCTGACAGCGGAGAAGAGGATGTGGTGTCTGACGACAGCGAGGCGTGGACGGAAGAAGATTGGTTGGAGTATTTCTCGGACGACTATCCGGAGTACCCAATCGATCACTTGCAGCCGCCACGACTGTTGTCGCGTTAGAAGGACTGCTATGCATTACGGAACCGTTGTACACATTAACCAAGGAAAAGGCTATGGCTTCATTGAAGCTGATGATCAAGGGTCCGATGTATTTTTCAACGGCAGCGGTGTTATCGAGCGGCAATTCGACGACCTTAAGCTAGGCGATCGAGTTAGCTTCGAGATGGGTCAAGGACGTAGCGGGCCATGCGCCATCAACGTCATAAGGCTCTAGCGGGTACACGGATGGCCTGTAGTTAGTTTCCCAAAGGACGGCACGATGATTGCACGAAGCAAGGATGATTCGCCTGAACCGATCACACACATGGTGTACGCATCAAGTGTGGATTACATGGATGACGACGACCTGCTGTTCAGCAGGCCGATGCGACCGATTATCGATCGCGCTGATTGTCGGCATTACAGGCGAAAAGATGCTCAGATGGAACGGGAGGCTGAAATCGAGTCCTAGTCTGCGTTCGAAAAATTTGGCAGTTACAACCCGGCAGTTCAGTCACAAGGGGATTTTTATGCGTAGGTTTTTCATCGCTATCGCGATAATCGTTATGCTTTTCGCCGGCTGCACATCATCGAGAGAAGCGCTCAGCTTGGGCGCCGAATACTCGAACCGGTTCGACAATCGAACCAACGGCGACTTGACGGCTCGCGTCGAGTACAGAGTTGAGATCTTGCGCTAAGACCCCGCCCGGCGTCTATCGCATCTAGCGTGTTGAGTTAAACGTATCTTTGAAAAACAAGGTACATGGCCCCGGAACCGTATGAGGCGGAACCGGTCAGCCCGCAGGGTTTTCCCAGAAATCCTAAGCAGAAAGTAGGTTCGACCCTATGGAGAGAGTCGTTTCCAGCAAGAAGGCCCCACTAAAGGCGACCAAGAAGCCGCTGGTCGTCAATATTCCTAAGCTCTCGGAGCAGGAATCTGCAGCGGAAGAAATGATGCAAATCCACAGCCTAGCGAATCCCGATAGCTACGGGCTGGTGATGGAGCGGATTTTGTACGGTACAGATCATCGCGTCGATGCGATCGTGTTTCGACAAGACGGTAAACCCGTTTTCACCGATTGCGATGATCTTGATGAAGAAAACGCGGATTATCGTGAAATCGAAGGATACGCTCGGTCCTCCGGCGTTGCCTACGAAGACGATTTGCGCGGCATCGATTGGGACGAGTTCGCAGATCGCATTCCGAGTAGCCACGACGACCCCGACTGGGACCTTGACGACGATGTCACGGATTCCCTGCGCTACGTCGAAGGCGACGAAGAAGAAGATCAGGATGAAGATTCGGCGCAGTTGTCAGACGCGGCGTAATCCATCCTGATCGCAACACGTTAGAAACCGGGTAAAAAGGGGGCGGGGCCGGGGCGACCCGGCCACGTCTTCCTTCTTTTTAGCCCTCAGCCCATTGACGATCGACCGAAGTGAGGTCAGAATTAGGCGCAGGGAGAAACCAGCATGATGCTTATTGTTCAGCCCGACGCGGACCTAGCTACCGGCCTTATTGCTTTGATGCAAGACGCCGGCTTTGACTTAAATCAGCCAGTTGATGAGTATCAACGAACTGATGGATCAATTTGTTACGTGCAAGGGGACGCGCCAGCGTCGATCAAACGACACTGGAAACGGAAAGGACGCCGCCAATTCTGTTTCTTAGACGGAGCGGCTTGTGCATCAACCTCTAGTCAGCGCACTAATGGTGACGGGTAAGCCCGGTCGCCAGCATCTCGTTAAGGCCGCTATACGGTCTTTCTTAGCGCAAACGTACGAAAACAAAGAACTAATCATCGTCAACGACGGCCCCGAGCCGTTGACTCTTGACGACGACGAATTTCGTACCAACGCCCAAATCAAAGAAATCTTCTTGCCGGGCGGTCGCAACCTAGGCGACCTTCGCAACGTAGCCGTCGACAACGCTGCCGGCGACTGGTGTATTCAGTGGGACGACGACGACTGGTACGGCCCAGATCGCATAACTGTTCAGATGGCTGACTACGAGTATGATCAGCCCACCCTCCTGAACTGGCAGATTCGATATAGCTTTGTTAACGATTCGGCCTATGCCATTCGGTGGACAGGTAAGATTCCAGGCATTCCAGGAACAGTGTGCTTCCCACGGCATGCCATTGTGACCGAAGTACCTGTGCCATTCCAAAACCTGCCCAACAACCTCTACGTGCGCAAATCGTGCAGTCCGTATCGGTATCGATCGGAATCCCGTCACGAGGACTCGCATTTCCTGCTTGATCACTTTCCTAAGACGACGATCATCGACAATGCCCCAGGTAAGACGCCGGGACCGGAACTGTATATGCGGTTCTACCATGGCGCTAATACTTGGGATCACAAGCACATCATGCAGCGATACGCCGATCCAGACATGTACGGCGTATGGCACTTGTCTGAAGACGAGAAGTTTGTACTGTCCAGCGTCCTTACCAACCAATACGGAGTTGTGCATACGCGATGTCACTAAAGCTTAACCTGGGTTGCGGAGGCGATATCCGCGAAGGGTATTGCAACGTGGACGTATCTGACCACGAAGGTGTAGATGTAGTCCACGATCTGAATAAGACGCCCTGGCCGTGGTCCATCGACACGGTTGACGAAATCCTGGCCATCGACGTGCTTGAGCATCTTGATGATTACATCTCGTTCTTCAACGAAGCGCACCTGATACTGCGCGACGGCTGTGAAATCACAGTACAAGTGCCGCACTACACCAGTCGCAACTTCTGGATCGATCCAACACATAAGCGGGCATACGATGAGCGAAGCTTTGACTACCTTGACGATCGAACGGATCTCGGACAACGCTACGGTCGGCATTACACGCGCAGCCGGTGGCAGATTGTTAAAATCTTACGCGATTACGAGTCAGGCAACCTTACAGCAACACTGCGCGCGCAAAAGTCCACGCAGCGCCCAGACATCCTTAAGCCGTACCTAGGCCGGCCGATCACTCCTGAACAGCTTATGATCGAGGCCGAAAAGACTGCCGCGTACCTTGTTGGTTTGCCCGAGGAGGAACGGAAGGAACAGTTGACGTACCTAAAGGAGCGAAACGAAGTCCTGCATATGCTCGTAAAAGCGTTGCTAAAAGAAGCCCGCGACAAGGCCGGAGAATAAGATGTTGAACGCGCGTGCACAATCTTTCGACATGCTCAATCTACTGCCGCCTGCCGGCCGCATGTTTGAGCCAAACAAAGAGGCTTACCACGCTTACGTCAAGGAAGGCTACAAGCGCATGGAAAACAGCCGAGTCGTTATCTGCGGCTTGGCTCGTAGCCTTGGCGATCGCTTAGACCAGACTATTGAGTTGATCGAGGCCACGGGGCAGAAGTTCAAAGACTATGCTGTTGTGATCTTTGAAAATGACAGCAAAGACGACACACCTGCTCGTCTCAAAGAGTGGGCTAGTATCAGCCCTCGCGTGAACATCATTAGCGAGCAGCTTAATCGCAAACATTGGCCGGCTACACGAGAGCTTGGCCGTATGGCTGATCTGGCTGATTACCGCAACCGTTGCCGCAAAGAGGCTTTGGCTAAGTACGGCGACTACGACTACGTGATTGTAGCTGATACTGACCTTAGCGGCTGTTGGAGCGTAGACGGAATCGCTAATACCATCGGCCACAATGACTGGGACTTTATGGGCTCAGTTTCGTGGGCAAAGGGAAAACTAGGTAACTGGGTTCACTACGATGTGTGGGCCTTTCGCAATCCGGACTATACGCCGTTGACGGCGCGACAAGTCAACCCGTGGTTGCCGCGCCTGGGCGATCCAGTGGTGCCTGTTAAATCGTGCTTTGGGGGATTAGGCGTTTATAGGATGGATGCATACAAGTCCGCCTGCTATGCCGGGACCGATTGTGAGCACGTATGTTTGCACCAAGGGATGGCCCAGGCCGGCTTTGATCGGCAGTTCATTAACCCATCGCAAATTACGATCTACTAATGGGACAACATGCAGACGACCACCTGGATGAGTCGTTACAGGACTACTGGGATTGGGAGGCCGATTACGAAGACGGATCGTACAGCGCAAAGCTGTCGACGCCTAAAAGCCCCACATGCCGATACTGCGGACTTCAAGGGCTGCAGTGGGTGCTAACATCACGCGGCTGGAGGTTGTTCGGAGATAGCGGCGCCCACAAGTGCAAAGAATACCGCAACGCTACCGGCTAGACATCAAATAGGAACCATATGACGAAGATCCTTATCACCGGTGCTAACAGCCAACTTGGCCAGGCGTTGGTCAAGCTATTGCCGGATACGCTTCCAAAAACTCGTGAGCAATTGGATATCACCAAGGCTGACAAGGTTACGGAAGCCGTTTACAGCTTGCGGCCGGAGTTTGTAATCAACACGGCTGCGCCGCATTGCGGCTCTGATAACAACTATCAGTGGGACGTATTGAGCACAGGTGTTGATAACTTGCTCAAAGCCAGTGCGGCAGTGGGCGCTAAGTTCATCAACATCAGCTCTGATAAGGTCTTCTCAGGTCTCTATACAAATAAGCTGCTGTCTGAAAGCTCTCCCGTTAAATCGCGCAGTTGGAAAGGCTTTGCACAGATTGCCGGTGAACACGCTGTACTGCGGATGGGCCAATGCTTGTGTCCCGACTATTGGAAGAACGGCTTCCGCTACTGGGTACTTCGTACATCGACGCTGTTTAATTCGTATGATCGCCCAAGCAAGCGTTCTATTGCGCATGTCATGTTGGAGCGTGGTCAGATTGCGCGAAAACTCGAAGTGCCTAATGATCATCGGATCTCGTTCACGTACCTGCCGCACTTGGCCAAAGCAATCAAGTATCTGGTTACGCACCATAACGAATTCCTGTCAGGCATCTACAACGTAACTAATCAGGATTCGTGTTCGGCTTTCCAGTTTGCTGAACACCTGGCGCGCGGACCTATTGCCTTTACACCGATTCCCGTGCCGGTACACGACTATGACAGCGGGCTAAGCGAATGGGCGCATCCTGGCTGCGTGGTCCTAGACAACACAAAGTTCATTGAAGACGCCGGCGGGCCTAAGCTGCCTACCTGGCAAGAGGCCATTGAGGAGTTTTGGAAAAACTATGAAACAAAGTAAATGGCACGGCTTACACATCGTATTCTGCTTGTGCGCCTTCGTGGGCTTCTGGATGATCGTAGGCGCCATCGTTAAGACCATAAGCTCTGACAGCAAAGCACAACAGCCGGAGGCTATCAAAGCGCCTCCGGCTGTGCCGTTTGATGCTGATGCTATGGCAAAAGTGTCTCAATGGGGCGCACCGTCACCAGCATATGAGCGTATTGGCGATTTCCTGGCTGCATACGATCCGCGTACTCGCAATGCCTTGTGGGTAATGGAGCGCATTACTCGACAGTCGTATCAGGGGCTAGGCGAACGACAGAACAGTGACTTCTACGAAGATACCTCTGTACCTGTTGAAGTGCGCGCATCGCTCAAAGACTACATCGGATCAGGTTATGACCGCGGTCACTTGGCTTCGGCCGACGCCCATCGTGCAACACAGCCGTTGATTGACTCCACGTTCAATCTGCGTAATGTGTCTCCGCAGAATCCCAGCTTCAATCGTGGACCTTGGCGACGGCTAGAGCTTTATTGCAAAGACATGCTGGAGCGAGAGGATGTTGAAGAAATCTGGGTGGTCACAATTCCGATGTACTTGCCGGCTTTACCGGAAGAACAAGGGAAGCCGGAAAACGACACAGTAACGTACAAACTAATCGGCCCTAATCATGTGGCCGTACCAACGCACTTTGCTAAGTGCATGCTCGCAGAGTTCGGTGACAAGCCCTACATATGGTCTTATTGCTTGCCTAACGAGGTTCTCGATCTTCGAGAAGCCTGGGCGCAGCAGTACCGCATTGATGTAGATTTCATCGAACACTGGTCAGGGCTGGATTTATGGAACAAATTACCAGACGAAGTTGAGAACGAGTTAGAAAGTTCGGAGAAGAAATGAAGAAGAAATTGAGAATCTGTTTGGACATTGACGGAGTGATGGGCGACTTCTGCGGCGCAGCCGCTCGACTAATGGCTGCAGAGCGGCCCGATCTTGTTGACGCCATCGGCCAGTGGAGCAAGCACCACCTGACAAGCGAGCAGCGAGCAGGCATCTGGAAACGCATTGACGCCGCCGGCGAAGACTTCTGGTTGGATATCGAGCTTACGCCGTGGGCTAAGCGTCTGTGGAAAGAGTGTCGAGCGCTAGGTGAGACAATCTTCCTTACATCGTCCAGCGCGCACCCTACTTCGGCTTCAGGCAAGCTCAAGTGGATGCAGAAGCATTTCGGCGGATTCAACTGCCGTGATTACTTGATTGGTCCGCGCAAAGAATTCTGCGCTACACCGCAGACTATCTTGGTAGACGACAACGATCACAAGGTAGACCCTTTCCGAGAAGCCGGCGGATACGCCATCCTTGTTCCGCAGCCGTGGAATACTAACAAGGACTTTATTCCTTCGCGCGAAGAATACATCTTCGGCCAACTTGATTCGTACGCTAAACGAATCAACGGAGTTATTGAGGAGGGTGACGAGAAGGATAAACGCATCGCTTTCCTTGAAAAAGAGCTAGCGGATCTCCGCGACAGAATCGGTGACATGGAACTGGAAGTTATGTTCGACGACCTAAGCCGGGAAGAATAACAATTGTCGGCGGGTAATACCGCGAATAAAGGGCAATAGTAGCCTGCGGATTCAGTGCCCTAGAATGACCCACAGGCCTTCGGGCTGGTTGAAGCTGATAGCCGCAGCGCCGATAATCTATATAGGACGGTCTGGCCCAGCCGATTAGGATAAATGGGCCTCATGCGACTTTGCCAAAGGTACTGGCAGGTTAGGAGGTTGGGCCGGTTACAGGATGTACCGGCTTGGCTAGGAAAGCACGCCATGGTGACGCCGGGGCGTGTAAGGTGGAGCGGTAGCTGTACCGATTCGTTACCGCGAACTGCTGCGGTTCACCGCAGTAGCCGGACTCCGGTTAGGGGATACCGGAGGGGTCGCATGACAGCCATGAGGGTTAAACATGAGCGCAGAACAAGAGCACAATAACGGACCGCTTACTCGCGTTACCTTCGATCTAAAGACGTTCTTCAGCTTGCTTGGTATTGTCGTGGCCGGCGTGGCTACGACAGTGGCTTCGCTCTACTCGGTACAATTGAATATGCGGTCAGAGTTGGTTGACATGGACCGCCGCTGGATTGAGCGCACAGCTCAAGTTGAAGAGCGTGTACGGGTGGAAATCAAAGCGCTGCGCGAAGACCTTACAACGCCAGAAGTCAAAGGCAAATTGGCTGAAATCGACAAGCGTATCGAGCGGCTTGAGAACATTCAGATCATCAATCATCCTGGCAACAAGATTCAGCGATAAATCAAATCTGGTAAACCAGGGAATATAGGTATGGATGTTTACGATATCGCTCAAGCTCACGGCTGTCTCTGCAAGGTCGGAGCAGCCGCTGAATCCACGTATGGGCTCGTAGGACGCCTGTACGCGTCGAAGAGTGGGTGGGTACTACTCTCGGTGCCCAACGCCATTGCCCGCGGCCTATTCGACGCGCTAGGCGAGCCGGGTATTGAACTCCCCCTAAAAGATGGGATTCTAAATGCCCACATTTCGGTCATGCGGCCAGATGAGTTAGAGGGCATCGGCGGTGTAAACGCCATCACCGAACGGGGCCACGAATTCACGTATCAGCTTGGCCCGGTAAAGACCGTTAACCCTGCCGGCTGGAACGGCGTAAGCCGTGTGTGGTTTGTAGAGATTCGCTCGCCTGACTTGTCTGCTCTACGGCGCAGCTATGGTCTTCCGTCGATGCCTACACGCAATGGTGAAGAGCTTCCGTTTCATCTAACCTTCGCTATTCGCAAAACCAAGGTACTGCAAGAAAACGAGGTCGCAAAGATCTCAGAAGCGTTGGGCGATCTAAGCTATAAAGCGGATTGTCTCCGCGCGTTCGTAATGTCACTCGAAGAATCTCTGGATAAGCAGTCACAGGACGCATCAGTCGATGAACTGAAGAAGGTCAAACGGTTAAGCGACGCCAAACAATACCAGGCCAAGCATCACTTGCTACGTACGCTCATGGGCCGGCATCCGGCCGGATGGGAAGTAGGTCAAGACAAAGGCATGGCCAGCGTAAGAAACAAACGAACCGGATTCCGATACCACATGCCTAAGAGGGCCTTACCGTGAAGAAAGCAGAAATGCATCCGGCGTACAGTTGGGTGTGCTCCGAATGCGGCACACTGAACTTCATTGCCGGCAAGGCTATTGAGTTGTCGGCAGAGGACATCGAAGAACTCAAAGACGAGCTAGGTATTGAGATCTACGAAGAAGGCAGCTTCTACAAGTACCCGGATACCTGCAAGTGCAGCGAGTGCAAGGAAGAGTTCGAATGCCATCACCACTCCGAGCCTACTGAGCTTGAAGACGATGAAGAGGATGATGAAGACTGGGGGCTCGGGTTAGCCGAAGACTATGGTGATTAGCCATGCTGTACAGATTGCTTCTCGCGGTGGCGTTTGCGCTGCCGTTTAGCCTGCCGGCTAAAGCCGGAGAGATAAAGCCCGAGAACCGTGTCCCTAATGTGGACGTGGGAATCGGGCTTTGTTGGTTTTGCTGCCTAGAAATGGTAGGCCGAGAGAACAATCTCACACACCTGCACAACATGCGCGAATGGGTAACCATAGACGGCACAGGTAGAGACGATGGCGCGTCCAAAGAGGACATGCTGTACTGGCTGTTTAAGACAAACACGCCATTTTCTTACAACAGCGATAAAGCCAACGATTGGTTTCTTACCGAAGCCGTTGAAAAAGGCCATACTCCGATCGTGTGCATCGCCGTACCTTTCGGCTATGACAAGTACCGTCGCCCTATATGGGGCAATCACGCCATCGTTCTTACCGACATATACGAGGCTGAGGACGGAAGATGGTACGTAAAGTTCGTAGATCCTAATGCTACTCAACAAGAACAGTGGCGACCTTGGCCTTGGTTTAAGAGTCGATGGAACGGAAGCGCTCATGTGATCCACAAAGGGCGCTGGTTTCCGGCAAAGCCGACAGAGGTGAATCCGCACTAAATTGAAGACCATATCGCGGCATCATTATTGACGCCCTACGGCGTTACTATTAGCTCTAGGGGCGAACCAAATGGTTCGCCTTTCTTTATTTACAGGAGTACCGTGGCTACTAAGAAGCTTCAGAAAGTCAAATTGCCGATGCTTTACAAAAAGACAAGCAAAGGCGAGATACAGGAATGGCACGTACAGGCACTAGAGGCAAAAGACGGCACGGCGGCAGTTCGAATTGAGTACGGGCTACAAGGCGGTAAAAAGCAGGTACAGATAGTTCCTGTTCTTGAAGGCAAGAACATAGGTAAGAAAAACGCTACAACGCCGTACGAGCAGGCGATTAAGGATGCACAAAGCCGGTGGAAGCATCAGCGCGATCGCAGCCATTACGCTGAGGACGTAGAGACATCCGGCGATAAGCGCGCGCTGTCGCCGATGCTAGCGCATCCGTACGAGAAGCACAAAGATAAGGTCGATTGGTCCTCGGCCTTTGAACAACCGAAGCTTGACGGCTATCGGTGCATAGCGCGCAAAGAAGGCAAGTCCGTCTCTCTTACAAGCCGCCGCGGGAGCGTGTTCAACCTTCCGCATATTTCGGACGTTCTGTCCGATCTACTTAGAGCCGGCGAAGCGCTAGACGGCGAACTATATTGCCACGGTTTTAGCCTTAATAAGATTGATTCGCTTATTGATAAGCCGTGCGACGACACGCTGAAGATCACGTACAACGTGTACGACACGCCGATGGACGCTCCGTTTGAAGAACGGTACGACTGGCTGTGCAAAAAGGTTTTGTTTGAAGTGCCGAAATGCGTCCAGCTTGTATCGACCGTGCGCATCGGCGGAGAAGCCGATTTGTTTGCTATGCAAGCGCACCGCATTGCCAACGGCTATGAAGGCTCGATGCTTCGACACGGTAAAGCTCCGTACGAGCCTAAGCGCTCCACCTCGCTGCTTAAGGTAAAGACTTTCCAGGACGACGAATTCTTGATCGTAGGCTACAAGCCTGGGCACAACGCTACGGTCACATTCAAAATGGTGACCAAGGCCGGCCATGAATTCGAGGCATATGCGCCGGGCTCTATCGAAGAAAAGCAACAAGCTTGGATAGATCGAAACGAGTACATCGGCCAATGGATGAAAGTCAAATATGCGTATTACACCAATACAGAAAAACCCGTGCCGTGGCATCCTGTGGCACTGGGCGTGCGTAGAAAGGGAGACTAATGGATCCAGAGATGTCGGAAATTCACAACGCTCTGTTCGATTCGGCGGAGAAGATTGTGTTCCCTATCCTGCAGAAGGCGTACGATCCGGACCAAGGCTTTGAACTCACGGAAGCTATGTATACCGATTTAGTAGAAGCTACAAAGCTCCTAAAGCGGGTAGTATTCATGAACCCGCTAAATGTGCCGGCTATGTGGTTGGCCGCTAAAGCGCATCATCTGGCCGGCCAAAACGAGTCGTCGTATTTGATTCTCAAGGACGCGTACAAAGTCGCCAAGACATTGTGCGAAAGCGGAGTGCTCGCCGAAGCGGCTGAAGCCGTGGGCGGCAAACCGCCGGGCTTCATTGAATCGACGACTATGGATATGGTGCTGCGCGATCTGAGCGCTCAGTGCATGGCTACAAATCGATTTTCCGATGCCGTGTACTACGGCAAGCTCATCATGGAGTTGGACCCCGAAGATCCAAGCCACAAAGTCAACTGCTGTGTTGCGCTGCTGCTGGTGAACAAAGTACAAGAAGCGGCCAACCTGATTGACACTGTTCCATATCTGGATCAATTCAACGCAGTGCGAGAGCGAGTGTCCCGACTGGTGCACGCCGTACTGGAAGGTAAAGTCCCCGTCCCTACCAGTCTGGTAGAAGTAAGCACTTTCGGAGATCGCGTCGAAGATGAGTACAACGCTGACTAGCTTCCAAGGAAGCTTTGTCGTGTTTCCCCAGGATACAAACTACATGCCGCCCATGGTGTTTGGCGGCAAGATGCTTTCGGAAATGGATATCGCAGCGGCGTGCGCCGTACGGAGATTCTTATACAGTTCTCCTACAGGCGTACGCGACGCAGTGACCGTACAGGTTACCGATGTCACATTCTTCGCCGGAGCCGAGATCAAAGACCTGATCCACGTACATGCGTTGGTCGTCAAAGCCGGCATTAAATCAGTTGACGTGGCCGTCACTTGTTTTCGTGAAAACCCTGACGGAACTCACGACAAGATGGCCGAAGGAAAATTCAAATTTGTCGCGTACGACCTTGATCGTCGCACAGCCGTACCGCACGGCATAAAGCTACTCGCAGAGGAAAGCGATGGATGAGAGTATCGGTAACTTTGAGCATCGCATAAGGATTCTCGAAGCAAGGTTCAAAGCGCTGTATCAAGCTACAGAGGATGTGGTGAAAGCAGCGGATGTGAAGTTCGAAAATCTTAAGCGGCGCGTGAAAGAACTGGAAAACAAACAAGTAGGCAACAATCTGAATTGGCTGATTCCCAAGGCAAATTGAGATACACATGGCATGGCGTTGGATAACTAAAGCTGAAAGTGCGCTAAACGACTTAGTCGAAAAAGCCGTGCTGTTCGGTTGGACTGCGTCCGATAAACGAAAGAAAGAAATCGGTCCCGGCAAGTTCATTGAGAAGTTTGCTACCGAAGAACAGAAGGAAGCGCTTAAAGATCTGAAATCAGACAACTAGGAACGGAGGTAAGCAGGATGCGAAAGATTGTATTGGCAGCCGGTACTATGCGTGCAATTCACGTACTTACGCCGGCCCTTGTTAACCGCCTCAAAAACGGAGGCAAAGAGCCGCTGATGGCGGTAAGGACTAGCGCGGATGACTACGCATCCCTGCAGTTGTTCGAGCTAGTAGCGTGGAAAGGTCGATCCGAGATCGCAGAGAGCTTTGCTGCACCGATGCCCGGCACTAGCGGGCGAGGCGTGGCAGTGGTGTACACGGCTTCTCGCCTTATTTGCTACTACAAAAAAGTGGCACCTATCGTGGCAAGCCCTGCCGACGCCAGCATTGAGGAAGTGTACGCAGCGTGTCAGAAGGCCATGATTGAATGGCAAGAAGAAAGCGATAAGCTGCTGACATCGGTTGAGAAAGCCTGGGTACAGCACTTTGAAAAGCGTCGACGCCAGAACGCTGAAGAAGCCGTTAAGGCCGAATCGTCGTTTAAGGCGCTCACGGAAATCGTAGAAAAGGTTGATGTTCTCGAGAGCAAGGTTAAGAACGAAGTCCGAAAAAACAACGACATTGTCCGAAAAAACAACGACATTGTTCTAGAGAACACAAGACTGAAAAACGAAATTGCGGAGATGCGACGACGTGAGCGACAGCTGGCGCGCGATCTTGAGATACGCCGGCTGGAAGAGTTGAAAAGAACCGGAAACGCTTACGCGGCTGAGCCGTTGAAAAATCTGCTTACATCCAGGCAGAAGGATCCAGAAGCAATTAAAGGTGTCGAGGACGATAGCACTCACAATTGGCTTATAACCATGTCTAGGTCCGCTTAAGAAAGGAATCTTCGCTATGGGGCTGTTCTATGTGTTCGTTGCGCTGTGTATTGCTCACTTGGCGGAGCACATAGCACAGGTCATCCAGTTGTATGTCTACGGCATGCGGATGGGCGACTCCCGTGGTTTGCTGGGTACTTGGTATCCGTGGCTCATGCACACGGAAGTGCTGCATTGGGCCTATGCGCTAATGATGCTGTACGGGCTGTATCATTTTCGCAACGTGTTTACCGGAAGAGCGCGCAAGTGGTGGATGATTGCAACATACATCCAAGCGTGGCATTTCTTTGAGCACACCCTGCTGTTCGGTCAAGCGTTAGCAGGGCATAACTTCTTCGGCGCAGCGACGCCGATATCCGTAATCCAATTCCTGGGTTTCTTTAATGGAACACCGGAGGACGGATTCGGCGGACTTCTGAAAATGAGTCACTTCGGTGAGTGCGACTGTCCGGGCGCTAAACCGGGCACGTTCCACAACTGGACACCGTGGCTCTTTGTGATACGACGGCCGGAGGTGCACATGATGTACAACTTGGCCGTCACAATTCCAATGGTATTGGCTATGCGGATTCCATACTTGGAGTACCGGAAGAAGCGTAGCTACGAGAAGGCATTGGCCGATCACTACCAGTGGATGCGCGAACATGGCGCACATGACATGTGACATAAGGAGTAGTTTGCATGGATCGCAGGACATTTCTGGCATCGATGGTCGGATCAGGTGCGGTTGCCGTCGAGTTTGGCCTTACGGCCTACAACCTCGCCGGCCCGCTTCGTTCGAAGCAGGTTGAAGACGAAGTGGATATTCCGTATCCGCTTACGTTTATGTACGAGATTCTCGAAACGATGGAAGTCTCCGGTAAGACCAGAGTTCTTCGGTGGTTTGAAGAGTTTCTCGTGCGTCCTTCGTGTCCGGAAGTTGCCGCATTGGCGGTAGCTAGCTGGATTGCCGAAGGATTGGATAACACGTACTGCGATCCTCAAGCTAAGGGGATCGTGAAGGAAGTTCGACTCGGTATTGTGGACGCAGACGTCACGTTCAAATACGACCAGTTGTATCTCCCTAACGATCGCTTTCGTAACAACGCCGTGTATCAACTCGGCAACTTGTACGACATGCATTACGTGCTCGATACTCTCGATACGCCCAGCGGGCGTGTTGCGCGTCAGCAATCGAAGAACATTGCTCTTCTGATCGCCAAGACGCCTCGGCATCGTTTCTTCGCTTAGTTCCCTCGTCAAACATGGAAGGACTCTAACAGTGAGTGAATTGCTGGCTTTGCTTGCGCTCATTAAGAGCGCAACTCTAATCAAGCTCCGTGCGGCTCTGGAGGCAAACGAGGTGATCCGTGGTCGTTTCTACGACTACAGCGAAAACCGAGGGTGCCTCGTTTATTGGTTAAGCGAGCACGAGGTTCAAGATCGCCCTCTGCGCGATTACTGGATCTCGCGCATTTCCAAAGGAATGGATCACGCAGCCATACGGAAGTTGGTGGCGCAGGTCATCTCCAACTGGGATGCTTTGGCTGAGCACATTTCCAAAGGCTTTGATTACGACAAAGAGTACCCGCTTCCCAATTGCGAACTAACGTCTGATGACGTGAAAGCCGCAATTGACTCCGTTCTGCATAAGCGTGATTCGCGCCGAAAGCGAAGCCGCCGGCGTCCGCGCCTGGCGGTAGTAGCCTAACTAGCGATGTTCAACACAGGGGCCGGACCTCCACGGCCCCGATACTTTTAGAGTTACACCATGCAACTTTGGAAAAATGGAGATCCAGATCAAGGGAGAGATCCCGTCAGAATCTCCAGCGTGCTAGGCACGATAAAGCTCGTTTGGAGCAAAAACCCGAGTCTTCGTTTGGGGCAATTGCTTTACATGCTTGCCTCGAAAACCAACGCTGACTTGTTTTATATCGACGACGATATGCTTGTCGGCGCTGCGGAAGATTACCTGAATGAAACAAAAAGCAAAACACCGTATGAGCCGTCATGGCCTACGGTAGCCTGCATTTTCTTTGCGATTGAAGCAGCCATGGCTGCCGTCGCATACGGTGTTTACCTGTACCTTTCCTAATAACTAAGACAAGGACGCCCATGTTGTTCAGCAAGAAGCAGGAACGTCGCTTATATCGTTTTTCGTACGAATTCGTCGACGGTTCCAAGCATGAAGTCGAAGCGCATACTCCGGGCGACGCCCGCGCCGCGCTGAAGAAGCGGCTAGGTAAGCCGCTCCCGAAAGTGGTGACCAAGGGTCGCGTGTGGCTCAATCCGCCTAAGAAAGAGGAACCGGCCAATGCCTGAGCCTGTTGTTGAAGGCGCCGAATTGCCGACTCTCAAATTTAGACTTACTCCCGAGCAAGCTCGCGAGAAATGGTATGAAGCCCTTGAGTCAGGCAAATACAAACAGGGCCGAGGACACTTAGCCAGCGTCGTTGAACTTAAAGACGGCGTGACTGTTGAGACCCACTGCTGCCTAGGCGTAGCGTGCGAGGTATTCATCAAGGAAGAACCGGAACACGCGCTATCTGTTGAAATAAGCAAGGGCCTCAAATACTTTGACGGGGAAATCTGCTATCTACCGTGGCGCGTCAAACAATGGCTGGGTGTCGTAAACCACGGTAATTCAAGTTTGAAACTGGCTCCGGAAATTGTTCCGGAGCAATTGCGTAAGTCTGCGGCCTTCAAGGCTCGCCAGCTATTCTTTGCAGATGGCGCCGGCGAAGCCAACATTGTCGAACTCAATGACGGGCTCAGCAGCAATCTTGCCGACGATACAGTATGTACGTTTGAGCAGATTGCCAAGGTTCTTCGTGCCAATCCACCGGGTTTAACCGCACCTATGCCGGACCCGCCGGGGCCTCACAGCTCCGATAATTAACCGCTTTACGCAGGAGTGCGTATGAGCTTCGAGTTGAAAATGCTTCTTATCGAGGCAATCAAGTCCCAAGGAATCGTAGCCACGCTCGAAACCGTTATGGAAGCGGTGGATGAGTCCGGCGAAGACGCAGGGACAACGGCTGAAGACATTGCGGACACCATCGGTTGGTTGGTCCACGATGCCGAGGAAATGAATAAGAGTCGGTTTGATACCGGCTGCGATTACAAAGACGATGTCAGCAAGTTCGAAGATGTCGAGCTTGCCGGCCCTCCTGATTACGATCCCGAAGCCTACCGCGAGTGGTTGGACGAGGATGATTGGGAGGAATAGTAGTGCGCGCATCGGACTTTGCCACTTGGATCATCAGGAATTGCGGAAAGATCGTAGCCCGTGAAAAGGGCAAATTGATCTACTCGGGACTTGAAGCGGAAATGCCGGATGACATTCGCCAGATAGTAACCAAGATCGAACAAGAAATTGATCGCCAAAATGACGAAGATCGCAAGCAAGAAGCCGACCGTAATCAAAAGCCTTAACACCACCAAGCGACTTGGGGACATCCTCAAGAGCGCCACCTTCTGGGTGAAAGGGGCTTTGGCTTACGACGAAGATCACTGCGATGAAGTGGACCCATGGAGCCCGGAGGCCCGTACGTTCTGTCTCCTTGGGGCCGCTCATCGTTTGACGCAGGTTCGTGACGAGATCAACCAAGAACTGCGTTTGAAGTACGAGAACTTCATCTTCAATGCCATCAAGGAGATGTACCCCGAGAAGTTCAAGGAAAAGAACGATATAGCGATCACCAGTGCGCAGTACATCAAAGACGCGATGGCGCGTCCGGATCACAGTCCTTACTACAACCAGAAAGAGTACGAGCGCTCTGTTCGTCACGACACCATCACTGGGTTCAATGATGATGATTCCGTAACGTGGGCGATGACGGAAGCGGTCATCGCTAAGGCGGATGAATACATCGCCGCCGATCGAAAGAAGTTCGCAGGTCGGTAACAAGTAACACTATACGGGGCCGCAGCTAACCACTGCGGCTCCGTTGTTTTAAGGAGTAGCCGTGGAAATCATTCCTTTTTTGCACATGGCCCTCATGATCCTGCTGGCCCTTCCCGGAGCCGTCGTTGCGAAGCTCATTGACGCGTTCACAAACGGTAGAAGCTCACTGGGCGATAATGAACAGTTTGTGGTCATCGCAGGGGCCATAGCGTGGGTAAGCCTGCTTTATTGGCTCAGTCAGCATGTCACTATTACCTGGACCTAACTATGGGACGAGCACGACGACGCGAAGACAGTAAGCGCATGAAAGCCAAGGCGCGCAAGATCTATCCGCATGATCAAGAGGCCACATTGGCTGACCATCTAGCTCAGTGCTCGTGTGCAATGTGCGGCAATGCGCGAAGGCATAAGGGCGAAGTAACACGCGCTGAAGAGAAAGCCGAACTCAAACTCAAGGAAGAAAAGGATGAGATACCTGATCGCATGCCTGGTTCTGCTGACGGCGCTGGGCTGTGAAGCTCAGCCGAAGATTCAGCTGACGCCCGAGCAAGTCACTCAAATCGAGCGCGAGCGCAACGCCGAGCTACTAAAGCAATATTTGCCGGAGGGCACCAAGATAAACATGGATGCCGGCAACGGATGGTGGCTCATCGACATCACTTCTGAAGGTTACACGTACCGCGCACTTGCGTGCCTGAACAAACAAAACACGGCAAGGGGCTACGTTATTACGATTCCCATCGTAATCGTGCTGCCCAAAGACAAATAACGTACACATTGTGAACGCGCGTTCACAATTGTTCGCCAGCCGTATGTGAAACGTGCGGCTTAAAGGAAGGAACAAGCAAGTGCTTGTGGATAACGACTATCCGTGTCCATGGAGGAAGTTAGTAGTTAGTTTCGGGAGTTGGTTTCATGTTTGCGTCAGTGTCCGTGTCTTTGCCTACGGCGATGTTCGCCAAGGCCGTTTTCTACACGTTACGCGCTATCTGGAGGGTCATGTAATGCAACGGTTGCTGCTGGTCGTACGCGCTGTATTGGTCGGCACAGGATCATCTTTGGTGCTCCAAGCCGTCAACTTATCGCCGCGTACGACCAGCGGCATTGCCGGCTTTATTATGCTCCTCATCGGTGTCTTCTTTTTTATGTATGAGTCGTTTCAAAGAGGCATGCAGCGAGAAAGACTCAACCAACACTTCCTCACGTTTACAAATCAGCTATTAGGTGACGCAGAGTATGAGCAAGAAAAAAGATAAACAACGCATTCGCCGCGGCGATGTCGTAACCCTCGACCTGGAGACCATCAAGGACTACAGCGACGAGGACAAGAAGAAGTATTACGGGTATCTCGGCTACGGCGAAGAGAAACCACGTATGTTCGTTTTCATCACTCGCATCTATTCGCAAAGCGAGTGGGCTAATTCCGCGGGAAAGATGAAGAAGCACCGCGTTGACAACGGTCACTGCGTGATCATGGACATGAATACTCAGTTGCTAGTGTCCATGGTGCACACCGTAAATCTACGTCACGCGGAAGAATCCGAGTTTTAACGACAACACAGACAATGGGGCATGACAAGCATGGATCGCAAGATTGAATTGAAGGGCGGACCGTACGACGGAAAGCTGACCGCGTACAGTGGCGATGAGCCGGCACAAGGCGACGAATTGCTGCTTATGACCGAAAGCCGCAAGCAGTGGGCGCATTACGGCTACGACGTAGCTCAGGACAAGTACGTGTTCCAAACCTTATTCGCGCCGCACGATGCCCGCGATCTGTTCTTAACAGAGTGTAAAGGAAAATAAACGCATGTCTCTTGAGGAAGAATTCAACAAGGAAGCAATGCTTGTTGCGGTCGGCGGGCCTATGGACGGCACCGAGGTACCCGCCGGTGCTTTTGAAGGCATCATAACCGTAGGCGGATACACGGGCGTCTACCTGGACGAAGGCAAACGCCTTGCTCTGTACAAACTGGGCGAGACGGAGCTGGCGTACGAGGAAAGCCTATCCGTGTACAGGTTCATCGGCGGGCCGCTGGCGAATAACAGCTTTGCCGTACGCAATCCGCCGACGCCCAACTCTCTGGCCTTCTGCCAGTTGGACAAAGGCCCGGTAACGTCCAAATGCGTGCGAATAGTAGCCGGCGGACCGGACAATCCGGTGGATCCGAAGGACTATCCGCTGTTCGGATACATGCGGCTGGGCAACGACCAGGACATGGTGTTCTTCGCGCTGCTTAAGCAGGAGAGCTTCGACAAGTACACGGAAAAAGACAGCCCCATGGTCAACAAAGCTATCTACGACATGGGGCTGACGGTGTGTACGCACAAACCGGACATCCTCATCCTACCCACTGCGCCGGTGCACGTAGTGGAACGTAACCCTGAATACGAAGAACTGACCAATCCGCCCGAAGCGGACGAAGGAGAAGCCGATACTGATTTTTAACTCATTCTTGGAAAGGACCTAAGCCATGATTCTCGCAGGCATGATGGGACGTACCGTACGAGGAGAAGTGTACAGCGGTTTGCCGGGCGGTACCGTCGCTACGGCCGTAGTAGTAGGCTGCTCGGTGGAAATCGTCGGCTACTCAGGCAGCTCCTACACCATCGTGTGGGGCTTAGTTACCAAGGATGACAAGACTCAGACGCTGGTGGGATTCAAAGCCGCCGGCCTCACCGTTTTGAAGGAGCCGGGAGGCTTATGACCGACGATAAATACTGCGTCTCATTTGAAGTGACAGGGACCGGACTAAGCAAAGCCGGCTTGGAGCGTTTCTGAAAATAGGTTGGATTAGCGTCCGCTTGTCCTTCTTACTTTGACCTTTAACAAAGGAGCAGCCGTGTCCGAGATGCAGCATAAGCCGTTCCGCGCATTTGCCGACTACGGCGCGGCGGGGGCGGAGAAACCGGAAATGGTGTACAGCGAGCGGGACTATAGCGAATTGAAAGCGGCGCATGATGCGCTGCTAGCGGAACGTGAACGCGCATGGCTGCATATCGAAACCGAATTCGATATTGAGCCCCGCGCTCAAATGGAAGCGGAAGCGAAGACGAACGGCTTTGGCTACGGCTTAGCGCAGGCTATCCATACCATTTGGAAGCGCGACGCCAACGTCCAAAAACTAACGGCCGAAGTAGCGCGCTTAACGGATGCTTTGCACGAAGTAGGCATAGAACTGGCTCAAGCTCAGGACGCTATGCACGGCCAAGATTACGATGCCGTGGACAAAGTACGTGAAACAGTAAGAAAGCACCTAAAACAAAGCACTAAGTGAATAACTACCGACTGATCGTCCCCGTAGAGAAAGCATCAGGTTGGCAAGAGTACAGAGTAACGGCCGAATCGCCCAAAGAAGCGATTAAAGCGTTCCAGAAAGGCGAGGCCGAGTTTGTACACGAGGAGATAGAAGTCACTAGTCTTGGAGAGCCGGAAATCTTAGAGGAATAACGTCATGGCAGATCGCGAAACGTCCGATACCCGAGGAATACCGCTTTCAATGACTATGAAGGCCGGTAAACCCAAAACCAAACCCAAGCGTCAAGCGTGCATTGTCGGCAAGCCGGCAAAGAAAAAGACCCGCACCGCGAATGAGCTTCTGGGCATAACGGTGGAAACACTGGTGGTGCATCGCTGGCAGTGCCCGGAATGCAGCCTTGAGCACGAGTTGTCGAAAGAAGAAGCCGTAGAAGGCACCATCGTCATCTGCGATCACGAAGGCCTGCGCTTGGGCTGCTTGGAAGGCTTCCGTATTACGCACGTCGACGACATCAGCAGCAAAGAGGAGGCCCAGCCATGACCTGGTTGTTTTGGGCTGTCGTTATAGTCCTGGCTGTTTGGGTCAATGCGGCTGCAATTGCACGCAAAAAGGAACTGGAACGAAAGAAGAAAAAGCTTGAAGAAGACCTGAAAAGCGGCAAACGTAGCTGGATATCAGTAGGGCTGTACGAACTAGGAGATTGGTAATGCCGGAGTCAAAAATGTGCGCCCGCTGCGGCGTAGAGACTGAAGATCTGCGTACGCTGCATATGGCGTGTTTCTACGCCATGGAGGAACTGGGCATCATGTTTGACCGGCAAGTTGTGCTTATTCCGCCTGAAGGGGCGGAATACGTACAAGCCAAGGAGCCCAGCGTATTGCAGGTGCCTAACGGGCCGGCCATTACGCTGTCCTCCGGTACTGTGCGTACGGATGCCGAATTAAGGCCTATGCAGACGTATAACCTGCGCGTTTGCAAGGGTTGCCGTGCCGAGTGGATGAACGTCATTGCCAGCTGGTTCAACGCCGGTACTGAGAAGACTAGCCCCGGCACGGGGATATTCATCCGCCGTAACGGCGATAACGTAGAGGTGACGCAGGAGGAGTACGAGGAATACCAACGAATACAAAAGCTTGGATAAAGGAGAGTGCGTGAATTGCCCTGATTGCGGAGCAGCCGCCGCATGCTGGGAACATCTAGCCACCGGTGATTGGTACGTCAGGTACGACTGCGGATCGTCTAACGACGATAACGGCGATAAGTTTCGCAGTAATGAGTGCAGAGAACGGGAACAAACCGCTAAGGAGACACAGAGTGAGCGATAGCGTGTTAAACAAATGGCCGAAGTACTGGAATACCGGAGACGATGAACGCGTTCGATGGCGACAAGTCTCAGAATCCTCGTACATCGAGTATTTCTCGCGTGTCGACAATATCTGGCGAAAGTCCGAAGAAACGCCCGAATCAATTGCCGCCGACAGGGGACTGCACGGGTTCGTTCAGACGGACGAGCAAGGCAATCCTCTTGATCTGAAGAAGATCAATGACGGCTATATGTTTATCCCGGAGCCTTGGATAGTCCGCGCCGCCGATGAGATCAATGCAGAGGTATACCGTGCGTGCGCTTTTCTGAAAGTGCCGCTCGTGCACGTCGGGACGAGCCATATTGAGCGAATCATTGCACGGCATTATCCGAAGGCTGAGGCGAACCGGAGTGAACCGGAGGTCGGCGGACCGGAAATTTTTTCGTAGGGGATACGGCCCTCAGTCTCACGCGTACTGATCTTCTTCGTAGATTTGGCCAAAAACGTATAATAGCTTTTGGCAAACTGGAGAAGATGACATGCAGCCGGAAAAGAGCAGCACGCCGCGTTGGATGCAGCGTTTAATCGATCGTGTAATCGGGGCCATGAGTCCGCTGGAGACATCCGGTGAAATTCGCTGGTACTGGCAAGCGCCGGACGATAAGCCCAACGCCCCTTGGGAAATCTACTGCTTTCCCACCGAGGTTGAGATCATGGGAGGGCGGCTAGATGGTAAGTGTTACACGGCCGGCTACACACTGTGCCTGACTGAACTGCTTAAGTGTTTTAAGCCCGACTACCATTTGCACTGGTTAAGTCGGCCTCGGCGAGGGCCGGGAGATTTCGGCGGTGCGTGTGTTCAAGTAGACGGGCATATCGGCACCAGGCCGGTATTGCTGCACTGCTTCACGCATCCGCCTCGTGATATTGGGCCGACAGTAGGTTTGTACCAGGACGGTACGCTGCGGCCCAAGCAACAACAGTCTGACGAAGGGTAGATGCAATGTCCGAATGGGATGCGAAAGAAAAGGCAAAACGGGACTATGCGGCCGACATGATTCGCCTGATTGGCGGCTTTACGGCCGACATCATCTGCATGGACGAGGACAACCTCAGCGAATCGGATCTGCAGACGATGGAGAAGTGGCTCAACTACTACCGCTCGGCTCGTAACAAGTTGTGCGAGCACTTGAGCGAAGACGAGGTGCTGGACTACTCCCGAGAGCACCAAACGGCGTACGAGGTCATGGGCGAGCTTGAGGAATGCATCCGGCTGGCCCGTATGAAGCTGGCCCGAGGCGAAAAGACCGGCTTCAACGATCTGGGCCGGGACAAAGACGAAGATGCACAGTAAGGCCAAGTGCGCTATATGCGGCCATTTGCGCGAAGACCATGAGACGCATTTCATGCCGCATGCTAGGCCCGCAGGCAGCTACTGCCTGTGCTTGATAGAGGGCTGCGAATGCGATGACTTCGAGTTTCCTAGCTTAGTACACCCCAGGACGGCCTTACCGGGATTCACGTTAGGATCCGAAACACGCAAAATAGAACACGAGCCTGAATGAGCGATATTCGCAGGGTGGCCGAAGAGTTCCGCAAAGCCGCGGAAATAGAGGCCCAAACACCCATCACCGTCAAACCGGAAATGATCACTATCCCAAAGTCGCAGTATCTGGAATTATTGGCCGATTCCAAGCTGCTGCGGCATCTTGAGGCTTTGGGCGTAGACAACTGGGAAGGCTACTGTACCCCCGATGACGACGATGAGGATTGGGATGACTAGCCAGACATGGGCCTGCATGCTGTGCGGTAAGGCTGTGCGAAGAGCGCTGAACTACCGTGCCGGCGACCCGATATGCAGCGCCTGCCACGTGCCATTGATGTGTATCGGCCGCAACAGGGCCGCTGTTAAACTAATGGCAATGACGGAGGCCGATCGAGCAGACTACCTGTACAATAGCCCGCTCGGCCGGTACTACCAAAAAGAGTGGGCACGCAAAGGAATACGACATGAACTGGATGGAAGTGAACAGTGCGGTGGAAACGCTGACGGATGCCCTAAGCGAACCGGCAAAAGACATCCAATCGGCCATTCGCACACTCCCGTACTGGAAAGGCGCCGGCGCATACATCAACACGGTGGACAACCGCCTGTGGATGACGGCTGAGGACGAGGACAACGCCCAGGTCGCCCAATGGCTAAAAAAAGCCGACGTGCATCCTGACGTGTTGACCAATGTGTCGCCGCCCTACTACCTCGAAGATCTCGACTGGATCAAGGTTGCGTACAGCCCGCTCATCCGGGATACGACCGAGGCCATGAACCTCACCCCAGGCGATACCTTCGGCATTCCAAACAGCCCAAGCCCGCTGGCCTCGATGCTCACCTCAGGAGCATTGGGTGCCGGCGTGGGCTACGGCCTCGGCTACCTGGGCGAGAAGGCCCTGCCCAACAACTGGCGCCGAGGCAAGCTGCGCAAGAGCCTGGCCGTTGCAGGCGGCTTGGCAGGGGCTACGCCCGGCTTCCTCTGGGGCCTGGCTAACACCGGCATCCTCGGCCGGGACTTCAACGACCCCTTCCTGCTCGACAGCGCCCCTACAGGCCCCTCAGGAACGCCCAAGCAGGCCTCGGCCGACTTCGGGGCCTCCGGAGCCAGGATGACCCCCGTCATCCCTGTGGATGCGTTTAATCGCATTGTGTGGCATGACCCTGACGTAGCAGGGCGCCTGGACCTACCGGAACAGGTCGCTCTCACCAGCCTTGTAGGCGGCGCAGCTAAGCGCACTGGTAATCCCTTTGTTACCCCCGCGGACGTGGGCATGATTGCCGCCGGCATGGGCAGCGGTTACATGAGCGGCTGGGCCGTGGGCAAGATTTTAGGCGGTTTGATAGGGGCTCCTCAGGAGACCCAAGACAAGCTGAAGCAGGTCGGTATGTGGGCCGGCATTGCAAAGAACGTGATCCCAATTGCATTTGGAGGTTAAGCTGTGGACGAAATCCAATGGCCTGAGAATCCCAAGGAAGGGCAAGAGTTCAGCTACACTGATCCGTTTGGCGGATCAACACGAGTCACGTTCGTCTACTTCATGGGTACATGGCAGTACGTGAAAACCGACTAGGCGGCTAAATACGGCCACCAAGTGCGGTACAGTAAGTGAGTAAGGACGGCCATTTAGGCCGTCCTTTTTCTTTATCTATGCGAAACCAAGGCCCATTATGCCTAACCACACGCAAGGCAATCACTACAACTGCCCCTGTCCGTACTGCGGCAAGATCAACAACTATCCCAGCGCCGGCGTAGTTGTACCGTTTCTAGAGATTAGGTCGGTCGTCAAACCGTGCCGGCACTGCGAAAAGCCGATCACTTACCACTTGTCATGGGAGATATTTGCCCGAGCTTTTACCGAAGACACGTTCGAATCTGAACTTCATTCCACGTTACCCAAGGAGAAACAAGAATGCGATCCACCGTCCTCTTCGTCGGATTCCTCTCCGTCGTTGCCTTGCTAGTCACATGCGCCGGCGCCGGCTACCAATCGCTTGACGAGATCATCCATCAAAAGATCCACGGCCTGTACGTCAAACTGGATCAACAGCACGCGGAGCAGATGGCCGAAATCGCCAAGCTGCGCAACGAACTGGCTGTTCGTAAAGAGATCGCCGACAACCAGTCCAAGGTCGCTCTACTTCAAGCGTATAGCGATTGTGAAACGATGACGGCGCAACTTCGGCGCATTCTCACGCAGGCAAACATTGATCCGGCGTATCTTGAGCCGGCCAAACAAGGAGGGACTAAGTGAAGGATTTCGTAATCGGGTCCATAGCGCTGGCATGGGTATCAGCGCTCTTCTACATCTGTTATCAGGCTGACCGAAAACCTGAGCCGACGCAAACCATCCAGATCGAGGTGGAACTGCAGCATCAGTCCGTAATGCCGATGTTCCGTTCTCTACGAAAGGAAAAGAAAGACTTAACAACTTAGTGAACGCGCGTTCGCAATCCTTATAACCAACAGGTGCAGCCTTGGGCATAATTTGTGTAGAGTTCTCCGACCAGACCGACGACAAGATCGGTTTGGTGGCGGTTATGTTGTCCATGACTCCGCAAGAAGTCATTATTCGCTTCGTAGAGCACAGTCTTAAGTCTCTTGATGCGAAAACTCCGAAAGAGCCGGAAGACGCCCGTCTCAAAGACGATACCGCTAAGAAGCGGGTCTGTCCGCACTGTGCCGGCGATATCGAAAGCACCGAGCGCCGACTTGACGGTAACTCTGTGTGCGTTAACGGGCACACATTTCCTACACGGCTTTCTGTGCCGCTCGTAGTTATCTAGTCAGCTTTCTTTTCATGGAGGTTACCGTGGATCGTCGTACGTTTATCGCAGCGCTTGCCGGTTCGGGCGCATTGACTCCTGCCGTGCTTAATGCGTACGGCCCCGTGGAGAAGCCGGAGAACCAAAAGCACAATCCGTTGGGCGAGCCTGATGCGAGCTTCAGTATCACCATCTCCGGCGCCGGCGGCTTGTATGACTGGCGCAAACTGTCCGACGGCATCTGGGGACCAAATCCCAAGATGTTGGCCATCGAGATGTGCGCGCGTGTTCTCAGCTTCACCAAGGTCATGCATCCTCAAGCGCCGTTGCTTGCCGTAACGCTTGCTTACTGCGGCAAAACGGAGCATGTCGAGCGCATCTTCAATTACCTGGCCAAGTGGGAAGGCGAAGACCGCGTCCCGTTTACCTGCGAGTGGTTTCTGCACCAGTTTAGCCTGACCGGTTTCGACAATTGCATGAAGATGATCAACGGAACCGGCGGGATTGTTCGCCTTTAGTTACTTAACCCTGTTGGAGATTGGCGCTATGGATCGGCGTGAGTTTATGGCCATCGTCACCGGCTCGACGGCCTTGTTCAGTGTTGCCGGTGTTAAAAGTGTTCAAGCGCTGGGGCCTAAGCTCCAGTTGCCTGAAGGCGTAGGCGGGGTTCTGAACTTCGTCATGGAGTTCGAAGATCCGCGTTACGGCATCGTGTCCACCGCCTGCGCCGTGGACGGTAAAAGCCCTGAAGCGTACGCCAAGGACATTGAAATGCGGACGTTTACGTCTACGCGCATGTTCGGGCCGTACATCCGCATGAAGGGGCTGATGGCCGGCTTCCGTTTCGCCAAAGAGCCTGTGAGTAAAACTCGTGTGCTCAAGTGGACGAAGCTGGAGACGGAAACAACCCTGTGGCTCGGTCAGTTCTGGGCGACCTACCTCAAGTTTGGTCGCGATGATCTGATCAGCCTGGTTGAAGGGCCGTCCGACATCAATCGTACGTGTGGAGTTGAATTCGAAGCCTAGCTAAGGAGAGCGCGGCCATGGTCCGCATATGCCTGTTTGCGATGCTGTGGCCGTTCTATCTGTGCCAACGGGTATCGAAGTTCGTGATCGAGTGCGTGAACGATACGTTCGAAGCAATGGCGGCATGCAGGGTTAGGCCCTACGTAGCCGCTTATGCAAATCCACAGAGCAACATGTACGTCGCTCTTAAACACCTGGGAATGGAGGCAAAGCAGTTGGACCTAGCGGAATTTCAGGAGCGCGTAATCGACCGCGGTATTCAAGTCGTAAAACGCGAATATCCGGAGCCGTGTTACGCTCGGTTGGTACATGGGGCTGTGATGGGTTTTGAAGCCTGCCGTGGGAAGACGCCGGAGGAATTAAAGCTCTTATTTGAATCGGCTAACCTTGCGTTCGTTAAAGCGCGCAATGAGCACGACCCTGACCTTAGCTGGTACAGGGCGTACGAGGGAGAAGTTCACTGGGTCTGCAACTGCGTGTCCGTGATTCTCATGGAGCGCGGTCAGCCTGTCATCTTGGAGCCCACTAAGCGCGGCATGCTCGGAGCAGCCGGCATATTGGGCCTTTTGGGTCGAGGAGATTAGCTTGAATCGCCGTTCCTTTATCGAGACCGTGACGGCCGTCATGGCCTCGGTCGTCACCGGCTTCAAGGGCTTGTTCGCCAAGCCCGATCAAACCGCCTTGGTTCCGTCCAAGGTAGACATGCCGCGGAGACCGTATCGCCGATACGTGCTCCGAGCATCAAAGACGTTCGAAAACAGCACCTTCGAAGTTCTTGATTTCTTTCCGAGGTACGCCGGCGATGCATTCCTTGAGGCAAAGCATTTGCTCAACGCCATGCATTTCGCGCTGAGGAGTAACCTCCCGCAGGAGCCGACTCGAAGAGAGCCGCTGCTGTGGGATTTCTCTCTCGGCGTGTATACGGAAGATACGCTTACGTTTCCACGTAAGTTGCCGGCCTCGCTTAAGCCCGACGTCGTTGTAAACTTCTTCGGCCTCACACGCCTGGAGATGGTAGACGCTTGTTATCATGACAAGGTTTTCTACGCACTCGTAGCGATAGCTGCGGGTACGATTGAAAAGGACGTAGGCGGCATCAACTTCTTCCAGCTTCCACAGTGGAGTAAGTTGCCGTGGTTGACCGGAAAGCACATATTCGCGCCTATGCGGGCAATCCAGCACCTGCTGCCGCATAGTCGCTTTCGTGCTAATCCGACCGTCTTAGACGAGACGCCGTAGTTAGTAGCTGACAAGTGCGCACTCGCCGGCTATACTGCGATGGTTGGGGCTTCGGCCCCGCCATCGCTTTTTCTTAGCTATCAGCCATGTTAGAAAACGAAGCATACGAAACGCTTGATAGAGTGGCGCGTGCCGTACAGGCCGGGCTTAAGAAAGTAGCGTCTCCTGATCAAAAAGCCGCCTTCATTGAAATGCTAAAGGTAGCAGCTAGAATGGAAGGCGAACTCCGTTCCAAGGCAAAGGATAAGAAGCATGGGTAGTTTTCCGTTCCAATTGACTAAGTCCGATCTGATCAAGATTCTCAAGGACACTAGTCTAGTGGCGCTAGCCGCCGCTCTCACGTTCGTAGTGCAGTCCGTCATTCCGAGCATCGCCATCACCAGCCCGCTCGGTCTGGCCATCCTGCCGCTCATCACCGCCGGCCTCAACGCCGCCATCAAGTACGTGAATGACACACGTAGCGAAGAGCAAAAGAAAGTCCTGTCTACCGACGACTACAAGAAGCTGCCCGTCGAGCAACGGCGTATCGAGCGGCTTAAGGTCGCCGGGTAACGCCGTGCGCTGCACAAAGCCGGTCCTAAATGGGCCGGCTTTTTTCATTTCGTGTACACTGGTGTAAGACTAACCGCTACTTTGTGAACGCGCGTGCAATATGTGTTTTGATGTAGGCGAACGACGTGAGCTTCACGTCAAGCTGTCCGTAAAGCGTGATGACCTGACTACTCAGTTTGTGTGCCCCGTACAGGAGGGGCTGGAGCCCGGCGCTTATGTGCGCATCGACGACACCGATAAGTGGTGGCGTATAACGAGCATGGGCCTTCCGTTCTACCCGGTCAAAGACCAAAGCTTGCGTCGGGCCGGACAAGGTAAGTACGATTCATATGGCTATTACTGCGGAGGCGACTAAGTGTTTAAGTTCGAGCCCGAGGAATTGCTTCTGTGCGTCACAGCCGAGCTTATGCGGCGCCACATGACGATTCAGCAAGTTACAAACATGCTGCAATCGGCCGCAGACCCGGTCAACCTACCCAACGCAGAGCTGAGTGACTTGGCTATTTCGCTACTGCGGCCGTACATCCAAAAGGACGAGAGCAAGTAATGTACATACTAGGGCAACACAACGTACTGAACCTGCGGCACATCAAAGTGTGGGCCGAGAACGGCTTAGTGCATGTTGAGGACGTAAAGACCGGCTACTACGAGGCCATGCACTGGCGGGTGGCTGCCGAGCGTGTGGCGGCTATCTCCGACTTCAACGGCAAACGCCTGCGTCTTGGGAATAGTAAAAGAAACACGCCGGAATACAAATTCCTGCCATATCTGGAATCGGACCTGGAATTCTGCGAGAAAGCTCCCGCAGTGATCCGGCAGGCCCGAGAGCAGGGTTCTTACGACGATCCGAGCATGATTAAGGACCGTATCCGCCGGCTGCCGCAGCAGATCAGCGTTGGCATGAACATTCCAAAAGCTTCTACTAAGCGGATGAGTGAATTTCCGGCTTAGGCCGATAGAAGGAGAGCAAGGATGCTGACTCGACGTGAGACTTTCAAAGCCGCCTTTTTGGCCGGCTGCGCCGATAAGGGCTTTGACATGGCCGAAACTCTTGCGGCCGTAAAACAAGCCCAGGCTGAACTTACTAATGCCGTTAAGGGCGCTACGGCAAGCACACTATGGGACGCTACGGCCACCAAGCGCGCCGGCATCCTGGACAACCTCTACCACACGACCACTGGGCTAGGCACGGGCTTGGCTCTTGGTCTTCCGATTGCCGCAGGCGCCGGGCTTGGTTATGGCGCCGCAGCTCTCACCGACGTTAACGATGAAGACGTCGAAGAAACAAAACTCAAGGAGCTAATTGACGAACACAAGCGTCTGGCTCAACGTGCTCGTATGGCGGCGTCTTTGCATGCTTCCAAGAACCAGAATGTGCGTCGTGGTCGTCCATTGATTTAATATGGGTTCGTTCCTCAAATACCTAGACATTGGCGGTGAGGGTCAAGATAAGATCTTTTGGGGTCGGGCTAAGACTGACGGAGCACCGTTCCGCGGGCCTAAGGCAGTAGTCCTCAAGGAAGACCAGTACGAGGCGCTTGCAGAGCGCGTTAACGATGCTCAGGTTGATACGTTCGACTTATCAGTGCCGGAACAGCGCGCCGTATACAAGCAAATCCTGGATCGTGCCGCCAACAAGTGGTACAAGATCTTGTTCGTAGAGCGACAGTTTATACGCGAAAAGAAGAACTGGGTGGTCTACATCGAATGGCTCGAACCGCACATGGAAATCCCCCAAAGCCGGCTAAATGGCCCCAACGGAGACTAACATGATCGGTCCGCTTACACCGTTCTTATGGCTTGGACTTGGACTGCTTATCCAGATCGCCCTGGTAGCAGCGTACGTTTTTAAGAAACATCACAGCAGTGATAACCTCTAGCTTGTACTACGCCGTAGCTGCTCTACTCCTAGCCGTCTCATATTTGCTAGGCTGTCACGAGCACCGGTCCCGATAAACAAGGATGTTTTGCATGTCGCTACTCAAATCCGCCGCCATTGAGGTTGGTTCCCTGGAAGATGCCGTTCAATTGGCTACGGCTCGCCAGATGCAAATGAATACGCTTCGTCGCCTCGGCCTTGCCGGCCTTGGCCTCGCCGGAGTAGGGGCTGCGGCTCGCGGCGTATCGGCTCTTCACGGCCTTTACCGCCGAAACATTAAGAAGCAAAAGCGGCCGGCATCCGCCCCTGTCTCCATGCAAATTCCGATTCCGGCCAAGACGGCTGAGGACCAAGGACTTATTGGCCGCACACTCACAGGCGGCGCAGTCGGCCTTGGCGTGGGCGCAGGCTTGGGCGGAATGGCTGGATTGCTTCGAGGACTATACAGCACCCGGCCATCCGTTATGAATTTCTTCAAGGGCATCTTTGGCGACAAAGCGATTCGCCAGATGCGCAATCAGGCAATTAAGCGCTTCGGTGTAGAAGGTGCCCAATACGGCGCTGGCGCCGGAGGCGGTATCGGCGCGCTCGTGGGCGGGCTGAATAAGGAAGGTGGCCTATTAGGCCCTGGGAGCTTCCTGCAGGGCGATCAGGCTGTGACCCCGGCCGGAATCCCCTGGGCTATCCCCGCGGGCCTTGCAGCGGGCCTGGGAGGCCTCTACGGCGGCTGGAAGGTGGCGGACAAGCTGCTGGACTCCCGGCGCAAGGCCGAGCTTGAAGGCGAGCTAGAGAGCGCTCAGACGGAATACGAACAGGCGCTGATGAACGAGTACAAGAACAAAGGCAAAACTGCTTCCGATTCGTCGGCGGCTGTAGAGCTTGATCGCCTATACGACCAATTCTGCGCCCTTGAGAAAACAGCCGGCTTTTCGGAACTAGCGTCCGCGGCCATCGATCCCACTACGTACACAAACGCCGCCGGTGCTCTTACAGGTGCATACGGCGTAGGTGCCCTTGGAAGCGGAGCCATTACGGCTGCGCTGGTTTACAACCACTTCAAGAAGCGTCAAGAGTCGGAACTTCTGCGCCGTGCGCAAAGCGCCCGTCGTCGTAAGATGTACGAGTCGCAACCGTCGCCGCTGTACGCTGAACCGGTTTCGCAGGAAAAGGAATCATTTGATCGCAAAGATCTACTGGCCGCGGTTCCCGGTATCGGTGGGTTTATCCACGGAGGCGTCAAACCTATTGAAGGCCTAACGCGCGGTGAAACATCTACAAGCGAAGGTCTAAGCGGATTGGCCGGCAGCTTGCTCGGCGTGGCAGGCGCCAAGACCTTAGCAGGCCGTAGGCTGTTCAGTCGACTTGGTCTCGGCGACATTCTTGGAGCCGGTCTTGGTTCCATGGTAGGCTCGCACGGCAGCCGCCCTGCTTTAGCCGGCGCAGGCCAAGTCAACCTTAGCGGCCTGCGCGGTAAACTGGACTCGGCATATGACGAGTACATGCAGCAAACGCAGAGCTTGCGTGACAGCATCGCCAGCCGCACTCACGGCAGCTAAATATTACCGCGAATTGCGGTAAAGTACTTGAGAGGCTCATATCTCTCGATTACACGCGATGAACCGGCCGGTTCGTCGCGGGCCGTCTTGGACGGCACGTTGATTGGGGCCTGCCCGGTAGTCTGTGCCGGGCAGGCTCTTTTCACAGACACACAGACCAGGAGATCAGATCCATATGGGTCTAGGCTTCGGCATGAGCTTGTGCCTTGTTCAAGCTCCGGTATTGCAGCAACGTCAGCTGCTGGTCTTCGGTGGCGCTACCGAGACCATCTTTCCTCATGTCGAGGAATTGCTCCGTGAAACCGAATACCAGAAGGCGTTAAAGTACGTCCCTGGTTTTCGCCACGCCGCGCGCAGCTATCGATCTATGATCGATTGTCTGTTCGCGCAGGTGATGGGCCGGCATTGGGTACGCGTCGTGATGCGCTTCTACAGAGGGCGCGGACCGAAGCTGCTCGATATTCAAGGAATGACTTGGAAGCAGATCTCCGATTGGGAGCTGAGTATAATTCAAGCCTTGGATCAAGCTCACGCTGCAATGCGTGACGCTAGGAGTGTGGGCCATGAGTAAGACCTACTACCTAGTTGAGATCGACGGTTGCGCCATGGAAGTGTGGAGCAGCCGGCCGAATGCCGATGACAGCGTGGCTTACGCAGTGGATAGCTGCGAAGCCGAAGATCGAACAGCGGCAAAGGCTGAATTCGCCGCGCGTGCCGCCGATCCCGACAGTGGGTATTGGCGTGAAGGGATCACCGTACCCGTAGACTGGTGAAACAAGATTAGAGTATTGCCGGGCTTAGCCCGGTGATTCTCTTTCTTTTAGCTATCAGCTAAATACAGCCCCATGCAGTGTCAAAGTAAATGGGTAGAGAGCTACCTATTCTTACTTTCACTGTATGGAGACTGTACCTATGTGGACGCCTAGCGGGTATTCGCGAACTCTGGTCATGACGCAGATTCAGAATCTGCGTGCGTCGGCACTTGCGCGTGTCGATAAGTGCAACACCGTCAAAGCCGAACGCTCGTACAAGCCGGCTGAAGTCAAGCCCACGGGCACTGACAAAGAAGGCTTGCCGTTCAAGCGCGCGTCGGCAGCTATGGCAAAAGCCGCTGTGCATTTCGGCTCGGGCCACCAAAAAGGTCTGGCCCATCTCATCGCCGCAATCGCCGGCGTAGAAGTCGCGGATATTTATACGGGTCCCGAAACGGATACCGGCACGTATCCGCGATTCGTCGACGAACCCGCGGACAAGTGCATGGCGATCGTTATGATCGCCAATGTCAACGGTCACGACTACGGCTTGAACCGAGTCGCCTTCTTGGACGGTACCCGCCAGGGACACTGCTGGCAGTTTTCTGATGAGGGCGTTTTTGGCAAAGGCAATCATGCTCCGCTCTTCGAGCGCGGCCGCGTGTATCAAGACACGTGGCGCCCGGCCACTGCCGAAGAGATCAATGCCGAATGTGATCGCGCGATGGCGTTGGCGCGCGCCGCAACTGTAAAACCGGAGACGGCCGGTATCGGCTTCTAAGTCGTTCAGTTCGTCCAAGTTCGAGTTCGATTTACGTATGCGTTAGTTTGTTTTGAATTTCAGTTATTTGAAAGGATTGCAGAACATGGCTAGTGAGTATCCCGTAACCCTTACCGTCATTCAGGTCAACAATCTGCGCGCTACGGCGCTCCAGCGGTTGGCCGAATACAAACCGCCCGTGGCCGAAGACGTGGCCGAGGCCTTGTTGCCGGCTGAAGAAGCTCGCGCCATCAAAGCCGCCCGGCTCGCCAAGGCCCACTTCTTGACCAACGCACCGGGAGTGGTGCAGGTCGTAGCCGCTCTGTTCGATCTTGATCCCGAGAAGTTGGCGGCAGCGGCCGGAATTGCTACGTCGGGCGGTTCCTACAACCTTCCGAAGGGCTTTCCGATCGTTATGACCGGAAATTCGTCGCAGCACGACTACGCCTTGAACCGAGTCGCGTTCTTCGAAGGCAGCACCACCAGCGGCGCCAGCCGCCAGTTCGACGACAAAGGCTTCATACTTCGGCGCGGCAATAACGCGCCCTGCTATGCGCCGAACACCGAAAAGGCGAAAGCTCACGGCACCACGTGGCGTCCGGCTACGCCCGAAGAAGTGAATGCCGAATGTGACCGCGTCATTGCTCTTCTCGAAGAGAACGATCGGAAAGCCAAGGAAAAGGCCGCGGACCCGGTCAACGTCGGGTTCTAGTCGAAAGACTAGGCTCAAATACCGTGTTCGCACTAGAATGCGTAGGCGGGGAAACCCGCCTACGCTTCTTTTCTTTAGCTATCAGAGACTAACGTGCCAGCAGATAAACCCTTCTCTGTGCTGTCCCGCCCGATGGCTTCCACGCCCGCTTCCGTCGTAAAGCCGCAGCAACCGGCTGCGCCGCCTATGAAGCCCATGCCGGCTTCGGACGGTTCGGACTATCGCGAATTCGGCGATGCGGCCAAAAGCCGGCAGCTTATCTTCGATAACGTCCTGGAAGCCGCTCGCACTATGAAGCCGGCCACGAACAAGCTCCATACGTTGGAGCTTGCAGACGTGGACTATGCCGATCCCGACGATTACAGCATTGCCGACCAGAAGCGCGCCATTCTCGAAGGCAAGACGCTTGGGCGGCGCTTGCGCGGCACATGGCGACTGAAGGACAACGCCACCGGCAACGTACTGGACGAGATCAAGTCCACAGTGGCCCGAGTGCCGTATCTTACAGACCGCGGTACATTCATCCACAACGGTAACGAATATACGCTCGGCAACCAGATGCGTCTGCGTCCCGGCGTATTTACCCGTATCAAAGACAACGGAGAGATCGAAGCACATGCGAACATTATGCCTGGTAAGGGACCTAGCCATCGCTATTTCTTGGACCCTGCGAAAGGCCAGTTCTACATGCGCCTGGGCCAAGCGAAACTTCCGCTCATGCCGCTGCTGCGCATCATGGGCGCAAAGGACGAAGAACTACGTGAAGCGTGGGGTCCTGAGCTTG
This sequence comes from uncultured bacterium, assembly GCA_964460795.1. Lineage (GTDB taxonomy): Bacteria > Omnitrophota > Omnitrophia > Omnitrophales > Aquincolibacteriaceae > CAZOOM01. The sequence goes on along the minus strand of CAYWRU010000001.1, from coordinate 25,756 downwards.
TTGCCTCCAACATGCTTAAAGATGATCCCATCGTACTGCGTAAGCTCTACGACAAGCTCGCCAAAGGCCGAGCCGACACCGACGACGAGCCTACACAGCGGACCAAGCTCCTTGCAGCTATGGATGAAATGGAACTTGATCCAGAGATCACACAACGAACACTGGGGCAGCCGTTCGCCAAACTCGATAAAGCCGCACTTCTTCGACTGACACAGAAGCTGCTTAAAGTATCTCGCGGCGAGGAAGAAGCGGACGACCGCGATCACCTCGCTAACCAAGTAGTCATGGGACCAGAGGATCTATTTAGTGAGCGGTTTACCAAAGATTCGGGCCGTATCCGACACAACCTGCTATGGAAGTCCGGCCTCTCGCGGACCCTTAAGCACGTACAACCTGGAGCCCTTACGTCGCAATTGGAAGCAGCCTTGCTGGGTTCGGGGCTGGGACAGAGTCTCGAAGAAATTAACCCGGCTGACATTTTTGACAAGCTCACCCGTATCACGCGGCTTGGCGAAGGCGGCATTCCATCGCTTGAAGCCGTGCCTGATGAAGCTCGATCCGTCCAGCCATCGCACCTCGGGTTCATGGACCCCATTCGCACGCCGGAATCTCTTCGCGCGGGCGTTGATATCTTTCTGGCTAACCAAACGCGTAAAGGTCGCGACGGTCGCATTTACTCGCCATTCGTTAATGTCAAAACCGGAGCCACCGAATGGAAGTCGCCGCAGGACGTTACCGACATGGCTGTCGCGTTTCCAGGGGAACTTGACCGTCCTGGTAAACGTGTTGTTGCGATGCATGGCGGCAAGATCAAATATATGCCGCGGGACCAGGTCGAACTCACGCTGCCCCACTTTGAGAATGCCTTCAGTCCGCTCGCAAACCTCATCCCGCTTAAGAGCGCGGTTAAAGGTCAGCGCGTAGCGATGGGTAGCCGCATGCTCACACAGGCTTTGCCGCTTGTGGATGCAGAAGCTCCGCTAGTGCAGGGATTGGCTCCCGGTAAGAACGAATCGTTCGAAGAGCTACACGGCCGGCAGATGGGCGCTATTCGCGCCGATAAGCCGGGCTGGGTGACGGCTATGGACAACGACTCGATGACGATCAGTCATCCAGACGGCACTACGTCCACCAAGCAGCTGTACAACCATTTCCCGTACAACCGTAAAACGTACGTGCACAATACCGCTGCCGTAAACATCGGCGACCAGGTTCAACCAGGCCAGCTGTTGGCGTACAGCAACTACACGGACAAGACCGGTACGGCGGCACTGGGCAAGAACCTGTACGCCGGCTATCTGCCTTTCCGCGGTGCGAACTACGAAGACGCGTTCGTTATCAGCGAAGCTGCGGCCAAGAAGCTGTCCAGCGAGCACATGTATCAACACGGAATCGAACTGACGGACAAGCATAAGACCGGCAAGCGCACGTATCTAGGCTTGTTCCCATCTAAGTTCGACCGTAACACAATTGCGAATCTTGACGATGACGGCGTTATTAAACCTGGCACGGTCGTTAACTTCGGCGATCCGCTCATTCTTTCGGCCAAGGAGCGCGAGTCGGCTCAGAACAAAGTCCACCGCAAAGGCCAAGCCGGATTCGAGGACGCCACCGAACTATGGAAGCATCATGCTCCCGGTCTAGTAACCGACGTAGTGAAGACAAAGAACGGCCACACCGTTCTCGTTAAGTCCATTGCGCAGATGCAGGTGGGCGATAAGCTTTCCGGCCGCTACGGCGATAAGGGCGTTATTGCCGATATCGTTCCGGATGATCAGATGCCGAAGGACAGCCAGGGCAATGCGTTCGATATTCTGCTCAACCCGCTCGGTCTTATCTCCCGCGTTAACGTGGGGCAGGTAGCCGAGGCCGCGTTGGGCAAGATCGCCAAGCAAACCGGTCAGCCGCAAAAGATCCTGGACTTCGACAAGATCAGCGACGTGATGGCTCACGTCCAAGATCAGCTGAAGATGCACGGCCTTAGCGACACGGATACGGTTACCGATCCGGAGACTGGCCGCGCTATTCCTGCCGTACTTACCGGTCACCGCTTCTTCATGAAGCTGCACCACACATCTGAGTCCAAAGCTCAGGGTCGCGGTACCGGCGGCTACACAATGGCCGGCGAACCGGCCAAGGGCGGCGAGACCGGTTCCAAGCGTATGTCGCTAATGGACCAGAACGCCCTGCTGTCGCACGGCGCCTTGGAAGTCATGCGTGATGCCGGCGCTATTCGCGGCCAGCGTAACGAGGACTACTGGCTTGCGTTCATGAAGGGCGTAACGCCGCCGAAGCCGCAGATTCCGCTCATCTACAACAAGTTCGTGAACGAGCTTAAAGCAGCCGGCATTAACGTAGTACCGGAAGGCAATAAGCTGCACGTTATGGCTATGACGGACAGCGACATCGATGAGCTTGCCGGCGACCGTAATATCAACAGCGGCGATACCGTCCGCCTTGAGAAAGGCATGGAGCCGGTAAAGGGCGGCTTGTTCGACCCATCGCTAACAGGCGGGCACGACGGCAATCGCTGGGCCGCTGTAAAGCTGCACGAGCCTATGCCGAACCCGGTAATGGAAGAGCCTATTCGCCGTATGCTCAACCTTACCGAAAAGAAGTTCCTGGATATCCTGGCCGGCCGCGAGAAGCTGCCTGACGGCTCTAGCGGGCCGAGCGGCATTCGCCAGGCTTTGTCCAAGATGAACATCACCAAAGAGATTGCTACAGCCAGAGCCGAGATTCACGGCGGGCGCAAGACGGCACGTGACCACGCCATCCGCAAACTCGGTTATCTCAAGTCCGCGCAAGCTCTCGGCATTCACCCGAAGGATTGGTTCGTTAATCGCGTGCCTGTTCTGCCGCCTCGCTTCCGGCCCATCAGCGCCATGTCCGATACCGGCTTGCCGCTGGTAAGTGATCCAAACTACCTATACAAGGAACTGATCGATGCAAACAAGAATCTGCGGGAACTGTCGACGCAGATTGATGATGTCGGTGATGAGCGCTTGGCCGTATACGACACGTTCAAAGCGGTTACGGGCCTCGGTGATCCGACGCATCCTAAGCTTGTTGAAAAGAACGTCCGCGGCCTGCTGCGACATATCTTCGGATCGTCTCCAAAGCTTGGTACGGTCCAGCGCCGACTCATTAGTTCGACGGTGGACTTGGTTGGACGAGCAACCATTACGCCCGACCCGAACCTAGACATGGATGAAGTGGGACTTCCTGAGGAAAAAGCCTGGGATCTCTACAAGCACTTTATCATCCGGCACTTAGCTCGCCGCGGAATGCCGCTGGTTGAAGCGGCCCGGCACGTAAAAGACCAGACGGAACTAGCGCGGGAAGCCATGCAAGCTGAAATGCTGGAACGGCCTGTGCTGCTTAACCGGGCGCCCGTACTTCACCGTTTCGGTATCATGGCCTTCTTCCCTAAACTAACTAAGGGCGCAACGCTGCGCGTTAGCCCGTTGGTGACGAAAGGCTTTGGTGCCGACTTCGACGGCGACGCTATGCAGTTCCACGTTCCTGTGGATGATCGAGCGCGTAAAGAGGCGATTGATCGAATGCTGCCTAGTCGAAACCTGTTGAGCCCGTCGGACATGAAGTCTCCCGTTCACGCTCCTACCCAGGAATACGTGGGCGGACTTTACGCAGCCACTGCCGGCAAGAGCGAGCGTCGCCCGCGTGTGTTCCGCAATCCGCAAGACGTGTGGAATGCATGGCAGCGAGGCGACATCGACGTGCGCGACAAAGTTGTGATTATGGAGAAGTAATGGCTGATATTCTTGACGAGTTTGGTGAGCCAATTAAGTACGTACCGACACCGGAGGTAATGCTTGAATTCTTCGCCTATCAGACTGTCGGCTGCTTATTGCCGTATCCGGTTGAAGAACAGCGCCGCCATGACGGCTACTTGGTTGAACAACTTTGTGAACGCGCGGTCACTAAGTGCCTTGCATGCGGCGGCGAACTGGTAGATATTCGAGCCAAACTGCAATGCAAGGATTGCGGACGAATTAACGAATCGTGTTGCGAAGGAAGCAGAGGTTAGGATGCCGCTTCAAGACATTGTCGATAGCTTTACTAAGCCGCCGGAAGAAGGTAAAGATCCGCTGGGCTATCTGCGCGGGTTGGTCGCCATGGACCTCGGTGCCGGCGGTCTTATGAACATCGTTAGGCGCTTTGGGCGCATGAACGGCGGGGCCTATGACCCAAGCGCCGGCGATGATCGCGCTATCTTGAAGCAGCTGCTCAAGCAGACCAAACTGCACACGCCGCAACGCTTTGATTCGACAAGGAATCGGCTAGGCCGGAAAGACACGTGGATGCAATTCACGCGGCTACATAACATGGACGCCGGACCTACGCTGCGTTCGTATGAAAATGTCGCCGAAATGGCGAACATGCCCGAGGGCGGTAATGCTTGGCAGCGCTTTCAGCGATGGATGGCCGAGCGCAGTAAAGCCGGTCCACACTTCAACCCTATCACCAATACCGTCGGCCTGGACTCGCATAATGGTAAACGCGTGCTGCCCACCAACGGCGTACTGGCGCATGAGCTTGGGCACTCGATGCAAAGCAAAGGATTGCTGACAGGGCATGCGCTTAGCCGCGGTCTTCTTGGCGCTTCGTCGCTTGGTTCGTATCTGGTAAACGACAGCGAGACCGGACGCGATAACGCTATCGCCGGCGGCGTCGCCGCTCTGCCTATGCTGTATACGGAATTTGACGCTTCCCGGCGCGGCTCTAACCTTTTGGCCAGTGCGGCCGCTGCGGCGGGCAAGAAACTACCGCTGGCAAAGCGTCTTTCTCCGTTTGTCGGACTACCCACCTACATGCTCGCAGCCGCTCAACCTGCTATAGTACACGGGTTACGAAGCCACTATGGGAACTACAATGAGTAAAGACGGCAGCGAAAAGGACTACGTAGGTTTCACGTTACCGGAAGGATTCGATCTAAGCACCATCCCCGGCGTGATCGTAGGCAAACCGCAGCTTGTGCATTTCGGCCCCGAACCGCTTAGCCAGGAAGAGGCGGACAAGATCCTGGCTAAGATGGAGGCAGACGAAAAGAAGTACGGTAAGCCCGACTGGGGCCGATTCCTTGGATGCCAGCACGAGCGATTCGAACGCTGCCCAATGAAAAAAGGCGGCGGTATCCAGTTTGGCCGGCATTTTGGGAAGCCGCTCAGCGACCGATTGTGGGAGGATATTGTTTTCCGGCTACAGCCACACTCGATGTGGATTATCCGTAACAACGAGGCCGAATGGTGCCTAGGAGTGTCCAACCACGTTACCATCTATTTGGACGAGAATGACAACGTCCGCGACATCTATTACGCGCCGTAAGGCGCTGCCATATACTGGCTTGAAATAGGGAGATCTCTTACATGCTCAATTCGCAACTGCTGCAAATGGCTTCGCAGCTACAAAAAGAAGCTTTCATTGATCAAGCGGCTATGACTGGCGGCGGTGGCGGCGGTGCGCCTCCCACCGACCCGTCTGTTGGCGGTGCCGGTGCACCTCCTGCTGACCCAGCTGCGGCCGGCGGCGCCCCCGCAGGGGGAGGCGGTGGGGACGCCCTTATGGGAATGATCCAATCCATGCAGCAGCAAATTCAAGGCCTTAGCCAAGGCGGCGGTGCAGCTGCGGGCGGTGGAGCCGGCGGCGTAGAGCCCATCAAGCCGAAGATCGACGTTAACGTCACGTTGCTGCAGATCCTCAAGATTCTTGCGCGCATTGCTGACTCGCTCGGTATTCAAATCCCTGCTAGCGAAATGGTGGCTACGTCCAACGACGTAACGCAGTTCGCACAACAGCAAACGCAGACGCAACAAGCCGGCCCAGGCAGCGCCATCAGCGGCATCTCGCCGATTCAAGGCGCGTCTCCGGCTCTAGCGGCCGGCGGTGGCGGTGGCGGCGAAAAGACTAGCAGCTACGCTTTTGACCCGTCGCTGCATGCGCTTGAAGCGAACGTGGACAAGGCCGACGCCATGCGTCTCATCCTGTCGAAGACTCGGAAAGTAGCGTAGTATGCGGGTAGAGTGCCATCAAGGACTCGGCATGGACGCCGTAGTCATCAACAACCCAAGCGTTGTGGTGATTCGGAACGATGCCGGCGAAGTCGTGATGATAGCCAGTGAACACGAAGGCGGGGGATTAACAGTCTCACGCGTCACTGACTCTAACTTCGACCGCGTCTGCTGGACCTTCGGCATTACACCGCCGAAGGTCAAGCTACTTAAACTGCCTGCCCCTCCGGCCGGCTCTGCACTAATTAGGTGAAACGATGGAAAGTCTGGACGGTAAGGTAAACATTATCGACATGGACGCGGTACACGGCCGTGGTGAACGCGTTGCCGCCACTGAGGCCTGGCTTGGCGCCAAGTGCAATGAATCACGCATTCAACGTACGCCGGAGCAAACTACGAACTATGCCGCGCAGTTGGTGTTTGATTCCATTCGAACCAGCCTCGAAAGCGGCGCCGTACAAGTGCATTGCTACGAGCACGATCAGCAAGTGATCGATCAGGTCAAGGCAATGCTGGGCAGCAAGGCCGCGCTTGTTGATTTCCGATTCGACGGTCCGCCTATGCCGAAGCAAACTAAACAAGCACTCTAAGGTGGCAAGATGCCAAAACTTGAAACCACCGCTGGTCAAGTTCTGGTCAACAGCCTTCTGCCTGAAGACCTGCGTGACTACAGCCGCACACTCGATAAAAAGGGTGTTGCGGCTTTGTTGCGTCAAGTAGCAGAACGCTATCCAGACAAGTACCGGGACATCTCGCACCGCATGGGCCAGCTAGGTTGGCGCTCGGCTTATTTGACCGGCGGCAATAGCTTCTCTATTGCGCACGTCCGCAAAGCTAAGGCTGCGCAAGAGATGCAGAACAAGCTCATGGCTAAGCTGCAGGCCGTCATCGACGATGACCGGCTTTCGGACAAACAGCGAGAAGAGCTTATCATTCGCTACTCCGGCGAAGCGCAGGGAAAGATTCAAGACGCCGTACTGAAGGAGTCGTTGGATGAGAACAACCAATTGGCGCTCCAGCTTAAAGGCGCGGGTCGCGGAAATCCCACCTCCCTTGCGTCTATCCGAGCCGGAGACTTGCTCTACACCGACCATCATGGAAACATTATCCCTGTTCCGGTACTACGCTCGTATTCTGAAGGTCTTCGTCCTTCTGAGTACTGGGCCGGTACTTATGGCGCTCGCAAAGGCGTTCTGGATACTAAGTTCGCCACTCAGGACGCTGGTTTCTTTGGTAAGCAACTCAATCAGATCACGCACCGGTTGGTAGTAACCGACCTAGACGGCGACGGTGAACCGGACACGCCTCGCGGTCTTCCTGTCGATACAGACGACAACGACAACGAAGGCGCACTGCTTGCACAACAGTTTGGACCGTACAAGCGAAACACGGTTCTTACGCCGAAGATTCTTCGCCACATCAAGGAACTAGGCCACAATCAGATTCTTGTCCGTAGCCCTATGGTTTACGGCTCACCTGACGGCGGCGTATACGCACGCGATGTCGGCGTGCGTGAACGCGGCGGATTGCCGGCTGTCGGCGAACTTCCCGGCATGACGGCCGCTCAGGCTCTGTCCGAACCGCTTAGCCAAGGTATGCTCTCGTCTAAGCACTCCGGCGGTGTCGCCGGCGCTGCCGCCACTACAGGCGGTTTTGAGTACATCAACAACCTGATTCAGGTGCCTAAGACGTTCAAAGGCGCGGCTGCACATACGGAGATTGACGGCCGTGTCGATCACATCGAGCCTGCGCCTGCTGGCGGTTATCACGTTAAAGTTCAAGGTCACGACCACTACGTCCCGCAAGGCTACGGCCTCAAAGTCAAAGTCGGCGACGAGGTGGAGGCAGGGGACGTACTCAGCGAAGGCATGCCCAATCCCGCTCTCGTAGTTAAGCACAAAGGCATTGGCGAAGGTCGTCGGTACTTTGTCAAAGCTTTCCGCGACGCGTTCAGCGATGCCGGCGTCAAAGCTCATCGACGCAACATCGAACTGCTAGCTCGTGGTTTGATCAACCATGTACGCCTTACTGACGAATTTGGTGAAGCCGTACCGGAAGACGTACTGCCGTACAACTTGATCGAAGCCAACTACGATCCGCGTGAAGACGCACAGGACCTGGAACCGCGACAGGCTGTCGGCCAGTACTTGGAAAAACCGTACCTGCACTACACAATCGGTACCAAGATTCGCCCGTCTATGCTGCCCGTTATGGGCAGTATGGGTGTTAAGCAAATCAAGGTGCACAAGAATCCGCCGCCGTTCGAACCGGAAATGATTCGCGGCATGGAGAGCCTCAGCCACGATCCGGAATGGATGACGCGAATGCTGGGTTCCGGCCTCAAATCCAGCCTCTTGGAAGCGACCCGTCGCGGCAGCACAAGCAATGCCGAAGGCACCAGCTACGTGCCCGGTCTAGCCAAAGCCGTGGACTTCGGTCATGTTGGAGTACTGAAGCCGCCCGGTAAGCCGTTTTCGGTTCTATCTCAGCAATCCGTCATTGGACCGATTACCGAATCGGACGTTGCCGAGCGCCCAACACTGTGAGGTCAGTAGATGATGCTGTTAGAACAGTTCAGCACGGAACTTCGCAATTTTATTAAAGACCATGAGGTACGCCTGGCTGTCGGTTACATCTCCGACAAACCGGGCGGGCCTGTTAACGGACTTATCGTTCGCGGCCGTTTGAGCGAGTTTCGCAAGATTAACCTGCCATCCAAGGTTGGAGATTTACCTGTCATCGTTAAACTCGAAGAGAACTTCGATTTGAGCGATGAAGAGCAGAGACAAGAGTTCCTGCGAATCAAGGGCTAATTTTTAGCTATTGGAGAGTACGCCCATGCATTGCACGGAAGCAATTCTGCTAGGTTATGCCGCAGCGCAAGGACGCATTAAAACTGCGTTCGGCGATACCGGTTCCGGCGGAGTTACAGGCGGGTCCGTAGCGCAGAAGCCAAGCAGCGGCGGCGGATTTCTAAACGGCCTAGCCACCATGAGCAGCAGTGCGGCTACGCCGGGCATTAAGCCGATTACGTCGCCAAAGCCGGCTGCTCCCGCTCCTCAGCCGCAGCAACCAGCGCAGCAGCCGCAGCAATCTCAACAGCAACCGAGCCAATGGTTCGACAACGCCTCTTCCGCTTATCAGCATCCAGGAATCAAAGAGCGATCCTGGGGAGATTCAATCGGCAATTTCTTCACAGGCAACGCCGATGCCGCAGACGCCAGCGCCCATCAAGCCATGCAGTCGCAAGACTTGTTCAACAATTACATGGCTAATCGGCAAGGCGGCATGAATAGCATGTCCAGCCATCCGCTCGGCGTACTGGGTATTGCCTCTATGTTGCCAGGCGGCGCTGAGTCCGTGCAAAAGATCATCGGCGATCCAAGTCAATTAGGTCAACAAGCTGCGCAGCAATCTGCTGCTCCAGCCAGCGGAGAAAGTCAAGGCTGGGGAAGCCGCCTGTGGAATGGTGCCGTGAATATGTACGACGGCGCTGCCAACATCGTTGGTCACGCCGGTGGTCTCGCTAAAGGCGTAATCGGCGCAGGCGCTGGCCTTGCCGGTAAAATGGTGGCTGCGCCTCTGCAGGCGGCAGGTAAGGGTTATACGGCGCTTACCGGAGACGACACTGGAGTTATCTCGAACCTAGGTACAGACCTTTCCAACGTAGCCGGCGATATCGGAAAAGCCGGCGTGCGCGACATCTTCTCCAATTCCACCGGATTAGCCGGCGACGTAGTAGACCTTGTCCCTGGTGCTGATAACGCCGCCAAAGCTATTCACGGCGTAGCTAATAACATCGGCACCAACTCGCTCGGCCAAGTTCAACAAGAACAGAATAGACTGGTTGCGCGAGATTTGGGCCAAACGGCTGGTATGCTTAACCGAGGCCTTCACGCTGTCAGCAATGCCGCGGCTGAATCGATTCCTGCGGCTATGGCCGGTGGATCTACGGCCGGAGCCGGGCTGGTAGCTAAAGGCACGCAAATGGGCGGCATGGCCGGAAAAACAGTAGCCACAGCAGGCCGTGCCGCTAATACGGTAGGCAAGCTGATGACGCCTACCGGCAATACGGCCGGGCAGGTAGCGAAATCCGTAGCCGGACACACAGCGGCCGGTGAAGCGATAACGCAGGGAGTGCAGCATCTTACCGGCGGGTAACGCTTAATATGGCGATATCTCTGCCGGCCACATACAATGTCCGTAAGTCAAGGAGGACTCATGAATACACGACGCGTTAAGAATGCCGCAGCTTTGCTTCGGCGCATCAAGCTACAAAAAGAAGCTGAAGCCGCATTCCCAGGCTGGACTAAGTTGTCCGCTCTGCAGAAGCACGCCATTGCCGGGTTAGCCACAGGCCTAATGCGCGGAGCTAAGGCTTTAGGCAAAGGCGTTTCAACTGCAGTCGGCAAATATATTGGTGGCCCATCCGCCGCGTCCATTGCCCGCTCAGCTGCTCCCGGTCAAATGGGTGCGGCGATGAGTGCGGCCAAGGCCGCGCCAATGCAGGCTCTTCGCCAAGGCGTGTCCAATGCCGGCCAAGCCGTGCGTCAGGGTTTTAACTCTGACATGAACATGGTGCGTAACGGCGTATCGGCTCTGGGCCAACAGGCCGCTAATGCTCGAACGGCTATCGGCAATGCTGCCAGCAGTGCCGGTCAAGCGATCAGCAATGCACCAGGCGCGGCTAGCAAATGGATTCAACGTAATCCTGGCAGCTTTGTCGGCGGTGCCGGTCTTCTTGGCGGTGCGACCGGTTTAGGTATCGGCGCGGCTAACGGGGCTTTCGGATCGTTTGGCGTAGGCCCTGGCGCCGCTATGGCTTCGCCGCAAAACCAAGGCGGAGCCTCGGCTCTGCAAGCTCCGGCTGAAGCGCCCGCGCCTGAAGCGGCTCCACAGGCCGCTCCGGAGATGGGCATGCCGCAAGCTCCTGAGCCGCAGCTGGAAGGCGCAGCCGGCGCTGCAGGACAACCAATGCCGGAAATGGACATCCAACCACCGGCTGTTGCACAACCGCAGGCGGCTCAACCTGATGCCGCCGAACTTATGCAGCAAGTGCCGCAGCCTGCGGCGCCTGCACCGCAACAAGGCTTCCAACGCCAACCAGTTATTGGCAGTGGAGCGCCTTTGCAAACTATGATGGGTAATATCCGAGATCGCCGTGCCGCCGGCATGGGCATTGGACAAGGCAATGGTCCGCTACGTCGTGCTTTTGGACGCTAAGGATAGGTAACTATGACGACCGAGAAAAACAGCAGCGTTGCGCTTTTGTCCGCTATCGCAAATGCGCTCTACGCCCCTAAAGGCAGCCGCATGGAAGGCGGTGCGCACGGCTTTGCCCGCGGACTTGGTGCCGAGGCCGGCGGTGTGGCCGGATCGGTTGGAGGCGCAGGCTTGGGCGCTCTAGGCGGCGCTGCCGCCAACGCTCTAGCCAAACGCTTTCGCTTGCCTCTGGGTAAGAATCTCGCAAACGCCGGCGCGGCCATTGGTTTTTCAGCCGGTGGCCTGTCGGGCGGTGTCGGCGGATATCAAGGCGCGAAGAAGCTATTCGGCCCCGCATCTTACGAAAAAGCCTCGACCGTTAAAGAGGCTGGCCCGCTGCAATGGCTTGCGCGAGGCGTCGAAGGCGCTGGGAAGTTTCTCGCCAAACCTATGGCTACAACTGCCGGCAAAGCCTGGCAAACCGGTATGAAGTACGCACCAACTGCTACAATTGGCGCTACGGCCGCGGCCGTACCAGCGGCCAATGAGTTGTTGGCCGCAACTGGTGCCGGTGTGCGTAATTTGACCGGCGGTAATTTAGGTTGGGACGGAGTTGGCGGCGTAAAGTGGGACCCAGGCCGCGCTGCGGCAGAAGTTAATATGCCGCAAGGAATGGGCGGACACCTGCGTACTATGGCTACGAAACCAATTCAGTCCATGATGGGCCTACTTGGTTTCCAAGCTGCAGATAACGCACCTCGCTTCAATCAAGCTAAATACGACAAGGCTTATGACCACGCCATAGCGAACAACCTCCCGGTGCCAGCTAAGTCGGATTCGATGATGTACGACATGGGTCCGGAGCTTCAACAGCGCCTTGATCACTTCGGTCAAGGTCTTGGCGGTTGGGATATGAGCAAGGTTGATCACCAGAAGTACTGGGAAAATATCACCAAGCAGAAGTATCAAAAATACAATCCTGGCGGTAATGCGGCCCCGGCGCCCGCACCAAAGCCCATCAACATGCAAAACATGCCGGAGTTCCTGCCGCGCGTCGCGGCCGGTTTCTAAGTCAAGGATAGGCACATGCACAAATTCAGTTCCGCTGACCTGTACACCAAGTCCGAAGTGCTTCTTAAAGCGCTCCGCGGCATGGATACGAGTCTTTTCAAGCAAGCCGACATCGGCGGCGATCAAGAGGGCGGCTTTGAACAGTCGTTCGCGTCGCTGGCTTATGCCTACATGCAAGACAAGGCTCCGCGCCTTCTTGACTACCTGATCGGCTTCCAGCTGCTCGACCGCAACGACGATAACACAAAGGCGGCGGCGGTATTCGGCTTCAAACTGGACAAGCAGTGGGTGTACGCCCCTGTGTTCTTCATCAACGGCGACTTGAAAGGCCACGAACTCCTGTACCTCAAGGATCAGGATGCATTCGTGCCGCTCAAGGAAAACTGGGTCAACTACTTGTTGAGCCGTAAGCCGCACGTGCTTGGCGAAGGCGTTGCACAGCAGCCGCAAGAGCTTGGCGCCCGTATGCCTGACTTGCGTGCTTTGGCTGTGCCGCCGCTTAACGGCAAGTTCGCTTCTGCCCGAGAATGGGTGCTGCCTTACCTGCCGATCGCTTCCGCTGCTCAGGTGAAAGCTGCCGCGCTTCTTACGAAGTTCGACGGCCTTTCCGAACGTCTGGATTTGCGTAGCGCGCTGTCACAGTACCCATCGCTGGTAAAAGCCGCTATGGATATGACGGCTAACAACCCTCAGCTTAAGGCTGCGTTCGACAAATTCTACGGACCGAACCTGTTCCGCGATTGCCTTCTAACTTACAAGTCGGCAAACCAAGTAAAGCAGGCCTCGATCCTGGGTGGTCGTAAAGTAGCCGCCGTGGCGCCTAAGAGCGTGATCGGAAAGAAGGCCGCGGCCGATGAGCCGAAGGTAAAGATCAAAGTCGACAACGACGAGGTCTTTACGGACAATCTGCCGGCGCAAGAGGACGAAAAAGAAAAGCTTCTCCGCGATGGGTATCTTATCGAAGATCACCGCAACGGCGACGAAGTGTCCGTAGCGTACAACACGCAAGTGCAGATGGCGCTTGTTAACCCGGATGACTCCGGCCTGTTTGACGTACTCATGCGTCCAGGTCAGTTCGATCGTTGCCTGGTTATCAGCAATCCGCACAGCAATCGCGCTCGTCACAGCTTCTGCACCGTTATTCGACTTGGCGATAAGAAGAACTGGGCCAACGCCGATCGCCAGGCGCTGTGGACACGCGAACAAGAATCGCGCGAAGATTTTCGCGATTGGCTCAAGAACAACGGCTCTGACTCGATCAGCGTAGGCGGCGTATACGTGGCCGTTTCCGAAAACGCTTCGGGCACGGTTCCTTTCCGTGTGCGAAAAGACTTGGGCGACGGTTTGTACGAAGTAGCCTACGCCGAGTCTGTGGACTATCGCTACCGCCGGCCGACGTACCTGCCGGAAAGCGAAGACGCCGTAGAACACTACGAGCCGCACAGCTACGACTGTGACATGCTGCAGATCAACTCCCGTACCGGGACTAGCTTCCGGTCCGTGCACGGCACGCTTTATGTGCCGCAAGAGGCGAAGTTCATCGCTGTCCGAAAGCCAAAAGAAAAGAAAGACGGCGACGACTACGTAAGCAGCTATCTGCCTAGCTCGGGCGACTCCGGTGAAGACGATTCTCCGGTGATTCAACCAGGCAACTTGTCGGATGTGCAGATGGCCATCCTGCAAAAGACCGCCGGCCTGAAGATCATCGTAGAAGGCTCGGAAGCGATTATCAACACATCGCGTTATTCGACCAAGCAAGCCTTGTTCGCTTTAGTGCGTGATTACGGCTTCCGTGAAAAGACCGCGGAGTGGATGCTTAACGAGGCCACTCGGTTGGACGGCTGCCGCTTCCGCGTGAAGTACGCCAACGGCTATCCCATGGCTCCTTCTATGCCGGAACCGTCGTATGGTTATGACGACTACAGCGGCGTGCAGACCATCAACCCGATGGAAGGCAATGTGCCTGTGGACGGCATGTCGGCCGCTATGACCGATCCTAGCGTCTACAGCAACGATCAGCCGCCTGAGCCTGACTACGAAGCCATGCAGATGGGGCAGCAGGCTTCTCAGACGGGACAGAAGGACGTATTCGACACGGCCATGCTTGGTTCGCTGTTGAAGACAGTCCGGCAAGAATCGATTGTTGACCGGTTCCTCGGCGACCTTATGAAGGCGCTCGACCGTCTCGGCCGCATTCTGTTCTTGTTCTACTACCGTAACGAAGAGTTCATCGACCGCTACGGTAAGTCGGATGCTCCGGAACTGGAAGACACTATCCGCAACGCGTTCGAAATGCTTGGCGATCTTATCCTGTTCTTGAAGGCCAAAACGGTTGATCCGTTTGCCGGCCTCAAGGGCGGTGAACCTGACGTTACCAACTCGGCCGCGCTGTAATGGAGTGAATCCGCATGTCTGCACTGTACGTAGAAGAAAGCATCAGCGCTCAAAATACATGGTCCGACGCCATCAGCTTTGCCGTCGGAATCTTTGATCTATCCGTCTCCGGGACGTTCACGGCAACGGTTACATTGCAGCGCTCTTTCGACGCCGGCTCGACTTGGTTAGACGTTGAAACATTCACACAAGGCGTCGAGGCGGTAGTCGACAACGCGGACAATACGGTAAAGTGGCGCATAGGTGTCGCTACCGGCGACTACACAAACGGTACCGCTGAAGTGCGTCTATCGCAGTAAGGAAGAACAATGGCTGTTAAATACGAAGTAAACGACATTCTTACGCCGGGCAGCACTACACCGGTGTTCACGCTCAAGGCGCACCCTCGTGGGGCTATTGAGAAGTTTCTCATCAAACAAGTTGGCGGCGCTTCTGACGGCTATTCGTTCGATCTGTTGTCCATTCATCCGGATGATCTGCCGGACGGACACGATATCGACACGTACAAGATTTGCCCAACTCAGACCGTAGCGGCTTCGTCCACAAGCAAAGAGATCTTTACGGCGTACTCGTATAAAAATCAAAAAGACACTACCGTCCCTACCGGGGCCATCTACCTCAAGATGACCATTGCTACCGGTATTACGTCTAAGACATTTAGCGTCGGCTACCTGACGAGCAGCGACCTTGGGACATAGTGAACGCGCGTTCGTAAAGTAGCAAGGAAGCTATGCCTGTCAAACTATCAATAGCCGACTTCCAGCGGTTCAATCCGCGGCGCCCTCTTAATTGGCGCTTCGACCGGGCTCAGACTCTGGTTAGGGAAGAAAAACGAGCTAGCAAAGGCGATGACCCGATTACAGTTCGCGCTCGTCGCTTTCTGTACCTGTGGAACAATATGGAGCCGGACGAGCGAATCGAGCTATTCGCTTTCGATCCAGGCCTGTACTACGCCCACGATATCTACAACGCTGACGATCTGCAGCTAAAGACGACCATCGAAACTCGGCTGTTGGCCGGCCAAGACGATGCAACTATCGCTGCCGGTTTGAATACGCTCCCAGACACGATTGCGGCCTATGAGGCCCTTTTTTACAACGTGCGGGATCGGCTTACATCTCGCGACTGGGTTCAGCGTACCGCCCTCTATCCGGCTATGACTCGCGGGGTGGACGACATGGGTTTCGAGTTCTGTGCCAAGCTTTTCGCCTACTTTGGCGGTCCGGCTGTGGCCGATGAGCTTCTACACATGTGCGATCCGCACGATCGGCCTAGCGATACCAAGGATGTTTCTCGATACTGGGAACGTCAGCTAACTCGTACACTTAAGCGTCGATCGCTGCAAGCCGCTCAATTTTTTGAAATCAATAAGTTCAACGTCATCCAGTTGTTCTCCGTCGTTAACGACGTTCGAAACCTGGAATACACGATTGAACAGGGCGATTCCAATAAAACCGACCTTGAGCAAACCGCGATCTCGCTTATGTCCGAGATCAAGTTTATTGCTGGCCTTACGGTGCAATCGAAGGCTGAAGGAACAATTGGTGCCGAATTTACCGGCTCTGCTGTCGAACTTCGGTCAGACGAAGCGTTACGATTAACTGATGGGCGGGTACCTGACGACCTGAAAGAATTGGCAACTCTCAAATTGCCGCCGCCGCGTAAGCGCAAGGTTAAAGAGGACGAGGAGCAAAAATGACCAAGTTGCTGAGCAAAGAAGCTGAAGACCGATTGCTCAAAGCGGCCAGGGACGTAACCACGCTGGTTGACGATGAGGGCCATTCTCCGACTGACGCGGCTGTTAAGGTTGCGCAACAGTACGGCCTTGGACCCGAAATGGTCAAGCGCGTGTGCGAAGCGTATAACGCCGGCCGGCTTACATACCAACGGGAGTCGCACCACGACATCTTGGACAAGATGGCGTCGTTCGAACTTGCTAGCCCCGAGCGCGCCATTTCCATTCTGTACCCGACTTCCGCGTTGGACAGTCTGAAGCAAAAGTCGGCCGCTGCTCGCGATGCCGTGGTATCGGCCATTTACGACCATGCTCCAAGCGGCCCGCGTCTTGACGACGTAGTGGCGCATCGCCAATACCTGGACTCTATCCGCGAACCGGCCGTCAAAGCTGCTGCCGCGCCTGAGGCCACGCAAACCTACAGCCAGAAATACGCTGCTTACACCAAGGCCGGCGCTGACCGCCAGCTTCTTGAACTCGAATACCTGGAAAGCAAAGACGCCTTCCAGTACCACGTGCAACGCGTAGCCGGTTATTTCAAACAGGCCTCGTACGACCGCTTGCCTTACGGCGCCGTAGCGGCGAACGCAGTTCTCATGTTTGGAACACCAGGCGAAGCGATTCTCGGATATCTCGAATCGCGACACGGACTGAACCGCATTAAGGAAGCCGCTGATCGCAAGAATCCGAAGCATTACTGCGTCGACCGTACGCTCGAACCTTACTGTAGCTTTGGTGCTGCGATTAAAGCAGCCGAAGAGACGAACCGTTTACAGCGACTACGTATTGAGTCTGACGCAGCCTTACACAAAATGGCCCAAGCTGTGGGCGAGGCCCCTGCCCCTGCAGAAGAGCCAAAGCAAGAAGTTAAGTCTGTTCTGAGCAAAAAGTCCAATAACCTGATTATGGGCGCTTTGGGCGGTATGATGCAGAACAGCCTGCGAGGCGCGGCTCCTCAGCCGAAGACCACACAGGACCTTGTTAAGGACTACGAGGGCCAGCTGACCGACCCTGACCACGAAGACAAGCTTCGTACGATTCGCGCCAAAGCCATGCTGACGGACTTTATGGCTAATGACGACGTTATCAGCGGATACGACCCAAACGAGATCCTTGAAGCGTATAATTCGATTTCGCAGCTGGCCCCGCGTACTTCTACGCAGCCGGCCGTGATTCGACCGCTTCTGCAGAAGTGGCTGGCCCAGGGCGGCAAGATCGAGCCGTTCGAAGCCGCGGAAACAGCCAACATCGAAAACACGATTGCCAAGAACCAGGGCATGGGTGGAGAAGGACATGGAAGTGCTAAGTAACTTACTCGGCAGCACTGTGAAAGAGGCAGCTGAAAAGCTGGCTATTCGCCGCATCGCCGGACTTGAAATCCGTCGTCTCAAGGAAGCCGGTAAGACTAAGTCGGCCGGCATTTTGGACACAATCAAAGAGAACCCAATCCTAGCTTCGACGCTTATCGGCGGCGCAGGCGGTGCGGCTTTCGGTGGATTGTCCAGCCTTGGTCGACGCAAGGAAGAGCGGCAGACCGGTCACAACATCCTCACCGGCGCCCTTGCCGGTGGCGCTCTTGGTCTTGGCGGCTCCATGGCCGCTACTAAGTTGCCCGAAGCCTTGTTCGGTCCGGACAAGAAATTCAACATGCCTATCAAGTTCCCGCTTCACGGTAAGCAGGTAGAACTGGACGCGGCGCAGTTGGCTGACGAATCGCTACGGCGCAATCCGGTACAGCGCGCGGCTGATACGGTTGGTTCCGGCATCAAAGGATACATGAGCAATCATCCGATTCTCACGGGACTGATGGGCATCGATATGCTATCGTCCACTGCACGTCACGCCGGTCAAATGGGAGAGAATCCCAATGTGCCGCTGCACGGCGCTCAATCGCTTTACGATACGCACGTAAACGGCAAAGAGAAGGGCGGGCTTGGCTCGATCATCGGCGACTCGGTCGACGATATCCGGAACAACATTCACAAGGTAAATACCGGCACAGCTGATTCAAAGCTTACAAGCGCCATTCGCAGCAACATTGGCGGCGAGACCAACAATCCGCTTCGGTCGATCATTGACCTGATCAAAGGCAAGAAGTCCGATCCGACTTCTATGACCGGATATATGGCT
Organism: uncultured bacterium; assembly: GCA_964460795.1. Lineage (GTDB taxonomy): Bacteria > Omnitrophota > Omnitrophia > Omnitrophales > Aquincolibacteriaceae > CAZOOM01. The sequence continues at coordinate 7,192 of CAYWRU010000001.1, read as the reverse complement.
GACGCTGCCGGCAAGGTAAAGGCTGCGCCTGGGCTAGGTAACGAGGCTCTGCGTTATATGGGCAAGCGCTTCTCTCCCAAGGCTCGCTGGGGCCTACGCGGGGCCACTTACCTTGGTCTGCCGGCTGCTCAATATGTACTGAACGAGTACGGCAGCGGTAACAAGAGTCGTGAGGCGCTCGAAGCAATGGCTAAGCAACAGGCGGAATAACATGCTTTTCAAAGTATTTGGCGCAAACGACTGGGACTACGGCCAGCGCTCCGCTGAGCTTGTTAAGGTCTCCAGCCGCGGCCTAATCGGACAAGACCGGAAAGCGCTGGAAAAGCGCGCCGGCGCCGCTTTCGTTGACGAGATTCTCAAGTCCGGCATTAAGTTCGCCAAGGACGAGTTTCCGGTTCACCTTAACGCCGTCGGCTCCACAGAGGGCTACGGTTCGAACCGCAACGGCGACGGCTTTGATGAAAAGACCTGCGAAGCCCAGCACCACACGTTTGTAAAAGACGCGAAAGTCTATAAGCACCACAAGAACAAAGAGCCGGAAAAGTCCTACGGCGACGTTAAGCTGTCGCACTACAACAAGGACATGCGGCGTATCGAACTCCTGGTTTCCGTTAACGGAAGCAAGGAAGCGGCCGTACGTCACGGTAATCTGTACGACGCCGACTTGGCCGAACGGGTCAATGCCGGAGAAGACATTCCGTGGTCTATGGCCTGCAAGGTGGCGTACGACGTATGCAGCGGCTGCGGCAATAAAGCCAAAACTCGAGCCGAATACTGCGACGACGACACCTGCAAATACGGCGGCTGCAAGCACAACCTGACAAAGGTCGCCTTTGACGGTCACGTCCTGCACGTAAACAACCCGAACTGCGGCTACTTCGACATCTCTGAAGTAATCCGGCCCGCTGACCGCGGAGCATACGGCGGTTTGGCTACTTACCTGCAAAAAGCCGCGTCAGGCGAAGTCATGGGCGGCGCCGCCCTGGCGGAAATGTACGGTCTTTATGACCGGTCGCCTCTCACTCTCGGTGACGATGCGGCTCGGGCCGAATGGTACAACCGGCAAATCAAGGCCGCGCATGCTTTGGCCGAAGCCGACACCCAGGTTCGATTGGCCCCGTCGCAAGTGGATATCTCCATGAGCCGGGCTTTTCATCCGTCCGTTCAGCCTGCCGGCCTTTTGGAGTCGTTCCAGAAGTCGGCCAACACGTGGAACGGCACGACTTGGGGCACTTTGGCCGGAAAGCTATGCTTGCCTGTAGTCGAGTTCCTTAGCCTTTCGACCGGTACGCCGGTTGAAGCGCTGCAGGAAAAGGCCGCCCAGGTGGAGGCGGCGCTTCCCGGCGTTTATGGTCGGTTGCTTGTTGACGCCGACTTTGAGACGATGATCTATGACAGTCCGTACATTCCGGTACACGGAATTCCGGCTGGTTTTATGACTACGGTGAAATGGGCCGGTCAGCATTCTGACGCCTACTCCATCGATCAGTCTGCAGTTCACAATCGTGCAGCGCTGGCGGCTGTACGCGGAATCGGCCCACAGCAGATGACTAAATCTGCTGCGGTCGTTAAAGTATCAGAAGCGGCCGAGCAGCTTGCTCGGCAGTACGCTCTGTACAAAATCGCCTGTGTTGCCGTGACAACTTCGTCGCGAAACAATGAAGTCCAATTGACATCTCGTTTGGCTGTCCTGCAAAATTGTGTTCAGTGTCGCTGAGCAATCGCGGCAGGATGCCATATACCGGAGGATTTAAGGAATGAGTAACGCTACTCAGCGAACGAAACAGGCCAACGTGGCCCTCACCATCGACGACTTGCTTCGTTCGTTGGACGCGGGTTCCATTAAAGCGGCCGAAACTCTTTCGGAGCCGGGAAGCATCGGCGGCTCCACCACGCACCCTGTTAAGGACGTGGATGACCGTCTTCAAAAAGCTACCGAAGGTTCGCGCTCTAGCGAAAACTCGGAAGACGTTAAGGAAGATCACACGACTGCCGCCGTTGATAATACATCGGCCGGCACACCAGGTGGTCAAGACAGCGTCCAGCTTGATGTAGGCATCACGAGCAAGTCGACCGGCGAAGACCCGGCGGCTGAAACTGACAAAGTAAAGGGCGGCAAGGAAGACCCAGGCTCCTCGCACCCGGCGCGTACCGACAACGACGAACTTGACGGTTCGAAGTATTCGTCGACTTACGCTTACTTCGATGCGCTCTGCAAGAAGGCTTCCGCGGAAGGTAACGACTTGCTCGCTACTCTCGTGGTCACAGCCGATGAGCACAAGAAGACGGCTTCCAGCCCAAAGCCGGCCGCTGCTCAGGCGCCTGTCGCACCAGCAAAGGTTGCGACTGCCGTTGAGCAGCCGGTCGAAGACAATGTGCCGATGCAAGACAAACAAGCCGTTGACGCGCTTGTTGTCAGCAGCTTGGCCGACACAGTACTCGCTGCCGAGGAACGCGCGGTTAAGACGGCCGAATATCTGAACAGCTACTTCGCTGCTCGCCAAAAGCAAGCCGAAGAAGGCGAACCAGATGGTGATGAGGCTCCTGCGCCTGAAGCAGGTGGTGGCGGGGAAATGCCGGCTGAGGCTGCCGGTGGTGATCCGATGGCCGGCGCCGCCGGTCCGGAAGCTGGCGGCGGTCAAGCGTCGCCGGAAGACCTTCAGATGCTTGCTCAAATCCTGCAAGAGACCGGTATGACGCCGGAAGACCTTCTGCAACTGATCGCCGGCGGTGCCGGTGGCGGAGCGGAAGGTGGGCCGGAAGCCGGCGGCATGCCTCCTGAGGCGGCTGGCGGAATGCCACCGGAAGCAGCTGGTGCGCCTGCGGGCGCCGGCGGGCCTCCGATGGACCCGATGGCCGGCAAGGCGGCTAGCGCTCGACGTAAGCCGATCTGGCAAGCCAAGACGGCAGCTGACCGCGCTAAGTACGCCAAGGTCAAGAACCACCTGATGGAACTTATCTCGGCCAACAATCGTTAAGCTCGAACCGGGGGCTTTGGCCCCCGGATTCAATACGGAGGATTTCCATGAGCGTTGATTTGCAACAGAAAGCCCTTGGGTTCACCAAGACGGCTAACCAGGCTTTGGCCGTTGCCGCTAAACTCGTAAACGAGAAGCGTGCGTCGGAAAAGGCCGCTGCTGAGATTGTGCCCGCACTGGTCACGAAGCTCAAGCAGGCCGGACTAATCAGCGAGTCCGATCAGAAACAGGCGTCCGTCGAACTTTCGAACCACAAAATGGCTCTCGATGTTCTGAGCAACGTCTTGGACCTCTATCGCGAGGCCGAGGGCCGTGCGAAGACTGCGTCCGAAAAAGTAGCTTCGACCATGGGCACTGCCCAGCCGGTTGAAGATAAGAAAGTGACGAAGCAATCGAACTACGTCGGTCGCCGTATGGGCGAAGGCGAGCGTTCGGATGCAGATGTCGCCTTTATGTCCATCCTACTGCCTGGCTATAATCAGCGCAGCTAACTTGTAATGTAAATGGCCTCGGCCATATTCACGGAGGATTTCCATGGCTCTGCCTACCTCGATGACGACCCACACGTTGGATGCCCGTAAGGGCTGGCCTCGGCCGAACGCTGTGGACTATGACGCGAAATTCAACGCCACCGACCTCGCTACGCTGACCACAGCGTACGCCGGACGTTGCGTTCACGTTCACAGCGACGGCACATTCAAATACGGTGTGTCGGGCGCGCAAATGCCGCTGTTCTTGTTCGTTAGCTCGAACGACGCGGACGTTTCCAACTACGGCGGCGATCCCGCTAGCGAAGCCGGCGCCTGGGTTCCGGTTGCCCCTATCGGCAAGATGGTAGCTCTCGTAGCTATCGGTGCTTACGAACTGGAAACGACCGAATTTACCGGTTCGGTTTCGTCGTACGTACCGAACGACTTGCTCACTTCGGCTACTGGCACTGGCAGCGATGCCGGTAAGGTCGCCCGTGGCGGGACGCAATACACGAATGCCATCGTTGGCGTTGTGTCGCGCGCCGGCTACACTAACAGTCACGGCAAGTCGGCTGTCGCCTTCTGGCCGGTTTACCTGCCTGCCTCGGCCTAATAACTGAGACAGCAAGCGACTCGTCGCTTTAACACGGAAGTTTAACACAAGCATATAGAGGTGCTGTGATGAGTGCGATCCTGACTCAGGACGAAACGCGGGCGGCTAATAACGCCCTTTTCGAGAAGCTCTCGTCCAACGATCCTGGACTGGTGAAGCAAGCGGAAGACGCTGTCAACGCTTTCACCCGTACCAAGATGCGCGAAGACGGCTTCTTCCGGCGCATTATGCCGCCGCTGCCATTGTCGAACGATGAACTCGATCGTCAAGTTGGTACAGATAAACCAGTGAAGGTCATCGACAAGGAACCGGATTCCCCGGCTGCTTTGACGATTCCTTTCGCTACCCTCCCGATGAATCTTTACATCCGCGGCTCGCGATACTTGGTCATGATGGACCGTATCGTAACACCACGGTTCACGAAAGACGTCGATGAACTGCGCACATGGCAGATGGATATCCGCCAAGTGCTCAGCGACAACGCGATCAAGGACATGCTCGCGGAAGAGGACTCCAAGTTCATTACGGCTGTCAAGACGGCGTGCGGCGGTTCGGCCGGCACGACGGTCGCGACCTCCGGTACTGTCCAATGGGAACAAATCGCCGGTAACATCTCGCGTGACACCCTCTGGGATGCCATGAAGATCATGCCGTCGACGCCTTCCAACCTGGAAGCCCACACGATCCTGCTGAACAACATTACCATCAAGGAAGTGTGCAAGTTCGGCTACGACGAAATGGGCGGCGACATCAGCGCTGACATTATGCGCAACGGCTGGTCGCTCCAGGACTTCATGGGCAAGCGCTGGATCATCACGATCAAGAAGGACATTGTCGCTAACAACTTCATGTATCAGTTCGCTGATCCGAAGTTCATCGGCAAGCACTTCGAGCTTGAACAAACGACGATGTATATTCGTCGTGAAGCCTACATGCTGGAATTCTTCGCGTATCAAACCTCGGGTGCGACCATCGGTCATACCTCGGGCCTCGCGATTGCCCAGTTCGTGTAATAACAGCGCATCCCTGGCTCCGGCCAGGGGTGCCGCTTCTATGCCGGCCCGGTGAGTATGAGCCCCCGCTCCTAAAACCTTGACCGAAGCCGGCATAGAAGCGGCACGACCAACAAACATACGGAGGACGACATGTCCGACACTAATACGCCAATGCTGCCTGATCTCGACACCGCGATCAACGTGATCGCCGGCAACGTCGACTATGATTGTTTCATGAACAAGATGGCGTCGTTTGGCTTTTCGCCGGCTACGCCAGAAGAAGCACAAGAACTGTACGCCCTTGGCTGGAAGCTTGATGAAGTTTCGCAGCAACCGGCGGTTAAGGCGGCTTCGGCCGGCCCGTTCGCTCAAGCTTCGGCTGACCTTGATCGTGTAGTGTCCCAGAACACTAAGACGGCCTCGGCTCACAGCGAAGCGCTTGAAAAGGCGTACGCTTACGCCCACCAACCGGAAATTTACCTTTCCACCCTTGCCATCAAGACGGCTGAAGCCGAAGCTATGGCTCGTAACGCTCAGTAATGACTGTTGCGGACTAGCTTAAGAAATACGAGGAACTACCATGGCTTTTGAAACTGCCTGCCTTTACTCGACCGTTCGCAACGTGTCGGGTCAAACGATGAAGTTCGGCTTCCTGCCGCCACACGGTCGGGAACTTGCCGCCGACGAAGAAGTTACTGTCTTCGGCGATATTCGTGAGGCTGTTGTACGCAACCAGCGCAACACCAGCCAGCACCACGTTAAAGGTCTCATTCGCGCCCTCGACGGCACGAACGACACCGGTGGTCGCTTGCTTGCGATCATCAATACGCCGGCTGTGTTTTTGTTCGATGAAACTGACGGCCAAACTGTCACGCTCATCTGCGATAACGCAACGCTCGACGTAGCTACGCCGTGCACCGAAACATCCATCTAATGATGGTTTGACTAGGACGATCCGCAAAGGGCGGGCGGTTTTTCCGCCCCGCCCTTTTTGCGTTTAAGGTCAAACTATGTCAAAGCTGGCGCGCATTAAGCTACACGTAGATGGAAGCAAACTCGGTTGGACGTTTAAGTGCCCAGGCTGCGACAGTTACCATCAAATAAGCGATAGCTGGACGTGTGATGGTAATTTAGAAGCGCCTACGATTTCGCCGTCTGTGTTGTGCACATCGACGCCCAATAAAGGCAGTAAACGCGTCTGCCATAGCTTTGTACGCAAAGGCATGATCGAATTCCTTAGTGACTGTACGCACAAGCTAGCCGGCCAGACTGTCGAGCTACCTGACGTTGATTTAGACAGTCCGTTTATCCTGAGGGCCGAATAATGGCATCCGAAGACGAATTGCTCGAAGCTGTGCCGGTTGATGCTGTAGCTGACGGCTGCACGGTAAAGATGAAAACACGCACCGTGCTTTCGCAGCGCGGCAAGGCGTCTGTGGTCAATTGGGAACTTCGCGATAAAAGCGGTAACCCGATTGACGTAAGCGAACTAGTCGATGCTACGTTCGAAGTGCGCATGCAGGACGTATTTGGCGAGTATCCTATTGCGACCATCGAGGCCGAACTTGTCGAAGACAGCGCTGATACTGTTACGTTCACGCTACCTACGACTGTGTATAAACAGGCCGGCATTTATAACGTGAACGTGGCTGTAAAGAACGCTGACGGCGATATCGTCTACATCGATACCGGACTGCTTAGTAACGAGCGAACGCTATACGGCATTACCTCAGGACAGTGCGACGACCCAGGGCCGCTGACGATTCAAGAAATCCGCCTACAGATGCGCGATACTATGGTCGAAAACAATCTGTTAGACCAGGTTGAATACGACGATACTGAGATCATCCACGCTATGGTGCAGGCACTGCGCGAATGGAATGAAACACCGCCGCCTGTGGCTCGCTTTAACGCGCATGACTACCCATTCCGGTACAACTGGCTAATGGGGACATGCGGTAATCTTATGCGTATCGCCGCCCAGCACTATCTGCGTAATGACCTACAATCCACACATGGCGGCGTTAGTCTTGGCGACAAGGCCAAGGCGCAGCCGTACTTGGCTGTAGCCGGCCAGATGTTGCAAGAATGGAAGATGTTCATTCGGCTCAAGAAGGTCGAGATTAACGCACAGCG